>NZ_JBVIOL010000002.1:93588-782937 GCF_055578825.1 Streptomyces sp. NPDC032822 | reverse complement strand
CCCCCCCCCCCCTCCCCCCCCCCCCCCCCCCCCCCCCCCCCCCCCCCCCCCCCCCCCCCCCCCCCCCCCCCCCCCCCCCCCCCCCCCCCCCCCCCACGGCCGGTTCGTGACCCGGGGGAGGGGTATCACGATGACGGCGTCGAAGGGGATGTGATGGGGCCGGGAACCACCGGCGGGGCGACGGTACTCGACTCCGCCACACGCGAACTCGCCCGCGCGGTACCGCTGTTCAGCCTGTCCGGCCGGATGTGCCCGGCGGGCGCCCTCGCCGACCGCTACGACGTCGGCCGCGTCGCACCCCATCCGAGGTCCGGCGAGCAGGTGCTCTCCGTGCCCGTCCCGGTCAGGCGGGCCGGCCGACGCTCCGGCCCTCTTCCGGCACCGCCCGACGGGACACCGCCCGCACCGGTGCCGCCCCGATCCGCCTCCGGGAGCTGACCCATGCCGCGAGGACCCGCCGTGTCGGCCCACCGGGGAGGCTCCGAACGCGCCGCCGCCGCCACCTGGGAGGCGTACGAGGACGCGATCGAATCCGGTGCGGAATACGTCGAGTTCGACATCCGCCGCACCGCCGACGGCGTGTTCGTCGTCCACCACGACGCCCGCGTCGCGCACACCGGCCCGCTCGTCTCGCGGATCACGCACACCGAACTCCGCGACCGCGCCGGATACCCGGTGCCGGTCGTCGACGACGTCATGGCGCTGATCGCCGGAAAGCTCGTCGGGCACCTGGACCTGAAGGAAGTGGGCCACGAGCGCGCACTGGTCGACCGGGCCGTCGCCCTGCTCGGCGTGGACGGTTTCGTCGCGACCACCCTGGAGGACGCCTCCGTCGCCGCCGTCGCGCGGGCCTTCCCCGGGGTCCGGACGGTGCTGTCCCTGGGCCGCGACCGCAAGGACGTCGGCCCGCTCCGGCTGCCGGGGACCCGGCTGAGCGAACTGCTGCCGATACGCCGGGTCCGTGCCTGCGGAGCGGGCGGGATCGCCGTCCACCAGGGCCTGGCACGCGCCGGCGTCCTGCGCGAGGCGGCCCGGCACGGCCTGTACACCATGGTGTGGACCGTCAACGAGGAACCGTCGATGCGCGCGTTCCTCGCGGACCCCAGGGTGGACGTCCTGGTCACCGACCGGCCCCGGCGCGCGGTCGCGCTGCGGGGCGGCAGGCAGGACGAGCGCACCCATTGACAAGAGCGCACTCAAGTTTTGTGCTGGAGTGCGTGAAGCTCCCGGGCGGACTGTGCGGGAAGCTCCCTGGCGGAAGGGGACAGCGATGGCACGTGCGGTCGGAATCGATCTCGGGACCACGAACTCGGTGGTCGCCGTCCTGGAGGGCGGCGAACCCACCGTCGTCGCGAACGCGGAAGGGGCCAGGACCACACCGTCGGTCGTGGCCTTCGCGAAGAACGGCGAGGTGCTCGTCGGCGAGGTCGCCAAACGGCAGGCCGTGACCAACGTCGAACGCACCGCCCGCTCCATGAAGCGCCACATGGGCGCCGCGGACTGGCGCTTCCCCGACGAGGGCGGCATCGACGGCACCCGCTACCGGGCCCAGGAACTCTCCGCGCGGGTGCTGCAGAAACTCAAACGGGACGCGGAGGCCTACCTGGGCGAGGACGTCACCGACGCGGTGATCACCGTCCCCGCCCACTTCGACGACACCCAGCGCCAGGCCACCAAGGAGGCCGGGGAGATCGCGGGTCTGAAGGTCCTCAGGATCATCAACGAACCGACCGCCGCCGCCCTCGCCTACGGCCTCGACCGGGGCGAGGAGCAGACCGTCCTCGTCTTCGACCTCGGCGGCGGCACCTTCGACGTGTCGCTCCTGGAGATCGGCGACGGCGTCATCGAGGTCAAGGCCACCAACGGCGACACCCACCTCGGCGGCGACGACTGGGACCAGCGGGTCGTCGAGTACCTCGTCAAGAAGTTCAGGGGCCAGTACGGCGTCGACCTCGGCAAGGACAAGATGGCCCTGCAACGCCTGCGCGAGGGCGCCGAGAAGGCGAAGATCGAACTGTCCTCGTCCTCCGAGACGACCGTCAACCTCCCCTACGTCACCGCCTCCGCCGAAGGACCCCTGCACCTCGACGAGAAGCTGACCCGGGCCCAGTTCCAGGAGCTGACCGCCGACCTCCTGGACCGCTGCAAGCCCCCCTTCCACCAGGCCGTCAAGGACGCCGGCATCCAGCTCGCCGCGATCGACCACGTCATCCTCGTCGGCGGCTCCACCCGGATGCCCGCCGTCACCGACCTGGTCAAGGAACTCACCGGCAAGGATCCGCACAAGGGCGTCAACCCCGACGAGGTCGTCGCCGTCGGCGCGGCCCTCCAGGCGGGTGTCATCCGCGGCGACGTCAAGGACGTCCTGCTCCTCGACGTCACCCCGCTGTCCCTGGGCATCGAGACCAAGGGCGGCATCATGACCAAGCTCATCGAACGCAACACCACGATCCCCACCCGCCGTTCGGAGATCTTCACGACGGCCACCGACAACCAGCCCTCGGTGGGCATCCAGGTCTACCAGGGCGAACGTGAGATCGCCGCCTACAACAAGAAGCTCGGCGTCTTCGACCTCACCGGCCTGCCGCCCGCCCCGCGCGGTGTCCCGCAGATCGAGGTCGCCTTCGACATCGACGCGAACGGCATCATGCACGTCTTCGCCAAGGATCTCGCCACCGGCCGCGAACAGAAGATGACCGTCACCGGCGGCTCGGCCCTCCCCAAGGAGGACATCGACCGCATGATGCGGGACGCCGAACAGTACGCCGAGGAGGACCGCGGGCGGCGCGAGGCGGCCGAGACCCGCAACCAGGCCGAGCAACTCGTCTACCAGACCGAGAAGTTCCTCCGCGAGAACGACGACAAGGTGCCCGCCGACGCCAAGGCCGACGTCGAGTCCGCCGTCGCCGACCTGAAGCGCCTTCTGGAGGAGAACGCCGAGACGACCGCCCTGCGGGGCGGCGTCGAGCAACTCGCCTCCGTCAGCCAGAAGATGGGTCAGGCGATGTACGCCCGGTCCGCCGACCGGCAGAGCCCGCCGGAGGACACGGACGCCGACCGGAACGCCTCGTCGGGGTCTTCGGGCTCGTCGGCCTCGGCGCAGGAGGACGAGGGCGTGGTGGACGCCGAGATCGTCGACGACGAGCGGGACCCGGACGGTCCGGGCCGGGACGGACGGAGCCAGGGCGACCGGTGACCCTCGTCAGCGGGCGATCGGCAGGGTGGCGCAGACCGCGTCCAGGACGGAGGCGTACGGCGTACCGAAGGCGGTGAGGCGGGAACGGAGTTCTTCCAGGCCCGCCCGGTGCCCGGTGAGCAGTTCGGTCTCGCCGGTGCGGGCCGTCAGCTCCAGCACCGCGGGCAGGAAGTCCGGCCGTTCCTCGCCGGTGAGTTCCAGATCGTGCGCCCGGTAGGCGTCCTCGAACCGGACCGCCGATCTGCCGCGCCACCGGCCCAGATACAGGCTGTGCCGGTGGTCGGAGTCGAAGACGCGGACGTAGTGCGCCGCCAGGTCCCGCGCGGGCGTGAGGGTCGCGTGATCGGTGAACTCCCTGAGCGGCGGGGCGGCTTCGCGCAGCAGGGGCAGCCGGGCACGGAAGTCGTCGTCCGGGTAGGTCAGGCAGAGCGCCGCCGCCTGGTACAGCACCGCGTCCGAGGGCATCGGGCGTCCTCCGCATCGTCGGTGGTCGGACGCGGGCGGGCCCGGATGCCCGTCCCGGGCGTTCCCGTGCCTGCCCGCGGCTGCTTCGAACCTAGGGCGGGGCGGGGGAGCCCACCCGCTGACGGCACCCGTACGGGTCAGGACGCCTCGGGTCCGGGTCAAGCCTTGCGGGCGACCCCCGCGTACACCGGCACGATGCCCTCCGCCTGCACCGCCACGTCCTCCGGCTCGGGCCGCCACCCGGAGACCGGGATCACGCCGGGGCCCAGCAGCTCCAGGCCGTCGAAGAAGCGCGAGAACTCGGCGAGGGAGCGGGGGTGGAAGGACGTGCCGCTGCGGCGGAAGTGCTCGGCCGCCTTGGTGATCGCCTCCGGGTTCAGGTCCGGGGTGACCTGCGACAGGATCAGCAGGCTGCCGGGGGCGAGGACCTCGACGTAACGCCGCAGCAGACCGTGTACGTCGTCGCCGTCGGCCGCGTCGTCGAGGTAGTGGGTGAGCGCCACCAGGGACAGGGCGACCGGCTGCCCGAAGTCCAGGGACTCCGCCGCGCGGCCCAGGATCGTGTCGGGGTCGCGGACGTCCCCGTGGATGTAGGTGGTGGAGCCCTCCGGCGAACCGTGCAGCAAGGCCTCCGCGTGCCGCAGCACGATCGGGTCGTTGTCCGCGTACACGACCTTCGCCTCCGGGGCGACGCCCTGCGCCACCTGGTGCAGGTTCGGCTCGGTGGGAATGCCGGTGCCGATGTCCAGGAACTGCCGGATCCCCGCCTCGGCGGCCACCCGGGTCGCCCGCTGCATGAACCGGCGGTTGGCGCGCGCCCCGCGCAGCACCGTGGCGTCCACGGCGAGGATCTTCCGGGCCAGCTCCTCGTCCACCGGGTAGTTGTCCTTGCCGCCCAGCCACCAGTCGTACACCCGGGCCGGATGCGGCCGGCTGGTGTCGACGGGGGTGGGCACGGCGTCGGAACCGGTCATACGGCGTCGTCTCCTCGGGTTCGTCTCGGGCCGATTCGGGGTCGGGCGGACCGTGCCATCGGGGTGGAGCGGGGCCGTACGGACCGTGCCGTCAGAGGTGGAGTCGGGCAGTGGGGCCGTGCGGGGCTCAGAAGTCCTCGCGGCGGTCCCTGAGCAGTTTCTTGCTGCGCTCGGCCGACGCGGCGCGCGCCGACATGTGGTCCAGCACCTCCAGATGCGTGGCCACCTCCTTGCGCGAGTCGAGATACAGCGCGCCGGTCAGATACTCGGTGAAGACCATGTCGGGCAGCTCCGGCTCGGCGAAGCGGAACAACGAGAACGGCGCGTACGTCCCCGGATGCGGACCTTCCTCGAACTCCGCGATCTGCAGCGTGATCCGGTCGTGCTCGGCGAACTCCAGGAGCCGGTCCAACTGGTCGCGCATGACCTCGCCACGGATGCTCACCGGCCGCCGCAGCACCGTCTCGTCCATGATCACCCACAGGTGGGGCGGGTCCGCGCGCTCCAGCAGCCGCTGCCGCTCCATGCGCAGGGTCACATGCCGGTCGATCGCCCCCGGCCCGGTCTGCCCGATCGTTCCCGACTCCATGACGGCCCGCGCGTACGGCTCGGTCTGCAACAGGCCCGGCACGAAGTGCGGTTCGTAGGAACGGATGAGCCGGGCCGAACCCTCCAGGCTCACATACAGGCTGAACCACTCCGGCAGCACATCGTGGAACCGCTGCCACCAGCCCGGCCGGTTCGCCTCCTCGGCCAGCTGCACGAAGGCGGCCACCTCGTCGGCGCCGACACCGTACGTCTCCAACAGCACCTGGACATACGGTATCTTCAGTGCGACCTCGGCCATCTCCATCCGCCGTACGGTCGCCGGGGCCACCCGCAGCACCTGCGCGGCCTCCTCGCGTTTGAGGTCGGCCGCTTCCCGCAGCTCCTGCAGGCGTCTGCCGAGCACCACCTGACCCACGGTGGGCGCGGGGCGCCGCTCACTCACGTCACGCCTCCCCTACGCGTCGTAACTAGCGTGCAGTGTGCCATGTTCCGCAGCCGGTCTCATCAGTCCCGAAGAGGCGGATGGGACTTGTGGGCGGGGAGTTGTCCGTTGGGTCCCGTGTGTCGGTGCTTGCCCGTGGGCGGGGTGCGTGGCCCGGTGCTGCGGGCGGGGCCTCGGGCCGGGTCGGCGGCCTGGATTACCTCGGGGGTAATCGACCGGGGCGCCCGGGGACGGGATCGTGGTGCCAACGGGTTCCGGGTCGGCGCACTCCGGTCCGGGGCCCGGTACCGGGGACCCCGGGGCCGGCATCCAGCCGCTCTGCCCCTTTCCCTCCGGTCCCCTCCAGCTCCGCCCCGATCTGATCCGACCTGACCTGACCCGACCTCGACGGAGGGTGATTCGCCATGTCCGCGACCCAGCTCGCCACGCTCGCCCGTACCTCCGACCCGCACACCGTGCTGCGTCGCTTCCTCGTCCTGGACGCCCTGGTGACCGGTGCCAACGGCCTCGCCTATCTCGCCGCCTCCGGCCCGCTCGGCCGTTTCCTCGGGGCCGACTCCGGGCTGCTGCTCGCCCTCGGTGGCTTCCTCGCCGCGTACGCGGCGGCCGTCGGCGTCCTCGCCGCCCGTGCCCGTCCGGCCGCGCTGCCGGTGCGGGCCGTGATCGAGGCCAACCTCGCCTGGGCGGTGCTGAGTCTGGTCGCGCTGGGCCTGTGGCTGTCCCCGACCACGGCCGGCGCGGTGTGGACGGTGCTCCAGGCATGCGCCGTCGCCGGCTTCGCCCTGCTGCAGTACGCGACTCTGAGGGCTCGTCAGGACAGCAGCGTGTGAAGGTACTTGGCGGTCGCCGGGTCGGCCGGGAGCAGTGTCTCGATGGCCAGCTCGGCGACGGTGACGTCCATCGGGGTGTTGAAGGTGGAGATGGAGGAGATGAACGACAGCGTCCGGCCCTCGTGCTCGATCTGCATCGGCAGCGCGAAGTACGCGACGGGCTCGGCCGGTCGACCGTCCGGCCCGTCGTCCGCCCCCTCTGTCTCCGCCGCTACCGCTGCCACTGCCGCTGACGTCGGCAACGGGTACGCGGCGACCTCCTCGTACAACGCCCGCAGCGGCTGCGAGCGGTACAGCGCGATCTGCCGTTCCATCTGGTCCAGCAGATGCCCGCGCCACGCACGGAGGTTGCGGATCCGCGGGGCCAGGCCCTGGGGGTGCAGGGTCAGCCGCATGGCGTTGAGCGGCGGCGCGAGCAGGAACTCCGGGATGCCGTCGAGCAGCATCAGGATGCCCCGGTTGGCCGCGACGACGTCGTACATCGCGTCGACCACGAACGCCGGATACGGTTCGTAGCCCTGGATCAGCCGCTCCACGCCCTCGCGCAGGGCGTCCAGCGCCGGGTCGTCCAAGGGGGTCTCGGGATAGTGCGGGGCGTAACCCGCCGCCAGCAGCAGCGCGTTGCGCTCCCGGACGGGGACGTCGAGATGCTCGGCCAGTCGCAGCACCATCTCCTCGCTCGGCCGCGAACGGCCCGTCTCGATGAAGCTGATGTGCCGGGCCGAGGAGTCGGCACGCGACGCCAACTCCAGCTGACTCACCCGCCGCTGCTCCCGCCAGGCCCGCAGCAGCGGTCCCACCCCCTGGCCGCCGGGGCTGCCGGAGGACGCGGCGGAACCGGACACGAGAGGGGTCATACCGACGACCGTAGCCGAGGACCGTGGCCGAGCGATCGCGCCCGGTACGGCGAGGCCGCCGGAGGTGTCCGCGGCCGACCACCGGGAACCCGTCTGACCAGGACCGAAGCCGCCCGGCTGTGGCAGGCTGAGGAAACATCCCGGCGTACCTCCGCGTACCCCGGCGTCCCGGAAGGAGCGAGGTCATGCCCGTCGCACCACTGTCGCAGAAGGAGATCGAGGACCGGCTCGCGGAACTGCCCGGCTGGTCGCTCGACGGCGACCGTCTGGCCCGTTCCTACCGGCTCTCCACGCACTTCGCCGCCACGGCGATGGTCGTGCACATCGCCCAGGTCCAGGAGGAACTCGACCACCACAGCGACCTCACCCTCGGCTACGACACCGTCTCCCTCACGGTGAACACCCACAGCGTGGGCGGGGCCGTGACCGAGCTGGACTTCGAGCTCGCGACGAAGGTGGAGGCGCTCGCCCCCGGCCACGGAGCCCAGTGAGGCAGGTGCTGGACTACGACAAGGAGGCCGAGGTCTACGACGCCACCCGCGGCGGCGAACCCAGAGCCGCCGCGGCAGCCGACGCCGTCCTCGGTCTGATTCCCGACCGAGCCGGTCGTCTCCTCGATGTCGCCTGCGGCACGGGTATCGTCACCCGGCGCCTGGCCGCGGCCCGGCCCGCCCTGCGGGTGACGGGCGTGGACCTCACCTTTGGGATGGCCCGGACGGCGGCGGCACGACTGCCCGGGGCGATCGTCCTCGCGGACAGCCGCCGACTGCCGTTCCCCGACGGCGCGTTCGACGCCGTCACCAGTGTCTGGCTGCTGCACCTCCTCGACGGTCCCGGCGACGTGCGGGCCGTCGTCGCCGAGTGCGCCCGCGTACTGCGGCCGGGTGGCGTGTACGTCACCACCGTCGACAAGGCGGCCGCCCACGACGTGGGCAGCGACATCGACGCGGTCCTCGCCCCGCGACCGCGCCGGCCGGCCCAGGACGCCGCCGGATCCGTCACGGCGTACGCGGTCGCCGGCGGACTGCATCCGGTCGGCAGGGCCCGGTTCCCCGGTGTCGGACAGGGCCGCAGCCCGCGCAGCACGGTCGAGGACCTGCGGCGCGGCTGGTTCACCCGGCTGCCGCCCGGCGGCCCGCTCGCCGAACGGTTCGCGGCCCGCCTGGAGGCGCTCCCCGACCAGGACCGGCCCCGCCCCGACCCCGTGTTCACGGTGCTGGCGTTCCGGAAGGCCGACCGAAGTCCCTGAGGTGGTCGGTCGTCCGGGTGGCCGAATCCCCGAGCGCCCCCGAAACGCCCGGTCACCGGCTCCTCAGCGGTCTCCGGTGGTCCCGGCGGGCAGGGAGTCGGCCAAGTAGGCGTCCAGGTCGGGGACTTCGGGGGCGAGCAGGTGCCGTACCCAGGCGTCCCGTTCGTGCAGGATCGGCGGCAGCTCCCAGACGCAGCCGATCCACGGCAGGTCCGGCGTGACGAAGTGCGTCGGGTCGCCGTCCGGACAGCCGAGGACGGGCTGCCCCGCGGCGGCGCCCCGGAAGTGCAGGACGTTGTCCCACACCCAGCTGTACGCGTTGAGGTAGGCGCCGTCGTCCCCGCCCCGGTGCAGCACCACGAAGGTCGCCGGCGGGGTGCCGTCCGGCTCCGGCAGCAGTTGCGGCAGGATCTCGTACGCCGCCTTCTCCACGTCGGGTGCGATGCCCGCCGGGTCCGCGGTGACGTGGTAGCGCTTGATGTGCCGCCCCGCCACCTCGATCGGCGGCGGCACGGTCAGCAGCTTCTCGCTGAATCTCTTCTCGAAGGCCATGGACGGCACGCTAGGACCACTTCACTGACACCTGCTGTCAGTGAAGTGCGGCATCCTGGACGGATGAGGTCCGCCCGTCTCGTCTCGGTCCTGCTGCTGCTCCAGACCCGCGGCCGGATGACCGCCGCCCAGCTCGCCGCGGAACTGGAGGTGTCCGTCCGCACGGTCTACCGGGACGTCGAAGCGCTGAGCGCCGCCGGCATCCCGCTGTACGGCGACGCGGGCCACGCCGGCGGCTACCGCCTCCTCGACGGCTACCGCACCCGTCTCACCGGCCTCACCGCGGGGGAGGCCGAGGCCCTGTTCCTCTCCGGGGTCCCCGGTCCCGCCGCCGACCTCGGTCTCGGGTCCGTGCTGGCCGCCGCCCAGCTCAAGGTCCGCGCGGCCCTGCCGCCCGAACTGCGTGCCCACGCCGACCGGATCAGCGGCCGCTTCCACCTGGACGCCCCGGGCTGGTACGCGGACGCGGACGAGACGCCGTACCTGTCCGTGGTCGCCGACGCGGTGTGGCACCACCGCGTCCTGGAGGTCGTCTACCGCCGCTGGCGCACACCCACTGACGTGCGGCGGCGCCTCGAACCGTACGGACTCGTCCTCAAGGCCGGGCGCTGGTACGTCGTCGCCGGCCCCGGACCTCGCACCTTCCGCGTCGACCAGATCCTCGAACTCGCCACCACGGACGAGGAGTTCATCCGTCCCGACGCCTTCGACCTGGCCGGCTACTGGACGGCGTACCAGCGTGACTTCCACGCCCGGCTCCGGCAGGGCGAGGCGGTGGTACGCCTGGCGCCCGGCGTCGGACCGGGCGGACCGGGCGGGCAGGCCGGGGGCGGCGGACGTACGGACGAGGACGGCTGGACCGTGCACACCGTCCCCATCGAGTCCCTCGACCGCGCCCACGCCGACTTCCTGCGCCTGGGCACCGGCATCGAGGTTCTCGAACCGCCCGAGCTGCGGGCGAAGATGGCCCGCACGGTCGCCGAATTGGCCGAGAGATACGGCAACTTCGCCACGGACGGCGGCGACTGAGGGGGAACGGAACCCGTCCGTCCCCCCAGGAGGTTCGCCCCGTGCAGACCCCGCACCCGCACCCGAACGAGCTGCCGAACCCGCACCCGAGCCCGCGGACGCAGTCCCCTCCGCCCCCCTTCAGGCACCGCAGACGCCGTGTGGTGCTCACCGTGGCCACCGCGGTGGCGGCGCTCGTCGGTGCCGGACTCACCGCGACGCTCGGCGCCGACACCGCCGAAGCCGCCACCGCCAGCCAGGTCGAGAGGCTCGACCGCGGTGTCGTCAGCGTGCACACCGACAGCGGCAACCTGGTCAGCTGGCGCTGGCTCGGCACCGATCCGAACGACGTCTCCTTCAACGTCTACCGGGCCGGCACGAAGGTCAACTCCACGCCGGTCACCGGCTCCACGAACTACTTCCACTCCGGCGCCCCCGCCCAGGCCGACTACACGGTCCGCGCGATCGTCGGCGGTGTGGAGCAGGCCGACTCCGTGCACGCCGTCCAACTCCGCACCGGCTACACGGACGTACCCATCAGCCCGCCCGCCGGGGGCACCACCCCCGACGGCGTCGCCTACACCTACGAGGCCAACGACGCCTCCGTCGCCGACCTCGACGGCGACGGAGCCCTCGACTTCGTCCTCAAGTGGCAGCCCACCAACGCCAAGGACAACTCCCAGTCCGGCTACACCGGCAACACGATCGTCGACGGCGTCACACTCGACGGCACCCGCCTGTGGCGTATCGACCTGGGGCGCAACATCCGTTCCGGCGCGCACTACACGCAGTTCCAGGCGTACGACTACGACGGCGACGGCAAGGCCGAGGTCGCCATGAAGACCGCCGACGCCACGGTCGACGGCACCGGCACGGTCATCGGCAGCTCCTCGGCCGACCACCGCAACTCCAGCGGCTACGTCCTGTCCGGCCCCGAGTACCTGACCATGTTCAACGGTCAGACCGGCAGGGCGATGCAGAGCGTCGGCTATGTGCCGGCGCGCGGCACGGTCTCCTCATGGGGCGACTCCTACGGCAACCGCGTCGACCGCTTCCTCGCGGGAACGGCCTACCTGGACGGCGCCCGCCCCTCCCTGATCATGGCGCGCGGCTACTACACCCGTTCGGTGATCGCCGCCTGGGACTGGCGCAACGGCACCTTCACCCGCCGCTGGACCTTCGACACCACCTCCTCCACCAACACCGGCAAGGGATACGACGGCCAGGGCTCGCACAGCCTCTCCGTCGGCGATGTCGACAACGACGGCAAGGACGAGATCGTCTACGGTGCGATGGCCGTCGACGACAACGGCAACGGCCTGTGGACCACGAAGACCGGCCACGGCGACGCCCAGCACCTCGGCGACCTCGACCCGTCGCACCCGGGACTGGAGTACTTCAAGGTCTCCGAGTCCACCTCGCAGCCCGCCGAGCTGTACATCAACCCGGCCGACGGCACGGTCAACTGGAGGCTCGCCGCCTGCTGCGACAACGGCCGCGGCGTGGCCGGCGACATCTGGGCCGGCAACGACGGCGCCGAGGTCTGGTCCGCCTCCGACAGCTCCGTCCGTGACGAGTCGGGCGCCACCAAGGGCCGCGAACCGTCCTCCGCCAACTTCCTGTCCTGGTGGGACGGCGACACCGTCCGCGAACTCCTCGACGGCACCCACATCGACAAGTACGGCACCTCCGCCGACACCCGCCTCCTGACCGGCTCCGGCGTCCACTCCAACAACAGCACCAAGGCGACGCCCTCCCTCTCCGGCGACATCCTCGGCGACTGGCGCGAGGAGGTCGTCTGGCCGACGTCGTCCAACACGGCCCTGCGCATCTACTCGACGCCCGTCGAGACCACCACCAAGATCACCACCCTGCTCCACGACACGATGTACCGCACCGGCCTGGCCTGGCAGAACACGGCATACAACCAGCCGCCGCACCCGAGCTTCTTCATCGGCAACGGGATGCCGACGGCACCGCGGCCCACGGTCTACACCCCGTAACCGCACGAGGGCGCGGGCCGCACCGGCCCGCGCCCCCGGATCCGGGTCGGGGTCAGCCGACCGTGCAGGTGCGGTCGCCCAGCTTGAAGGCCGTCGGTTTCGTGTTCGTGCCCGACCAGCTTGCGGTGAAGCCGAAGCCGACCGAGGAACCCGCGGCCACGTTGGCGTTCCAGCCGACGTTCCTGGCCGTCACCGCCGTGCCGGACTGGGTGTGTTCGGCGTTCCAGACCTGGGAGACCGACTGTCCGTCCGAGAAGGACCAGGCAAGTGCCCAGCCGGTCCAGGGAGTCGAGCCCGTGTTGGCCAGTTGGACGTCCGCCTGGAAGCCGCCCGACCACTGGTTGGTGACCTTGTAGGTCACCGTGCAGGCGCCGGTGGGGGTCGGATCCGTACCGCCGCCACCGCCGCCCGCGTCCGAGCTGTCGCCGTAGATCACGCCACGGCCGTTCGTCGACACGTACACGCGGCCGTACACCCGCGGGTCGCCCGTGATCGCCGCTCCCGTCCAACCCCACTGGTGGGCATCGTCGTTGACGCGGGTCCAGGTCGCGCCCTTGTCGGTGGAGCGGAAGATGCCGCGGACACCGGCGATCTTCGCGCTGGTGTAGAGGGTCTGGTACGACGCCCCCGTCGCCGCCTTGCCGAAGCCGATGGTGTCGGCCTGCTCGACGCCGGGGAGCTTGGTGAAGGTCGCGCCCGAGTCGGTGGAGTGCCACAGACCGTACGCACCGTCGCTCGCGCCGCCCGCCAGCCACACATCGCCCTTGGTGCCGGGCAGCGCCTTGAAGCGGACGCTGTCACCGGCGGGCAGACCGGTCGCGGGGGATGCGGCGAAGGTCGCGCCGCCGTCCGAACTGACGTAGAACTTGCCCGACTTGAAGCCGTAGAAGGTCTTCGGGTCGACCCGGTCCGACTCGACGACCGCGCCGGCCGGGATGCCGACGGCGGCCGACCACGACGAGCCGAAGCCCGTCGTGTACCGCACGCCCGTGCCCTCCGGGCTCCACACGAACCGGCTGCCGTCGGCCGCCGCGGCGACCGTGCCGCCCCCGCTCACCCCCGAAGGGTCGGTGCCCGCGAACCAGTTGGCGCCGTTGTCCGTCGAGAACCCGATATGCGGCCCCGAGTCGAGGTTGCCCACCCGGACCACGGTGTCGGGGGTCGTCTCGGCGAAGTCCAGACTCGTCGTCGTGGTGAAGTTCGGCGAGGTGAACATCATCGGCGGGACCTTCGTCGGGTCCGTGTGACGGAAGCCGCCGATGTCACCCAGGGCGCTCAGCAGCGGGGCGCCCGAGGGCGGTGAGGCGAGGTCGTTGACCGCGGTCTCCTCCAGGCCCTGCACCATCGGCTTGATGGTGAACTGGCTCCCGCTGTCCCAGTTGGTGAGGTTCTCGGTGCCGTAGACCGTGGCGCCCGTCCCGTACATCATCCGGTTCGAGTCGAACGGGTCGATCTCCAGCGACTCGGTCATCCAGCCCAGCTTCGGGGTCTGCTCGGGCGGCGAGGGGCTCACGCCCCAGCTCAGCCAGGGGGAGGACGACACGTCCATCGTGTAGCGGTTCGAGCGGTTGGGATACGAGGTGTAGTCCCACGCCTTCGTCCAGGTCGCGCCGCTGTCCGTGGAACGGAAGAACTGGGTGTCGGGCCACCAGGAGCTGTACGCGGTGGCCATCAGGGTGCCGGGTTTCTGCCGGTCCACCGTCAGCCCGCTGAAGCCGTAGTAGGTGTCGGCCTCGGCGACCGGGCTGATGTCCGTCCAGGTGCCGGTCGCGGTCGCGTACCGCCACAGCCGGCCCTTGCCGCCGTCGTACGGGCCGCCCTTGTCGCTGTACGCGATGTACAGGTTGCCGCCCGCGGTGTCCAGCACGCCCTTGTGCGGGAGGTATCCCGTCGGTTGCCCGGCGACCCGCGTCCAGGTCGCGCCCGCGTCCGTCGACCGGTACACCGCGTTGTCCTTGTCGGCGACCCCGACGTAGATCGTCTTCGTCGCGGCCCCCGCGGTGCCCGTCGACTTGTCGAAGGTGACCCAGACGACGCCCTGGTTGTCGCTGGCGTAGCCGCTGGTGTCGCTCGGATCCTGGGCGTAGTTCCCCACGTTGGGGAAGCCGCTCACCTGCGACCAGGTGACACCGGAGTCCGTCGACCGCCACAGGCCCTTGCCGCTCGGCGCGGCGAGGTACAGCACGCTGTTCCTGTTCGGGTCGATCGCGAGCCGCTCGCCCATGCCCCGGCCGGGCATGTTGCCGCCCAACTTGAAGGGCAGGTTCGTCTTCTGCCAGCTGGCGCCCCGGTCGGCGGACCTGAGCACCGCCCCGTTGCCGGGGTCCCAGCTGTTCGTGTAGGTGCCGACGGCCGCGTACACCTTGTTCGGATCCACCGCGTCGGAGGCGATACTCGCGACGCCGGTGTGCCCCCAGTCGTCCCAGCCGACGGAGTCCAGCAGCGGGGTCCAGGTCTTCGTGGACTGCTGCCAGCGGTAGGCACCGCCGATGTCGGTGCGGGCGTACGCGAGGTTCTTCTCGGCCTGGTTGAAGACGATGCCGGGGACGAAACCGCCGCCGTCGACACGCGCGTTCTTCCAGGTGTACGTGTCGGCCGCGACGACCGCTTTCGCGGCCGGAGTGGCCGGGGCGGCCAGCGCGGGCGGGGTGCCCGCGAGCAGTCCGGCGGCCAGTGCCAGCACCGCCGTGAGGATGTGGGCTCTTCGCACGGGGGGTCCTTTCCGGATGGGGGGATTCGGGAAGGTGCGGAGGGTAAGCGCTTTCCACGTAGAGCGAGAGGTGCCGGGCGGCCCCCAGTGCGGGAGGGGGCCGCCCGGCCGGTCGGTCCCGCCGTCAGGTGGCGGGACCTCGAACGCGGAACTCACCAGCGGTTCCGGGGAAGACGGTGCGTGCGCGCCCTTCAGGGGCGCGGGGAGCTGCGCGACCAGCCACAGCGGACCCGCGGTCGAACACCGCCCAACCCGCGGAGCGCTCGGCGGGGGCTATTCGAGAAGCTCCGCGTACGAACCCATGGCCAGGGCGATGTCCGCCTGGGCCCAGAACCGGTGGTACGTGAAGGAGGGCGCGGCTCCGCCCGCCAGGTACGCCTCGATCTTCGACCAGGCCGGGTCGTCCTCGTAGAAGGAGCGGATCGAGTCGAAGGTCGACGAGCCGTTGATCGCGTCGCCGTTCGGCATGGTGCCGGTCCAGCCGCTCGGGACGTACACGCTGTCGTCGAAGCGGTTGTAGTCGGCGCGGGTCTCCGGGACGGCGATACCGAGGCTGTCCTGGTGGTTGTCCCACATGCCGTCGAGGAGGGCCTTGGCCGTGGTGGCGGCCTCGGTGTCTCCGGAGCGGTCGGCGTAGTACGTCAGGGTCTTGGCGTACGCGGCGGCCACGCCGACGTCGTTGGTGTAGTCGGCGACGGTGACGTGAAGTCCCGTGTTGCTGCCGGGACTTGACGCGTTCCAGGTGTCGGGCTGGCCCGACCACTGGAGCGTCGACGGGATCAGATAGGTGCCGTCCGGGTTGATGGTCGTCTTGGACAGTGCCCAGTCGACCCACTTGTCGAGGACGACCTTGGCGTCCGCGTCGCCCGTCTGCTGGTAGTACTCGGCCACCCGCTCCATCGACCACGCCTGGAAGCCGAACCACTGGTTGGACGGCGGGTCGTGGTAGACGGGCTGCTGGTCGTAGTACATGCCGTAGAACGTCGACTTCCCGGCCGGCGGGGGCGCGTAGCGGCCCGCCCAGCTGTTGGTCGCGCCGCCGGCGATGGCGCCCTCGTTCGACTGCAGCCAGCGGTAGAACTCCAGCTGCCGGTCGAGGGACTTGGCCCAGTCCGCCTGTCCTGTCGCCGACTTGGGCTTCAGGTCGGCGTAGGAGCTGAGCGCGTAGGCGGCCAGGGGGTTCTGGTAACCGCCGTGCGCGTGGCTGGAGCCGATGCGCCAGGCCCAGCCGGCCGAGGTGTCGTTGGCGCCGCCCCACGCGTAGTACCAGGACATCAGGTACATCGAGGCGTCCTTGCCGGTGCCCGCCGCACAGGTCGACGGTCCGACGCAGTTGCCGATCTTCTTGAAGTACTTGTCGTACATCGAGTACCGCAGGTAGTCGCCCATCTTCGCGGCCTTGCCCACGGTCGCGGAGACCGCGGAGCCCTTGCCCTGTTCCTTCGCCCAGAGGTCGGCCCAGTACGCGGCCTGCACGGCCCGCGCGTCGGCGTCCGGGGCGTTGGTGAACTTCCACTGCTTGGCGTAGGACGCGTCACCGGTGAACAGGTCCAGGTAGCCGTTCCTGCCGCCGTACTTGAAGGCGTCGCAGGTCGGCTGCGGCACCGTCTCCCACACCGACTCCTGCGCGCCGCGCTGGAAGGTGTTGATGTACGACGGTCCGGTGTCGGCCGGGCCCGCCTCGCACTTGCCCGGCGCGTTGCCGTAGCCGTAGACGTTGTCGACGTCCTGCAGCCAGTGCATGCCGTAGACGTCGTCCGTGCCGTAGGCGCTCTTCAGCTCACCGGCGATCGGGTCCGATCCGGCCGGAACCGACGCGTCGAGCTTCGCCGGGTACTCGTTCGGCGTGTCCAGCTCCGGTGCGTAGGTCGCCGGCTTCGAGGGGTTGTAGAAGGAGTTCGTCGGCTGGTCGGCGTGGGTGGGGATCATGAACTTCTCCATGATGTCCCAGGCGCCGTTGAACTTGGTCCAGTCGCCGGTGACCTTGCCGTACATGGCCTGGAGCCACAGGAGGTAGCTGTACGCCTCCGAGGTCGTCTCGTGCCCGTGGTCCGGGGCCTCGACGATCAGCGTCTCCACCGAGTGGTACGGAATGCCCTCGGGGGAGAAGTAGCCGCTGGCCGGATTGGTGATCTTCCCGTAGAGCTCCAGGAACCGGGCGTCGTACTCGCCCGCCGCGGCGATCTGGGTGACCGTCACCGAGGACTTCGCATGACCGGTCGCCGTCGACTCGAAGGTCGCCGCACCGGTGCCCGAGGCGTTGGCCGTGACCGTCACCCGCTGCGCCGTGTTCCAGTTGGCCGGGGTGAAGGTGAGGGACGCCCCGCCGGTGACGGACAGCCCCGTGTTGCCGCTCGCCCGGGCGGTCGTGACGGTCACGTTGGCGGACGGCTGGGTCGACAGCCGCACGTCGAAGGTGCCCGTCTTGCCCTGCTGCACGGCCAGCTGGCCGGTCGAGGCCACCACGGCGGGACCCGAGGCGACCGTGATGCCGACCGGGGTGGACTCCGCGGACGCGCCGAGGCTGTCGTACCCCTTGGCCAGCAGAGAATGACTGCCCACGGTCAAGCTTGAGGCCGAGAGCGTGTACGGGGCCGAGGTGTCGGTGCCCAGCAGTGTGGTGTTGTCGTAGAACTCCACCTTGCTGATCGTCGCGCCGTCCGCGGCGGCGGCGGTCGCCGCGAGCGGTACGGCGTTGCCCTGCGAGTAGACCGCGCCCGCGGCCGGGCTGGTCAGCACGGTGATCGGCGGCTGGTGCGCACCGACACAACTGGTGCCGTTCACCGCGAAGTTGGACGGGTTGGCGTTCGTGCCGCTGTAGGTGAACTGCGCCCCGGTGGAGACGGAGGCGCCGGCGGCGATCGTCCCGTTGTACGACGCGTTCGTCACCGTGATCGCCTGGCCGGACTGGGACCAGGTGCCGTTCCACCCGTTCGAGAGCTTCTGGTTGCCCGCGTAGCCGTAGGTGAGGGACCAGCCGGTGATGGGATCCGTGCCGCGATTGGTGAGGGTCAGATCCGCGGTGAAACCGGAGCCCCAGTCATTCGTCTTGTAGTCGACGCTGCACTGAAGTGGTGCCGCCTGTGCGGGAGTTGAACCCGTAGTGAGCATCGTGAACGGAAGTGCCAGGGCCGCCACGACAGCGGTCCACAAACGCCGGGCGGTCCGGCGTCTCGTTCTGGGGGCCATGTGCTGGTTCCTCCTCGCGGCTCGGAGATGTCAAGGCTTGAACCAGTGGGAGCGCTCCCATAGTGAGGACGAGGGTGAGAGGGGTCAAGGTGCTTGAAGAGTCGAAAAGATTCGACGATGGGTGTTGAGGGAAAGTCAGTTACTCCTCTGTTCTTTGCCGTCACTTGGCGCTAGCTTCGTTGACACCAGTGGGAGCGGTTCCATCAGTCGACGCGTCCGTCACGGCGCGCCCGAACTGCAAGGAGTCGCTCATGCGACATCCCCCGCGTTCAGTACTTTTAGCCGTCGCCGGCGCCCTTGCAGTTGTCGGGTCCATGACGGTCGCAGCGGTCACGGCAGCCGGGGCCGCACCCGCGTGCACGGTCGAGTACACGGTCACCAGTCAGTGGGCCACCGGCTTCCAGGGTGCCGTGAGCATCACCAACCACACGACGGCCGTCAGTGGTTGGAGCCTGACCTTCGACCTCGGGAACGGTCAGAAGGTCGGTCAGGGCTGGAACGCCAAGTGGTCCCAGTCCGGCACCACGGTCACCGCGGCCAACGAGAGCTACAACGGCTCCCTCGGCACCGGAGCGAGCGTCGGCGCCGGGTTCCTCGCCAGCACGTCGGGGAACACCGCCGCACCGACGTCGTTCCGGCTCAACGGCACCCTCTGCAACGTCGACACCGCACCGTCCCCCACCCCGGAGCCGACCGACCCGACCGATCCGCCGGACCCCACCGACGGCACGGTGCCCGTCCTGCGGGCCTCCGGCAACAAGCTCGTGGACGCCACGGGCGCCACCCGCCGACTGCTCGGTGTGAACCGCTCGGGCGGCGAGTTCATGTGCGTCCAGGGCCGCGGCATCTTCGACGGCCCGGTCGACGACGCCTCCGTCCGGGCGATCGCCGACTGGAACGTCAACACCGTCCGTATCCCCCTCAACGAGGAGTGCTGGCTGGGCCTCTCCCACATCCAGGCGCAGTACGCCGGCGCCCACTACATCGACGCCGTCATGGACCTGGTGGCGAAGGTGAAGGCGCACGGCATGACGCCGATGCTCGAACTGCACTGGTCCTACGGCCAGTACACCGGCAACTCCGCCGGCTGCACCGACGTGCACGCCGGCTGCCAGAAGCCGATGCCCGGCATGCGGTACGCGCCGGCCTTCTGGACCTCGGTGGCGAACACCTTCAAGGACGACCCGACCGTCGTCTTCGACCTGTTCAACGAGCCCTATCCCGACCGCGCCACCACCACGACCACCCAGGCGTGGCAGTGCTGGCGGGACGGCGGCACCTGCCCCGGCATCGGGTACGAGGTCGCCGGAATGCAGGATCTCGTCGACGCCGTACGGAACACCGGCGCCACCAACCTGATCCTGGCCGGCGGGATCGCCTACTCCAACGACCTCGGCCAGTGGCTCGCGCACCGACCCACCGACCCGGCGGGCAATCTCGCCGCCGCCTGGCACGTGTACAACTTCAACACCTGCTCGAACGAGAGCTGCTGGAACTCCACACTCGCCCCGGTCGCCGCCCAAGTGCCGCTGGTGGCCGGGGAGATCGGCGAGAACACCTGCGCACACGGCTTCATCGACCAGGTCATGAAGTGGTTCGACGACCGTGGCCTGTCGTATCTGGGCTGGACCTGGAACACCTGGGACTGCGGCTCCGGCCCGGCCCTGATCTCCGGCTACGACGGCACACCCACCGCGTTCGGCATCGGGCTGCGTGACCATCTGCGCGCCCAGAACGGCTGACGCCCGCACGGAACGGCCGATACCCGCACGAAGGGCCAAGACCCGCACGAAGGGCCAACACCCGCACCGAAGGGCCGTACACCCGCAACCGAGAAGGAACCCGCACTCATGAGTCGTACCAGAACTGCTCTGCTCGCCGCCCTGGCGCTGGTCGCCGGGGCCTCCGGGACGGCCGTCGCCGTCGTACCCGGGGACGTCGGCATCGCCGCCGTCCCGTGCACCGTCGACTACAAGGTGCAGAACCAGTGGGACACCGGCTTCACCGCCGCCGTCACCGTCACCAACAACGGTGCCGCCAAGTCGAGTTGGGCGGTGAAGTGGTCCTACGCCGGCAACCAGAAGGTCACCAGCGGCTGGAACGCCAAGATCAGCCAGAGCGGCACCGCCGTCACCGCCGCCAACGAGTCGTACAACGGCACGCTCGCCACCGGCGGTTCGGCCAGCTTCGGCTTCCAGGGCAGCTACAGCGGCGGCAACGCCCTCCCGACCACCTTCACCCTCGACGGCGTGACCTGCAACGTCGACGACGGCGGCACCGACCCGACCGACCCCGGAACCCCGGGCACCCGGGTCGACAACCCCTACACCGGCGCCAAGGTGTACGTGAACCCGGAGTGGTCCGCGAAGGCCGCCGCCGAGACCGGCGGCAGCCGGATCGCCAACCAGCCCACCGCTGTATGGCTGGACCGGATCGCCGCCATCAACGGCGTGAACGGCGGTATGGGCCTGCGCGACCACCTCGACACGGCGCTGACCCAGAAGGGCACCGGCGAACTCGTCGTCCAACTGGTCATCTACAACCTGCCCGGACGTGACTGCTCCGCCCTCGCCTCCAACGGCGAACTCGGCCCGACGGAGATCGACCGCTACAAGACGGCGTACATCGACCCGATCGCCGCGATCCTCGCCGACGCCAAGTACGCGGGCCTGCGGATCGTCACCACCATCGAGATCGACTCGCTGCCCAATCTCGTCACCAACACCGGAAGCCGCCCCACGGCCACCCCGGCCTGCGACGTCATGAAGGCCAACGGCAACTACCAGAAGGGCGTCGGCTACGCCCTGAACAAGCTCGGTGACGCCGGCAACGTCTACAACTACATCGACGCCGGCCACCACGGCTGGATCGGCTGGGACGACAACTTCGCCGCCAGCGCCAACATCATGAAGGAGGCCGCGACCAGCGAGGGCGCCACGGTCAACGACGTCCACGGCTTCATCACCAACACGGCCAACTACAGCGCCCTGAAGGAGAACAACTTCACCATCAACGACTCCGTGGCCGGCAAGTCGGTCCGTGAGTCCAAGTGGGTCGACTGGAACCGCTACGTCGACGAGCTGTCGTTCGCCCAAGGTTTCCGCAACCAGCTGGTCACCACCGGCTTCAACTCCGGTATCGGCATGCTGATCGACACCTCCCGCAACGGCTGGGGCGGCACCGCGCGGCCCGCCGGACCCGGCGCCACGACCACCGTGGACACCTACATCGAGGGTGGCCGCTACGACCGCCGCATCCACATCGGCAACTGGTGCAACCAGTCCGGTGCCGGTCTCGGTGAACGCCCGCGGGCCAACCCGGCCGCCGGGATCGACGCCTACGTCTGGGTGAAGCCTCCGGGCGAGTCCGACGGCTCCAGCACCGCGATCCCGAACGACGAGGGCAAGGGCTTCGACCGGATGTGCGACCCGACCTACACGGGCAACCCGCGCAACGGCAACAACCTCTCCGGCGCCCTGCCCAACTCCCCGCTGTCCGGACACTGGTTCTCGGCACAGTTCCAGGAGCTCATGAAGAACGCCTACCCGGCGCTCTGACCCACTGAGCACCGCATGACCTGACCCGTCGGGGTCGGCCCTCCCGGGCCCGGCCCCGACGGATCACGCACTCCCGCGTCGAGGAGTCTTCGGGGAGGTGGCTCGGGCCCCTCCTCGCCGGCCCGCGCGGCGCGCTTTTTTTGTTGCTGTCACGGCAACAGTGGTGGCCCCGTGGCGGTGCGTCGGCGCACGCTGACGTCATCCGGACGAGAGGCTGACCCCATGGCGCACCACCACCACGACCACGACGCCGGACCGGACCAGGGCCACGGGCACAGGCACGGGCACGGCGACACCGACATCGACTGGAACGAGATGGCCCCGCTGCTGGAGAACCAGGCGGAGCTGTTCACCCCCCTGTACGAGCGCGCGCTGGCCTGGCTAGGCCACAAGCAGACCGAGCCGGGCCTGATCGTCGACGCCGGCAGCGGCCCCGGAGTCGTCTCCTGCCTGCTGGCCGACGCCTTTCCGGGCGCCCGGGTCGTCGCCGTCGACGGCACCGCCACCCTGCTGGAACGGGCCCGGATCCGGGCCGGTCGGCTCGGTGTCGCCGACCGCTTCGACACCCTCGCCGGTGAACTCCCCGGCATCCTCGACGACTTGGACTACCCCGCCGACCTGGTCTGGGCCGCCCGCAGCCTGCACCACCTCGGCGACCAACGCGCCGCCCTCGCCGCCTTCGCGGCCCGCCTCGCCCCCGGCGGCACGCTCGCGCTCCTGGAGGGCGGCCTGCCCACCCGGTTCCTGCCCCGCGACATCGGCATCGGGCGCCCCGGACTGCAGACGCGCCTCGACGCGCTGGAGGAGGAGTGGTTCGCCGGCATGCGCGCGGACCTGCCCGGCGCCGTCGCCGAGACCGAGGACTGGCCGGCCCTGATGACCGCGGCCGGTCTCCGCCCGACCGGCACCCGCAGCTTCCTCCTCGACCTGCCCGCGCCGACCACGGACCGGGCCCGCACCTATGCCGCCGCCTCCCTCACCCGTCTCCGCGACGGCCTCGGAGACCGGCTCGACACCACCGACCGCGCCACCCTCGACCGGCTTCTCGACCCCGAGGACCGGGCGAGCGTGCACCACCGCCCGGACCTGTTCGTCCTGGCGGCGCACACGGTGTACACGGCCGTCCGCACAGGGTGAGTCCGGCCCCGGGGAGCCGGACGGTCAGCAGCGGCCCGGCGGCCGGGCGTACACCGTGATCCGTGCCCCCTGGACGTCCTGGGTCCGGCAGGCCACGAAGTAGGCGGCGAGCACCCGCCGCTTGACCGCCTCCTGCGGCACCCGGTCCAGCGGCCGGCGGGGTCACCCACCGCGAGGACACGCGCCGTCGCCAGCATGCGGGCGCGCAGGACGGCGGCGGGCACCTCCGTGCCGTACAGCGTGTGCGAGGCGACCGGGGCGCGGTCCAGTCCGAGGTCCCGCAGCCCGCGGACGGAGCCCGGGCCGGCCAGTGACCACACGCGTCGCCGGGACGCCATGAAGAGGACACCGTCGCCCTCCCCGCCCTGGCCGGCGTGGAGGCGGTCGCCGTCGATCCCACCGGCCGCACCGACCGTCGAGGGAACCCTCGTCGACGCCTCGACGGGCAGGGCCCGCAAGGGAGTCGACGGGGTCGTCGGCGAGGACTTCCTCCGTGCGGGCGCCTTCAGCCCGGACGGCCGCCATCTCGCGGTCGCCGACCAGCAGGGCCGCGTCACCCTCCGGGACGCCCGCACCTGGCGCCGGACCGGCATCCTGAGAGCGGTGGGGTCCACGGTGGACGACGTGGTCCTGGCGTTCTCCGCCGACGGTTCGCTCCTCGCGGGCGGCGCGCCCGACGGATCCGTGGAGGTGTGGGAGACGGCCTCGCCCGCCCTGCCCCCGGCCACCCTGTCGGCCGGGGACGAGCCGCTGGCGGCACTGCAACGCACCGCGAACGGCGGTGAGTTGCGCATTACCACGGTCCATCTGGCCGCCGGGGTAGCCCTGTTGGCGCCCGACCGCGCGGCTCTCTAGGTGTGCTCCCGGGCACGGGGCGGTCTCACCCGGGCCGAGTGGCGGCGCCACTTCCCCTCGGCGGCCTGCCGCGAGGCCTGTGCGGCTTGACTTCGAGAGCGCTCCAAGTGATGCACTCGCCGATACCAGCCAACAGGAACGCGAGTTCCATCGAGGTCCCAGGGGGAACCATGACCGACTCTCCGGTCGCGCTCATCACCGGCGGCGGCAGCGGCATCGGCGCCGCGGTCGCCCGGCGACTGCTCGACGCCGGCGGGCGCGTGGCCGTCACCGGCCGCACCGAGGCACGGCTGCGCGGCTTCGCCGAGGAACTCGGCCGCCCTGAGGGCCTGTTGACGCTCGCCGGCAACGCGGCCGAGTACGACGACGTACGGTCCGCGGTCGACCGTACGCTCAAGGAGTACGGCCGTCTGGACACCGTCGTCGCCAACGCCGGCTTCGCCACCCACGACTCGGTCGCGGACGGCGACCCCGCCGCGTGGACCGAGATGGTGCTGACCAACGTGCTGGGCCCCGCCCTGCTGATCCGCGCCTCGATCGACGCCCTGAAGGAGTCCCGGGGCCGGATCGTGCTGGTCGGCAGCGTCGCCGGGTTCGTGCCCACGCCGGGCAACATCTACGGGGCGACGAAGTGGGCGGTGACGGGTCTGGCCGAGAACACCCGCCGGCAGGTGACGGAGTTCGGCGTCGGGGTGACGCTGGTCGCGCCGGGACGGGTGGAGACCCCGTTCTGGGACAGCTACGGCAGCCTGCCGCCCGGCCGCCTGCTCACCGCCGACCAGATCGCCGACTCCATCGTGTGGGCGGTCGGGCAGCCCGAGGGCGTCGACGTCAACACCGTCGTCGTACGACCGATCGGGCAGCCCAACTGACGGAGTTCGACCGACTGAGTTCAACTGACGGACTCCGGCCGACGACACCCAACCAGGCGCTTCCGGCGGTCAGTTGTCGCGGAGGAACCGCTTCGCGAGCCGTTTGCCCAGCTTCACCGCCGCCTTGCGGCTCTCGATGGGGGACACCTGGGAGTTCTTGAAGAGGATGTACGTCACCTCGGAGGCGGTACCCCCCTTCGCAGGGTGGGGGTCGATGCCCAGGGCCTTCGCGGCGGCGTACGAGGCCTCCCCGATGATCTTCGTGGGGCCGGTGTCGCCGACGACGGCGTAGCGGACCTTGTTCTCGTGGATCAGTGCGACCACGCCGCCGCCCCTGATGCCCGAGGCGGCGGGCTTCCAGACGGTGCCGGCGCCGGGGACGACGACGTAGGGCAGGGTGTCGGAGCGCAGGGGCCTGCCGTCGGACTGGTGGAAGGCGGTGTCGGGGTGGAACCAGGGGTCGGTGCGCTCGTTGCACTTCGCGCTGCGCCGGCCGTCGCAGTCGATGTCCATGTCGGCCTTCCAGAAGACCGCGCCCTTGGTGCCGCACACGGGGACCGTGGCCGGGGTGCCCGCGTCGGTGCGGTATCTGCCACGGGAGATCTGGTCACAGGAGGTCACCTTGGCGAGCAGGTCGGCCGCGTCGACCGGGTCCGCGGGGTCGGCGGGGTCGTCCCGGGCCGACGGCGGGCGCGGGGCGCCGGTGGCGCTCGCGGGGAGCGGCAGCTGTCCGGCGGCGAGCAGGGCGGCGGCGGGGAGCGCGGTGAGGGTCAGGGTGCGGAGGTGCACTGCGCGAGGGACCTTTCGTAGGGAAATCGGTTAATACGTCTCCCTGTGTCCCTACCATGAGGGCCCGCGCGGGCCCGTCGACCCGGCCGTGTCCGTCCCCCGCGCGGGTGGCGGACATGGCCGCGCCCCGGGTGCCGTACCGCCGAAGCGGTGTGGCACCCGGGGCGCGGCCGGGACGGGTCGGGCCTAGGCGAGGGTCGCCGGGTCCGGTCCGATACGGCGGTCCTCGTTCAGCGCGCTGATGGCCGCCAGGTCCTCGGTGTCCAGGCTGAAGTCGAAGACCTCGATGTTCTCCTTGATCCGGGACGGCGTCACGGACTTCGGGATCACGACGTTGCCGAGCTGGAGGTGCCAGCGCAGCACCACCTGGGCCGGGGTGCGGTCGTGCTTCTGGGCGATGGCGACGATCGCCGGAACCTCCAGGAGGCCCTTGCCCTGACCGAGTGGCGACCAGGCCTCGGTGGCGATGCCCCGCTCCGCGTGGAACGCGCGGGACTGGTGCTGCTGGAGGTGCGGGTGCAGTTCGATCTGGTTGACGGCCGGGACGACGGACGTCTCGGCGGTCAGCCGCTCCAGGTGCTCCACGAGGAAGTTGGACACACCGATGGCGCGGACGCGGCCGTCGGCGAGCAGCTTCTCGAACGCCCGGTAGGTGTCGAGGTACGTGTCCGCGGACGGTACCGGCCAGTGGATCAGGTACAGGTCGACGTACTCCAGGCCGAGCTTGGCCAGCGACGTGTCGAAGGCGCGCAGCGTGGAGTCGTAGCCCTGGTCGGCGTTCCAGAGCTTGGTGGTGACGAAGAGGTCCTCGCGGGGGAGGCCGGATGACGTGAGGGCCTTGCCGGTGCCCTCTTCATTGCCGTAGATCGCCGCTGTGTCGATGCTGCGGTACCCGGCCTCCAGCGCGGTGGTGACCGCCTGCTCCGCCTCGTCGTCCGGCACCTGCCAGACTCCGAAACCCAGCTGGGGCATCTCGACGCCGTTGTTGAGGATGATCGGGGGGACCTTGCTGCTCACGAGCTCTTGATCCTTACGGTTGTCGTCGGGTGGTACGTCCCATCGTCAACGATCACGAGCCGTGATGCATTCCTGACCGGGGAATCGGTGGGAATCGGCCGGATCGCACGGTCATGGGACATCCTGGGACGTCATGCCCGGTACAGCGCCTCGACCTCGCCCGCGTAGGCGTTCTCGATCGCCTTCCGCTTCAGCTTCAGCGACGGGGTCAGCAGGCCGTGCTCCTCGGTGAACGGCTGGGCGAGGATGCGGAAGGTGCGGATCGACTCGGCCTGCGAGACCAGCGTGTTGGCGGCGACCACGGCCCGCCGCACCTCGGTCTCCAGGTCCGTGTCGCGCACCAGTTCGGCGGGGGTCAGCCGCGGTTTGTCGCGCATGGTCAGCCAGTGCTCCACGGCCTCCTGGTCGAGGGTGACCAGGGCGGCGATGTAGGGGCGGTCGTTGCCCACGACGATGCACTGGGCGACCAGCGGATGGTCGCGCACCCGCTCCTCCAGCACACCGGGGGAGACGCTCTTGCCGCCGGAGGTGACCAGGATCTCCTTCTTGCGGCCGGTGATCGTGAGGTAGCCGTCCTCGTCGAGCATGCCGAGGTCGCCGGTGGCGAGCCAGCCGTCGTGCAGGGACTCGTCGGTGGCCTTCTGGTTGTTGAGGTAGCACTGGAAGACGTTCGGGCCGCGCAGCCAGATCTCGCCGTCGTCCGCGATGTGCACGGTCATGCCGGGGATGGCCTGCCCGACGGTGCCGTAGCGGGTGCGCTCGGGCGGGTTGGCGGTCGCGGCGGCGGTGGTCTCGGTGAGGCCGTAACCCTCGTAGATGTGCACGCCCGCACCCGCCCAGAACAGGCCCAGCCGGCGGTCCATCGCCGAGCCGCCCGACATCGCCTGCCGGATCCGGCCGCCCATCGCGGCCCGGATCTTGGAGTAGACGAGCTTGTCGAAGAGCTGGTGCTGCATGCGCAGCCCCGCCGACGGGCCGGGCCCGACGCCCCAGGCCTTCGCCTCCATCGCGTCCGCGTACTTCACGGCGACGTCGACGGCCTTCTCGAAGGGCCCGGATCTGCCCTCCTTCTCCGCTTTGCGGCGGGCCGCGTTGAACACCTTCTCGAAGATGTACGGGACGGCGAGGAAGAACGTCGGCTTGAAGGCGGCGAGGTCCGGCAGCAGGGCGGCGGCGTTCAGCTGCGGCTGGTGGCCGAATTTCACCTTGCCGCGGATCCCGGCGATCTGGACCATGCGCCCGAAGACGTGCGCGAGCGGCAGGAAGAGCAGGGTGGCCGCCTCGTCGCCCTTCTTGGAGTGGAACACCGACTCCCAGCGCTCGATGACCGTGTCCGCCTCGTACATGAAGTTGCCGTGCGAGACGACACAGCCCTTGGGGCGGCCGGTGGTGCCCGAGGTGTAGATGATCGTGGCGATCGAGTCCGGGGTGACGGCCTGCCGGTGCCGGTGCACCACCTCGTCGTCGAGGTGGGCACCGGCGTCGTACAGCTCCTGCACGGCGCCCGAGTCCAGCTGCCACAGCCGGCCCAGCCGCGGCAGCCGGTCGATGACGGTGGCGATGGTCATCGCGTGGTCCTCGTGCTCCACGACGGCCGCCGTGCACTCGGCGTCGTACAGCATCCAGAAGCACTGCTCGGCCGACGACGTCGGGTAGACCGGCACCACCTGGGCGCCGATGGTCCACAGCGCGAAGTCGAACAGCGTCCACTCGTAGCGGGTGCGCGACATGATCGCGACGCGGTCGCCGAAGCGGACGCCCTGGGCGAGCAGGCCCTTGGCGAGGGCGAGGACCTCGTCGCGGAACTCGGCGGCGGTGACGTCCCGCCACTGCCCCTCCTCGTCCTTGCGGCCGAGGGCGATGTACAGCGGATCCTCCTGGGCATGCTGGAAGACGACATCGGCCAGACCGCCCACCGGTGGTGCCAACGCCAACGGAGGGTTGGTGAACTCGCGCAAACCCCGCTCCCCGCCTCTTGTGACGCTCCGCACGGCGCCGTGAAAGCTACCCCAACCGGGGAGTGGCCGGGAGGGGTGCGGAAGCCGAGCGATGCTCAGGTACGCACTGGTCAGTGACGGAAAATACGCTCACATGGGGAAGGGTCGGACAGAAAGCTGACGGTTGGACAAGTTTCGGTGCCGTAATCTCCACCGAATCTGTACGACCTGATTACGGCCACCCGATGGCCGGATCACGTCTCTCCGGCCGGGGTGTCCTGTCTCATCCGCGCGGCAGCGCGCCCTCCTCCTCCAGCGTCCCGGCGGCCGGTGCCGGCACCCCGTGCGGTGCCGTCCGCCCGGTCCTGACCAGGGCGAGCACCAGCAGGCCCGCGACCACGGCCACGGAACCCGCGACCAGCGCCGCCCGGTCCAGCCCCGCCGCGAAGGCCGCCCGCAGGGTGTGCTCGGAGAAGGCGCCCCCGAGCGCCCCGGCGCCGCCGCCCGCGAGGGTGTGGGCCGCGTCGGGCGGCAGCGTGTCCCGCATCCGGGAGGTGAGGACCGTGCCGCACAGGGCGATGCCGAGGGCGTAGCCGAGCTGCCGGAACGTGTTGACCGCGCCGCCCGCCATGCCGGCCCGCTCGGGCCCCACCGCGGCCAGCGCGGCGCCCGCGATGCCCGGCGACACCAGCCCCGTACCGGCACCCACCAGGACCAGCCCGGGAATCAGCGCGTTCGCGCCGGATCCCGCGTCCAGACCCGCCATGCAGAACTGCCCGGCGCCGATCAGCAGCAGCCCGCCACCGATCGGGAAACGGGCCGGCACCCCGTGCAGCAGCCGGCCCCCGGCCCCCGCCACCACGAACGCGGCGAGGGACATCCACAGGAACAGCACGCCCCCGCGCACCGGGCTCATCCCGAGCATCGTCTGCAACCAGATCGAGGTGTACACCAGCACGCCGAACGCCGTCCCGTTGAAGGCGAGCGCACCCGCCATCACACCGGAGAACGCGGGCCGGGTGAACAGCCGCAGCTCCAGCAGCGGGTCCGCGACGCGCCGCTGGACCGCCACGAAGGCCACCAGCGCCGCGACCGCCACCGCGAACCAGCCGAGCGTGCCGGCCGCGCCCCAGCCGTGCGACCCGGCCCGCACCGCCCCGTACGTCAGCGCCCCGGCGAACGCCGCGAACGTCGCCGTACCCGCCCAGTCGACCCGACGGCCCTCGCGGCCCCGCGACTCGGGCACCACCCGCAGGGTCAGCCAGACCGCGGCCACGCTGACCGGCAGGTTCACGAAGAAGATCCACCGCCAGCCCGGCCCCGCGGTGAGCAGCCCGCCGGCCAGCGGTCCCACCGCGGCCGCCGCGCCACTGACCGCGCCCCACACCCCGAGCGCCGTCGAGCGCTGCCGCCCCTGGTAGACGGAGCCCAGCAGCGGCAGTGTCGTGGCGAACATCGCCGCCGCGCCCACACCCTGCAGTCCCCGTGCCGCGATCAGCATCCCCGGCCCGGTCGCGAGGGCGCACGTCAGCGAGGCGACCGCGAACAGCACCACACCCGCCACATGCACCCGCCGCCGGCCCAGCACGTCGGCCGCGGCCCCCACCCCGAGCAGCAGCGCGGCCAGCGCCAGCGCGTACCCGTCCATCACCCACTGCAGATCGCTCAGCGACGCGTCCAGCGCCCGCGCCATGTCCGGCAGCGCCACCACCGCGATCGTGACATCCAGCAACAACATGAACGTGCCCAGGCACACCGCCGTCAGCGGCCCCCATGTACGCATGTCCCCCACTCTCTCCGTGTCGAAGGTGCTTTCTCCGTACGATGGGACGCACCCGGCCGATCAAGACGGCGAACAGGTGCCGACCGCCGGAATCCGACAGGGGTGAGCCGGATGGAGATGGAATCCCACACCTTCGACCAGCTGGATCTGCGGCTGCTGGACGCCCTGGGAGTCAACGGCCGCGCCTCCTTCAGCCGGCTCGCGGAGGTGCTCGGCGTCTCCGACCAGACGATCGCGCGCCGCTACCGCAGGCTGCGCGCCGAGGGCGGCCTGCGGGTCGTCGCCGTCCGGGACGCCCATCGTCTCGGGCAGGACCAGTGGACCCTGCGCCTGCGCTGCGTCCCCGACAGTGCCCTGGTCATCGCCGACGCGCTCGCCAAGCGCCCCGACACCAGCTGGATCGGTATCGCCGCGGGCGGCACGGAGGTCGTCCTCGGCACCCGGCCGCGCAGCGCGGGCGACCGCGACGACCTGCTCCTCGGCAAGCTCCCGCGCACCCCACGCGTCATGGAGATCCGCGCCCACCAGATCCTCCACCGCTTCTACGGCGGCCCGACCTGCTGGCTGAGCAAGTTCGGCGCGCTCACCGCGGACGAGATCGCCGCCCTGAGGACCGAGCCGGTCGCCACCGACGGCCTGGCCCGTATCGACCCACAGGACGAGCCGCTGGTCGCCGCCCTCGAAGAGGACGGCCGCGCCACCTACCCCGAACTCCAGCGCGCCACCGGCCGTTCGGAGTCCGCCGTCAAACGCCGGCTGGCCGCGCTGCTCGCCTCCGGCGCGCTCTACATCGACGTGGAGTACCACTCCGAGACCATCGGCTACCCCCTGACGGCCGTCCTGTGGATCACCACCACCCCGGCCGCCCTGCACTCCGTCGGCGAGACCCTCGCCGGCCACGACGAGATCGCGTACGCCGCCGCCACGGCGGGCCCCTCCAACCTCCTCGCCACCGCCGTGGTCAGGAACACGGCTCACCTCTACGCCTACCTGAGCGGCCCCCTCGGCCACCTGTCCGGCGTCCAGCACGTGGAGGCCTCGCCGTTCCTGCGGCGCGTCAAGCAGCTCACCTACCAGCGGCCCGCCCGCTGACCGCGTTCCGGGTCACCGCCGGTGCAGCCGGTCCCCGCCCGCCAGGATCGCCGCCGCCAGCGCGTCGGCGGCGCCCTGTGCTGCCGTACGGCGGCGGCCGTGCACCAGGACGAAGTCGACGCGGCCGAGCTCCGGCAGCCCCGACCGGTCGGGGACACGCACCAGGCCGGGCGGGATCAGGCCGCGCGAGTGGGCCATCACCCCGAGGCCCGCGCGGGCCGCCGCGACCAGCCCGTTCAGGCTGCCGCTGGTGCACGCCACGCGCCACGCGCGGCCCTGCCGCTCCAGGGCCTCCATGGCCAGCGCCCGGGTGATGCCCGGCGGCGGGTACACGATCAACGGCACCGGCCGGTCCGCGTCCAGGCGCAGCCGCTCCGCGCCGATCCACACCAACTCGTCGTGCCACACGAGCTGCCCGCGCGGAGCGGCCGCGTCCGGTCGCCGTTTCGCGAGGACCAGGTCCAGCTTCCCGGCCGCCAGCTGGGTGTGCAGGGTGCCCGACAGTTCGACCGTCAGCTCCAGGTCGACCTCGGGGTGGTTGTGCCGGAAGCCCTCCAGGATCTCCGGCAGCCGGGTCAGCACGAAGTCCTCGGACGCCCCGAACCGCAGCCGGCCGCGCACCCGGGTGCCCGTGAAGAACGCCGCCGCCTGCTCGTGCACCTCCAGGATCCGGCGCGCGAAGCCGAGCATCGCCTCGCCGTCCTCCGTCAGCTCCACGGAGTGGGTGTCCCGGGTGAACAGCTGCCGCCCGGTGACGTCCTCCAGCCGCCGCACATGCTGGCTGACCGTGGACTGACGCAGCCCGAGCCGGCGGGCCGCCTGCGTGAAGCTCAGCGTCTGGGCCACCGCGAGGAACGTACGCAGCTGAGAGGGGTCGTACACCCGCTCAGGCTATCGCGGAACGTGATGACAGTGAGTGCGGTGTACGGGATTCCCGATCACGAGGTGAGGGAGCACGATGGAGGGGGGACCCGTGACCCCGCACCGCCGACAGCACCGAGCAAGCAAGTGGAGCACCGTGAAACGCCTGCGATGGCCGAGTTGGATGCCGATCGACCCGTACATCCTGCTGTTGCTCGGGACGGTGGGCCTCGCGGCTCTCCTCCCGGCCCGCGGGGCGACGGCCGACGTGGCCTCCGGCGCCTCCACGGGCGCCATCGCCTTCCTCTTCTTCCTCTACGGCGCCCGGCTCTCCACCCGTGAGGCGATGGACGGGCTCAGGCACTGGCGGCTCCACCTCACCGTCCTTGCCTGTACGTTCCTTGTCTTCCCGCTGCTGGGCCTGGCCGCCCGCGGGCTGGTGCCCGTCCTGCTGACCCAGCCGCTCTACCAGGGACTGCTCTTCCTCACGCTCGTCCCCTCGACCATCCAGTCGTCGATCGCCTTCACCTCGATGGCCCGCGGAAACGTTCCCGCAGCGATCTGCGCCGGCTCGTTCTCCTCCCTGGTGGGCATCGTCCTCACCCCCCTGCTGGCGGCGGCCCTGCTCGGCGGCGGCACCGGTGGGTTCTCCGCCGACTCGCTGCTGGAGATCGTGCTCCAGCTGCTGGTGCCCTTCCTCGCCGGACAGCTGCTGCGCCGCTGGATCGGAGGGTTCGTCACCCGGCACAAGAAGGTCCTCGGCCTGGTCGACCGGGGCTCGATCCTCCTCGTCGTCTACACGGCGTTCAGCGAGGGCATGGTCCAGGGCATCTGGCACCAGGTGAGCCCCGCCCGGCTGGCCGGTCTGATGGCCGTCGAGGTCGTGATCCTCGCCGTGATGCTGGCCCTGACCTGGTACGGGGCCAAGGCGCTCCGCTTCGGCCGGGAGGACCGGATCGCCATCCAGTTCGCCGGCTCGAAGAAGTCCCTGGCCTCCGGACTGCCCATGGCGAGCGTCCTGTTCGGCGCGCACGCCTCGCTGGCCGTGCTGCCGCTGATGCTCTTCCACCAGATGCAGCTGATGGTGTGCGCGGTGATCGCCAAGCGCCGCTCGCTCGATCCCCGGGAGGAGGTCACCGGGTCGGCACCAGCCGCAGGGTCACGAACCGCGGTCGGTACAGGGCCACGTTCCGGTTGAGCTGCGCCGCAGCGTCCGTGACCTCCAGCCAGTTGACGTCGTAGCTCAGCACCAGCCGTCCGTCGGCGCCGAGTTCGGGGTGGACCTGCGGGTTGTAGGCGGCCACCCCGCCCGCCGGCAACGACGCCGTGAAGTCCTTCGCGGGGCCGTGCCAGGGCCCGGTGGGGGAGCACGCCCAGTACGAGGTGACCGTCGTCAGGCCCTTGGCCCCCGCCGCCATGGTGAACAGCACATACGTCCCGCCCTGCCGCACCACCGAGAAGGCGCTGCCCACCCCGGTGCGCCGGCCGTCCCCCAGCACGGCGCCCGGCCGGGCCCGCGCCGCCCAGGCGGAGCCGTCCCAGTACTCCCAGGCCGCGGGGTCCCCGAGCCCGCCCTCTGGCACCCGCGCCACGTACGCCTGCGAGGCGGGCCGGGACGCCGCCTGTCCGTCGTCGCCGCCGAACACGTACGTCCAGCCGCCCTTCTCGACCAGTGTCGTCCCGAACAGCACCCGCCGGGACGGGTCCTGGACGAGGCGCTGGTCGAGGACCTCGACGACGGACTCGACCCGCAGCGCGGGCAGGGAGAGGGTGGCGACCTCGGTCGCGGTGGGCACGCCGTAGATCCACGGCGACTGTCCCGCCGTCCGCACCCACAGCAGCACCCGCAGCACCTGCTCGGAGGAGCCCGGGGAGCGGGGTTCGACGCGGGCCGCGACCGGCCAACGCCACTGGTCCGGGCCCGGATCGGGGAAGAGCGGCGCGGGCAGCGTCGCGGCGAGCCGCCCGTCGTCCATCAGCACCGCCGAGTTGCGCACCAGAGGTGCCGTCCCGTCCCGCCAGGCGTAGGACTCGCCGACCGGGTTGGGCGGGCTGTGCACCTGGCCGAGGTAGGTGTCCGAGAACAGCCACAGCACCCGTCCGTCGGGCAGCCGCACCGAGTGCGTGCCGTCGCCGCCGGTCCAGTCGTCGGCGCGGGCGGCGTCGTCGCCGTAGCGGGCGAACTCGGCGGTGAGGCGGTCGTCGGCCGACCAGGAGCCGACCGTGTGCGGTGCGCACGCCCCGGAACCGCGTCGGTCCTCGTCCTTGGACAGCGCGCTGAGCAGCACGGCCGAGAGAACCAGGGCCATCAGCAGGCCGACCCCGACTCCCGTTCGCTGTCGTGCTCGTGTGTCCTCGGGCACGTTCCGGGACGTTAGTGCCTGCCGCCCACCCGGTCCATGGGGCGTCCCGCGGACGGAGGCCGGACACGGCCGGTTCACGGGCCCGTTGATCCGGATCTCCGGCACGGACGGCCGTCCATGGATAACGTTCCGTCATGAACGCACCGCACACGGCCGATCCGGGGCTCGCGCTCGATCCCGCGCGCACCGCCCTCGTGCTCGTCGACCTGATGGACCGCATCGTCGCGCTGCCCCTGGAGCCCCACAGGGGTCCCGAACTCCTCGCTGTCGCGCGGGAGTTGGCGACGGGTTTCCGAGCGGTCGGCGCACTGGTCGTGCTCGTCCGGGTGGAGCGCCCCGGCGTGACGGAGCAGCCGTCGGGCAGCGCACTGGTGCCGGGGCTGCTCGGGGACGGCGACGTCGAGATCGTGAAGCGGACGATCGGCGCCTTCCAGGGCACCGGACTGGACGAGCGGCTGCGTGAACACGGCGTCACCACGCTGGTGTTCGGCGGGATCGCCACCAACCTCGGTGTCGAGTCCACCGCCCGCGCCGCGGGTGACCTCGGCTACGACCTGGTCTTCGTCGAGGACGCCATGACCGCGTTCACCGCCGCCGAGCACGAGGCGTCGGTGCGCCTGGACTTCCCGCGCCTGGGCACGGTCGTGACCGCCGCCGGGGTGCGCTTCACCACGGATTGAGGCGGGGCCCCTGCGGCGCAGGGGGCGCTCCCCGCCGTTCGGGGCCCCGCCGCCGTGTCGCGGGGAGCCGCTCAGCCCTGGGCGGCCGCGGCCTGCAGGGCGATACGGCCCTCGCCCGCGTACACGTTCATGGAACCGCCCCGCAGGAAGCCCACCAGCGTCAGCCCCGACTCCGCCGCCAGGTCCACCGCCAGCGACGAGGGCGCCGACACCGCCGCGAGCACCGGGATGCCCGCCATCACGGCCTTCTGCGCCAACTCGAACGATGCCCGGCCGGACACCAGCAGGATCGTGCGGGACAGCGGCAGTTCCCCGTTCTGCAGGGCGCGGCCGACCAGCTTGTCGACCGCGTTGTGCCGGCCCACGTCCTCCCGGATGTCGACCAGCTCGCCCTCCTCGGAGAACAGGGCCGCCGCGTGCAGACCCCCGGTCCGGTCGAAGACCCGCTGCGCCGCGCGGAGCCGGTCGGGGAGGCGCGCGAGCAGGGCGGGTTCGACGCGGACCGGGGGAGTGTCGGCGATGGGCCAGCGGGCGGTCGTCCGGACGGCGTCGAGACTGGCCTTGCCGCACAGACCGCACGACGAGGTCGTGTACACGTTCCGCTCCAGGGTGATGTCGGGCATCACCACGTCCGGCGAGGTCCGCACGTCCACCACGTTGTAGGTGTTCGACCCGTCCGCGGTCGCCCCCGCGCAGTAGACGATGTTCAGCAGATCGGACGCGGCGGCCAGGACACCCTCGCTCACCAGGAAACCGGCGGCGAGCGCGAAGTCGTCGCCCGGGGTGCGCATGGTGATCGCGAGCGGCTTGCCGTTCAGCCGGATCTCCAGCGGTTCCTCCGCGACCAGCGTGTCCGGGCGGCTGGAGACCACCCCGTCCCGGATCCGGACCACCTTGCGTCGTTCCGTGACTCGTCCCATGTCCTGATCAGCCCCGGTTCTGTACGTGCTGGTAGCCGAAACGGCCCTTGATGCAGAGATTGCCGTGGGTCACCGGGTTGTCGTGCGGGGAGGTGACCTTCACGATGTCATTGTCCTGCACGTGCAGGGTGAGATTGCAGCCCACACCGCAGTACGCGCACACGGTGGTCGTCTCCGTCTGCGCCGACTCGTCCCAGGTACCCGCCGCCCGCATGTCGAACTCCGACTTGAAGGACAGCGCCCCGGTCGGGCACACCTCGATGCAGTTGCCGCAGTACACGCACGCCGAGTCGGTCAGCGGGGCGTCGTGCTCGACGGCGATCCGGGCGTCGAAGCCGCGGCCGGTCACGGAGATCGCGAAGGTGTTCTGCCACTGGTCGCCGCAGGCGTCCACGCACTTGTAGCAGAGGATGCACTTGTCGTAGTCGCGTACGTACAGATCGTTGTCGACCCTCGGCTCCTCGTCCAGCCGGGCCGCGTCCGGGCCGAAACGGTCCGGCTTCGCCTCGTACTCCTTGATCCACCCGGCCACCCGCGGAGTGGTCGACATGTCGACCGAGGAGGCGAGCAGTTCCAGGACGATCTTGCGGCTGTGCCGGGCCCGCTCGGTGTCGGTCCGCACCTCCATGCCGGACTCGGCCCTGCGGGAGCAGGCCGGGACGAGGGTCCTGGCGCCCTCGACCTCGACGACACAGACCCGGCAGGCGTTCTTGGGTGTGAGGGTGTCGCCCTCGCACAGGGTCGGGATGTCCTTCCCGGCCGCCCGGCAGGCGTCCAGGACGGTCGAGCCCTCGGGGACCCTGGCCGCCTCGCCGTCGAGGGTGAACTCCAGCAGCCGGCGCGGGATCCCCAGCGGTGTCACGGTCATTCGTACGCCCCCAGACGGTCGATGGCGGATTCCACGGCGTTCCACGCGGTCTGCCCCAGACCGCAGATGGAGGCGTCCCGCATGGCGCGGCCGACCTCCCTGAGCAAGGCGATGTCGTCGGCCGCCGCCGCGCCCGTGCGCTCCGCGATCCGGTGCAGCGCTTCCTCCTGGCGCACGGTCCCGACCCGGCACGGCACGCACTGTCCGCACGACTCGTCCCGGAAGAACTCGGCGATGCGCAGCAGGAGCCGGGGTAGCGGAACCGTGTCGTCGAAGGCCATCACGACCCCCGAGCCGAGCGTGGCACCCGCCTCCCGGGTGCCTTCGAAGGTCAGCGGGATGTCCGTCTCGTCCGGCCGTACGAAGCCGCCGGCCGCCCCGCCGAGCAGCACCGCCCGCAGCCCCTCGCGCACCCCGGCCAGCTCCAGCAGCTCGCCCAGTGTCGCCCCGAACGGCAGTTCGTAGATCCCGGGCCGCTCCACACCGCCCGACACACAGAACAGCTTCGGTCCGGTGGAACGCCCGGTGCCGATCACCGCGTACGCCGGGGCGCCCAGGGTGAGGATCGGCAGCACGTTGATCAGCGTCTCGACGTTGTTCTCGACCGTGGGCTTGCCGAACAGGCCCTTCTCCACGGGGAAGGGCGGCTTCGAGCGCGGCTCGCCCCGGTATCCCTCGATGGAGTTGAACAGGGCCGTCTCCTCACCGCAGATGTACGCCCCGGCACCGCGCCGGATCTCGATGTCGAAGGCATAGCCCTGGCCGAGGACGTCGTCGCCGAGCAGTCCCCGGGCCCGTGCCTGGTCGACGGCGTGCCGCATCCGGTGGATCGCCCGCGGGTACTCGCCGCGCAGATACAGGTACCCCTGGTGTGCGCCGGTCGCGTACGCCGCGATCGTCATCGCCTCCACCAGCGCGTACGGATCGCCCTCCATGATCACGCGGTCCTTGAAGGTGCCCGGCTCGGACTCGTCCGCGTTGCACACCAGGTAGTGCGGATGGTCGGGCTGGGACGCCGTGGCCTGCCATTTGCGGCCGGTGGGGAAGGCGGCTCCACCCCGCCCGACCAGACCGGAGTCGGTGACCTCACGGATGACTCCGGCGGGACCGAGGTCGAAGGCCTGGCGCAGCGCGGTGTACCCGCCCCGGGAGCGGTAGTCGTCCAGGCTCGCCGGATCCACCACGCCGATGCGCCGGAGCAGCGTCAACGAGGGGTCCCCGGCCTGCGGCACCGCCATCGCCGCGGGCGGCTCCTCGGGCGCCGAGTCGGGGGAGCTCGCGGCGAGGACGGCGTCGTGCACCGTCGCCGGCGCCGAGACCGCCGTGCGCACCGGGTCCCCGGCCCTGATCGCGAGTGCGGCCGGAGCCCGTTCGCACAGGCCCAGGCACGGGCCGCGCTCGACCGAGACACCGCTGCCGGGGCCGAGCCGGGACTCGATGCCGGCGCACAGCCCGGCGGCTCCGGCGGCCGCGCACGCCAGGTCCGTGCAGACGTGCAGCACGGTCGCCGGGCGCGGCTTGACCGAGAACATCGCGTAGAAGGTGGCGACCCCGTACGCCTCCGCGGGCGGCACGGTCAGCCGCCGGCACAGGTAGTCGAGGGCGCCCTCGCTGATCCAGCCGATCCGGTCGTTGATCGCGTGCAGCCCCGGCAACAACAGGTCGCGGCGGTCCCGGGCCGCCCGCCCGCCACGGGCCCACCTCAGATCCGTGGCGCTCATCTCGTCGCGGGCCGCCCCCTCCCACGAGGACTCCGGGGGACCGAGCAGCGCGTCGACCGCCGCCCGCTCCTCGTCCGTCGGTTTGCTGTCACCGAAGTGCAGGTCCACTGCCTCACCTCACGTAGGTCACGACCGGTAGCTTCTCGATGCGGATCGCCGACGCCTTGAACTCCGCCGTCCCCGCGATCGGGCAGTTCGCCTCGATCGTCAGCTGGTTGGTGTCCACCTCGTCGGGAAAATGCATGGTCATGAAGGCCAGCCCGGGCCGCAGCGCGGTGTCGATCCACACCGGGGCGACCACCGCCCCGCGCCGCGAGGAGATCCGCACCTCCTCACCGACCGTCACCCCGTACCGCTCGGCGTCCTCCGGGCACAGTTCGACGAACTCGCCGCGCCGCAGCGGGGAGGCGAAACTCCCGCTCTGCACACCGGTGTTGTACGAGTCGAGGCGCCGCCCGGTCGTCAGCCGGATCGGATACTCCTCGTCGGTGAGGTCGACCGGCGGATCGTGCCGGACCAGCCCGAAGGGGGCGGGCAGGCCGCGCCGGTGCGGGTCCGTCTCCCACAACCGGCCGTGCAGATACGTCGGTTCGAGCCCGTCGGGGTCGGGGCACGGCCACTGGATGCCCTGGTGCTCCGCCAGCCGGTCGTACGTCATCCCGTAGTGGTCCGGCGACACCGACCTGAGCTCGTTCCAGACCGCCTCGGAGTCGGTGTACTTCCACTCGTGGCCGAGGCGTCCCGCGAGGTCGCAGAGGATGTCGATGTCCTCGCGGGCCTCGCCGGGCGGCGTCACCGCCCGGCGTACCCGCTGGACCCGCCGCTCGCTGTTGGTGGTGGTGCCCTCGGTCTCCGCCCAGCCGGCCGTCGCGGGCAGCACCACGTCCGCGAGTTCGGCCGTCCTGGTGAGGAAGATGTCCTGCACCACGAGGAAGTCCAGCCGCCGCAACCGCCGTACGGCCTGCTCGCTGTCCGCCTCCGACTGTGCCGGGTTCTCGCCGATGCAGTAGACCGCCCTGAGCGCGCCCTCCTCCATCGCCTCGAACATCTCCGTCAGGTTCATCCCGTAGTGCGGCTGGATGACGGTGTCCCACGCCGACTCGAACTTCAGCCGGGTGTCGGCGTCGAGGATGTCCTGGAAGCCGGGCAGCCGGTTGGGGATGGCGCCCATGTCGCCGCCGCCCTGCACGTTGTTCTGTCCGCGCAGCGGCTGCAATCCGCTGCCGTAGCGGCCCACATGACCGGTGAGCAGCGACAGGTTGATCAGCGCGCGGACGTTGTCGGTGCCGTTGTGGTGCTCGGTGATGCCGAGCGTCCAGCACAACTGGGCGCGCTCGGCGCGGGCGTAGGCGTGCGCCAACTCCCGTATGGCGGCGGCCGGTACGCCCGTCACCTTCTCCGCGAGGGACAGCGTCCAGGGTTCGACGAGCTGCTTGTACTCCTCGTAGCCGCTGGTCGCCCGTTCGATGAACGCCTCGTTGGCCAGGCCGGCCCGGATGATCTCGCGGCCGACGGCGTGCGCCATCGGGATGTCGGTGCCGACGTTGAGGCCGAGCCAGCTCTCCGCCCACTCGGCGGTCGAGGTCCGTCGCGGGTCGACCGCGTACATGCGGGCGCCGTGGTGGATGCCCTTCAGCGCGTGCTGGAAGAAGATCGGATGCGCGAAGCGGGCGTTGGAGCCCCACATCACGATGACGTCGGTGTGCTCGATCTCCTCGTACGAGGAGGTGCCGCCGCCGGAGCCGAAGGCGGCCGACAGGCCGGCCACGCTGGGGGCGTGACAGGTCCGGTTGCAGGAGTCGACGTTGTTGGTGCCCATGACGACCCGGGCGAACTTCTGCGCCACGTAGTTCATCTCGTTGGTCGCGCGGGCGCAGGAGAACAGGCCGAACGCGCCGCGTGCCGCCGCCAGCCCGCGGGCGGCCCGGTCCAGGGCCTCCTCCCAGGTGGCCTGCCGGAAGGGCTCGTCGCGGGAGTCCCGGACCAGTGGATGGGTGAGCCGGGTGTAGGTCTTCGGGGTTCGGTCGCGTTTCCTCATGCGGCGCTCCTCGACGCGAGCAGGTCCGAGATGGCGTGCACGGTGCGCAGGGTGGGCACCTCGACGCCGGTGATCTCCGCCAACTCGACGACGGCCGCGAGCAGTACGTCGAGTTCGAGCGGTTTGCCGCGCTCCAGGTCCTGGAGCGTGGAGGTGCGGTGGTCGCCGACCCGTTCGGCGCCCGCGAGGCGCCGCTCGATGGAGACGCCGACCTCGCAGCCGAGGGCCTCGGCGACGGCCAGGGTCTCCGTCATCATGATCTCGATGACCCTGCGGGTGCCGCCGTGCAGGCACATCTGGCGCATGGTGGCGCGGGCCAGCGCGCTGATCGGGTTGAAGGAGATGTTGCCGAGCAGCTTGAGCCAGATGTCGTTGCGCAGATCGGGTTCGATCGGGCACTTCAGGCCGCCGGCCCGCAGCGCCTGGCTGAACGCCGTACAGCGGGGCGAGAGGGAGCGGTCGGGTTCGCCGACCGAGAACCGGGTTCCTTCCAAGTGCCGTACGACGCCGGGGCCTTCGAGTTCGGTGGCCGCGTAGACCACGCAGCCGACGGCCCGCCGCGGCGCGAGCACCGCGCTGACCGTGCCGCCCGGGTCCACGCTCTCGACGCGGTGGCCGTCGTGGGGGCCGCCGTGCCGGTGGAAGTACCACCAGGGGATGCCGTTCTGGGCGGCCACGACCGCCGTGTTCTCGTGCAGAAGGGGCTCGATCAGCGGCCCGCACGCCGCGTACGAGTTGGCCTTGAGGCCGAGGAAGACGAAGTCGACCGGGCCGACCTCGGCCGGGTCGTCGGTGGCGTGCGCGTGCGCGGTGAAGTCACCGCGGGGGCTGAGGACCCGCACACCGTGCTGCCTCATGGCCGCGAGATGCGGTCCACGGGCGACGAGGTGCACGTCGGCGCCCGCACGGTGGAGCGCGGCGCCGACATAGGCGCCGATCGCTCCGGCGCCGAGTACTGCGACTTTCATGCGAGGGAGCTCCGTTCGGTCGAGGGATACCGCGGAGAGGGCGCACTGTCTGAATCTGTCGACGGAATATTGTCTACAGTATGGGAGTTGGGGCAGCAAGGGTTCGCGCAGCATGGGCGGAGTCGGGAGGGTCCGGCTCGGGGAGGAGACGCCCGCGGAAAACCGGTCGGTAGGACCGTTCGGCGCGTACGGCATACCGTTCATCGCATACGGTCGACCTGCCGTCTTCTCAACCGCGCTCCCAGTTCCTACCGTTCGGGATCATGAGTCCCCCAGTCGCACCCCCCGGGTGGAGCCGCTGGCTGGTTCCGCCCGCCGCCCTCTCGGTCCATCTCTCCATCGGCCAGGCCTACGCCTGGAGCGTGTTCAAACCGCCCCTGGAATCGGCCCTCGGCCTCAGCGGGACACAGAGCGCGCTGCCCTTCCAGCTCGGCATCGTCATGCTCGGCCTGTCGGCCGCGTTCGGCGGCACGCTCGTGGAGCGCAACGGCCCCCGCTGGGCGATGACCGTGGCCCTGATCTGCTTCTCCTCCGGCTTCCTGCTCTCCGCGCTGGGCGCGGCCACCGAGCAGTACTGGCTGATCGTCTTCGGCTACGGCTTCGTCGGCGGCATCGGCCTCGGCATCGGCTACATCTCGCCCGTCTCGACCCTGATCAAGTGGTTCCCGGACCGGCCCGGCATGGCCACCGGCATCGCCATCATGGGCTTCGGCGGCGGCGCGCTGATCGCCTCGCCCTGGTCGGCCCGGATGCTGGAGTCGTTCGGCAGCGACAGCTCCGGGATCGCGCTGGCGTTCCTCGTCCACGGACTCTCGTACGCGGTCTTCATGACCCTCGGCGTACTCCTCGTACGGGTGCCGCGCGGCGAGAAGCCCAAGACCGACGGGCCCAGCGCCCTGAGCGGACCGCAGGTCTCCGCCCGCGGCGCCGTACGCACCCCCCAGTTCTGGTGTCTGTGGGTCGTGCTCTGCATGAACGTGACCGCGGGCATCGGCATCCTGGAGAAGGCCGCCCCGATGATCACGGACTTCTTCGCGGACACCTCCACCCCGGTCTCGGCGTCGGCCGCCGCCGGCTTCGTCGCCCTGCTCTCCGCGGCCAACATGGCGGGCCGCATCGGCTGGTCGTCGACCTCCGACCTGATCGGCCGCAAGAACATCTACCGCGTCTACCTCGGCGTGGGCGCCGTGATGTACGCCCTGATCGCCCTGTTCGGCGACTCCTCCAAGCCGTTGTTCGTCCTGAGCGCGCTGGTGATCCTGTCCTTCTACGGCGGCGGGTTCGCCACCATCCCCGCCTACCTCAAGGACCTCTTCGGCACCTACCAGGTCGGCGCGATCCACGGGCGGCTGCTCACCGCCTGGTCCACGGCGGGCGTCCTCGGGCCGCTGATCGTGAACTGGATCGCCGACCGCCAGGAGGAGGCGGGCAGACACGGGGCGTCACTGTACGGCCTGTCGTTCGTCATCATGATCGGACTGCTCGTGGTCGGCTTCGTCGCCAACGAACTGGTCCGCCCCGTCCACGCCCGCCACCACATTCCCGCCCCGAGGGAGGAGGCCGTCGATGTCCACCGACAGCAGTCAGAGTCCGCCTAGCCGACGAGGGCTGATCGCCTTCGCCTGGGTGTGGGTGGGAGCGCCGCTCGTGTACGGGCTGTATGAACTCGTACAGAAGGCGACACAGCTGTTCACCGGGTAGCTGTTCGAAAAATGTTCGGGTGTCCGAGGGTCTGACGGAAGCCGACAAGGTGTGCGCCGGTTTCCTGTGACTTCACCTGCCGTCGTACCCGCGAGTCACTGATCAGACTGGTGAATCCCGCTACTTGAACCACTGAGGGGGATCCGCCCATGAACGGCTCGCGCATCGCCGCTGTCGGCCACTACCAGCCCGCCAGGGTACTCACCAACGAGGAACTGGCGGGCATGGTCGACACCAGTGACGAGTGGATCAGGTCCCGGGTCGGTATCCACACCCGCCATATCGCCGGCCCCGACGAGCCCGTCGACGACCTCGCCGCGCACGCCGCGGCCAAGGCGCTCGCGGCGGCCGGCCTGACCCCCGCCGACATCGACCTGGTCCTGGTGGCCACGTCGACCGCGGTCAACCGGTCGCCCAACATGGCCGCCCGGGTCGCCGCCCGGCTCGGCATCCCGTCGCCCGCGGCGATGGACCTCAACGTCGTGTGCGCCGGCTTCACCCACGCCCTGGCCAGCGCCGACCACACCATCCGGGCGGGCGCCGCGACCCGCGCCCTGGTCATCGGCGCCGACAAGATGTCCGAGGTCGTCGACTGGACCGACCGCTCCACCTGCGTACTCGTCGGCGACGGCGCGGGAGCCGCGGTCGTCGAGGCGGCGGAGACGGAGCCCGGGATCGGGCCGGTGCTGTGGGGCTCGGTGCCCGAGATGGGGCACGCGGTACGGATCGAGGGGCAGCCCGCCCGGTTCGCGCAGGAGGGGCAGAGCGTCTACCGCTGGGCGACCACCCAGCTGCCGCCCATCGCCCGCCGCGCCTGCGAGCGCGCCGGTCTGGTCCCCGCGGACCTCGCCGCGGTCGTCCTGCACCAGGCGAACCTGCGGATCATCGAACCCCTCGCCGAGAAGATCGGCGCCGTCAACGCCGTGATCGCGCGCGATGTCACCGCATCCGGCAACACGTCCGCGGCGAGCATCCCGCTCGCCTTCTCCAAGCTGGTGGAGCAGGGCGCCGTCTCCACCGGGGATCCGGTGCTGCTCTTCGGCTTCGGCGGCAACCTGTCCTACGCCGGACAGGTCGTGCGCTGCCCCTGACGTGCCGCTGCGACGACGAGGTGACGAGGGGTGTGACGAGGCCGACTCGCCGCTCCTCTGGCGGCTGTGCGCCGTAGACTGTAGACGAAAGACAATCAATACTGGGTCTACGGCTGACACCGGCTGTCACGGCTGCTGTGCACGGCCCGCCGAGGAGGGGGACCGCGATGTTGTCGACAGGACTGCCGCAGGGAGCAGTGCCCAAGCTCGAACGGCCCGGCCCGCTGAGGGACCGCGTCTACGAGGCCCTGCTCGAACTCATCACCACCCGCGCCCTGCAGCCCGGCCAGCACCTCGTGGAGAGCGAACTCGCCGGCCACCTCGGCGTCTCCCGGCAGCCGGTGCGCGAGGCGCTGCAGCGCCTCAACACCGAGGGCTGGGTCGACCTGCGCCCCGCCCAGGGGGCGTTCGTGCACGAACCCACCGAGGAGGAGGCCGACCAACTCCTCACCGTGCGCACCCTGTTGGAGGCCGAAGCCGCCCGGCTGGCCGCCGCGAACGCGAACAAGGCCGGTATCGAGGACCTGAACGAGATCCTCCAGCAGGGCAGGCAGGCGGTCGCCTCCGACGACGTGGACGCCGCGGTCGCCCTGAACGCCCGCTTCCACGGCAGGATCATGGAACTCGCGGGCAACGCGGTCCTCGCCGAGCTCGCCGCGCAGGTCGACCGGCGCGTGCGCTGGTACTACACCCCGGTCGCCCGGCAGCGCGGACACCAGTCCTGGGTCGAGCACCGGGATCTGATCGAGGCCATCTCCGACCGTGACGAGCAGCGGGCCACCGAGCTGATGCGGGAACACACCGAACACACCCGCCGCTCGTACCACGCCCGCCAACAGCCGTAGCCCGTACGGGACGTGCTCGGCCGGCCGGTCGTCGCGCGACGCGCCGATCAGAAGGCGTCCGTGTGCGCCCTCGCCCATTCGGCGAAGGCGCGCGGCGCCCGGCCGGTGACCTCCCGGACCGTCGGCGGCACCGCGGACTCGTCCAGGGTGCCGTCGACGAAGAAACCGAAGAACGCGTCGACGTACGGCTTCGGCATCCGCGCCTCCAGTTCGGTGCGCGCCTCCTCGTCCGTCAGCCCCACGGCCCGCAGGTCCCGGCCCGGCACCTCACCGAGGACGCGGATCCGGTCGGCGGGCAACAGCGCCCGGGGCCCGGTCGGTTCGAGAACGCGGCCCGCGAACGCGTCGGACGACCGGGCGGTCAGGACACTCGACGCGGCCCCGGCGATGTCGTACGGATCGATGTCGGCGGTGTACACGTCCGGGAACGGCACCCGTACCGTGTCGCCCTCGCGGATCTGGTCGGCCGGCCGCAGCGCGTTCGACAGGAAACTCGTCGGCCGCAGCACCGTCCACGCGAGCCCCGACCCGCGCACCGCCGCCTCCGCGTCGATCAGGTAGGCCGCGACGGCGTTGGTGGTGTCGCCGGTCCCCGCCGACCTCGCCGAGAGCAGGACGACCCGCTCCACGCCCGCCGCCCGCGCGTCCGCGCGTCCGCCAGGATCTGGCGCTGACCGCCGTAACCGGGGCATCAGGAACAGCCCGGTCACCCCGTCCAGCGCGGCCCGCACGGTCTCGGGCCGGTTCAGATCGCCGGCCACCGGCTCCACCCCCGGCGGCAACCCGTCCGGCCGCCCGGCCCGGCTCAGTGCCCGCACCGGCCGGTCCGCCTCGGCCAGGGCGCGGACGAGCTCGGCACCCACGTTCCCCGTGGCGCCCGTCACCAGGAATCACCAGGTTTCCCCTTTTCCCCGGGACCGGCGTCCCCGGGACCGGTTCCGTGCCCATCCTGCGCCGCCGGGGCGGGGTACACCAGAGCACGGCCGCTCTTTGTCCTGTGAGTGGAGAAAGTTGGGGGCAATCTCCGCACAGCTTCTTCCCAGGTTCGGCAGCCGCTGCTACGTTCCCCTCGAAAGCACGGCAACATGCGGCCGATTGAGGCGGGGAGGGGCTCGTGAGACGCATGACGGCACGACCCGCGAACGCCCATCAGGCCCGCCTGCTCAAGCTGTTGCGGGACGGCGGCCCCAACTCCCGTGCCCAGCTCGGGGATCAGGTCGACCTGTCACGGTCCAAACTGGCCGTGGAGGTGGACCGGCTGCTGGAGACCGGTCTGATCGTGGCCGACGGACTCGCCGCCTCGCGCGGTGGCCGCCGCTCCCACAACATCAGGCTCGCTCCCAAGCTGCGGTTCCTCGGCGTCGACATCGGTGCGACCTCGGTCGACGTCGCCGTCACCAACGCCGAACTGGAGATCCTCGGCCACCTCAACCAGCCCCTGGACGTACGCGAGGGCCCGGTCGCGGTCTTCGAGCAAGTCCTCGCCATGGCGGCCAAGTTGAGCGCCTCCGGGCTCGCGGAGGGGTACGACGGCGCCGGTATCGGCGTCCCGGGCCCGGTCCGCTTCCCCGAGGGCGTGCCGGTGGCACCGCCGATCATGCCGGGCTGGGACGGCTTCCCCGTACGGGAGGCACTCAGCCAGGACCTCGGCTGCCCCGTCATGGTCGACAACGACGTGAACCTCATGGCGATGGGGGAGATGCACGCGGGTGTCGCACACTCCGTGGGCGACTTCCTCTGCGTCAAGATCGGCACCGGCATCGGCTGCGGCATCGTCGCCGGCGGTGACGTCCACCGTGGGGTGACGGGCAGCGCGGGCGACATCGGGCACATCCAGGCCGTGCCCGACGGGCGACCGTGCGCCTGCGGCAACCGGGGCTGCCTGGAAGCCCACTTCAGCGGGGCCGCCCTCGCCCGGGACGCCACCGAGGCGGCCCAGCAGGGGCGGTCGGAGGAACTCGCGAACCGCCTGGCGACGAACGGCGGCCTCACCGCCGTCGACGTCGCCGCCGCGGCCGCCGCGGGGGACGCCACCGCCCTCGCCCTGATCCGGGAGGGCGGCGACCGCGTCGGCCAGGTCATCGCCGGCCTGGTCAGCTTCTTCAACCCCGGCCTGGTGGTGATCGGCGGCGGGGTGACCGGCCTCGGCCACACCCTGCTCGCCGCGATCCGCACCCAGGTCTACCGTCAGTCGCTGCCCCTGGCGACCGGCAACCTGCCCATCGTGCTGGGCGAGTTGGGCCCCACCGCCGGCGTCATCGGCGCGGCCCGCCTGATCAGCGACCACCTGTTCTCACCCGCGTAGACACCCGCTTTCCCACCCGCGCAGCCACCTGTTCCACCCGGCCCACCGGCCGTCCGCGTACGGCACACCGCCGACCGTTCACAGCACACCGGCACCGCGCCCTGCCCCGCCCTGCCCTGATTCCGGCCCGCACGCCTGCCAGGGGGACCCGCACATGGCACCCGAACCAACGCTGCTCAGCATGTCCGGCATCACCAAGTCGTTCCCCGGAGTCCGGGCCCTCGACGGCGTCGACCTCGACGTCCAGGCCGGAGAGGTGCACTGCCTGCTCGGTCAGAACGGTGCCGGGAAGTCCACCCTGATCAAGGTCCTGGCCGGCGCCCACCAGCCCGACACCGGCACCATCCGGTGGCGCGGCGAGGACGTCACGCTCCGCTCGCCGATCGCCGCGATGCGCCTCGGCATCGCCACCATCTACCAGGAACTCGACCTGGTGGAGCACCTGTCGGTGGCCGAGAACGTCCACCTCGGCCATGAACCCACGGCGGTCGGCTTCGTCGTACGGGGCAAGGCGGCGCGGGCCTCGACAGCCGCTCTCCTCAAGCGACTCGGGCATCCCGAGATCGACCCCGCCCACCTGGTGGGGGAGTTGTCGGCGGCGCAGCAGCAGATCGTGTCCATGGCGCGGGCGCTCTCGCACGACGTGCGGCTCATCGTGATGGACGAACCGTCCGCCGCCCTCGACCCTGACGAGGTCGACAACCTCTTCCGGATCGTCGGCGACCTCACCGCGGACGGCGTCGCGGTCGTCTACATCTCCCACCGGCTGGAGGAGATCCGCCGTATCGGGGACCGGGTCACCGTCCTCAAGGACGGGCGGGCCGTCGCCGTCGGACTGCCCGCCAAGGCGACCCCGACCCGCGAGGTCGTCGCGCTGATGACGGGACGCAACGTCGAGTACGTGTTTCCCGACCGCCCGACACGGTCCCCCGGCGGCACACCGGTCCTGGAGGTGGAGGGGCTGGCCCGGGACGGCGAGTTCGCCGCCCTCGACCTGACGCTCCGGCCCGGCGAGATCGTCGGCCTCGCCGGACTCGTCGGCTCGGGCCGCTCCGAGATCCTGGAGACGATCTACGGAGCCCGCAAGCCCACCGCCGGACAGGTCAGGGTCGACGGACGCCCGCTGCGGCCCGGCAGCGTCCGCGCCGCCGTCCGCGCCGGCGTCGGACTCGCCCCCGAGGAGCGCAAGGCGCAGGCCCTGCTGATGCTGGAGTCGGTCACCCGCAACGTCTCCGTCTCCTCCATGTCCCGTTTCTCGCGCGCCGGTTGGATCGACCGCGGTGCCGAACACGGGGCCGCGCGGGCCGCCACCCGCGAGCTGTCGCTGCGGCCCGACAACCCGGACGTGCCGGTACGCACCCTGTCCGGCGGCAACCAGCAGAAGGCCGTCCTGGCCCGCTGGCTGCTGCGCGGCTGCCGGGTGCTGCTGCTCGACGAACCCACCCGCGGGGTCGACGTCGGCGCCCGCGCCGAACTCTACGCAGTGGTCCGTCGACTGGCCGACGAAGGCCTCGCCGTGCTGCTGGTCTCCAGCGAGGTTCCCGAGGTCCTCGGCCTCGCCGACCGTGTCCTGGTCCTGCGGGAGGGCCGCGTCGTCCATACGGCGCCCGCCCGCGACCTCGACGAACACCGCGTACTCGATCTCGTCATGGAAGGAAGCCCGGCGTCATGACGCAGCCCGTCTCCCCGCCCCGGGACAGCGCCGACAAGGTGCCGTCGGCGAGCGAAGCCCCGGCCTGGCGGTCCCTCGTGTTCCGTGCCGACGTGCGCACCCTCTCCCTCCTCGGGGTGCTCGTCGCGCTGGTCGTCATCGGCGGCATCACCAAGCCGGACGAGTTCCTCGACACCCGCAACCTCCAACTCGTGCTCACCCAGGCCTCGGTGATCGGCGTCGTCACCGTCGGGATGACCTTCGTCATCACCTCCGGCGGTATCGACCTGTCCGTCGGCGCGATCGTCGCGCTCGCCTCGGTGTGGGCGACGACGGTCGCCACCCAGGAGTACGGCTTCGCGGGCATCCTCTTCACCGCGGTGCTGGTCGGCCTCGGCTGCGGCCTGGTCAACGGACTGCTCATCGCGTACGGCGGGATGGTCCCCTTCATCGCCACCCTCGCGATGCTCGCCTCGGCCCGCGGCCTCGCCCTGCAGATCACCGACGGCAGCACCCAGATCGTCACCGTCGAGGGCGTCCTCGACCTCGGTGAGCGAGACGCGTACGTCCTCGGCGTCCCGCCCCTGGTCATGGCGTTCGCGATCGTGACGATCATCGGCTGGCTCGTGCTCAACCGGACCACCTTCGGGCGCCGCAGCGTCGCCGTCGGCGGCAACGCCGAGGCCGCCCGGCTCGCCGGCATCGACGTACGTCGCCAGCGGCTCTACCTCTACCTGCTGTCCGGACTGTGCTGCGGCATCGCCGCCTTCCTGCTGATCATCCTGTCCGGCTCCGGCCAGAACACCAACGGCAACCTCTACGAGCTCGACGCCATCGCCGCCGCGATCATCGGCGGCACCCTGCTCACCGGCGGGCGCGGCACCATCACCGGCTCCGTGCTCGGCGTCCTGATCTTCACCACGATCACCAACATCTTCGCCCTGAACAACCTGCAGAGCGACGTCCAGCAGATCGCCAAGGGCGCGATCATCGTCGCCGCCGTGCTGGTCCAGCGCCGTACCGCGAGCACGACCTGAGGAAAGGGTTCACCGCCATGCCAGAACCGACATCCTTCGCCCGCCGCCTCACCAGTCGCAGAGGACTGCTCCTCGGCACCGCCGCCGTCTCGGCCGGCACCCTCCTCACCGGTTGCACCAGCAACGACCCCGACGAGGACGAGCCCGCCGCGAACGACGGGTCCGCCACCGAGGACAAGCCCGGCAAGCAGGTCACCATCGGCTTCGCCGGCCCGCAGGCCGACCACGGCTGGCTCAACGCCATCAACGACAACGCCAAGAACCGGGCGAAGAGGTACTCCGACGTCACGCTGGAGATCACCGAGGGCTCCAACGACACCGCCCAGCAGATCGGGCAGATCGAGACCCTCATCAACAAGAAGGTCGACGTCCTGGTCGTGCTGCCCGCCGACGGTAAGGCGCTCACTCAGGTCGGCCTCAAGGCGATGCGCGCGGGCATCCCGGTCGTCAACCTCGACCGGATCTTCAACACCCCTCAGGCGTACCGCTGTTGGATAGGCGGCGACAACTACGGCATGGGCCTCAACGCCGGTCACTACATCGGCGAGAAGCTCAAGGGGAAGTCCGGCGCCAAGGTCATCGAACTGGCCGGCCTCGACAACCTGGAGCTCACCAAGCAGCGCACGCAGGGCTTCGACGACGCGTTGAAGAACTACCCCAACGTCAGGAAGGTGGCCCGCCAGGCGGCCGAGTTCACGGTCGAGTCCGGGCAGGCCAAGATGGCTCAACTCCTCCAGGCCCAGTCGTCGTTCGACGCCCTGTGGAACCACGACGACGACCAGGGCGTGGGCGCCCTGCGCGCCATCGAACAGGCCGGACGGGACGACTTCCTGATGGTCGGCGGCGCGGGCGCGCTCTCCGCCTTCCAGGCCATCAAGCAGGACAACGGCGTCCTGAAGGCCACCGTCCTCTACCCGCCGACCATGGCCGCCTCCGCGATCGACCTCGCCCGCGCCCTCGGCCAGACCAAGGGGGTGAGCGGCCTCGCCGAGTTCGAGATCCCGGCCTCGCTCACGCTCTACTCGGCCGTGGTCGACAAGGAGAACGTCGACCAGTACATGTCCACCGGCTTCAAGTGAGTCGTCCCGCCGCAGGGCCCGAAGGGCAGGCCCTGGGGGCCCGGTTCGTCGACGGTCCGGGCTGCACCCCCCACCGCGCCACCACGACGAGGAGGACATCGCGCATGGCACAGCCGCAGCAGTCAACAGGGGCTCAGGCCGAGGGACCGGTCACGGCCGGGGCCGACAGCCCGGACAGGGCCGAGGCGGCGCACGCGGAACGGACCGGGGCCGCGCCCTCGGAGACGGCCGGGGCGGGGAAGCCGCCGCTGCGCGTCGGCATGGTCGGCTACGCCTTCATGGGCGCCGCCCACTCCCAGGGCTGGCGCACCGCGGGCCGCGTCTTCGACCTGCCCCGCACCCCGGTCCTGGCCGCCCTCTGCGGGCGGGACGCGGCAGCCGTCCGGGCCGCGGCCGACCGGCACGGCTGGGCGTCCGCCGAGACCGACTGGCGTGCGCTGATCGCGCGGGACGACATCGACCTCGTCGACATCTGCACCCCCGGCGACAGCCACGCCGAGATCGCGCTGGCCGCGCTGGCCGCCGGCAAGCACGTGCTGTGCGAGAAGCCCCTCGCGAACACCGTCGAGGAGGCCGAGGCGATGACCCGCGCGGCCGAAACGGCATACGGGCAAGGCAGGTTGGCGATGGTGGGCTTCAACTACCGTCGCCTGCCCGCCACCGCGCTGGCCCGGCAGATGGTCGCCGACGGCCGCCTCGGCACGCTGCGGCACGTACGGGTGGCATACCTTCAGGACTGGCTGGTGGACCCCGAGTTCCCGCTGACCTGGCGGCTGCGCAGGGAACTGGCGGGCTCGGGCTCGCTCGGCGACCTGGGCGCCCACATCGTCGACCTCGCCCAGTACCTGGCGGGCGAGCCCCTCGCCGGAGTCTCCGCGCTCACCGAGACGTTCGTCCGGGAACGCCCGCTGCCCGGCGCCGCCACCGGCGGCCTGTCGGCGGCCACCGCGTCCGGCACCGGACAGGTCACCGTGGACGACGCCGCCCTGTTCACCGGCCGCTTCCCCTCCGGAGCCCTCGCCTCCTTCGAGGCCACCCGCTACGCCACCGGACGCAAGAACGCCCTGCGCATCGAACTCAACGGCGAACGCGGCTCCCTCGCCTTCGACCTGGAGCGCCTCAACGAACTCGCCTACCACGACGGCACGGAGCCCGGAGCACACGCCGGCTTCCGGCGCATCCTCGTCACCGAACCCGACCACCCCTACCTGGAGGCCTGGTGGCCGCCGGGCCACGGCCTCGGCTACGAGCACTCCTTCGTCCACCAGGCCCGAGACCTGGTCCACGCCATCGCCGAAGGCCGGGCGCCCGCACCCTCCTTCGCCGACGGACTCCAGGTGCAGCGCGTCCTGGCGGCGGTCGAGGAGAGCGCCGAGAAGAACTCCGTCTACACGCCCATCGCGGCCTGAGGAGGCCCCCGACATGCCGCGCACCTTCACGCTCTTCACCGGCCAGTGGGCCGACCTGCCGCTCGAAGAGGTCTGCCGCCTCGCCCGCGACTTCGGCTACGAGGGACTCGAACTCGCCTGCTGGGGTGACCACTTCGAGGTCGACAAGGCGCTCGCCGACCCGTCCTACCTCGACTCGCGCCACCAACTCCTCGACAAGTACGGCCTCAAGTGCTGGGCCATCTCCAACCACCTGGTCGGCCAGGCCGTCTGCGACGCCATCATCGACGAACGCCACCAGGCGATCCTGCCCGCCCGCATCTGGGGCGACGGGGACGCGGAGGGCGTACGCCGCCGGGCCGCCGCCGAGATCGCCGACACCGCCCGCGCCGCCGCCGCCTTCGGCGTCGACACCGTCATCGGCTTCACCGGCTCCGCGATCTGGCACCTGGTGGCCATGTTCCCGCCCGCGCCGGAGTCGATGATCGAGCGCGGCTACGAGGACTTCGCCCAGCGGTGGAACCCGATCCTCGACGTCTTCGACGCGCAGGGCGTGCGGTTCGCCCACGAGGTCCACCCCAGCGAGATCGCGTACGACTACTGGACGACACAGCGCGCGCTGGAGGCCGTTGACCACCGGCCCGCCTTCGGCCTCAACTTCGACCCCTCGCACTTCGTGTGGCAGGACCTCGACCCCGTCGGTTTCCTCTGGGACTTCCGCGACCGCATCTACCACGTGGACTGCAAGGAGGCCCGCAAGCGGCTCGACGGCCGCAACGGCCGCCTCGGCTCCCACCTGCCCTGGGGCGACCCGCGCCGCGGCTGGGACTTCGTCTCCGCGGGCCACGGAGACGTCCCCTGGGAGGACGTCTTCCGGATGCTGCGCTCCATCGACTACCAGGGGCCCATCTCCGTGGAGTGGGAGGACGCCGGCATGGACCGGCTCCAGGGCGCCCCGGAGGCCCTGACCCGCCTCAAGGCATTCGACTTCGAGCCGCCGTCGGCCTCCTTCGACGCGGCGTTCGGCGGCAACGACTGAGCCGTTCCCGAAGGTTCCGGGGTGACGGCGCACCCCGGCGTATCGCACCCGCATGTACAACGAGCCCCATTCGGAGGCATTCGTGCACGCGAAAGACGGCACCACCCGCACCGGCAGAATCGAGAGCCACAGACGACACCCCGGGTTCCGCAGAGCGCTCGCCCTGTTCACGGGCGCGCTGCTCACGGGAGCGTCGCTGACGCTGGCCGCACCCCAGGCCGGCGCAGCCGTCGCCGACCCGGGAGCCGCGCCGGCGGCCTCCGCGGCCGAGGACTTCCAGCAGGTCACCCTCGCCAAGGGCGAACCGGAGGTCGGCGAGCCCATGTCGCTGGCCGTCCTCCCGGACCGCTCGGTCCTGCACACCTCGCGCGACGGCGAACTCCGTCTCACCGACGCGGCGGGCAACACCAGCCTCGCCGGCAAGCTCGACGTCTACTCGCACGACGAAGAGGGCCTCCAAGGCATCGGAGTGGACCCGGACTTCACCGACAACCGCTTCATCTACCTCTACTACGCGCCCCCGTTGGACACCCCCGCGGGCGACGCACCCGAGACCGGCACCGCGGCCGACTTCGCGCCCTTCGACGGCGTCAACCGCCTCTCCCGGTTCGTCCTCGCCGCCGACGGCACCCTCGACACCGCCAGCGAGAAGAAGATCCTCGACGTCCCGGCCTCACGCGGCCTGTGCTGCCACGTCGGCGGGGACATCGACTTCGACGCGGCCGGCAACCTGTACCTGTCGACCGGCGACGACACCAACCCCTTCCAGTCGGACGGCTTCACCCCCATCGACGACCGGGACGGCCGCAACCCCGCCTTCGACGCCCGGCGTTCGTCCGGCAACACCAACGACCTGCGCGGCAAGATCCTGCGCATCAAGGTGAGCGCCGACGGCTCGTACACCGTCCCCGACGGCAACCTCTTCCCGGCCGGCACGGACAGGACACGGCCCGAGATCTACGCCATGGGCTTCCGCAACCCGTTCCGCTTCAGCGTCGACAAGGAGACCGGGATCCTCTACGTCGGCGACTACGGCCCCGACGCCGGCGCCGCCGACCCGGCCCGCGGACCGGCCGGCCAGGTCGAGTTCGCGCGGGTCACCGAGCCCGGGAACTTCGGATGGCCGTTCTGCACGGGCGCCAACGACCCGTACAACGCCTACGACTTCGCGACCGGCACATCCGGCGCCCCGTTCGACTGCGCCGCCCCGAAGAACACCTCGCCGCACAACACCGGCCTCACCGACCTGCCCCCGGCCCAGCCCGCCTGGATCCCCTACGACGGCGGCTCCGTACCGGAGTTCGGCACCGGCTCCGAGTCCCCGATGGGCGGCCCGGTCTACCACTACGACGCCTCGCTCGACTCACCGGTGAAGTTCCCCGAGGCCTACGACGGCGACTTCTTCGCCGGGGAGTTCGGCCGCCGCTGGATCAAGCGGATCAGCAGTGACGACAACGGCACCGTGCAGTCCATCAACGACGTGCCCTGGACCGGCACCCAGATCATGGACATGGCCTTCGGCCCCGACGGAGCGCTGTACGTCCTCGACTACGGCACCGCCTGGTTCGGCGGCGACGAGCACTCGGCCCTGTACCGCATCGAGAACGCCACCGACGGCCACTCCCCGGTCGCCCAGGCCGCGGCGGACCGCACCTCGGGACAGGCGCCGCTGAAGGTGCGCTTCTCCTCCGCCGGCAGCACCGACCAGGACGGCGACACCCTCACCTATCGCTGGGACTTCGGCGACGGCGGCACCTCGACCGCGGCCAACCCCACGCACAAGTACAAGAAGAACGGCACCTACACCGCGACCCTCACCGCCACCGACCCGGGCGGACGCACCGGGAGCGCGAGCGTACAGATCGTCGTGGGCAACACCGCCCCCAAGGTGACCCTCGAACTCCCGCGTGACGGCCAGCTGTTCAGCTTCGGCGACGCCATCCCGTTCAAGGTGAGGGTCACCGACCCCGAGGACGGCAGGGCCATCGACTGCGCCAAGGTCACCGTCACCTTCATCCTCGGCCACGACACCCACGGCCACCCGGTGACCTCCGCGAACGGCTGCACCGGCACCATCCAGACCAGCGCCGACGGCGGCCACGACGACGACGCCAACATCTTCGGGGTGTTCGACGCCGAGTACACCGACGGCGGAGGCGGCGGCCAGGCCCCGCTGACCACCCACGACCAGAACGTGGTCCAGCCCAAGCACCGTCAGGCCGAGCACTTCGGCACCTCCTCCGGCGTCTCCGTCATCGCCAAGGACACCGCGCACGGCGGCAACACCGTCGGCGACGTCCACAACGGCGACTGGATCGCCTTCACGCCGTACGTCCTCGGCAACGCGAAGAAGATCACGGCCCGTATCTCCTCCGCCGGCACCGGCGGCACCCTGGAGATCCGCGCCGGATCCGCCCGGGGCACGCTGCTCGGGAAGACGACCGTGCCGGTCACCGGCGGCTGGGAGACCTTCCAGGACGTCAGCGCCGACCTGTCCCGCACCCCGCGCGGCACGACCACGCTCTACCTGGTCTTCAAGGGCAGCGGCACCGGAGCCCTGTACGACGTGGACGACTTCACGTTCACGACCGGCTGACAGGAGGTGACGGTGATGCGATCAACCAGACGCCTGAGCACGGCGGTCGGGGGCGCGGCACTGCTCCTCGGCTGCGTCTCGGGACCGGCCGCCTCGCAGCCCTCCGACGACACCCGGGTGCTCGTCTTCTCCAAGACGGCGGGCTTCCGGCACGACTCGATCCCGGACGCCGTCGCGGCCGTCCAGGAGATCGGCGCGTCGTCCGGCTTCCGGGTCGACGCGACGGAGGACGCGGGCGCTTTCACCGCGCGCAACCTGCGGCGCTACGACGCGGTCGTGTTCCTGTCGACGACCGGAGACGTCCTCGACACCCGCCAACAGGCGGCCTTCGAGGGCTATATCCGGCACGGCGGCGGATACGTCGGCGTCCACGCCGCCGCCGACACCGAGTACGACTGGGAGTTCTACGGCGGCCTCGCCGGCGCCTACTTCCAGTCGCACCCGGCGATCCAGAGCGCCACGGTGAACGTCGAGGACCGCGGCCACCCCGCGACCTCGGGACTGGCCCGGACCTGGGAGCGCACCGACGAGTGGTACAACTACCGCTCCAATCCCCGGGATCGAGTCCATGTCCTGGCCTCCCTCGACGAGTCGTCGTACACCGGCGGCACCATGCAGGGCGACCATCCGATCGCCTGGTGCCAGACCTACCGGGGAGGCCGCGCCTTCTACACGGGCGGCGGCCACACGAAGGAGTCGTACACGGACCCGGCGTTCCGCGGCCACCTGGCCGGCGGAATCCGGTACGCGACCGGCGACGTCCAGGCGGACTGCCGACCGGAGACCGGCTATCGTCCGCTCTTCGACGGCGGCTCGGTGGACGGCTGGAGCCAGGCAGGACCCGGCTCCTTCACCCTGGACGACGACGGCTCGCTCACCTCGTCGGGTGGCATGGGCATGCTGTGGTACGCCGACCGGGCCTTCGGGTCGTACTCGCTGAAGCTCGACTGGAAGATGGCGAGTACCTCCGGTGACGACAACTCCGGTGTGTTCGTGGGCTTCCCGCCCTCGGACGACCCGTGGTCGGCCGTGAACAACGGCTACGAGATCCAGATCGACGCCACCGACACACCGGAGAGGACCACCGGGTCCGTCTACGGCTTCCGCTCCGCCGACGTGAAGAAACGCGACCGCGCGCTGAACCCGCCGGGGCAGTGGAACACGTACGAGATCCGCGTCGAGGGCGAACGCCTGCGCATCTGGCTCAACGGCGTGCAGATCAACGATTTCACCAACAGTGATCCGGCCCGGAGCCTCAGGGACGGTCACGTCGGCATCCAGAACCACGGAGCCGACGACCAGGTGTCCTTCCGCGACATCCGGATCAGGGAACTGCCCGCGAAGTCCCCGGCACGCATGGCTTCGCAGGGCGACTGAGCGGCGGCGGGCGGGGGACGCCGGATCCCCGCCCGCCGTCTTCACCCCACCTCGGGGCCGGTACCACCGGCCGGTGTCCCACGGCCCCGAGGTCTCGTACGACGTGTTCGACAAGGAGGCTGCCCATGACCGAGTCCGTTTCCGTGCCCGGTTCCGCACCGCGTGTCGGTGTCTGGCTGATCGGAGCGCGTGGCTCCGTCGCCACCACGGTCGTCGCCGGTTGCGCCGCCGTCAGCGCGGGCCTGCACCCACCGACCGGCCTGGTCACGGAGACCCCCGCCTTCACCGACAGCGGCCTGCCGGCCTTGACGTCCCTCGTCTTCGGCGGCCACGACACGCTGGACTGCCCGCTGCCCAAACGCGCGGAGGCACTGGCGGCCGGCGGCGTCCTGCCGCACGGCCTTCCCGCGGCGATCGGAGCCGAACTGGCCGCCGCCGACCGCGAGATCAGACAGGGCGGCCCGATCCCGGGAGACACCCGCGGCGCGGACGAACTGATCGCCGCCTTCACCGAGGACCTGCGGGACTTCGTAGGACGGCGAGGCCTGGACCGCGCCGTCGTGGTGAACGTCGCCTCCACGGAGCCGGCCGCCACCGGCACGGACCTGCCCGCCAGCTCCCTCTACGCGGCAGCCGCCCTGCGCGCGGGCTGCCCCTACGTCAACTTCACCCCGTCGACCGGCCTCCACCACCCAGCCCTCGAACCGCTCGCCGAAGCGTCGGGACTGCCGTACGCCGGCCGGGACGGGAAGACCGGACAGACACTGCTCCGCTCGGTGCTGGGCCCGATGTTCACCCAGCGGGCGCTCGCCGTGCGAGCCTGGTCCGGCACCAATCTGCTGGGCGGCGGCGACGGCGCCTCCCTCGCCGACCCGGCCGCCGCGGCGGCGAAGAACGCCGGCAAGGAGCGCGTCCTCGCCGACACCCTCGGCACGGTCCCCGAGGGCGAGGTCCACATCGACGACGTCCCCGTCCTCGGCGACTGGAAGACCGCCTGGGACCACATCGCCTTCGACGGTTTCCTCGGCGCCCGCATGATCCTCCAGACCACCTGGCAGGGCTGCGACTCCGCCTTGGCCGCGCCCCTGGTCCTCGACCTGGCCCGCCTTCTCGCCCGCGCCCACGAGCGAGGCCTCGCCGGCCCGCTGACCGAGCTGGGCTTCTACTTCAAGGACCCGGTGGGGGAGGGGCCGTCCGCCCTGGGAGAGCAGTACGCGGCACTGACGGGGTTCGGGGAACGGCTGCGGGACGGGGCGGCGCGATGAACGGCGGCCGACGTGACGGTGCCCGTGAGCCGGGCCCGGCGGCCGGCTCGGGAGCAGCCGCCTGGGCCGAACTGCTCCGGGTCCCCGCCCTGTTCACCGTCCCCGGCGACGCCCTCGCCGGGGCCGCCGCCGCGACCGTACGCCCCAACTCCCGCACCCTGCTCGCCATCGGCTCCTCCCTCTGTCTGTACGAGGCCGGGATGGCCCTCAACGACTGGGCCGACCGGGACGAGGACGCCGCCGAACGCCCGCACCGCCCGCTCCCCTCCGGCCGGATCCGCCCGGCGGCGGCCCTCGCGGCGGCCTGTGCCCTCACCGGCGCCGGCCTGTCCCTGGCCGCCCGCGCCGGCCGCCCCACCCTTGCCGTCGCGACCGCCCTGGCGGCGACCGTCTGGGCGTACGACCTCGGGCTGAAGCGCACCCCGGCGGGCCCCGCCGCCATGGCGACGGCCCGAGGCCTGGACCTGCTCCTCGGTGCCACTGCCACTGCCACCGCCACAGCCACCGCCCCGGCCGCGGCCGACGCCATCGGGAGTGCCCTCCGCCGGGCCCTTCCCTCCGCCGCCCTCCTCAGCGCCCACACCCTCACCGTCACCACCGTCTCGCGCCGGGAGACCCGGGGCGGCGCACCCCTGGTCCCCCTGACGGCCCTGGCCACGACCGCCGGACTGACCCGGCTGCTGTCCCGTCCCTCCGGGAGACGCGCCGCTCCGAAGCCCGCACGGGACGCCGCGCTGCGCACCGCACTCGCCGCCGCCTACGCCACGACCGCGGCCCGCCCCTACTTCCACGCCACGCTCAACCCGTCACCCCCGCTCACCCAACGAGCCGTCGGCGGCGGCATCCGCGCCACCATCCCGCTCCAGGCCGCCCTCTCCGCCCGCTCGGGCGCCCCCGTCGTCGCCCTGCTCACGGCGGCACTGGCCCCACTCGCCGGACGGTTCGCGAGGAAGGTGAGCGTCACATGAGCCCGGCGGCCCGCCACCCCGCACACACCTCCCCTCCGGCACCCACCCCCGGCCTCGTCCCCTCGGCCCCCGCCCCTTCCGACCACCCCCTCCGCTTCGGCTACGGCACCAACGGCCTCACCGACCTCCGCCTCGACGACGCCCTGGACCTCCTCGCCGACCTCGGCTACGACGGCGTCGGGCTGACCCTCGACCACATGCACCTCGACCCGTTCGCCCCCGACCTGGCCGCCCGCACCCGCCGCCTCGCACACCGGCTGGACGCGCTCGGGCTGTCGGTCACCGTGGAGACGGGCGCCCGCTATGTGCTCGACCCCCGGCGCAAACACGGCCCCTCCCTGCTGGACCCCGACCCGGACGACCGGGCCCGACGCGTCGACCTGCTGATGCGTGCCGTCCGGGTGGCCGCCGACCTCGGTGCTCACGCCGTCCACTGCTTCAGCGGCATCACCCCGCGGGGAACGGACCCGGACACGGCGCGGAAGCGTCTGGCCGACACGCTCGCCCCGGTCCTGGACGCGGCCGGGAACGCGGGCGTCCCCCTGGCCGTCGAGCCCGAACCGGGTCATCTGCTCGCCACCCTGGCGGACTTCCACCGGCTCCGGGGGGCCCTCGGCGACCCGGAGCCCCTCGGACTGACCCTCGACATCGGTCACTGCCAGTGCCTGGAACCCCTCTCTCCCGCCGACTGCGTCCGCGAGGCCGCTCCCTGGCTGCGGCACGTCCAGATCGAGGACATGCGCCGCGGCGTCCACGAGCACCTCCCGTTCGGAGACGGCGACATCGACTTCCCGCCGGTGCTCACCGCCCTGTCCGACGCCGGCTACCAGGGCCTGACCGTCGTGGAACTGCCCCGCCACTCCCATGCCGGCCCTCACTTCGCCGAACTGTCCCTCCCGTTCCTCCGTCACGCGGCGGCGCCCTCACAAGGGAGCACCTCATGACCCGCCTCCCCACCGACCCGGTCACCCCGGCATCGGACCTCCAGGGCGCCACCCTCGCCCGCATCCCCCTGCCCGACCTGCACGACCGCATCGCCGCCCACCTCGCCGGAGCGGCCCGCGCCTGGCTCGACCAGGCCCTGGAGGAGGCCGCCGCCCACCCGGGCGGACCCGGGCCCATCTCCGTGTGGGAGCTACGGCTCGCCGAGGCGGGGCGCCGCTGCGGCCCCGCGTACGCCGACGCCGTGCGGGTCCTCATCCTGCACGCCGCCCACGCCGACACGGCCGCCCTGACCCGCGTCTACCTCCAGGGCACCGCCGCCGAACGCCGAGCCGTCCTGCACGCCCTGCCCCACCTGGTGCCGGGCCCGGACGCCCTCCCGCTAATCGAGGACGCCCTGCGCACCAACGACACGCGCCTGCTCGCCGCCGCGGTCGGCCCGTACGCCGCCCGGCACCTGCCGGCGCACGCCTGGCGGCACGCCGTTCTGAAGTGCCTGTTCACCGGTGTGCCCGTCGACGAGGTGGCCGACCTGGACCGGCGGGCCCGCGCCGACACGGAACTCGCCCGCATGCTCGGCGACTACGCCGACGAACGCACCGCCGCCGGCCGACCGGTGCCCGACGACCTGTACCGCGTGCTGACCCCGACCGACCCCACGGCCGCCGCGCCCGCCCCGAAGGGCGAGGCCGGCGGCGACGGCGAGGAGTTCTGATGCGCATCTTCGACCCCCACATCCACATGACGTCCCGCACCACCGACGACTACGAGGCCATGCGCGCCGCCGGCGTCCGCGCCGTCGTCGAGCCGTCCTTCTGGCTCGGCCAGCCCCGCACCTCGCCGGCCTCCTTCCTCGACTACTTCGACTCCCTGCTGGGCTGGGAGCCCTTCCGGGCCGCCCAGTACGACATCGCGCACCACTGCACCCTCGCGCTCAACCCCAAGGAGGCGAACGACCCGCGCTGTGTCCCCGTCCTCGACGAACTGCCCCGGTATCTCGTCAAGGACCAGGTCGTGGCGGTCGGGGAGATCGGCTACGACTCGATGACCCCCGCCGAGGACACCGCCCTGACCGCGCAGCTGCAGCTCGCCGCCGACCACGGGCTGCCCGCGCTCGTCCACACCCCGCACCGCGACAAACTCGCCGGCCTGCGCCGCACCCTCGACGTCGTCCGGGAGTCCGCCCTGCCCCCGGACCGTGTCCTGGTCGACCATCTCAACGAGACCACCGTCAAGGAGGCCAGGGACAGCGGCTGTTGGCTCGGGTTCTCCGTCTATCCGGACACCAAGATGGACGAGGAGCGGATGGTCGCGATCCTGCGCGTCCACGGACCCGAGCGGGTGCTGGTGAACTCCGCCGCCGACTGGGGCCGCAGCGATCCCCTGAAGACCCGGCGGGTCGGCGATCTGATGCTGGCCGAGGGCTTCACCGAGGACGAGGTGGACCGGGTGCTGTGGCGCAACCCGGTCGCCTTCTACGGGCTCAGCGGCCGTCTGAACCTGGACGTCGGCCCACCCGACGCCACCCATGAGGGCAACTCCGTGCTGCGCGGCGGGGAGTGAGCGATGCGCTTCCGCCACCCCGACGGCTCCACCGTCCACCTCGCCTACTGCACCAACGTCCACCCCGCCGAAACCCTCGACGGTGTCCTCGCCCAGCTCCGGGACCACTGCGAACCCGTCCGCAGACGCCTGGGCCGCGACCGTCTCGGCATCGGCCTGTGGCTCGCCAAGGACGCCGCCGACGCCCTCGTCACCGACCCGTCCGCGCTGCGCGCGCTGCGCACCGAACTCGACCGGCGCGGCCTGGAGGTCGTCACACTCAACGGCTTCCCCTACCAGGGCTTCGGCGCCGAGGAGGTCAAGTACCGCGTCTACCTGCCGGACTGGGCCGACCCCGAACGCCTCGACCACACCACCGCCCTGGCACGGGTCCTCGCCGTCCTCCTCCCCGACGACGTCACCGAGGGCAGCATCTCCACGCTGCCCCTCGCCTGGCGCACCGCCCTGCCACGCGCCGACGGCTCGGTGCCACCGGTGCGCACCGCCACGGAGCTGCGCACCGAGGCGGCCCGGACCGCCCTCACCGCCCTCGGCCAACGGCTGGACGCCCTGGCGGAGTTGACCGGCCGCTCCATCCGGGTCGGCCTCGAACCCGAACCCGGATGCGTCGTCGAAACCACCGCCGACGCCATCGCCCCGCTCACCGCGATCGGCCACGACCGCATCGGCATCTGCGTCGACACCTGCCACCTCGCCACCTCCTTCGAAGACCCGCACACCGCCCTGGACGCGCTCACCCGGGCCGGTGTACCCGTGGTGAAGTCGCAGCTCTCGGCCGCCCTGCACGCCGAACACCCCCATCTCCCCGAAGTCCGCGAGGCCCTCGCCGACTTCGACGAACCCCGCTTCCTGCACCAGACCCGCACCGCGACCGCCGCCGGCCTCCGCGGCACCGACGACCTCGGCGAGGCACTCAAGGGCGACGCGCTGCCCGACGCGGGCCCCTGGCGCGCCCACTTCCACGTCCCCCTGCACGCGGCCCCCGCCGCACCCCTCACCTCCACCCTCCCCGTCCTGCAGGACGCCCTGACCCGGCTCGTCGGCGGCCCGCACCCGCTCACCCACCACCTCGAAGTCGAGACCTACACCTGGCAGGCGCTCCCGCCCGAACTGCGGCCCCGCGCCCGCGCCCAGCTCGCCGACGGCATCGCCGCCGAACTCACCCTCGCCCGCGACCTGTTGACGGACCTCGGCCTGAAGGAGCTGCCATGAGCACGGACGAAGCTCCCACGGGCGCCCACCGGACCACCGCGGACCCCGCCTCTGCCCCCACGACCGCTCCCACCCCCCTTCTCGTCCTCGACGTCGTCGGCCTCACCCCCCGTCTCCTGCACCACATGCCCCACCTCAAGGCGCTCGGCCAGGCCGGTTCCCGTGCGCCGCTCGGCACCGTCCTGCCCGCCGTCACCTGCGCCGCCCAGTCCACGTTCCTCACCGGCACCCACCCCTCGGAACACGGCATCGTCGGCAACGGCTGGTACTTCCGCGAGCTGGGCGACGTGCTCCTGTGGCGTCAGCACAACGGCCTGGTCGCCGGAGACAAACTCTGGGACGCCGCCCGCCGCGCGCACCCCGGCTACACCGTCGCCAACATCTGCTGGTGGTACGCCATGGGTGCCGACACCGACATCACCCTCACCCCCCGTCCGATCTACTACGCCGACGGCCGCAAGGAACCCGACTGCTACACGCGGCCCGCCGCACTCCACGACGAACTCACCGAGAAACTCGGCACCTTCCCCCTCTTCCACTTCTGGGGACCCGGCGCGGACCTGGTCTCCAGCCGCTGGATCATCGACGCGACCCGGCACGTCATCCACACCCGACGGCCCGACCTGACGCTCTGCTACCTCCCTCATCTCGACTACGACCTGCAGCGGTTCGGCCCCGACGACCCCCGCTCCCTGAAGGCGGCGGCCGACCTCGACGCCGCGCTGGCCCCACTGCTGGACGACGCCCGCGCCGAGGGCCGTACCGTCGTCGCCCTGTCCGAGTACGGGATCACCCGCGCGGACCGCCCCGTCGACATCAACCGCGCGCTGCGCAGGGCCGGACTGCTCGAAGTCCACACCCAGGACGGCATGGAGTACCTCGACCCGATGGCCTCCCGGGCCTTCGCCGTCGCCGACCACCAGATCGCCCACGTCTACGTCCGCCGGCCGGAAGACCTCGACGCGACCCGGGCCGCCCTGGACGGACTGCCCGGAATCGAGCAACTCCTCGACGACGAGGGCAAGAAGGCCCACCACCTCGACCATCCGCGCTCCGGCGAACTCGTCGCCGTCGCGGAGCCGGACGCCTGGTTCACGTACTACTACTGGCTCGACGACGCCCGCGCGCCCGACTTCGCGCGACTCGTCGAGATCCACCGCAAACCCGGCTACGACCCGGTCGAACTCTTCATGGACCCGCTCGACCCCTATGTGAAGGTGAAGGCGGCCACGGCACTGGCCCGCAAGAAACTCGGCATGCGCTACCGCATGGCGGTCGTGCCGCTGGATCCCTCACCTATTCGCGGCAGCCACGGCCGCCTTCCCGCGAGCGACGACGACGGTCCGCTCCTCATCTGCTCCACCCCCCGCGCTGTCGGAGACCGCGTCGCGGCCACCGACGTGAAAGCACTGCTGCTTCGGCTCGCCGGTCTTTCCTGACTGGTCACCAGTGAAGCACCCAGCACTGACAACACCCCGCGACCTGCGACAACGAGGAGTTCCAGGCATGAGCCGCACCTTCCAGACCGACCCCGAACTCACCCACCGCCTCAGCAGACGAGGCATGCTCGGCGTGGCCGCCGGAGCCACCGCCGCCGCCCTGCTCGGCGCCGCCGCGGCCCCCGCCGGCGCCGCCACCGAGACCGCGTCCGGCGGCGCCGGCCGGGGCCGTCCCGTCCTGCCGCCCGGACGGCTCGGCATCCAGCTGTACAGCCTGCGCGACAAGGTCTCCACGCTGGGCTTCGCCCCCGTCTTCGCCGAACTGGAGAAGTACGGCTACGACGAGGTCGAGTTCGCCGGATACACCCAGGGCTCGGCCGGCCCGATCACCCTCGCCCAGCTCAAGCGGCTGGCGAGGAGCCACGGTCTGAACCCGATCGGCAGCCACGTCGGCTACTACGCCGACGACCCGAACGCCTACACCTTCGCCCAGAACCTCACCAAGGTCCTCGACGACGCCCAGGCCCTCGGCCTCAAGCACATCGGCACCGCCTCCGGCCCCTTCCGCTACGGCTCGACCGTCGACGCGTGGAAGCGGGCGGCCGAGGAGTTCAACACCTACGGAGCGGCGGCGCGGGCGCGCGGCATGAAGTTCTACCAGCACAACCACTCCGAGGAGTTCTCCTTCGCCACCGACAACCCCAAGGTCCGTCTCTACGACGTGCTGCTCGCCGAGACCGACCCCGACCTGGTGTTCCTGGAGATGGACATCTACTGGGCGTACTCGGGCCAGTTCCGCTTCTCCAAGCGGCCGGACGGCACCCCCGCGCCGTTCGAACCCCTCGACTACGTCCTCAAGCGGCCCCACCGCTACCCGCTGTTCCACGTCAAGGACGGGGTGAGCGACCCGGCGAACCAGTACGGCTACCGCATGACCGACGTCGGTGACGGCGACATCGACTACCAGCGGTTCATCTCCGCCGTGACCCGGCTGCGCGGCGAACGGCTCGCCCACCACTGGCAGGCCGAGCACGACAACCCGACCGAGTCCTTCACGTTCGCACGCCGTTCCAGCAAGCACCTGCACTCGCTGCGGGAGAAGTGCTGACCGTTGCTCCGCGCATGAGGCGGCCCTCCCCGGACTCCGGGGAGGGCCGCCTCATGCACGCCGTGTCGACGTCAGCCCGCGGGCTGCGCCAGGACCCACGGGGTGCCGTCACGGCTGCGCCCCGGCTGCCGCGGCAGCAGCGCGAGCGCCGCCGCCATCGGCACGCAGCCGGCCGGCGCGTACGCGCTGTTGACGAAGCCGGTCTTCGCGCGGGTGTCGCCCTTCGTCCAGCCGTGGGCGTGGGCGTGGGACAGGGTGTCCTCCGCCGAGCCGTGTGCGTGTGCGAAGACGCTGATGGCCGTCATGGCGATCCACGGCGGACACACCATGGGCCTGCGGGAGTGGCCGAGGGCGTCCAGGTCGCTCTCGCCGACGCGGTAGACGCGACCGTGCGCGTCGGTCACTTCACGGCAGGGACGGTTCGCGGCGTCGGGGTGTGCCGAGCTGTTCGGTGCGACGGGGTCGGCCGTCATGTCACGCCATCTCCTCACCGAGCGGGTGCGGGTTGGGAGCGATACGCCGGGCCTGCGGCCTGCCCGGTGCCTTCAGGAAGAGCGCCAGTACCGCCGAGGCGAGACCGATGGAACCCGCTATGACGAACGCGCCCTCGTAGTCCCACACGCTGACCACGACCGCGCCCACCCCGGATCCCACGAGCCCCGAGATCAGCTTCGAGCTGTAGACCATGCCGTAGTTGGAGGCGTTGTTGTTCTCGCCGAAGTAGTCCGCGGTCATCGCCGCGAACAGCGGGAAGATCGCGCCGCCGCCGAACCCGGAGACCATGGAGCAGAACAGGAAGAACGGCATGCTGCCCATCTGGCCGGAGATCAGCACGCCGAACTGGGCGGTGCCGAGCACCAGACACACGATGACCAGGGTGTTGCGGCGCCCGAACTTGTCGGAGATCCAGCCGATCACACCGCGTCCGGTGCCGTTGACGATGGCCTTGAGGGACATCGCCGTGGCGACGATGCCGCCCGCGAAGCCCATGTCCTTGCCGAACGGCACCTGGAAGGCGATGCCGAAGATGTTGATGCCGGCCGTGCACAGCAGACAGAACCACATCATCCACAGCACGGGTGTACGGGCGGCCTCCCTCGGTGTGTACTGCTTGACCGCCGGCGGGTTCTTCTCCAGCGCCCGGCGGATCTTCGGGTCGTCGGTCTGCTTGAGCGGGTCGACGTGCGCGGGCCACCAGCTCTTCGGCGGATCCTTGAAGAACCACCCGGCGAACGCCACGACAGAGCAGCAGATGACGCCCACCAGCACCAGGACGCCCTTGTAGTTGCTCAGATCCATGTACGAGGTGAACAGAAACACGAAGGGCACCGAGCCGTAGGCGAAACCGCCGTTGACCATGCCGGTCTTGCCGCCCTTGCGCTCCGGATACCACTTGCCGACCATGTTCACGCAGGTCGCGTAGACGAGACCGGCACCGATACCGCTGAACATGCCGAACCCGATGTACGCGACGATCACGTGTGGCGCGAACGCCAGCGAGAGATAGCCGAGGATCGTGCCCAGCGCGCCGAGCATCATCGCGTACCGCGCGGGCAGCCTGCCGCTCTCCCGCAGCTGCCCGGCGGGGAAGGCGACGGCGGCCTGGAAGAACACCCAGACGCCCATCAGCCAGAAGATGTGCCCGCTGTCCCACAGGTGGGCCTCGTGCAGGGTGTCCTCGGCCGAGGTGAACGCGTACTCCGAGGAGCTGATGCCCATCATTCCCAGCCACGGGAAGAGCACCATGGTCCATCGTGGCCGTCCCATGATGTCCCGGTCGCTCTCACCGATCCGGTACATGCGGCCGTTGCGGTCCGTCACCTCCCTGTAGGGGACGGACGTCGAGAAGTCGGTGGTTGTCATATGTGTCGCACCCCTTGCGTCGAAAGTGCTGGCCAGCGCCCCCTGTCCAATGCCTTTCGTGTGCGCACGGGTCCCGGGGCCGGCCGACGCGCACCGTCGGCCGGCCCCCGCACCGGGTCACCTCATGAACAGCCCCCCAACAGCCCCGCCGCCCGCGCCCAGCGGGCTGTGTCCCGCCGGAGGGCCAAGCCCCGGACCCCCGGCCGGTGCACCGTGTGCGTCGGCATCACAGGAGCCCCGCCGCCCGCGCCCAGCGGGCCGCGTCCCGCCGGGGAGCCAAGCTCCGGACCCCCGGCCGGTGCAGCACGTGCGCGGGCATCACAGCAGCCCCGCCGCACGCGCCCAGCGGTACTTCGCGCCGAGGACGGCCACCGGCTGTTCGGTCGTGTACGGGTACGCCACGACTCCGCGCTCGTACAGGTACTGGCAGGCCTCCTCGACCTCGACGTCGCCCGCGAGCGACGCCACGACCGGCTTCTCGATGCCGCGCTCCCGGAACTCGGCCACCACGCGCGCGGTGAGTTCGGCGAAGACCATCGGGGGAGTGACGATGGTGTGCCAGTAGCCGAGGACGAGCGCGTGGATGCGCGGGTCCTCAAGGCCCAGCCGGATGGTCGCCTCGTACGTCGACGGCGGCTCGCCCCCGGTGATGTCCACCGGGTTGCCCGCCGCCCCGAAGGGCGGGATGAACTCCCGGAACGAGGCGTCGAGGTCCGGTGGGATCTCCATCAGGGTGAGGCCGTTGTCGGTCACCGCGTCGGACAGCAGCACGCCGCTGCCGCCTGCCCCGGTGATGATCACGACGTTGTCGCCCCGGGGAGCGGGAAGCACCGGCAACGCGCGCGCGTACTCCAGCATGTCGTTCAGCCCGGGTGCCCTGATGACTCCGGCCTGCCGCAGGATGTCGTCGTACACGGCGTCGTCGCCGGCCAGCGCCCCGGTGTGTGAGCCGGCGGCCTTCGCGCCGGCCGCCGTACGTCCGGCCTTCAGGACGACGACCGGCTTCTTCGGTACGACGGCCCGCGCCGCCTCGACGAACGCGCGCCCGTCCTTGAGGTCCTCCAGGTGCATCGCGATGCACTCGGTGTGCGGGTCCTCGCCGAACCAGGTCAGCAGGTCGTCCTCGTCCAGGTCCGACTTGTTGCCGAGACCGACGATCGCCGACACGCCCGTCCTGGTGGTCCGGGCGAAGCCCAGGATGGCCATCCCGATGCCGCCGGACTGCGAGGTGAGCGCCACCCCGCCCTTGACGTCGTACGGCGTGCAGAACGTGGCGCACAGGTCGTGCCACGTGGAGTAGTAGCCGTAGATGTTCGGTCCGAGCAGCCGCACCCCGTGCCGTTCGGCGATCGCCACGATCTCGTCCTGGAGTGCGTGCTCGCCGGTCTCCGCGAACCCCGAGGGGATCAGCACGGCGTTCGGGATCTTCTTGCGTCCCACCTCCTCCAGGGCCGAGGCCACGAACTTGGCGGGGATCGCGAAGACCGCCACATCCACCTCACCGGGAACGTCGGTGACACTCTTGTACGCCTTGCGGCCCAGAATGTCATCGGCCCTGGGGTTCACCGGATGGATCTCCCCGGCGAAACCCCCGTCGATGAGGTTGCGCATCACCGAGTTCCCGATCTTGCCCTGCTCGTTGGACGCGCCGATCACGGCCACCGAAGCGGGCTGCATCAGGCGGCGCATGGAGGTGAGGATCTCGTCGCGGCCGTACGTGCGGCGGGGCTTGACCACCGACTCGGCGAGAAGGACCCGGATGTCCGCGGCCACCGCGCCCTCCGGGGTGGCGATCACCGGGTTGAGGTCGACCTCGGCGATCTCCGGGAAGTCCGCGACCAGTTGGGAGACCCGGCGGATCTGCTCGGCGATCGCCCACCGGTCCACGGCCGGCGCCCCGCGCACTCCGCGCAGGATCTCCGCCGCCCGGATGGAGTCCAGCATGGACAGCGCCTCGTCGGCGTCCAGGGGCGCGAGGCGGAACGTGATGTCCTTGAGGACCTCGACGAGCACCCCGCCGAGCCCGAACGCGACGACCTTCCCGAACGTCGGGTCGGTCACCGCGCCGACGATGACCTCCAACCCCTTGGGCAGCAGCTCCTGGACCTGTACGCCCTCGATCCGGGCAGCGGCGTCGTACGCACGCGCGTGGTCGACGATCTCGTGGAACGCGGCCCGTACCGCGGCCGAGCCCTCGACGCCGACGATCACCCCGCCGGCGTCGGTCTTGTGCAGGATGTCCGGCGAGACGATCTTCATCACCACGGGCCCGCCGAAGCGCGCCGCGTACGCCACCGCCTCCTCGACGTCCGTGGCCAGTTCCTCGCCCGGCACGGCGATCCCGTACGCGTCGGCGATCACCTTGCCCTCGGGTGCGGTCAGCGCCGTCCGGCCCCCGGCCCGCACGGAGTCGAGGAGCGTGCGCACCCTCAGGTGGCGGTCTTCGGCCATCACGTCAGATCACTCCGTTCGACTTGAGCAGGCGCAGCTCCTCGTCGCCGAGACCGAGCTCGCCGACGTAGACCTCCTCGTTGTGTTCGCCCAGCAGCGGCGAACTGGTCACGTCCACGGGGGAGTCGGAGAGCTTCAGCGGACTGCCCACGGTGGTGAACTCGCCGCGCTGGGGGTGCGGGACCCTCACGACCATCTCGTTGGCGACCAGCGACGCGTCCTCGATGATCTCCTTGGTGGAGAGGATCGGGCCGCACGGGATGTTGTGGGCGTTGAGCTTCTCCAGCACCTGCCACTTGGGCAGGGTGGCCGACCACTCCTCGATCAGCTGGAACATCTTGCCGAGCTTGGGCAGCCGCGACTCCGGCGTGGCCCACTCGGGGTCCGCGGCCAGTTCGGGCCGGCCGATCAGCTCGCTGAGCGGCTTCCAGCCGACGGGCTGGACGATGACGTACACGTAGTCGTTGGGACCGCCCGGCGCGCACCTGACGGCCCAGCCGGGCTGGCCGCCGCCGGACGCGTTGCCGGACCGGGGAACCTCGTCGCCGAAGTCGTCGTTGGGATATTCGGCGAGCGGGCCGTGGGCCAGGCGCTGCTGGTCGCGCAACTTCACCCGGCAGAGGTTGAGCACAGCGTGCTGCATGGCCACATTGACCCGCTGACCGCGCCCGGTGTTCTCCCGCTGGTACAGCGCCGCGAGAATCCCCGCCACGGCGTGGACGCCCGTGCCCGAGTCCCCGATCTGGGCCCCCGTCGCCAGCGGCGGCCCGTCCTCGAACCCGGTGGTCGACATCGACCCGCCCATGGCCTGAGCGACGACCTCGTACGCCTTGAAGTTGGTGTACGGCCCGTCCCCGAACCCCTTGATGGAGGCATAGACGATCCGCGGATTGATCTCCTGGACGCGGTCCCAGGTGAAGCCCATGCGGTCGATCGCGCCCGGTCCGAAGTTCTCGACCATGACGTCCGAGCGCCGGATCAGCTCGGTGAGGATCTCCTTGCCGCGCTCGGTCTTGGTGTTGAGGGTGATGCTCCGCTTGTTGCAGTTGAGCATCGTGAAGTAGAGGGAGTCGACGTCCGGGAGGTCGCGCAGCTGTTTGCGCGTGATGTCACCGGTCGGCGCCTCCAGTTTGACGACGTCCGCGCCGAGCCAGGCGAGGAGTTGGGTCGCGGACGGTCCGGACTGGACGTGCGTCATGTCCAGGACGCGGATGCCTTCGAGAGCCTTGGCCGACGTTCCTGAGGGACCTGAGGAGGGAGGGGTCATCGGGGGCACCTCACTTGTACATGGTCTGGTTCATGGTTCCGGGGGCGTACGCGTCCGGGTCGACCCAGACGTTGATCAGCGACGGCTTGCCCGACTCGCGGGCGCGCCGGAGCGCGGGGCCGATGTCGGCGGGGTCGCGGACCTCCTCGCCGTGACCGCCCAGCATCTGGGCGAACTTGTCGTAGTGGACGTCGCCGAGGGTGTTGCCGACCCGCTCGCGCTCCGGGCCGTACTTGGCGGCCTGGCCGTAACGGATCTGGTTCATGGAGGAGTTGTTGCCGACGATGCCGACGAAGGGCAGGTCGTAGCGGACGAGGGTCTCGAAGTCCCAGCCGGTGAGGGAGAAGGCGCCGTCGCCGAAGAGGGCGACGACCTCCTTGTCGGGCCGGGCCTGCTTGGCCGCGAGGACGAAGGGGACACCGACGCCGAGGGTGCCGAGCGGTCCCGGGTCCATCCAGTGGCCGGGTGACTTGGGCTGGACGACCTGACCGGAGAAGGTGACGATGTCGCCGCCGTCGCCGACGTAGATGGAGTCCTCGGTGAGGAAGTCGTTGATCTCGCTGACCAGTCGGTACGGGTGGATCGGCGAGGCGTCCGACTTCAGGCTGGGCAGTCGCTTCTCCAGGGCGGTCTGCTCGGCCGCCCGCAGCTCGTCGAGCCACTCCTTGCGCCTGGAGGCGCCCCCGTTGACGCGCCCGGAGGCCGCCTCGGTGACCGACTTCAGGACGAGACCCGCGTCGCCGACGATCCCGAGGTCGATGTCGCGGTTCTTGCCGACGGTCCGGTAGTCGAGGTCGATCTGCACGACGGTCGCGTCCGGCGAGAGCCGCTTGCCGTAGCCCATGCGGAAGTCGAAGGGGGTGCCGACGATGACGATGACATCGGCGTGGGAGAAGGCGTACCGGCGCGACAACTGGAAGTGGTGCGGGTCGCCGGGAGGCAGGGTGCCGCGGCCGGCGCCGTTCATGTACGCGGGGATGTTCAGGGTCCGTACGAGGTCGATGGCGGACTCGGTGCCCCGGGTCGTCCACACCTGGCTGCCCAGCAGGATGGCCGGCTTCTCGGCGTGCACGAGCAGGTCGGCGAGCTTCTCGATCGCCTCGGGGTCACCGGCCGACCGGGTCGAGGCGCGGTAGGCGCCTTCCTTCGGCACCCGTGCCTTGGCCACCGGGACCTTGGCGTCGAGGACGTCGCGCGGGATCTCCAGGAAAGAGGGGCCGGGGGCCCCGTGGTAGCACTCGCGGAAGGCCATGGAGACCATGTCCGCCGCGCGCGCCGTGTCCGGCACGGCCGCCGCGAACTTGGTGATCGGCGTCATCATGTCGACGTGCGGCAGGTCCTGGAGGGAGCCCATCTTGTGCTGGGTGAGGGCGCCCTGACCGCCGATCAGCAGCATCGGGGACTCGGCGCGGAAGGCGTTGGCGACACCGGTGACGGCGTCGGTCGTACCGGGCCCCGCGGTGACGACCGCGCAGCCGGGCTTGCCGGTGATGCGGGCGTACCCGTCGGCGGCATGGGCGGCGACCTGCTCGTGGCGGACGTCGACGACTTCTATGCCCTCGTCGACGCAGCCGTCGTAGATGTCGATGATGTGGCCGCCGCACAGGGTGTAGATGCGATCGACCCCCTCGGCCTTCAGGGCTTTGGCGACGAGATGACCACCGGAAATCACGTCCTGGGTGTCGTCGGGCATGGCGAAGTCCTGTCCCTTCGTAGGGGGTTGGAGCTCTCTCGCGGTACATTGCATACAGTCGACGAATACTGTATGAAGCTTGTTATCCCGCATCCGGTGGGTGGTGTCCAGGGGGCGTGCGGCACTTTTAGGTGGGAGCCGGAATGGACCTGTACGAGCACCAGGCAAGGGAACTCTTCGAGGAACACGGCATCGTGGTGCCGAGGGCGGAGATCACCGACTCGCCCAAGGGAGCGCGCGAGGCAGCCCGCAGGCTGGGCGGTCGAGTCGTGGTGAAAGCCCAGGTGAAGACCGGTGGCCGAGGCAAGGCGGGCGGCGTCAAACTCGCCGCCGATCCGGCCGCCGCCGAGTTGACGGCCCGCCAGATCCTGGGCATGGACATCAAGGGCCACACGGTCGGCACAGTGATGCTGGCCCAACCCGTGGACATCGAGAGCGAGTTCTACGTCTCCTACGTCCTCGACCGGGCCGCGGGACGCTTTCTCGCCATCGCCTCCGCGGAGGGCGGCATGGACATCGAGGAGGTCGCCGCCGACCGGCCGGAGGCCGTCGCCCGGATCCACGTCGACCCGGCCGAGGGCGTCACCTCGGCGAAGGCGGTCGAGATCGCCGAGGCCGCCGGGCTGCCGCCGCAGACCGTCGACGTCCTGGTGCGGCTGTGGCAGGTGCTGGTCCGCGAGGACGCCGTCCTCGTCGAGGTCAACCCGCTCGTCCGCACCGCGCGGGGCCAGATCCTCGCCCTCGACGGCAAGGTCACCCTGGACGACAACGCCCGCTTCCGGCAGACCCGTTGGGGCGCCGAGAGCGCGGCCCACGACGACCCCCTGGAGGCGAGGGCCGCCGCCAGGGGCCTCAACTACGTCAAACTCGACGGCGAGGTCGGCATCATCGGCAACGGCGCCGGCCTGGTCATGTCCACCCTCGACGTGGTCGCCGGCTGCGGAGCCCGCCCCGCCAACTTCCTCGACATCGGCGGCGGCGCGTCCGCCCAGATCATGGCCGACGGACTGTCGGTCATCCTGTCCGACCCGGCCGTGAAGTCCGTCTTCGTCAACGTCTTCGGCGGGATCACCGCCTGCGACGCGGTCGCCGACGGCATCGTGCGGGCCCTGGACACCGTCCGGTTGACGAAGCCGCTCGTCGTCCGCCTCGACGGCAACAACGCCGCCCGCGGTCGCGCCATCCTCGACGAGCACGCCCATCCGCTCGTCGAGCAGGCCACCACCATGGACGGCGCCGCCGGCCGTGCCGCCCAACTCGCTACGACAGCCTGAGGAGACGGGACGACATGGCGATCTACCTCAGCAAGGAGAGCAAGGTCCTCGTCCAGGGCATGACCGGCGGCGAGGGCATGAAGCACACCCGGCGCATGCTCGCGGCCGGCACGAACGTCGTCGGCGGCGTCAACCCGCGCAAGGCGGGCCACACCGTGGACTTCGACGACCGTGCCGTCCCCGTCTTCGGATCGGTCGCCGACGGCATGCGGTCGACCGGAGCCGATGTCACCGTCGTCTTCGTGCCGCCCGCCTTCGCCAGGGCGGCCGTCACCGAGGCCGCGGACGCCGGCATCGGCCTCGCCGTCGTCATCACCGAGGGCATCCCGGTCCACGACTCCGTCGCCTTCACCGCGTACGCGAAGGCGAAGTGCACCCGGATCATCGGACCGAACTGCCCCGGCCTGATCACCCCCGGTCAGTCCAACGCGGGCATCATCCCCGCCGACATCACCAAACCGGGCCGCATCGGACTGGTCTCCAAATCGGGCACCCTCACCTACCAACTCATGTACGAACTCCGCGACATCGGCTTCTCCACCTGCGTCGGCATCGGCGGTGACCCCGTCGTCGGCACCACCCACATCGACTGCCTCGCCGCCTTCCAGGACGACCCCGACACCGAGATCATCGTCCTCATCGGAGAGATCGGCGGCGACGCGGAGGAAAGCGCCGCCTCCTACATTCGCGAGCACGTCACCAAGCCCGTCGTCGGCTACATCGCGGGCTTCACCGCGCCCGAGGGCAGGACGATGGGGCACGCGGGTGCGATCGTGTCCGGTTCGGCCGGCACCGCCCAGGCCAAGAAGGAGGCCCTGGAAGCGGTCGGCGTCAAGGTCGGCTCCACCCCCACCGAGACGGCCCGCCTGGTGCTGGCCCAACTGGAGGCGTGAGCTCACTCACAGTCGACGCCGAGTCACTGTCCGGATCCGTGACGCCCCGTCAATGTCCTTCCTGGCCACGCACTACCGCCCCCGACTGTGCACCGAGAGCGGAGAACCCCGATGGCAACCACCCTCACCCCGAAAACCGGGACGTCCTGGACCGACGCCTGGCAACGCTGCCTCGCCGTCGCCCCCGAGGCGTTCCGCGACGACCGCGTCCTCAACCTGTGGGACTCCGCCTGGCAGGCGGACGGCCGGGCCCTGCCCGCCACCAGCCCCGTCGACGGCACCCCCATCGCCGGCCCGCCCCGCCTGGACCGGACCACCGCCCACCAGGCCGTCCGCGCCTCGCTCGACCAGCACCGCGCCTGGCGGCACATCCCTCTCGACGAGCGGCGCGCCCGCGTCGCGGCCACCCTCGACGCCCTCACCGAACACCGGGAACTCCTCGCCCTGCTGCTCGTCTGGGAGATCGGCAAACCCTGGCGGCTCGCCCAGGCGGACGTCGACCGGGCCATCGACGGCGTGCGCTGGTACGTCGACGGCGTCGAACCCATGCTCGCCGGGAGGGCCCCGCTGGACGGCCCGGTCTCGAACGTCGCGAGCTGGAACTACCCGATGAGCGTGCTCGTTCACGCAGTGCTGGTGCAGGCACTGGCAGGCAACGCGGTCATCGCCAAGACCCCGACCGACGGCGGTGTCGCCTGTCTGACCCTGGCCTCGGCGCTCGCCGCCCGCGAGGGAATTCCCGTCACCCTCCTCAGCGGCAGCGGAAGCGAGCTGTCCGAGGCGCTGGTACGGGCGCCCGAGATCGGCTGTGTCTCCTTCGTCGGCGGGCGCGACACCGGCGCCGCGGTGGCCACGGCCGTCGCCGACCTCGGCAAACGGCACATCCTCGAACAGGAGGGACTCAACACCTGGGGCATCTGGAACTGCACCGACTGGGACGCGCTCACGGCGGCCGTGCCGAAACTCTTCGACTACGGCAAACAGCGCTGCACGGCATACCCCCGCTTCGTCGTCCAGCGCGAGCTGTTCGACGAGTTCCTGGCGGCCTACCTCCCGGCGGTCCGCACCCTGCGGGTCGGCCACCCGCTCGCGGTCGAGCACCCCGACGACCCGTACCCGCAGCTGGACTTCGGGCCCGTCATCAACGCGGCCAAGGCGAAGGACCTTCACGACCAGGTCGCCGAGGCCGTCGACCGCGGCGCCGTCCCGCTGCACCGCGGCCGGCCCTCCGACGCGCGCTTCCTGCCCGGCCAGGACACCTCGGCATACGTCCAGCCGGTCACGCTGCTCAACCCGCCGCCGTCCTCGCCGCTGCACCACGCGGAACCCTTCGGCCCGGTCGACACCATCGTCCTGGTCGACACCGAGGCGGAGCTGCTCGCCGCGATGAACGCGTCCAACGGCGCGCTGGTGGCCACGCTGTCCACGGACGACCGGGCGACGTTCGACCGACTCGCCCCGCAGATCCGGGCGTTCAAGGTCGGGCACGGCACACCGCGCTCCCGCGGCGACCGCGACGAGCTGTTCGGCGGGTTCGGCGCGTCCTGGCGGGGTGCGTTCGTCGGCGGCGAACTGCTGGTGCGCGCCGTGACCCGGGGCCCGGCGGGGGAACGGCTGCCGGGGAACTTCCCGGAGTACCGGCACATGCCGTGAGGGCCGGCCGGCGGCGGGGTGGGGCAGGCAGGCCGGTCCCGGTCCCCGCCGACGGCCGGATCGGCCGAGGAACCGGTGGCCGGGTGCCGTCCGCCTCCCGCGGGCGCCACCCGGCCCCACAGTCGCGCGGCTGTCGGGGATATCGACGAGCGGTTCTGGATATCAGTCGGGACATGGCCGACGACCAGTTACCCGCGCCCCTCGACGAGCGGCTCGGCTACCTCCTCAAGCACGCCCAGGCCAAGCTGGCCCGCAGATCCGCGGAGGCCCTCGCGCCATGCGGTGTGGACGGCCATGAACTGTCCGTCCTGGTGGTGCTCTCCGGCGGCGAACCGCTCTCCCAGACCGAGGCGGCCGCCCGCCTCGGCGTCGACCGCACCACGATGGTGTCGCTCATCGACGGACTGGAGGACCAAGGGCTGGTGGAGCGGCGGCGCAGCCCGCGGGACCGTCGCAAGAACATCGTCGAGCTGACGGCCGTGGGCCAGGAGTGCCTGCGGCAGGCGGAGCGGGCGCGCCAGGCGGCGGAATGCCGGTTCCTCGCCGCGCTGGACGAGGAGACGGCATCGGTGCTGATACGCGCCCTGCGAACGCTGGTGTTCGACACCCGCACCACGGAGTGACCCCGAGACGCCGGCCGATGCCCTGCCCTGCCCTGCCCTGCCCTGTCCGGTCCGGTTCGGCGGCTCAGTCGATGCCCTGCCGGTCCGGCCGGAGGGCGAACATCGGTCCACGGCCCACGGGGCACCCGCCCGCGGTCCGCACCCCGCCCGCGCGAGCTGTGCGTAGCCGTCGAGTCGCCCATGGTGAGACCTTGGATTCCTCGGTGCGGTCGGTCCGGCGGCGGCGCTCTGGCGACGGATATGCAGGTGAAGGGCGCTCCGAAAGCTTGGTATTGTTGTTCATGTCGCCGCGGGGCACCCCTCCGGCCGGGCGACAGACACCTGGTCCGGGTGGCGGAATGGCAGACGCGCTAGCTTGAGGTGCTAGTGCCCTTTATCGGGCGTGGGGGTTCAAGTCCCCCCTCGGACACACTTCACTTAACACTTCTCTTTGCGCGCACCAAGGGTGCCGGCCGGTTTTCGGTCGGCACCCTTCGTGTTTTCTGCTCCTGGGTCGGGCGCACCCGTGCACTCACGGGGATGTCGTACGGGATCCGACCCCGACCGGCAGGGGCGATGCTCACCAGGTGTGGCTGTGACCCGCGCCATACCTCTGTCGCGGAACTCGGTCGCTGGCCTCTCCGACTCCTGAATCGGTACGGCTCGACCCGACCGACGCCGTGCGACGCGATCTGGAGACCCGGTGATGGACGAGCCCCGACAGGTGCTGCGCAAGCTGCTGCCCCCGCCCGCGCTCTGCGGCTTCCTCCTGCTGCTGGCGGTGATGTTCACGGTGTCGTACGCCATCGGGTCCGCCGCCGGACCTGTCGCGCCCGGCATGCACGGCACCTCCGACGGCACGGGCGGCGGCGGGACCGGTGACAGCGGCGGGACCGGTGACAGCGGAGGCATGGGAGACATGGACACGCACGGGGGTGGCCGGTGACGAGTGTGGAACCGCCGACTGCCCTGTTGACGACCGATCTGACCGTCGGCGGCATGACCTGCGGGGCCTGTGTGCGGCGCGTCGAGAAGAGACTCGGCAAGCTGGACGGGGTCACCGCGACCGTCAATCTGGCCACCGGCCGGGCCCGGGTCAGCCACCCGCCGCACATCGGGGCCGGGGAACTCGTCACGACGGTCGAGAAGGCCGGCTATACGGCAGCCCTGCCCGAACCGCCGAAGAGACAGCGGCACGAAGAAGCCGACCGGGAGTCCGAGGACGGCCGCGAGGAACGCGACCGGCTGCTGATCACCGCACTGCTCGCCCTGCCCGTGCTCGTCCTGTCCATGGTGCCCGCACTGCAGTTCCGCAACTGGCAGTGGCTGTGCTTCGTGCTGGCCGCGCCGGTCGCCGTGTGGGGTTCCTGGCCCTTTCACACCCGGGCGGTGCGCGGGCTGCGGCACTCGGCGGCCACCATGGACACGTTGGTGTCCCTGGGGGTGGTGGCTTCCTTCGCGTGGTCCTCGTACGCGTTGTTCCTCGGCGGTGCGGGCGATCCCGGGATGCGGATGCCGTTCAGCCTGGTGCCCTCCGCCTCGGACGGGGTCGCCCACATCTACCTCGAAGCGGCCGTCGGCGTACCGCTGTTCGTGCTCGCGGGACGTTTCTTGGAGGCACGGGCGCGACGCGGGACCGGAGCGGCACTGCGGGCGCTGGCGAACCTCGCGGCCAAAGAGGTGTCGGTCCGTGCGGACGACGGCTCCGAACGACTCGTCCCCATGGAGCAGTTGGGGGCCGGGCAGGTTTTCGTCGTGCGGCCCGGAGAGCGGGTGGCCACCGACGGGCAGGTGGTGAAGGGCAGTTCGGCCGTCGACCTGTCCCTGGTCACCGGAGAGAGTGAGCCGGTCGAGGTCGGCCCGGGCTCGGCGGTGGTCGGGGGAGCCGTCAACGCCGGCGGACTGCTGCTCGTACGGGCCACCGCGGTCGGGGCGGACACGCAACTCGCGTGGATCACCCGGCTGGTGACCGAAGCGCAGGCGGGCAAGGCCAGGGCGCAGCGGCTGGCCGACTCGGTCGCGGGCGTCTTCGTTCCCGTCGTGCTCGCGCTGGCCGTCACGGCTCTGGGGTTCTGGCTCGGTGCCGGGGCCGATCCGCAGGCCGCCATCACCGCGTGTGTGGCCGTCCTGGTCGTGGCCTGCCCGTGCGCCCTGGGGCTGGCGACGCCGACCGCGCTGATGGCCGCCACCGGCCGCGGAGCCCAACTGGGCGTCCTGGTCAGCGGTCCTGAGGCGCTGGAGGGGCTGCAGCACCTGGACACGGTCGTGCTCGACAAGACCGGCACACTCACCTCGGGGCACATGAGCCTCGCCCGGGTCACGGCCGTGCCGGGCGGGCTGGAGAGGGACGCCGTGCTGCGGCTGGCCGGGGCGGTCGAGCAGGGCTCGGAGCATCCGCTGGGGCGGGCGATCACGTCGCAGGCGCGACGGACACTGCCGTCACTGCCGGATGTCGTCGAGTTCGTCGCCCTGCCGGGAAGGGGAGTTCGCGGCCGGGTCGAGGGACGGCTGGTCGAAGTCCTCGCCCCGGACGACGAGTTGCCCGCCGCCCTGACGGATGCGCTGTCGGTCGCGGAGGCCGCCGCGCACACGCCGGCCGTGGTCCGCGTGGACGGCGTCGTCGCGGCGCTGATCGAGGTCGGAGACGTCGTACGGCCCGGCAGCTACCGGGCCGTGGAGGGGCTGCGGCGCCTCGGTGTACGGCCCGTGCTCGCCACCGGCGACCGGGAGGCACCCGCCGAGGCCGTCGCGAAGGCTCTGGGCATCGACGAGGTGCACGCCCGCCGCACCCCGGAGGACAAGGCCGACCTGGTACGGGACCTGCGGGAGCGGGGCCACCGCGTCGCGGTCATCGGCGACGGGGTGAACGACGCCGCCGCGCTGGCCGGTGCCGACCTCGGCATCGCCATGGGCAGCGGCACGGACGTCGCCATCGGGGCCGCCGACGTGACGCTCGTACGCGGCGACATCGAGGCCCTCGCGGACGCCGTGCGGCTGGCCCGGCGCACGCTCGGCACGATCCGCGTCAACCTCGTGTGGGCCTTCGGCTACAACGTCGTGACCGTGCCGCTCGCCATGGTCGGCCTGCTCAACCCGATGCTCGCCGCGGCGGCGATGTCGGTCAGTTCGCTGCTCGTGGTCGGCAACAGCCTGCGGCTGCGCGGCCGGCAGCCCTCGTCACCGGCCCGGAGGCGCACCCGATGACCGAACAGTCCCTCTGGCGGCCGACCCGTCGCCGCCTCACCGACACCCTGCTCGCCGCGCTCGCACCCCTCGCCGTGTGCAGCGTCGCGCTGGGCGGCCTGACCACCTGGGTCGGTGCCGGGAAGGCGGGCAGCCCGGCCCGGATCGGCATCTCCAACTCGCGGGTCTTCCTCCCGTACGGCGACACCACCGAGACCGCGGCGTTCTTCGACGTCACCAACCTGGGCGGCACCGACGACCGGCTGGTCGGGGTGACGTCCTCCGCCGTGGGAGGGGAGATCGCCCTCAGCCGCCACCGCATGATCAACAGCGGTACCGCCTACAAGGCCGACGTGGACGCGGTGGCCGTCCCGGCGGGCCGCGCACTGTCCATGTCGCCGAACGGCCTGGACGTGACACTGCGGGCCGGGGCGGGATGGAAGGAGGGCGACGAGGTGCCGTTCACGCTGCACTTCGAGCGCAGCGGGGCGGTCGAGGCCATCGCCGTGGTGGTCCCGCCGGGGTCGTGACACGGAGCCTGTGAGTGGGTGCGGGACGCGCTACGGCCGTACGGCGACCAGACCCCCGCGGCAGGCGTAGACAGGCGGTGAGGCCCGCCTCGACCTGCGCGGCGAGCCTGAACGAAGCCGACCGCGTGAGTGAACCCGGGGCGATTTCCGTACCCACCCATGACGAACGTCGGCCGGATGCGAGGATGAGGCGCCATGACAGCAGGGTGGTGTTCTCGCGCAGTACGGGCCGCGGTGTTCGCGGCTGTCTGTGTGCTGCTCGCCGCCCTGGGCCACGTCATGATGTCCGGCAGCCGCGTGCCCTGGTGGGCACTGGCGGCGGCGGTGGCCGTGACCGGTGGCGCGGGCTGGTGCCTGGCCGGCCGCGAGCGCGGGCTGCCGCTGATCGTGACGGTCGTGGTCGCCGCGCAGACAGGTCTGCACTCGGCCTTCTCCCTCGTCCAGTCGGTGAACGGGGGAACAGCAACACCGCCCGAGGACATGGGGTCCACGCATATGGAGTCCATGAACATGGACTCGATGCACATGCACTCCATGGACGCCATGGACATGGGCCACATGGATCACTCCTCGGCCGGTTCGTCGTCGCTCGGCATGCTCGCTGCCCACCTGCTGGCAGCCCTCCTCACCGGACTCTGGCTGGCGTACGGCGAGAAGGCCGCGTTCCGCATCCTGCGGGCCGTGGCCGGATGGCTGGCGGCACCGCTGCGGCTGCTGCTCGCCCTGCCCCTGCCCCCGGACCGTCCGCGACCGAGGGTGCGCCGACGCCGCTCCGAGCGGACCCCTCGCCTTCTCCTCATCCACGCGATCACCTCCCGGGGTCCGCCCGTGGGGACCGCTGTCGTCTGACGACAGCCGGCATCCCGAGGCCGCGCCCCCGCGTGCCTCGGGCAGCGGTCGTACGCCCGCACAGGCGCCGTACGGCCGTCTCCCCACTCACCGGACCGCCCGCGCCCTCGCGCGCCGCCGGTCCGGAACACGGATGACGAGAAGGACACCACGTGATCACTTCTGTCCTGCCCGCCCCGCCCAGAGAAGGCCAGAGCGAGAAAGCGGCGTCGCTCGACGAGTCGATAACGGCGTGGGCGCTCGCCGCCCGGGGCGGCGACGCGGACGCGGTCGAGCATTTCGTGCGCGCCCTGCACCGTGACGTCCAGCGTTACGTCACCCATCTCTGCGGCGATCCCCAGGCCGCCGACGACCTCGCCCAGGACACGTTCCTGCGCGCTCTCGGCAGCCTGCACCGGTTCGAGGGCCGCTCCTCGGCCCGCGCCTGGCTGCTGTCCATCGCCCGCCGCGCGGTGATCGACAGCTACCGGTACGCCTCCGCCCGGCCCCGCCTGTCCGACCTGCCGGACTGGCAGCTGGCCGTCGAGAACGCGCAGCCACGGGATCTGCCCGGCTTCGACGACGGCGTAGCTCTGCTCGATCTGCTGGAGTCCCTGCCGGGCGAGCGCCGGGAGGCGTTCGTCCTCACCCAGCTGGTCGGCCTGCCCTACGCGGAGGCGGCCGAGGCGGGCGACTGCCCGATCGGCACGGTCCGATCCCGCGTGGCCCGCGCCCGGGCGACCCTGATGGAGCTGCTGGACGAGGCGGAGGAGTCCGCCCTCCAGGCGGCCTGAGCTCGACCGAGGGTGTCGGTGCCGACGGGCGGAATCCGGCACCGACACCCTCGTCATGCAGCCGGCGCAGGAGGTGGAGACCATTGGTACGACGTCGTGCCGGTCTCCCGACGGCGGCCCGGCCCGCACCTCCAGCGGGCTCACCGTCCAGCCGGACCGCGCCCTCACCGACGTGACCGACGCCGTTCCGGTGATCCTGCCCGGAGCCGACGGCATCCCGGCGATCCAGAAGGAACCGCCGACGAGACGATCGGCGCCCCGGCCCCGCGGTCGAGCCGGGTCGCATCGGTGCGCACCCGTGCGTTCCCGCTCGCCGGGGCCGGCCGCCTCGACGGCCGCAGGGCGGTCACCCACGGGGAGTTGACCGGCGAACCGGCGTGCAGACACCCGGCCGCGCGACGTGCCGTGCCGCCTTCCGTCCTCCGCGTGTTCCGGATCTCGCCGGTCGAGCGCCGCGAGCGGTTCTCCGGAGGGCATCTGCCGAATCGGCGGGAACCCGGGGCGCGTTCGCCCCGACTTCTGGACCGGGTGACGGAAGTTCACCCGCGTACCGAGTGGAACCGGAGACTTTCGATGCGTTCTCGTGTGTGGGGCGGTACGGCGGCCGTCGTACTCGGTGGCCTGCTGACGGCGGGCTGCGGCGGCCAGGACAAGGACACGGCCGGCGAGAGCGCGGGGAAGGCCGTCACGGACGGATACCCGGTGTCCGTCACCGACTGCATGGGTGCCAGGACCGTCTTCTCCGCCGCGCCGCAGAAGATCGTCACCAGCAACGCCTCCAGCCTGGAGCTGCTGCTCCGCCTCGGCGCCGGTGACCAGGTCGTCGGCACCGGCTTCCCGCCGGGCCAGGGCACGTTGCCCGGCGCCCTCGACGCCCGGGCGCAGAAGGTCGAGGTGCTCGGCGAGACCGTGATCCCGAAGGAGAAGCTTCTCGGCTCCGGGGCCGACCTGTACATCGACACCTTCGCCCACATGGACATGGGCGGCGGCATGGGGGACGCGCCGACCGAGGAGGAGTTCAAGGCGGCCGGGATCAAGCACATCTACCTGAAGTCCACCGCCTGCGCGGCCCGGAGCAAGAGCGCGGTCACCGACCTCTCGGCCGTCGAGGCCGACATCACCTCCCTCGGCGAGGTCACCGGCACGAGCGCCAGGGCGAAGGAACTCGTCGCCGGTATGAGGTCGACGGTGGACGCCGTACGGAAGGCGGTCGGCGGCACGGCGCAGAGCGCGCGGCCGACGTACTTCTTCTTCGACTACGACGCCGGCACCAAGCAGCCCTTCGTCGTCTGCAACCGCCAGGTCGCCAATGCGGTGATCACCCTGGCCGGCGCCCGCAACGCCTTCGCCGACTGCGACGGCGACTACAAGCAGGTCGGCTGGGAGGACGTGATCGCCAAGAACCCGGACTGGATCCAGCTCGGGGTCCGCAACCGGGGCAGCGAGGCGGCGAACGACAGGGCGTTCGACGAGGCCGAGAAGTGGCTGACGTCCAACGCGGCGACCAAGGGGCTGACGGCGGTCAAGGAGGGCCACTTCCTGCGCATCGCCTCCGAGCGGACCACCATCGCCGGGGTGGGGAACGCCGACGCGGTCGAGGAGATCGGGAAGACCCTGTATCCGGGCAAGGTCGGCTGACGGTGGTGTCCGTCCTGGTGCGTCGGGAGACCGGATCGGAGGCACGCGGCCTGCCCGCCGGGCCGCTGGCGCTGGTTCTCGGTGCGTTGCTGCTCGTGGCGCTGACGGCGGCGGTGGCCTGGGGGTCGACGTCCATCCCGCCCGGAGAGGTATGGGGCGTGGTGTGGCGTCGGCTGGTCGGCGAGGCGCCCCGTCCCGGCACGAACGACCTGATCGTGTGGCAACTCCGCGTCCCGCGCTCCTTGTTGGCGGCCCTGGTCGGCGCCGGACTCGGTCTCGTCGGTACGGCGGTGCAGGCACTCGTGCGCAACCCGCTGGCCGATCCGTACCTCCTGGGCATCTCCAACGGTGCCTCGCTCGGCGCGGTCGCCGCGATCGTGCTCGGTCTCGGGACGGGCGGGGCGCTGGGAATCGGACTGTCGGGCGCGGCCTTCGCCGGAGCTCTGGCCACCTTCGCCCTGGTGTGGACGGTGGCGCGGCGCGGCGGCGGTTTCGCACCGCTGCGGCTGGTGCTGGCCGGGGTGGCGATCGGCCAGTTCCTGTCCGGCTTCACCAGCTATCTGGTGTTGCAGGCCGGGGACGAGCAGCAGACCCACAGCGTGCTCTTCTGGCTCATGGGCAGCCTCAGCGGCGCGAACTGGGAACTGCTGGCCGTACCCGCGGTGGCCGTTCCGCTGGCCATGGTCTGGTTGCAGGCGCGCGCCCGCGGTCTGAACGCCCTGCTCATGGGTGACGAGACCGCGGCCGGACTCGGCATCGACGTCACCCGGCTGCGCCGCGAACTGTTCACCGTGACCAGCGTGCTGACCGGCGTCCTGGTCGCGGTCTCGGGTGCGATCGCCTTCGTCGCGCTGATGGTTCCGCACGTCTGCCGCCTGGTCGTCGGCGGCGACCACCGCCGTCTGCTGCCGCTCTCGGCGCTCGTCGGGGCGCTGCTGCTGGTCGTGGTCGACATCGTCTGCCGCACGGCGATGGACACGCAGGAACTGCCGGTCGGCGTGGTCACCTCGCTCATCGGGGCTCCGGCCCTGTTGTATCTGCTGGACCGGCGTCTGGGGAGCGGCAGTTGAGGATCGACATCGAGGACCTGCACGTCGCCTACGCCGGGCGTACGGTCGTCACAGGTGCCCATCTGATCGCGGCCGAGGGCGAGATCACCGGCCTGGTCGGGCCGAACGGCAGCGGCAAGTCCACGCTCCTGCGCACGGTCTACCGGCATCTGAGACCCGCCGCGGGACGGGTGCTGCTCGCCGGCGCCGACATCCGGGAGATGACGCCCGTCGAGTCGGCGAGACATGTGGCGGCGCTTCCCCAGGAGCGCGGCAGCGACTTCGAGTTGTCCGTGCGGGAGGTCGTCGCGATGGGCCGCACCCCGTACAAGCGCGCCTTCGCCGGCGAGGACGCCACCGACCGGGACATCGTCGCCCGCGCCCTCGCCGACGTCGGCATGGACGGCCACGCGGGGCGCCGCTTCACGGCCCTGTCCGGTGGCGAACGCCAACGCGTGCTGCTCGCCCGGGCGTTCGCGCAGAAGCCGGACGTCCTGGTCCTGGACGAGCCGACCAACCACCTCGACGTCCGCCACCAGGTCGAACTGCTGGCACTGCTCCGCACCCGGCGCCGTACGACACTCGTGTCCCTGCACGACCTCAACGCGGCCGCCTCGGTCTGTGACCGGCTGCACGTGCTGCACGCCGGGTCCGTGATCGCCTCCGGAGCGCCGCGTGAGGTGCTCACTCCGGCGCTGCTGGCCGAGGTGTTCGGCGTACGGGCGGCCGTGATCGACCATCCCCTCACCGGGGACCCCCTGATCGCCTTCGACCATCGGGCGCCGGCCGCCGCGGAGCCGGCCACGGCGGTGGAGACACCCAGCGCTGTGTGAACGCGTCCGGCCGGGCGGGACGACGGGGGAGGAGCCGTCCCGCCCGGACGGAGGGGGTCAGGCGGCGACCGGGTCGGCGACGGCGTACCCGGCCTCGACGATGGCGGCGCGCAGCAACCCGTCGTCGAGGTCCGTGCCGTGCACGGTGACGGCGTGCGCGTCGAGATCGACCACCACCTCGCTCACCCCCGCCACCTCCGAGACCTCTTCCCTGACGCTCGCCGCGCAGTGCTCGCAGGTCATGCCGGTGACGGTGTACTGCCTCTGTGCCATGGGGAACTCCTGGGTGCCATAAGGGCTTTGGGTGGCATGCGGGTCCGCGGTCGCGGATGTTCGGGCCGATGCCGTCACCTCAGGAGTCGGCCGGAGGGGGCACGGAGTTCCGCGGCGGACCAGTCGGCTCGCCGGCTGTGTCCGGCCGGCCGGCCGCCGGTGCTCCGCCGCAGGCGCCACGCGTCATGCCCTTCCGCGCGCCGAGGCCGACCGTCGTCCTTTTGCCGATGACCGGGAACTCACCCCTGATTCCTGCCGACTTGTGGGACGAGGCCGCTGTCCGGCGGCCCACCCGCGACGGTGAGGGGCGGCAGGGTGACACACCACGGTTCCGGCCCGGAACAGCCCGGTCCCGCCGCCCCGGTCGAGGACCGCTGGCTACTGGTGGCCGTGGCGGGCGTGCTGTCGTTCCTGGCGATGCTCGACATGAACATCGTCAATGTCGCCCTGGCGGACATCGCCGAGGGCCTGCACGTGTCCGCCGCGACCGCCCAATGGGCGGTGCTGGGCTATCAACTCCCGCTCGTGGCCTTGCTGTTGCCCGTCGGCCGGTGGCTGGACGGGGTGGGGCAGCGCTCCGCCGTACTGGCCGCGACCGCCGGCTTCGGACTGTGCAGCGCCGTGGCCGCCGCCGCGCCCTGGGCGGCCTGGCTGATCACCGCCCGTGTCGCCCAGGGCGCCTTCGGGGCGGTGCTGTTCGTCCTGATGCCCGTCCTCGCGATGCGTTCCGTACGGCCTCAGGCGCGCGGGCGGGCGATGAGCGTGCCCGCGACCCTGGGGCCGCTGGGCGCGGTGACCGGACCCGCGGTGGGCGGTGTGCTGCTCGACCACTTCGGCTGGCACTCCGTCTTCCTCGTCAAGATCCCCTTCTGTGTTCTCGCTCTCGCCCTCGCGTGGAAGGCGCTGCCCCGGGACGGCGGACCGCGCGCGCCCGATGGCCGCGCGGTGGCCGACGCGGTACTGGTGGCCGCCGGGACCACCGCCCTGCTGCTGGCGCTGACGCTGGGGGCGGGCGGTCCGGCCCGGCTGCTCCTCGCCGTCGTCGCCGTACCGCCGCTGTGGTGGTGGCTGCGCGGTTCCGGCGGCAGGCCGGTCACCGGCGTGCTCCGGACGGCCGGGCTGCCGCGGGCCCACGGGGCGGTCCTGGGCCTCGCCGCGGGATTCGCCGCCATGCACTACGTCGTCGCCCTGCACCTCCGGCGCGACGACGGCCTCAGCGCCACGACCACCGGCCTGACCGTGCTCGCCTTCCCGCTCGGCATGGGAGTGGCCGGGCCCCTGGGGGGTCGCCTCGCCGACCGGTTCGGCGCGCGCCGGGTCGCGGTCACCGGCGCCGCGCTCACCGCCGCGGGGCTGCTCCTGCTGATCCCGCTCGGCGACGGCTGGACACCGGCGGACGTGGCCTGGCGGCTGGGGCTGGCGGGATTCGGCATGGGCCTGGGCGGCGGCCCCACCCAGGCGCTGGTCATGGGCGCCGCCCCGCCCGACCGCCTCGCGACCGTCGGCTCGACCGTGCAACTCGCCCGCAGCCTCGGCTTCACCCTCGGCCCGGCCCTGGCCACCGCCGCCTGGGCACTGAACGGTGCCCGAGCGGGGCTGGCCCTGGCAGCCCTCGCCGCCTGTCTCGCCGTGCCCCTGCTCGCGCTGCCCGGCCGCTCGCCGGCCGCCGCATCCGAGCAGGCGACCGACGCCGCCCACACCTGACCCAGGAGACCTCCCCATGTGCGGAATCACCGGCTGGGCGTCCTTCCTCCACGACGCCCGCACCCAGGCCCCGGTCATCGAGGCCATGACCGCCACCCTCACCCCGCGCGGCCCCGACGCGGGCGGTGTCTGGCTCGGCGAGCGCGCCGCGATCGGCCACCGACGGCTGGCCGTCATCGACCTGGCCGGCGGCACGCAGCCGATGACCGACCGGCCCGACGAGCCGGCCCTCGTGCTCAGTTACAGCGGCGAGGTCTACAACCACCACGCGCTGCGGGCCGAACTCCGAGGCCGCGGCCATGTCTTCCGCACGCGCAGCGACACCGAGGTGGTGCTGCGCGGCTACGCCGAGTGGGGCGAGGCGGTCGCGGATCACCTGGAGGGGATGTTCGCCTTCGCGGTCTGGGACGAACGCGCCCGGCGCCTCCTCCTCGTCCGGGACCGCCTCGGCGTCAAGCCGCTGTTCTGGGCGGCCATCGACGGGGGAGTGGCCTTCGCCTCCGAACCCAAGGCCCTGTTCGCCCACCCGGAGATACGGCCCCGTGTCGACGCCGACGGGCTGCGAGAGGCGTACAGCCTGCTGTTCAACACCGGGCCGACGGTGTGGTCCGGCGTCCGGGAGGTCGAACCCGGCGGCCTCCTCGTCCTGGACCGCGACGGCATCCGCGAACGCCGCTACTGGCAGTTGGAGGCCCACGGCCACGACGACGACCAGGACGCGACGATCGAGCGCATCGGTGACCTGGTCGGCACGGCCGCCCGTGGCCGGCTGGAAGCCGACGTCCCGCTGTGCAGCCTGCTGTCCGGCGGCATCGACTCCACCGTCCTGACCGCCCTGCTCGCCGACGAACTCCGCCTGCGCGAGGGCTCGGACACCCGAATCCGCTCGTACGCCGTCGACTACAGCGATCAGGCCGACCACTTCACCGGGGACGTGCTGCGCACGGGGCACGACACCCCGTTCGCGATCGAGGCCGGCGCCTTCATCGGCACCGACCACAGCACGGTCGTACTCGACCCGCGCTCCCTCCTCGACCCCGAGCACCGCAGGGCGGTCGTGGTCGCGCGGGACTCGCCGATCGGCGTCGGCGACATGGACACCTCGCTGTACCTGCTCTTCGGCGAGATACGGCGGCACTCGACCGTCGCGCTGTCCGGGGAGGCGGCGGACGAGGTCTTCGGCGGCTACCCCTGGTTCCACAACCCCAAGGCGCTGGCCGCGCGGACCTTCCCGTGGCTGCTGGTGACGGGCGACGAGGCCGCCATGCCGCTCAACCCCGAACTCGACCTGCGCATCCCCGAGTTCCGTGACGACACCTACCGCACCGCCCTGGACGCGGTACCCCATCTGGACGGCGAGACCCCTCTCGAACACCGCCAGCGCGAGATGCAGCACCTCTCCCTGACCCGCTGGCTGCGCCAACTCCTGCACCGCAAAGACCGGTTGAGCATGGCGCAGGGACTGGAGGTGCGCGTCCCGTACTGCGACCACCGCCTCGTCGAGTACGCCTTCAACGCGCCCTGGGCGCTGAAGAGCCACGACGGCCGGGAGAAGAGCCTGCTGCGCGCGGCGGGCGCCGCACTGGCACCCGAGGCGGTCCTGTGGCGACCCAAGAACCACTACCCGGCCACCCACCACCCCGACTACAACCGCGGCCTCCAGGACATGGCCCGCGAAGCCCTGGCCACCGAACAGGTCCGCGCCCTGGCTGACGAGACCCGCATCAAGCCCTGCCTGGACACCCCGCCCGACCACCTGGAATGGGGCCACCGGCTGCGGCTGGAACGCGTCGTCGACCTCGCCCTGTGGCTGGACCACCACCAGCCCGAACTCGCCCTGTAAGGAGCCACCTTGACCGTCCAGGAACCCTCACCCGACGCCGTCCCGCTGATGGGCTGCCCCTACAAGGCCGACCCCTACCCCCTGTACGAGGAGATGCGCGAGGCCGGCCCGGTCCACCCTGTGCTCTTCCCCAGCGGAGTACAGGCATGGCTCGTCACCGGCTACGACGCCGCCCACGCAGCCCTGAACGACGACCGTCTCGGCAAGAACCACGACCGCGGCAACGACCGCTGGAGGGCCCGGGCGTCGATCATGCCGGAGCCCCAGCACTCCCAGCTCCAGGCGCACCTCCTCCACCAGGACCCGCCGCAGCACACGCGGATGCGGCGGTTCGTGACGGACGCCTTCACGCCCCGCCGGATCGAGGAACTGCGCCCCCGTTTCCAGGAGTTGGCGGATGCCCTGATCGACGCGCTGCCCTCGGCCGGGGGCGCCGACCTGGTGTCGGGCTTCGCCGCCCCCTTCCCCTTCCAGGTCCTCGCCGAAGTCATCGGCCTTCCGGGGGAGCTGGCTGCCCGCTTCGACCGCGACTGGGGCAAGGTCGTCCAGCCCGTCGGCCCCACCGACCCCGGACGGCCGCGGTACGAGGCCCGCCTGCACGGCCTGCAGGGCTACATAGCCGAGATCGTCGCCCACAAGCGCGAGCACGGGGAGGACGACCTGCTCGGCCGACTCGTCGTGGCCCGCGACCGGGGCGAACTGTCGCAGGAGGAGCTGGACTCCATGATCTTCCAACTCCTGGTCGCGGGTCAGGAACCGGTCACGAACCAGATCACCACGGCCCTGATCGCCCTGTTCCGCAACCCCGGGCAGCTCACCCGTCTGCGCTCCCGGCCCGAACTGCTGCCCCGCGCGGTCGAGGAACTCCTCCGCCATGACAGCGCCTTCGAGCTGACCACCTGGCGCTTCTTCGACAGGGACAGCGATCTGCACGGCACCGAGATCCCGGCCGGCGACTCGGTGATCGTCTCCCTGTGCGCGGCCAACCGCGACCCGCGCCGCTTCCCCGACCCGGACACCCTGGACCTCGACCGCAGCCCCAACCCGCACCTGGCCTTCGGCCACGGCATCCACTTCTGCCCCGGCGCCGCCCTCGCCCGCGCCGAACTCCGGATCGCCCTGGGCACCCTCCTCGCCCGGCTGCCCGGCCTCCACCTCGCCATCGACGACGAGGACATCGAGTGGATCCCGGCCGTCCTCGGCCGTGGCACCAGCCATCTGCCCGTCGGATACGACCGACGCCTCTGACACCGGCTGCCGGCTCACGGGTCGGGCAGCACCGCCCGAGCCGTGGCCGGCCGAACGACCCCACTCGACACCCCGCGCCTGGCCGCGACCCGCCACGGCGCCATGCCCGCACGCCTTCAGGAGGAACGACATGCCGCCGACGACCGCGCCCGACACCCTCCCCACCAGCACCAGCACCAGCACCAGCACCAGCACCAGCACCAGCACCAGCACCAGCACCAGCACCAGCACCAGCGTCGCGATCCTGAACCTGCTCCTGCCGCACCACCGCACGACCGACCGGGCCCGTGCCCGCGCCGACGCGTTCCCCCATCAACTGCGCCAGATCGACGACTTCGTGCGCGCGGGCGATCCCCTCGTGTTCACGCTGCCCGGCTTTCCCTGCAAGTCCCCGAACCCGGCCAAAGTCCTCGGCCGCCTTCCGGACATGGGCGAACGCCTCTCCCTCACCTTCCTCGATGCCCTGTGCGCGGAGGTCGAGCGCGTCCACCCGCCCGGGGCGCGCATGGTGATCTGCTCCGACGGCCACATCTTCGGTGACCTCATCGGCGTCCCCGACGCACACATCGACGCCTACGCCGACGAACTGCGCGGATTCATCAACGGATCGGGTCTGGAGAGACTGTCCGTCTTCGACCTGCGCGACGTCCTCGGCGACCTCCCGCACGACACCAAACGCACGCACGTCCACGACCGCTACGCCCCGCCCCTGGACGTTCTGCGGGCCGAGATCCGCACCGACGGCCAGGCTCTCGCCCTGTACCGGGGAATCACCCGGTTCCTGGTCGAGGACACCGCCGACCACGCGGGCACCCGTTCGATGCTCCAGCGGGAATGCCGGCAACGTGCCTATGGCGTCATACAGCGCAGCCGGGCCTGGGGCGCCCTGATCGCCGAACACCACCCCGGCGCCGTACGCCTGTCCATCCATCCTCAGCCCATCGGCGCCACCAAGTTCGGCATCCACCTCCTGGACGCGTCCGACGCCTGGGCCACGCCCTGGCACTCGGCGGCCCTGCACCGTTCCGACGGAACCTGGACCCTCCTGCCGCAGGCGGAAGCCGCCGGGCTGGGGCGCCTGGTGATGGCCGACGGCAGAGCCAGCCACTTCGAACCGAGGTGATCGGGCCGCTGTTCGTGGGGTGATCGACGCGTTCCTGTGTCATGGGGTCTCAGGTGTGGGTCACCGGGCCCGTGGCCGCTTCCCCCGCGCGGCCCGCGCGCAGTCCGTCCATGACGAGGTCCAGGAGGCGGGTGGTGCGCGTCTGCCGGTCCTCGTGGGGGGCGATCTGCCAGAGCCCGGCGATGGCGAGGAAGAAGTCGTCGGCGGAGACTCCCGGGCGGATGGCGCCGGCTTCCTCGCCTGCGCGGAGCAGGAGTTCGGCAGCGGCCGTCAGGGGTGCGTGACCCGGTTTCGCCGGGCCGCCGGATGCGCTGACGGCCCGGCGGATCGCCTCCGCGATGCCGGCCTTGGCGGTCGCGAACCGCGCCAGCCGGTCCATCCACGCGCGCAGCGCCCGGTCGGGTCCGTGGGTCCCGAGCAGTTCGGGCGCGGCCTCGGCGACCTGCCGCATCTCGTGCCGGTAGACCTCCAGCACGAGCGCCTGGCGGTCGGGGAAGTTCCGGTAGAACGTGCCCTGGCCGACCCCCGCCTTCTTCGCGATCGCGCTCAGCGGGGTGTCCGCGGAGACGGTCAGCTCCGCGAGGGCGACTTCCAGGATGCGCTCGCGGTTGCGTTGCGCGTCCGAGCGCAGGGGTGCGTCCTTCTTCGGCTGCACTCGCCCTCCTCGTGGATCGCGACCGAAATCCGTCCTTGATAACCGGACAGCTGTCCACTACGTTGATGGAAGCGGACAGCTGTCCATTTGAGTCCACTCTAGCGCCGGTGCGGCCGGTGTCCCTCCCGGTGTCCCACTCGATACGGTTCCCCGATTCGATTGCCTGCCGGAGCGCGCTCTCGACGTGCTCCGGATACGCGAAGGAAGGCTGATCATGGCCCCAGCCCCAGCATCGACGTACAGCGCCGTCACTCTGAAGATCAACGGAGACAAGCACACCCTGTCCGTCGACCACCGCACCACCCTGCTCGACGCCCTGCGGGAGCGGCTCGACCTGACCGGCACCAAGAAGGGCTGCGACCAGGGGCAGTGCGGCGCCTGCACGGTACTGCTCGACGGACGCCGGGCGGTGTCCTGTCTCCAGCTCGCGGTGGCGGCCGAGGGCCGCGAGATCACCACCGTCGAGGGCCTGGCCGAGGACGGGCGACTCCACCCGGTGCAGCAGGCGTTCCTCGACCTCGACGGCTACCAGTGCGGCTACTGCACACCCGGCCAGATCTGCTCGGCCGTCGCGGTGATCGAGGAACACGCGGCGGGCTGGCCCAGCGCCGCCACCGAAGACGTCCGGCCCGAGGCCGGACCACCGCCGCTGAGCGCCGCCGAGATCCGCGAACGGATGAGCGGCAACCTGTGCCGCTGCGGCGCCTATGTGTCGATCGTCGAGGCCGTCGCCCGCGCGGCGACGGAGCGGGCCACAGCCTCCACCGCCTCCACGGGCGGCACCGACCGCACGGAAGCGGGCCGCACGCAGGCGGACGGCACGGAGGTCGCCGCATGAAGGAGTTCACCTACCGGCGCGCCACCGACGTCACCGGCGCCCTCGCGCTGCTCGACGCCGACCCCGACGCCCGTTTCCTCGGCGGCGGCACCAACCTCGTCGACCTGATGAAGACCGGCGTCGAGCGGCCCGCCCGGCTCGTCGACGTCCGCGAACTGCCCCTGGACGACATCGAGTCGACGGAGGAAGGCGGTCTGCGCATCGGCGCGACCGTCACCAACAGCGACCTCGCCGCACATCCCGAAGTCCGCCGCCGCTACCCGGCGTTGACCGAGGCCGTACTGGCCGGCGCCTCCGGGCAGCTGCGCAACATGGCCACCGTCGGCGGCAACCTCCTCCAGCGCACCCGCTGCGGCTACTTCGCCGACGTGACCAAACCCTGCAACAAGCGGGTCCCGGGGAGCGGTTGCCCGGCCGTCGCCGGCGAGCACCACAACCACGCGATCCTGGGAGCCAGCGAGCACTGCGTGGCCACCCACCCCTCCGACATGGCCGTGGCACTGACGGCCTTCGACGCCGTCGTGTCGTACGAAACGGCCGACGGGCCCGGCGAGTCGGCGCTCGCCGACTTCTATCTGCCGGTCGGTGACACCCCGCACCGGGAGACCGCCCTGCCGCCGGGTGCGCTGATCACCGCGGTCACTCTGCCGCCCGCCCCCGTCGCCGCGCACTCCCGCTACCGCAAGGTGCGCGAGCGGGCCTCGTACGCGTTCGCCATCGGCTCGATCGCCGCCGCGCTCGACGTCCACGACGGGGTCGTACGCGATGTGCGTCTCGCCTTCGGGGCGGTCGCCTCCCGGCCCTGGCGTGCCCGGCACGCCGAACTCGCCCTGGCGGGGCAGCCGGCCCACGCCGAGAACTTCGCGGCCGCCGCCGACGCCGAACTGGCCGTGGCCAGGCCGCTGCCCCACAACGTCTACAAGGTGACCCTCATGCGCAACCTCGTGGTGGCCGTGCTGACCGAACTCGCCGAGGAGGCCGCCCGATGACCACCGCCCCCACGGCGCGCACGAACTCCGTCGGCACCGCGCACACCCGCGTCGAGGGTGTCGACAAGGTCACCGGCGCGGCCCGCTACGCCGGCGAGATCCCGTTCGCCGGACTCGCCCACGGCTGGCTCGTGCTGTCCACCGTCGCCCGCGGGCGCATCCGCTCCGTGGAGGACGCCCCCGTCCTCGCGATGCCGGGTGTGGTCGCCGTCCTGCACCACGGCAACGCCCCGCGCGTCGACACCGACTACGTCGGCATGCTGGGCGTCCCGGACCGGACCGCGGCCGTCTTCCAGCACGACCGGGTGCCGCACGTGGGCTGGCCGGTCGCCCTGGTCGTCGCCGACACCTCCGAACAGGCCCGGGAAGCCGCCGAGTCACTCGTCGTGCGCTACGAACAGGAGCCGTTCGACGTCGACTTCGGCGGCGAACACCCGGACGCCTACCCGGTCGACAACCACGGTCCGGCAGTCGTCCAGAACGGCGATCTGGAGGCCGAACTCGCCGCGTCCGCGGTCGTGCTGGACGCGGAGTACACCACCCCGGAGGAACACCACAACCCGATGGAGCCGCACGCGGCGACGGCCCACTGGGACGGCGGCCGGCTGGAGGTCGTCGACTCCAACCAGGGCACCCTGTGGGTCGCCAGTGAACTGGCCCAACTGTTCTCCCTCGACCCGGCCTCGGTGCGGGTTCGGTCCGAACACGTCGGCGGCGGCTTCGGCAGCAAGGGCGTCCGCGCCCACCAGGTGTCCGCGGTGATGGCCGCGACCGTCCTGCAACGCCCGGTACGCGTGATCATGACGCGCCGTCAGATGTTCTCGCTGGCCGGCCACCGCAGTCCCACCCGGCAGCGCCTCAGGCTGGGCGCCGACTCCGAGGGCCGGCTGCGCGCGCTGGAACACAGCTCCCTGAGTCTCACCTCGACGGTGCACGAGTTCATCGAGTCGGCCGCCGGACCGGCCCGGACGATGTACGGAGCCGACGCCCACCACACCGTCAACCGGCTCGTGCGACTCGACGTCCCGACCCCGACCTGGATGCGCGCGCCGGGCGAGGCACCGGGATCGTTCGCGCTGGAGTCGGCGATCGACGAACTCGCCGAGAAGTGCGGCATCGACCCGATCGAACTGCGCGCCCGCAACGATCCCGACCGGGGTCCGGTCTCCGGGCTGCCGTTCAGTGGCCGCAACCTGCTCGGCTGCTTCCGGGAGGGCGCCCGCAGGTTCGGCTGGGAGGACCGCGACCCGCGCCCCGGGGTGCGTCGCGAGGGCCGTCTGCTGCTGGGCACCGGAACCGCGGCGGCCTCCTTCCCGGCCGGCGCCGCGCCCTCCACGGCCGCCGTGACGGCGGAGGCCGACGGCACCTTCACCGTGCGGATCAACGCGGCGGACATCGGCACCGGAGCCCGGACCGCCCTCACCCTGGTCGCCGCCGACGCGCTGGAGACGGACCCGGCCCGGGTCCGAGTGCGCATCGGGGACAGTGACTTCGGCGCCGCGTTCATCGCCGGCGGGTCGATGGGCACCCGCTCCTGGTCCTGGGCGGTCATGGCGGCCGGCGCGGAACTGCGGGAGCGGCTCGCCCCCGGCGTCACCGTCCCGCCCGAGGGGATCACCGTACGGTCCGACACCACCGAGGCCGTCGGCGCCCTCGCCCAGAAGGAACGGCACTCCTTCGGCGCCCAGTTCGCCGAGGTCGCCGTGGACCCCGACACCGGCGAGATCCGGGTCCGCCGCATGCTCGGCATCTTCGCGGCCGGCCGGATCGTCAACCCGCTCACCGCACGCGGCCAGTTCATCGGCGGCATGACCTGGGGCATCTCCATGGCCCTGCACGAGGAGGCGGTACGGGACCACGGCACCGGCGGCCACTACGGCGCCGACCTCGCCGCCTACCACGTGGCCGCGCACGCCGACGTACCCGCCATCGAGGCGGACTGGATCGACGACCCCGACCCGGACGACCCGGTCGGCATCAAGGGCATCGGCGAGATCGGCATCGTGGGCGCGGCGGCGGCCGTCGCCAACGCGGTCTGGCACGCGACCGGCGTACGCCACCGCGACCTGCCCATCCGGCCCGACCGCGTCCTGACGGCGGCCGACCGGACCGTGACAGCGGCCGGACAGGCGGGCGGACATGCTTGACCTCGCCGACGCACTGGACCGGTGGGCCGAAGAGGGCCGCGACTTCGCCGTCGCCACCGTCGTGGCCGTCGACGGCAGCGCCCCGCGCGGCCCCGGCGCGGCCCTCGCGGTCGACCGCGAGGGCACGGTGATCGGCTCGGTCTCGGGCGGCTGTGTGGAGGGCGCCGTCTACGACCTGTGCGTGCGGGCCCTCCAGGACGGCGAGACCGTCGTCGAACGCTTCGGCTACAGCGACGAGGACGCCTTCGCCGTCGGACTCACCTGCGGCGGGGTCATCGACGTCATGGTCACGCCGGTCGGCGCGGACGCCCCCGACCGGCCGGTGCTGCGGTCGGCACTTTCGGCCGCGGCCCGCGGTGAGCCGTCGGCCCTCGCCCGGGTGGTCCGGGGCCCCGAACGCCTTCTCGGCCGGGCGCTGCTCGTGCGGCCCGACGGGGCCTCCGAGGGCGGCCTCGGGGGCGCGCCCGAGCTGGACCGTACGGCGGCGGCGGAGGCGCGGGCCCACCTGGAGGCCGGCCGCACCGGCACGGTCGAGCTGTCGGCGGACGGCTCGCTCTGCCCCGGCGGCCTGACCCTGCTCGTCGAGTCGAGCGTGCCGCCACCCCGGATGATCGTCTTCGGGGCGATCGACTTCGCGGCGGCCCTGGTGCGGGCGGGCAAGTTCCTCGGGTACCACGTGACGGTGTGCGACGCGCGGCCCGTCTTCGCCACCCCGGCCCGCTTCCCCGACGCCGACGACATCGTCGTCGACTGGCCGCACCGCTATCTGCGGGGCACCGCGACCGACGCGCGCACGGTGCTGTGCGTGCTCACCCACGACGCCAAGTTCGACGTACCGCTGCTGAAAGAGGCCCTGCGGATGCCGGTCGCGTTCGTCGGGGCGATGGGATCGCGCCGCACCCACGCCGACCGTGAGCGACGACTGCGTGAAGTGGGCTTGAAGGAAGGGGAGTTGGCGAGGCTGCGGTCGCCCATCGGGCTCGACCTCGGTGCCCGGACGCCGGAGGAGACCGCCCTGTCCATCGCGGCGGAGATCGTCGCCGCGCGGCGGGGCGGGACGGGGGTGCCGCTGACCGGGTCCGGGGCGCCGATCCACCGGGACCGGGGCGAGGGGAGGGCCGAGGCGGCGGCCTGAGGGCCGGCGGCGGGTTCGAGTGGTCGCGTCCCACGGACGGGCGTACCGTCGAACGGTGGACCGGAGTGGACGCAGTCGTTCACTCTCCGCTCTCGGGGGTTCGACCTCCGGATGTGTGACCTGCCATGACGAACCCGCAGCCGAACCCCTCAGCGCCGTCCACCACCCGGGAACCGGGCGGTGGCGGAAACACCATGGCGTTGCTGGTCATCGCCTCGTGCCAGTTGATGGTGGTGCTGGACATCACCATCGTGAACATCGCGCTGCCCGACATCCAGCGCTCCCTGGACTTCTCCACCACCAGCCTGGCCTGGGTCGTCAACGCGTACACCCTCACCTTCGGCGGTCTGCTGCTGCTCGGCGGCCGGGCCGGCGACATCCTCGGCAGGCGCCGCGTCTTCGTCTTCGGCGTGCTGCTCTTCGTCCTGGCGTCCCTGCTCGGCGGGTTCGCCCAGAACGAGGCCCAACTCCTCGCCGCCCGCGCCCTCCAGGGTGTCGGCGGCGCCATCGCCTCCCCGACGTCCCTCGCCCTGATCAGCACGACCTTCCGTGAGGGGCCCGAACGAAACCGGGCCTTCGGGGTGTTCGCCGCGGTCTCCGCGGGCGGCGGGGCGATCGGACTGCTCGCGGGCGGGATCCTCGTCGAGTGGCTGAACTGGCGGTGGGTCCTCTTCGTCAACGTCCCGATCGGCCTGCTCATCGCCCTCGCCACCCCCCGCTGGATCAGGGAGTCGCAACGCCACCCGGGCAGCTTCGACGTCGCCGGGGCGCTGACCTCCACCGCGGGCATGGTGCTGCTGGTGTACGGCTTCATCCGGGCCGCGCAGGAAGGCTGGCGGGACCCCGTCACACTGGGCTCGTTCGCGGCGGCCGTCGTGATCCTCGCCGCGTTCGTCCTCGTCGAACGGCGCTCCCGGCAGCCGATCACGCCCCTGCACATGTTCGCCGACCGCAACCGCGCGGGCACCTACGGCATTATGCTGTGCCTGGCCGCAGCGATCTTCGGCATGTTCTTCTTCCTCACGCTCTTCGTCCAGAACGTGCTGGACTTCAGCCCGATGCAGGCCGGCCTCGCCTTCCTGCCGGTCAGCGCGGTCATCGCGATCGGTGCCGGGCTGGCCTCCCGCTTCCTGCCGGTGTACGGCCCCAAACCCTTCATGGTGGCGGGCGCGATCCTCGCGGCGATCGGACTGGGCTGGCTGACCCTGACCGACGTGCACTCCACCTACGCGGGCAGCGTGCTCGGTCCGATGCTCGTGTTCAGCCTGGGCATGGGCATGGAGTTCGTCTCGCTCACCCTGATGGCGCTGTCCGACGTGCCCGTCCAGGAGACCGGTGCGGCCTCCGGACTCCTCAACGCCACGCAGCAGGTGGGCGGTTCACTCGGACTGTCCATCCTGGTCACGATGTTCGGCACGGCCAGCACCAACGAGGCGGACAAGCAGGTCCCGCTCTTCCTGGAACAGGCGACCCCGGCCGAACGCCTGCTCTTCCGGCGCACCGGGGAACTGCCCCGGCCGTTCTCCGACGAGGTCCTCACCGCCGGGGTGTCGGCGGCCTTCGTCATGGCCGCCGTCTTCACCGCGGTCGCCGCACTGATCGCCGTCCTCGTCATCCAGGTCCGCCCCTCCGACCTGGAACGCCTCAAGGGCGACGGAGCGGGCCCCGGGCCGGTCTGAGAACGGGGGCGCGGGAGCGAGGAGCGGCAGATCCCGTCCCCGGGGCGCGGAAAACCCGGTGCCGGGCCCCTGCCCGGTTCCCTACACTCACCACGAACCACGCGCCGCCCACCCGTTGGCGACGCGTGTCATGACGTGGAACGACGAGTGAGGGGAGACCGGCATGTGCGCCTACGCCGCCGTCGTCGTCCCCCGGTCGCAGTACGACGTGATCCTCGTGTCCTCGTCCGCCCGGTGCCCGCTGCGCGGCCGGTACCGGATGCCCCGGACGAGCGACTGACGTACCACCCGAGCTCCGTTCGTACGTCCATGTCCATACCCTGACGACCTGTCAGATATGTTGCCCTGTCCGGGAATCGCGCCGCCCTCTCACCGAGCCATTCGAAAGGCCACGGCCGTGCGCACCCACACCGACCCTCTCTCCGCCGTCCGCAACCTCGGCATCCTCGCCCACGTCGACGCGGGCAAGACCACCGTCACCGAGCGGATCCTGTACGCCACCGGGACCACGCACAAGCGTGGCGAGGTCCACGACGGCACCACCGTCACCGACTTCGACTCCCAGGAGCGCGACCGCGGCATCACCATCTTCGCCGCGGCGGTCAGCTGCGCCTGGGACGGTCACCGGATCAACCTGATCGACACCCCGGGCCATGTCGACTTCGCCGACGAGGTGGAACGCTCGCTGCGGGTCCTCGACGGAGCCGTCGCGGTGTTCGACGCCGTCGCGGGCGTCGAGCCGCAGAGCGAGTCGGTGTGGCGGCAGGCGGACCGGCACGGAGTGCCGAGGATCGCCTTCGTCAACAAGCTCGACCGGTCCGGCGCCGACCTCGACACCGCCGTCGAGTCGATCCGCGAGCGCCTGCACCCGGCCCCGCTGGTCGTACAGCTGCCCATCGGGCGCGAGGACACCTTCACCGGTGTCGTCGACCTGCTCCGCATGCGGGCGCTGACCTGGAGCGACGACGGTCAGGTGGCCGAGGAGGGGCCGGTGCCGGAGGTGCTGCGCGAGGAGGCGTCCAGGCGTCGTCGGCTGCTGGAGGAGGCGGTGGCCGAGCTCCATCCGGGGGCGCTGGAGGAATTCTGCACGCAGCCGACGGACGGGATCGCCCAGGCGATCGGCGGCGACGCGACCGGGCTCACCACCCGCACCCTCGTCGACGCCCTCCGTGACCTCACCCACTCCGGCGAGGGTGTCGTCGTCCTGTGCGGCTCCGCCTACCGCAACCGCGGGATCGAGCCGCTGCTGGACGCGGTCGTGGCCTATCTGCCGTCGCCGCTGGACGTGCCCGCCGTACGCGGCACGGACGAGGACGGCGGCGAGCAGGAGAGGGCCGCGGACCCGCGGGCGCCCTTCGCCGCGCTGGCGTTCAAGGTGAACGCCACCCCGACGGGGCGACTGACGTATCTGCGGGTGTATTCGGGAACGATCGAGAAGGGAGCGACGGTGATGGACGCGAGCGCGCGGCGCACCGAGCGGATCGGGCGGATCCTGCGCGTGCGGGCCGACCGGCACGCCCGGTTGGAGCGGGCGGTCGCCGGGGACATCGTGGCCGTCGTCGGGCTGAAGTCGGCCCGTGCCGGTTCGACCCTGTGCGCGCCGGACGCCCCGCTCGTCCTCGAACCGCCGACCGTGGCCGAACCCGTGGTCTCGGTGGCGGTCGAGGCCCGCAGCTCCACCGACACCGACCGGCTGGCCACCGCGCTCGCCCGGCTGGCGGAGGAGGATCCGTCGCTGGTGGTCCGTACCGACGCCGAGACGGGTCAGACGCTGCTGTCCGGGATGGGTGAGCTGCATCTGGAGGTCGCGGTGGAGAAGGTACGGCGCGACCACGGACTGGAGGTCGCCGTGGGCCGGCCGAGGGTGGCGTACCGGGAGACGGTCGCCCGCGGGGTGTCCGCTCTGGTGTACCGGCATGTCAAACAGGACGGCGGGGCAGGGCAGTTCGCGCAGGTCGTCCTCGACGTGGAGCCATTGGAAGGAGGCACCGGCTTCGAGTTCCGGTCGGCCGTCGTCGGCGGGCGGGTTCCGCAGGAGTACGTCCGGGCGGTCGAGGCAGGCTGCCGGGACGCCCTCGTCGAGGGGCCGATCGGCGGGCACCCGGTGGTGGGGCTGCGGGTCACCCTGACCGACGGGGCGACCCATGTGAAGGACTCCTCGGACACGGCGTTCCGCACGGCGGGCCGGTTCGCGCTGCGGGAAGCCCTGCGCGCCTCCGTGATGACCCTGCTGGAGCCGGTCGTCGAGGTCACGGTCACCGTGCCCGAAGACGCCGTCGGCACCGTGCTCGGTGATCTCGCGGCGCGGCGCGGGAAGGTCTCCGGCTCGGCCACGCGCGCGGGGTCGGCGGTCGTCACCGCGACCGTGCCGCTGGCCGAACTGTTCGGCTACGCCACCCGGTTGCGCAGTCGGACGCAGGGCCGCGGCACGTTCACGGCCCGCCCGACCGGCTACGCACCGGCTCCTGCCGTCACGGCGACGCGGTAACCGTCAGGGTGGCCCCACCCTCACACGGGTGGGGCCACCCCTGGGTTTTCCCCTCGGCCGCCCCCGCGCTTCCCCCTCAGGGAGAGGACACGACCGTCGACGGCACCGTCGACGGCACCGTCGACGTACCCGACGTCGACGCCCGGAACAACCAGGCGCCCGAAGGCGGATGGTCTCGCGGAGGCTGAAGTCATGGGGCGGCTCTCCTGGTTCAGGAAGTGAACGGGGTGGGGTGCGGGAGCGCTCTCTCGGCGCTGCATGCTTCAGGCACTTGAACGCATGCGTCAAGAGGCGGGGCGGAGTTCGACGAGTGCTGTCGGAACCCTTGACGAGCCCCGCTCCCGAGGTTTAACTCACGTCCTAAATTAAGTCGTGAGTGCATTGCCTGAAGGGACACCACGAGCCATGCGCACCATCCGAGCCGCGGCCACAGGCGCCGTCACCCTGTCTCTCGCCCTCGCCGCCTCGGCCTGCGGAGGCGGTTCGTCGGCCGACGGCGGGTCCAACGACTCGCCGAAGACGCTGACCTACTGGGCCTCCAATCAGGGCGCCAGTATCGAGGTCGACAAGAAGGTCCTCCAGCCGGAACTCGACAAGTTCGAGAAGCAGACCGGCATCGAGGTGAAGCTGGAGGTCGTCCCCTGGTCGGACCTGCTGAACCGGATCCTCACCGCCACCACCTCCGGCCAGGGCCCCGACGTCCTGAACATCGGCAACACCTGGAGCGCCTCCCTCCAGGCCACCGGTGCCCTGCTGCCCTGGGATGCCGAGAACCTCGCCGCGATCGGTGGCAAGGAGCGCTTCGTCGACTCGGCGCTCGCCTCGACGGGAGCGCGGGGCAAGGACCCGGCCGCCGTGCCGCTGTACTCGATGGCGTACGCGCTCTACTACAACAAGAAGATGTTCGCCGACGCGGGCATCGCCCAACCGCCCGCCACCTGGGCGGAGTTGGCCGCCGACGGCAAGAAGCTGTCGAAGGACGGCAAGTGGGGCCTGGGCGCGGAGGGTTCGAACCCGTCGGAGAACATCCACCACGCCTTCGTCTTCGCCAAGCAGCACGGCGCCGACTTCTTCACCGCCGACGGCAAGCCCGACTTCACGAACGAGGGCGCGGTCGCGGGAGTCAAGCAGTACGTCGACCTGATGGCCAAGGACAAGGTCATCGCGCCCGGCAACGCCGAGTACGCGCAGAACCAGTCGGTGAGCGACTTCGCCAAGGGCAAGAGCGCGATGCTGCTGTGGCAGTCCGCCTCCGCCAACCTCACGTCGCAGGGCATGAGCGAGGACGACTACGGCATCGCCCCCGTGCCCGTGCGGTCCGGCACACCGGGGACGGGCACGAACGTCAACTCCATGGTCGCCGGCATCAACCTCGCCGTCTTCAAGAACACCGACAACCTCGACGGCGCCCGGAAGTTCGTGAAGTTCATGACCGGTGACGCCGAGCAGAAGGTCCTCAACACCGCGTACAGCACCATCCCGCCGGTGAAGGCCGCGCAGACGGACGCCGCCTTCGACACCCCGGCGAGCGCGGTCCTGAAGGAGACCCTGGCGGGCAGTGCGGCGGCCCTTCCGCAGGTCGCGGACGAGTCGCAGTTCGAGACGGCGGTCGGTACGGCCGTCAAGGACCTGTTCGCCGACGCGGCGGCGGGGCGCGCGGTCACCACCGAGTCGGTGCGGGCCAAGCTGGAGAAGGCCCAGCAGCAGATGCCGGCGAAGTGAGCGTGATGACCAGCACCGTCGAACTCCGGGCGGACGAGGGGGGCAAGGGCGCCGAGGGGGCTGGTGAGGCGGCGGCGCACGGCCCGCGCCGTCGCCGCCCGGCCGGCCGGATCCGCCGCGTCGGACTGCCGTACCTGCTGCTCCTGCCCGCCCTGGTCCTCGAACTCCTCGTCCATCTGGTGCCGATGGTGATCGGCATCGTGATGAGCTTCAAGGAGCTCACCCAGTTCTACATCCGCGATTGGGGCGCGGCCCCGTGGGCGGGTCTCGACAACTACTCGGTGTCGGTGGACTTCGACGCCCCCGTCGGTGAGGCCCTGCTCCACTCGTTCCTCGTCACCGTCGCCTTCACCCTGCTGTCGGTGGGCATGTGCTGGCTGATCGGCACCGCGGCGGCCGTCTGCATGCAGGACACCTTCCGCGGCCGGGGTCTGCTGCGGGCCCTGTTCCTCGTCCCGTACGCCCTGCCGGTCTACGCGGCCGTCATCACCTGGGTGTTCATGTTCCAGCACGACAACGGTCTGGTGAACCACGTCCTGCACGACCAGCTGCACCTGACCGACAAGCCGTCCTTCTGGCTCATCGGCGACAACGCGTTCGTCGCCCTGCTCACCGTGTCGGTGTGGAAGGGCTGGCCGTTCGCCTTCCTCATCGTGATGGCCGGACTGCAGAACATCCCCAAGGAGCTGTACGAGGCGGCGGCGCTCGACGGCGCCGGCATGTGGCAGCAGATCCGCCGCATCACGCTGCCGTCACTGCAACCCGTCAACCAGGTGCTCGTGCTGGTCCTGTTCCTGTGGACGTTCAACGACTTCAACACGCCGTTCGTCTTGTTCGGCAGGACCGCGCCGGAGGCCGCCGACCTCATCTCGGTGCACATCTACCAAGCGTCCTTCGTCACCTGGAACTTCGGCACCGGCTCGGCGATGTCGGTCCTGCTGCTGCTCTTCCTGCTGCTGGTGACGGGCGTGTACCTCGTACTCACCTCGCGCGGACGGAGGACCGCCCGTGTCTAGCACCGGCTCCCCGATGGCCCCGCCGCGGTCCTTCCTCTGGTCCCGGCGGATCTTCCTCACCCTCCTCTCCGGCTTCGTCCTGATGCCCGTCTACGTGATGGTCTCCAGCTCCCTGAAACCGCTCGCGGACGTCACGGGCACGTTCCGCTGGCTGCCGAGCGAGTTGACGATCCGGCCGTACATCGACATCTGGTCGACGGTCCCCCTCGCCCGCTACTTCGTGAACTCGCTGATCGTGGCGAGCGCGGCGACGGTCTGCTCGGTGGTCATCGCGGTGTTCTCCGCGTACGCGGTCAGCCGCTACGAGTTCCGCGGCAAGCGCGTCTTCACGGTCACCGTCCTGTCGACGCAGATGTTCCCCGGGATCCTCTTCCTCCTCCCGCTCTTCCTCCTCTACGTCAACATCGGCAACGCCACCGGCATCGCCCTGTTCGGCTCGCGCGGCGGCCTGATCCTGACGTATCTGACGTTCTCCCTGCCGTTCTCGATCTGGATGCTGATCGGGTACTTCGACTCGGTGCCGCGCGACCTGGACGAGGCGGCGCTGGTGGACGGCTGCGGGCCGCTCGGCGCGCTGTTCCGGGTGGTCGTGCCGGCCGCGATCCCCGGCATCGTCGCGGTCGCCGTCTACGCCTTCATGACCGCCTGGGGCGAGGTGCTGTTCGCGTCGGTGATGACCAACGACACCACCCGCACACTCGCCGTGGGACTCCAGGGCTACTCCACGCTCAACGACGTGTACTGGAACCAGATCATGGCCGCCTCGCTGGTCGTCAGCGTCCCCGTGGTCGCGGGCTTCCTGCTGCTCCAGCGCTATCTGGTGGCCGGTCTGACGGCGGGCGCCGTGAAGTGAGCCATTGCGACTCCCACTCCGACTCCGCATCTTTTGAAGGGACTTCAGTGACCATCGACCTCGCCGCCCTCCCGCACGACTTCCTGTGGGGCACGGCCACAGCGGCGTACCAGATCGAGGGAGCCGCAGCCGAGGACGGACGTGCGCCGTCGATCTGGGACACCTTCTCCCACACCCCCGGCAAGATCGCCAACAACGACAACGGCGACGTGGCCTGCGACCACTACCACCGCTGGCGCGAGGACATCGCGCTGATGCGTCAACTGGGCACCAACGCCTACCGGTTGTCCCTCGCCTGGCCGCGGATCGTGCCCGGCGGCGACGGCCCGCCCAACCCCAAGGGCCTCGCGTTCTACGACGAGTTGATCGACGGCCTGCTGGAGGCGGGCATCACCCCGTCCGTCACCCTCTACCACTGGGACCTCCCGCAGGTCCTCCAGGACCGGGGCGGCTGGCCCGAGCGGGCCACCGCCGAGCACTTCGCCGTGTACGCCTCGGTCGTCGCCGAACGTCTCGGCGACCGTGTCAGCCACTGGGCCACCCTCAACGAGCCGCTGTGCTCGGCCTGGATCGGTCACCTCGAAGGCAAGATGGCCCCCGGCCTCATGGACCTGACCGCGGCCGTCCGCGCCTCCTACCACCTGCTCCTCGGCCACGGCCTCGCCACCCGGGCGATCCGCGCCGCCGCCCCGCACGCCCAGGTCGGCATCGTCAACAACCTCTCCACCATCCACCCCGCCACCGACCGCCCGGAGGACGTCGAGGCCGCCCGCCGCATGGACGGTCACACCAACCGCTGGTGGCTCGACCCGGTCCACGGCCGCGGCTTCCCGGCGGACATGCGCGAGGTCTACGGCGTCGAACTCCCCGAGCGAGCGGGCGACTCGGAGACCATCGCCGCGCCCCTGGACTGGCTGGGCCTGAACTACTACTTCCCGCAGACCGTCGCCGACGACCCCACCGGCCCGGCGCCCCGGGTCCGCACGGTCCGCCGGCTCGGCGTGCCGCGCACCGGCATGGACTGGGAGGTCGACGCGACCGGCATCGAGGACCTGCTGCTCCGCCTCACCGACGAGTACGGCGCCCGCAGGCTGTACGTCACCGAGAACGGCTCCGCCTTCCCGGACGTCGTACGCCCCGACGGCACGGTGGAGGACCCCGAACGTCAGGAGTACCTCACCAAACACCTCGCGGCCTGCGCCTCCGCCGCCCGCAAGGGCGCCCCGCTGGCCGGCTACTTCGCCTGGTCGCTGCTGGACAACTTCGAGTGGGCGTACGGCTACGACAAGCGGTTCGGACTGGTCCACGTGGACTACCGGACGCAGACCCGCACGATCAAGGGGACCGGGTACCGGTACGCGGACATCGTGCGGGCGCACCGGGGGCGGGTACGGAACGCGGCGTGACGGCAGGGCGGGTGGACGCGGATGGACGCGGGTGCGGGAGCCCGCGTCCACCCGTGCGGGGAGGTGGGGGAACCGAAGCGGTGGCCGCGGACCGGGTGTCGCCCGGTGCCGCCGGGCGCGCGAGTCACTATCCGGTTGCCGCCCCGGGCACCCCCTGCCAGGCTCGCCCCATGCCCACCTTCTCCGCCCCCGACGGAACCCGCCTCGCCTATCACGTCTCCGGCGAGGGAGACAGGGATGGGGACGGAGAGGGGGACAGCGCCGGTCCGCCGCTGATCTGCCTGCCCGGCGGCCCCATGCAGGACTCCGTCTATCTAAACGACCTGGGCGGTCTTGCCGCCCACCGCACCCTGATCCGCCTGGACCTCAGGGGCACCGGCCGCTCGGCGACGCCCGAGGACCCGGCGTCGTACCGCTGCGACCGTCTGGTCGGTGACGTCGAGGCGCTGCGTGAGGAACTGGGTCTGGAACGGCTGGAGTTGCTCGGCCACTCCGCCGGCGCGAACCTGGCCGTCCTGTACACGGCCCGTCACCCCGGCCGGGTCGAGCGGCTCGCCCTGATCACCCCGAGCGTCCACGCGGTCGGCATCGAGGTCACCGCCGAGGACCGTCTGGGCACCGCACGGCTGCGCCGGGGCGAACCATGGTTCACCCCGGCGTACACGGCCCTGGAGGCGATCGCCGCCGGCCGGGCGGGTGCCGACGACTGGCCGGCCGTCGCCCCCTTCTGGTTCGCCCGCTGGGACGACGAGGCGAGGGCCGTCCGGGAGGCCGAGGAGAAGCAGCGCAACGACGAGGCGGCAGCCGTGTACGGCTCCGAGGGAGCCTTCGACCCGGCCGCCACCCGCACGGCTCTCGCCGCGTGCGAGGCACCCGTGTTCGTGCTGGCCGGAGAGGTGGACGTGGCCGCCCCGCCGCGTGCCGTCGCCGAGTACGCGGACCTGTTCCCGGACGCGGAAGTCGTCGTCCAGCCCGGCGCCGCACACTTCCCGTGGCTGGACGACGCCGACCGGTTCGTGACGGCGTTCCTGGAGCGGGGTCAGCAGTCGCGGAACTCCGGCGACTGATTCAGCACCTGCGACCGCAGCGACGTGAACCGCGCGTACGTCTCGCCGTCCCGGTCCTCGGGCCGGAACGCCGCCACCCGGTGGCAGTTCTGGAAGGCGAGCGACACCCCGAAGTGCCGCTCCAGACTGCCGCGGATCGCGTCGCTGGCGAGGGCGCGCAGCAGCTGGCCGCGCTCCCTCTCGGACGGGGGAGGGGTCTGGTTGTCGGTGAACGGGGCCTGTACGGTGCGGAGTTCGGCGGCGAGACCGGCGATCAGGTCGTAGGCGTACGGCAGGGAGGTGCGGACGGTGTCCACGAAGTCCTCCTCGCGGATGTCACCGTGTTGGGCCTCGGCGAGGAGCTGGGGGGAGACGTCGAGAGACATGGTGCCGGGGTGTCCTGTCCGGTAGGTGGGTGGCGGTGAGGGGGAGCGGTCAGGCGAGGGCGGCCGGGCCCGGTACGAAGTCCGGGTCCACCTGCGCGGCCAGGTCGAGGCCGGTCGCCGTGTTCGCCCAGGCGCGCGCGTTGCGCAGATGGAACTCGACGGCGTGCCGGTGCTGCGTCGCCCAGTCCCGGGGGTGGGCGTCGACGGCCTCGCGCAGGATGTTCAGGGCATGTGTGTTGTGCGGCTCCAGCGTGTCCAACCCGCCCTGCTCGCGGCCCTGTTCGGCCGAGCGCACCCAGGGGGAGTGCACCAGGTGGGTGAGAAGGTCGTCGCCGACCTGTTCCTTGAGGAACAGCAGGTCGTCCTCGCCGGTCACCTTGTTGCCGACGACGGCGACCCGGATCCCGAACTCCCGTGCGTGGTCCCGGTACTGGCGGTACACCGAGACGCCCTTGCGGGTGGGCTCGGCCACCAGGAACGTCAGGTCGAAGCGGGTGAACAGGCCGGAGGCGAACGCGTCCGCGCCGGCCGTCATGTCGACCACGACGTACTCGCCCGGGCCGTCGACCAGATGGTTGAGGTAGAGCTCCACCCCGCCGAGTTTGGAGTGGTAGCAGGCCACCCCCAGGTCGCTCTCCTCGAACGCGCCCGTCGCCATCAGCGGCACGCCGCCCGCGCGCCGGACGTGCCGGGTGTGCAGTTCGTCGTCGCCGAGCAGGCGCAGCAGACGGGAGCCGCCGCCGGGCGGTGTGGTCTTGATCATCGCCTCGGGGGAGGGGATGCGGGGGTTGGTGCCGCGCAGGAGGTCCTTGATGCGGTCGAGGTGCGCGCCGAGCGGAGGGGCGTCCAGGGGCCCGTCGTGTCCGAGCGCCTCGGCCAGGTGCTGGTTGATGTCGCCGTCGATGGCGAGGACCGGCGCGCCGGAGCGGGCCAGGTGCCGGGTGAAGAGCGCCGACAGGGTGGTCTTGCCGCTGCCGCCCTTGCCGACGAACGCGATCCGCACTACCGCTCCGTCTTTCCGTGAACGACATTTTTGAAAATGGATGTCATGTCGGTAGGTTGTAGGGGTGCGCGATGATCAGTGTCAAATCGCCCCACCCCCCGGCCGGTGATCGGCTCATCGGCTTAATGCATATGATTGGCAAGTGCGTGACTACAGCATCAGGGCGGCGAGCCCGGACGACCTCGAAGGTGCGCGAGCCGTGATGCTCGACACCGTCTACCGCGACTTCGGCACCGGCTACGTGCCCCGCTGGCATGCGGACATCATCGACCCGGCCGCCGCCTACCTCGCCCCCGCCCGCCACACCCTGCTCGTCGCCGTCGACCCGGCCGACGGAGCCGTCGTGGCCACCGCCGCCCTCGACTCCCGCGGCCCGGCCCACCCGCCGAACCCGCGCCACGTCGCCGAGCGCTATCCCTCGGGCGCGACCGCGCAACTGCGCCGGGTGTACGTCCGGCCCGAGCACCGCAGGCGCGGCCTCGCCCGCCGCCTGGTCGACGAGCTGCTCGCCTTCGCCGCCGCCGACGGCGGCTACCGCGCCGTCTACCTGCACACCGACCCCCAGGTGCCGGGCGCCGAGCCCTTCTGGCACTCCCTCGGCAAGGTCGTGCACGACGAGCGCGAGGACCCCGACGCCGAGCATGGTGTCGTCCACTTCGAGATCCCGATGGGCCGGTGACGGCATGCGCCGCCGACACATACTTGGTTCCCTGCTGCTCGCCCCGCTCCTGACGGCCTGCTTCGCCTCCTCCTCCGGTGACGACTCCTCGGGCGACGCGGCGGACGGCTCCCGGCTGCGGGTCGCCCTCGCCTTCCCGCCCGCCGAGAACCTCTCGCCGTACGGCGCCGACGCCACCCTCCTCAGCCGCCTCGGCGTCACCGAGGGCCTCACCGCCCTCGACGCCAACGGCGCCGCCGCCCCCGCGCTCGCCGAGTCCTGGCGCCGCGAGAACGACCGGACCTGGCTGTTCACCCTGCGCGAGGCCGCCTTCCAGGACGGTTCCGAGGTCACCCCGGCCGCGGTCGCCGCCGCCCTCACCCACGCCACCGACGCCAAGCCCGAGCCCGCCGCCCTGTCCGGCGTGACGCTCACCGCGAAGGCCGGCGGCGACCGGGTCGTACGCGTCACCACCGCCACGGCCGACCCCGTCCTGCCCCTGCGCCTGTCCAGTCCCAGCCTCGCCGTCCTCTCCCCGAAGGCCTACGACGACCAGGACGGCGTCGACCCGGTCGGCACCGCCACCGGACCCTTCGAACTCACCGAGGTCACCGGCTCCACCTCCGCCGCCCTCGACCGCTACGACGACTACTGGGGCGGTCGCGCCCAGGCCTCCGGCGTCGACGTCCGCTTCATCGCCGACGGCACCGCCCGCGCGAGCGCCCTGCGCACCGACGAGATCGACATCGCCGAGGCGGTCCCCGTGGCCCAGGCCGCCACCCTGGACAAGGCCACCCGCAAGGAAACCGCCACCACCCGCACCACGAGCCTCCTCCTCAACTCGGAGTCCGGCCCCTTCAAGGACCCGAAGCTCCGTGCCGCCGCCCGCCAGGCCGTCGACACCACCGCCCTCGCCGACGGCGTCTACGAGGGATACGCCGACCCCGGCGCCGGCATCTACGGCCCCGCCGTGACCTGGGCCGAGGGCAAGCGGCAACAGCCCACCGGACGCCCGAAGGCCGCCGCGCCCGACGGCACGAAGGTCACCCTCGCCACCTATGACAACCGGCCCGAACTCCCCGAAGCCGCCCAGGTGTTGAAGCAGCAACTGGAGAAGGCCGGATTCCGGGTCACCCTGGAGGTGCGCGAGTACTCCCGGCTGGAGAGCGACGCGCTGGAGGGCGAGTTCGACGCCTTCGTCCTGGCCCGCAACACCCTCGTCGACACCGGTGACCCCCTCGCCGTCCTCGCCAGCGACTACACCTGCAAGGGCGGCTACAACATCGCCCAGCTCTGCGACAGGACCGTCGACGCGGACGTCACCAAGGCCGAGGGCATCGCCGACACCGCGAAGCGGCAGGACGCGGCGATGACCGCCGAGGCCGCGATCCTCGGCACCGACGCCGTCGTCCCGCTGGTCCACCAGCAGATCATCACCGGGGTCGCCACCACCGTCAGCGGTGTGATCCTCGACCCGTACGAGCGGACCCTCGTCGGCACCGGAACCCGGCGCTGACCCGTGCGACCGCACGTGGCCGCACTCGTGTGGCGCGCCGCCCTCGCGGCCGCCCTCGTGTGCGGCATCGGTCTGCTGCCCTGGCTGACCCGCACCGACCCGGCCCGGACCGTCCTCAAGGCCCGCTCGGCCGACCGTGACCCCAGCCCCGAGGTGCTCGCCGACATCCGCGCCCAACTGGGTCTGGACAAAGGCCCGTTGTCGCTGCTCGGGCAGTGGCTCGGCGGGCTGTGGCGCGGCGACGCCGGACGCTCGTGGCTCTCCGGCGACGAGGTCACCCCCGCCGTGCTCCAGGCCCTCGGCGCATCCCTGCTGCTGATGGCGGTGACCCTCGTGGTCGCCGCCCTCACCGCCGCCCTGATCTGCGCCCGCACCCTGTGGCTCGGCGCCCACCGACGCCTCGACGGCCGCCGGGCCGGAGGCAGCGGCTCCGCGATCCTCGCCGCACTCCCCGAATTCCTCACCGCGTCCGTCCTCGCCACCGTCGTCGGCGTCCAACTGGGCTGGCTGCCCGCCCTCGGCTGGTACGGCCCCCAGTGGACCGTCCTGCCCGCCCTCGCCCTCGGCCTGCCCGCCGGTGCCGTCATCGGGCGACTCCTCGACGACCTGCTGCCCGGCGCCTTCGCCGAACCCTGGGCACTCGCCGCCGCCGCGCGCGGACTGACCGGGCGCAGCATCGCCCGCCAGGCCGCACACCGCTGCCTGCCGGCGCTGCTCCCCAACCTCGGCCTGTTCGTCGTCGGCCTCACCGGCGGTGCGGTCGCCGTGGAACAGATCTTCGACATCCCCGGACTCGGCCGCACCACCCTCCAGGCCGCCCTCGCCCAGGACCTCCCCGTCCTCCAGGCCGGCACCCTGGCCCTCGTCCTGCTCGCCGCGGTCGCGGCCGGACTCGCCGCCCTCACCACCCGACTCCTCGTCGGCCCCGCCCTGCGCGACGGCGCTCTGTCCTCGCTCCACCGCCCCTCCCCACCGGCCCGCGCGATCCTCCCCCTGGCCTACGGCGGACTGCTGGCCCTCGTCCTCTTGCTCGGCCTGCCCCGCGACCCGCTCGCCCTCGACACCGGTGAACGCCTGCGCGCCCCCTCCTGGAACCACCCGTTCGGCACCGACGCCCTCGGCCGTGACCTCCTCGCCCGGGTCGCGCACGGCGCCGTCGACACCCTGCTGTTCGCCCTCCTGATCAGTGCCGCCGCCCTGCTCGCCGGTGTACTCCTCGGGCTGGTGCCCCGGCTCTCGGGACCGCTCGTCGACACGGTCAACGCGATCCCGCCCGTCCTCCTAGCCCTCCTCGTCACCGCGGTCGCGGGCAGCGGACCCGCCACCCCCGCGCTCGCCGTCGGAGCCGTCGCCTGGGCACCCCTCGCCGCCCACACCGCCGCCCTGCTGCGCCAGGAACGCGCCGCCCTGCACGTCACCGCCACCCGCGGCCTCGGCGCCGGCCGCTGGTACCTGCTGCGCCACGAACTGCTGCCCGCCGCTCTGCCGCCCGTCACCCGGCACGCCCTGCTCCGCCTGCCCGGCATCGCCCTGGCACTCGCCTCCCTCGCCTTCCTCGGCCTCGGCGCCCAGCCGCCCTCCCCGGAGTGGGGCCTCCTCCTGGCCGAGAACCAGCCCTACGCCGAGCGCGCCCCCTGGGCCGTCCTCGCCCCCGCCGCCGTCCTCGCCCTTCTCGGAGCGCTCGCCGTCAGCGCGGCGGGCGGCCTGCGGCTGCCGCGGCGCGAGCGGCCCCGTACGCCCGAACCGCCGGCCGAAGAGACGTCCCCCATCCGGGAGTTGGTCCGCACCCCATGACCTCGCTGACGGCCGGCCTGCGCAAGCCGCCCGGGCAGAGCCGCCTCACGCCCCTGCTGCGTCTGTTGATCCTCACCCAACTCGCCTTCAACATCGGCTTCTTCGCCGTGCTGCCCTTCCTGTCCGAACACCTCGGACAGGCCATGGGGATGGCCGGCTGGCTCGTCGGACTGGTCCTCGGGCTGCGAACCTTCAGCCAGCAGGGACTGTTCGTGGTGGGCGGGGCGCTGGCCGACCGGTACGGCATCCGGCCGGTGGTACTCGCCGGCTGCGTCCTGAGGATCGGCGGATTCGTCTGGCTCGGACACGCGGAGGGGACCGGGGCCGTCATCGGGGCCGTCCTGCTGATCGGCTTCGCCGCCGCACTGTTCTCACCGGCCGTCGAGTCCGAGGTCGCCCGGCAGGCGGTCGTCCGGGAGGAGGCCGGCGAGGGCTCCCGCACCCATGTCCTGGCCCTGTTCACCGTCGCCGGACAGGCCGGCGCCTTCGTCGGACCCCTGCTCGGCGCGCTGCTCCTGTCCGTGGACTTCCGCACGGTGTGCCTGGCCGGGGCGGGCGTCTTCGTCCTCGTCCTCGCCGGACACGCCTGGCTGCTGCCGCAGCACATCCCCGGCCGCGCACGCGTCCAAGTGCGGGGCGGCATAGGGGCGTTGCTCCGCAATCGCCGCTTCCTCGCCCTGTGCTGCGCGTACGGCGCCTACCTCCTCGCCTACAACCAGCTTTACCTAGCGCTCCCCGACGAGGTGCAGCGCGTCGCCGGCTCCCAGGCCCCGCTCGCCTGGCTGTTCGCCCTGTCGTCGCTGCTCGTCGTGACCGCCCAACTCCCCGTCACCCGCTGGGTCGGTGACCGTCTCGACCTGCGCCGCTCCATGGTGACCGGACTCCTGCTCATCGCGGCCGGCTTCGCGGTGGTGGCCCTCGCCCGCCCCGCGCACTGGACCGGCGTCCCGGGCCTGCTCCCCGCGGCGGGCTTCGTCGTCCTGCTGACCCTCGGTCAGATGCTCGTCGCCCCGGTGGCCCGCGCCTGGGTCCCCGACCTGGCCGAGGAAGGCCGACTCGGCCTGTACATGGGGGCGTTGTCGTCGGTCTCCGGCCTGATCGTCCTCGTCGGCAGCGCGGTGACGGGAAGCCTGATGGACAGTGGACTGCCGGCGGTGGTGCCGTGGCTGCTGCTGGCGGCCGTACCGGCCGCGGCGATCGGACTGCTGCCCCGGCGATAGGGGCCCGGCATGGAGACCCGGGACATCCGGGTGGAGATCGCCCGCGAGGCGGACCGCGAACTCGTCGACACCTTCGACCGGATGCCGCCACAGCCGTCCCGACCACGAACGCGACTGCGGCGCGCCTCGATCCCGCCGCCGTCGACCGCGTCCCGCGACGCGAACACCGTGCTGGTCACCCGCTCGTGATGTTCCCCGTGCCGAGTGGGCTCCGGGCCCGCATCGAGGACGTCGTGGCCGACCACGGGCGGCCCGTGGCCACGGAATCGCCGGGCTGCCGACCCGCGGGGCGGGCGCCCGGACCGTCGGCCTCACCTCACGGCAGGGCCGGGGCGCGACGATCGGACGGTGCGAACGGTTCGGATTCCGGGCGAGAGGGCCGACGGTGTACCGGGTGCCGCCGGGCGGCTGACGACCGTGTACCCGGGTACTCCCGTCGACTGCGTACCGGACACCGCGTGGGGACCGGATGACGCGAGGTCAGGACGCCACCGGCTCCCGCGCCGGCAGCAGCTCCAGCACCTCCGCCACCTCCTCCGCGACCGCGGCCTCCTGCGCCCGCCAGGTGCGCCACAGCCACAGGATGTCCCGGCCGAACGACCAGACCAGCGTCACCAGTGCCGTCGTGACGACCGCGAGCGTCCCGACGTACGGCAGGAGGTCGGAGGCGGCGAGGAGGAGGAAGACGCCCTGGAGGGCGGCGACCGTCTTGCGGGCGGTGCTCGGGGGGAGCGGGGCGTTGAGCCAGGGCAGGGCGCGGGCCGCGGCGACGAAGCCGTAGCGCATGGCGCCGATCAGCATGACCCACGGGCCGAGGGACATCGAGACGTACACGCTCAGCACCAGGATGAGGAACGCGTCGACCTCCATGTCGAAGCGTGCGCCCAGAGGGGTCGAGGTGCCGGTGCGGCGGGCCACCTTGCCGTCGACCCCGTCGAGGATCAGCGCCACCGCGGTCAGCCCGACGAACAGCGTCACCGGGGGTGAGCTCTCGAAGGAGTCCGCGACCAGAGCGGTCACGGCACCCACCAGAGTCGCCCGGCCGAGCGTCACCCGGTTGGCCGGGCCGAACGTGGGCAACCGGGACCTGTGCAGAGCTCGGGAGAGCACCGCCCAGGTGGCGATGGCGAAGGCGAGGCCGGTGAACCAGCCCGCCGGCCCCATGCCGATCGCCGTGCCGAGCAGGGCCAGCAAAAGGATCTGCAGGCCCGCTCCCACCGCGGTCTCCTGCTGGACCAGCCTTGCGTCGTAAGTGTTGTTCAGGGCCACCGCACATTCCTCCGGCCAGGTGACAGAGTGGATCAAGGCCGCGTACTGTGCGCGACCTGTGCACACTTCGGTACGTGAACAGCTTCCCGATCGTTCAGGAGGATGCCGATGAAGCGCACCGGACGTGCGTTCTGGCTCAGCTCTCCGGGTCACGGAGAGATACGCGAGGTGGCCCTGCCGGACCCCGCGGAGGACGAGGTCGTCGTCCGTTCGCTGTACTCCGGAGTCAGCCGGGGCACGGAGACCCTCGTGTTCCGCGGCGGAGTGCCGCGGAGCCAGTACGCGGCCATGCGGGCACCCTTCCAGGAAGGTGACTTCCCCGGGCCGGTGAAGTACGGCTACCTCAATGTGGGGGTGGTGGAGGAGGGGCCGGCGGATCTGGTCGGCCGGACCGTCTTCTGTCTCTATCCGCATCAGACGCGGTACGTCGTCCCGGTGGCCGCGGTGACGGTCCTGCCGCCGTCCGTTCCCGCCGAACGGGCCATCCTCGCCGGCACGGTCGAGACCGCGGTGAACGCCCTGTGGGACGCGGCACCGCTGGTCGGCGACCGGATCGCGGTGGTCGGCGGGGGCATGATCGGCAGCTCGGTGGCCGCGCTGCTGGCCCGCTTCCCCGGCGTCCGCGTCCAGTTGGTCGACGCCGACCCGGCCCGCGCGAAGACCGCCGAGGCCCTCGGTGTCGACTTCGCACTCCCAAAGGACGCCCTCGGCGACTGCGACCTCGTCGTACACGCCAGCGCCACCGAACAGGGCCTGGCCCGCGCCTTGGAGCTGCTGACCGCGGAGGGCACCGTCCTCGAACTGAGCTGGTACGGCGACCGACAGGTCAGCCTGCCGCTGGGGGAGGCCTTCCACTCCCGGCGCCTGGTCATCCGCAGCAGCCAGGTCGGCTCCGTGTCGCCGGCCCGCCGCTCCAGCCGCACCTACGCCGACCGGCTGGCCCTCGCCCTGGAACTCCTCGCCGATCCGGCGCTGGAGGCCCTCGTCACCGGGGAGAGCGCCTTCGGTGACCTGCCGGACGTCATGCCGCGGCTGGCCTCCGGCGAGATTCCCGCCCTGTGTCACCGGGTCCGCTACGACGGCACCACGTGACCCAGCCGGTCACACCCGTACGGCAAGAGCGCCTGACCTGAGAAAAGAGTGAGAGGAGGCTGAACACCGGGAAGCGAAGAGCCGTACTACACGGCATCCCCCGGCAGGGATCAGCGGGGGACCAGACGCGCCGCACCTGGAGGGTCGTCCGTTGTTCAGCATCACCGTCCGCGATCACATCATGATCGCCCACAGCTTCCGCGGCGAGGTCTTCGGACCCGCGCAGCGCCTGCACGGAGCGACGTTCCTCGTGGACGCCACGTTCCGCCGCGAACAGCTGGACGACGACAACATCGTCGTCGACATCGGACTCGCCACACAGGAACTGGGCGCCGTAGTCAGCGAGCTGAACTACAGAAACCTCGACAACGAGCCCGACTTCGCCGGAATCAACACCTCCACGGAGTTCCTCGCCAAGGTCATCGCGGACCGGCTCGCCGAACGGATCCACAAGGGCGCGCTCGGCGAGGGCGCCAAGGGTCTCGCGGGCCTCACCGTCTCGCTGCACGAGTCGCACGTCGCCTGGGCGAGCTACGAGCGTGCGCTGTGACCGACACGACGATGGAGCGGTCCGCTCTCGGCTATGTGCCGGTGCAGCACTCCGCCCTCAAGAACGCGGAGATCATCCCGATGTCCCTGCGCTCCGTGCACTTCGTGCTGCCGGGCGGGGTCGACGACCCGACCGTCCCGAGCGGCGGCAACGCCTACGACCGGCGGATCAGCCTGGACCTCCCCGGCTTCGGCTGGCAGGTCCACCAACACGCGGTGCCCGGTGAGTGGCCCCGCCCCGGAGCCTCCGCCCGCGCCCAGCTCGCGCAGACGCTGCGGGACCTGCCGGACGACGCGATCGTCCTGCTGGACGGGCTGGTCGCCTGCGCGGTCCCGGAGATCGTCGTCCCGGAGGCGGAACGGCTGCGGCTGGTCGTCCTCGTCCATCTCCCCCTCGGCGACGAGACGGGCCTGGACCCGGCGGTCGCCGCGGACCTGGACGCCAGGGAGCGCACCGTCCTGCGGGCCGTCCCCGCGGTCGTCGCCACCAGCGACTGGGCCGTGCGTCGCCTGGTCTCGCACCACGGCCTGGCCCCCGACCGGGTCCATGTCGCCGCCCCCGGCGCCGACATCGCCCCCCTCGCCTCCGGCACCGACGGCGTCTCGCGCCTGCTGTGCGTCGCCGCCGTCACCCCGCGCAAGGGCCAGCACCGGCTGGTGGAGGCGCTGGCCGCGGCGAGCGACCTGCCGTGGAGCTGCGTGTGCGTCGGCGGGCTCACCCACGATCCGCAGTACGTGGCGAGCCTGCGGATACTGATCCGCAAGTACGGCCTGGAGGACCGACTGCACCTGGCGGGCCCGCAGTCCGGCGCCGCACTCGACGCCAGTTACGCCGCCGCCGACCTCATGGTCCTCACCTCCTACGCCGAGACCTACGGCATGGCGGTCACCGAAGCCCTCGCGCGCGGCATCCCCGTGCTGGCCACCGATGTCGGCGGCCTCCCCGAGGCGGTCGGCCGCGCCCCCGACGGCGGTGTGCCCGGCATCCTCGTCCCGCCGGAGGACCCCGCCGCCCTCGCCTCGGAACTGCGCGGCTGGTTCGGTGAGGCCGACGTACGACGCCGGCTGAAGGCCGCCGCGCGCGGCCGGCGGGCCGCCCTGGACGGCTGGGCGACGACCGCCCGCAGCCTCGCCGGGGTACTGGGCCGGCTGCCGAACGAACCCAGGAGGGCCGCATGAGGAAGACCGCGATGACCGAGCGGGCGGGACGGATCCCGTCCCAGCCCGGGCCCGAGGGGGCCGTCGAATCGAGGAGTTCCGTGGGCGCAGGTCCTGAAGGAGGGGCAGTGGAAGCCACCGTCGCCGGACCCGGGGAAGCCCCCGGCGAGGCCGAAACCGTCATCCCCGGAGCCGGACCCGGCGAGCGCCCCACCGTACGGCTGCGGGACACCGATCCCGACGACCCGCCGCGCTACGCCCCCGAGTGGCTGGAACTGCGGGAGGGCGCCGACGCCGCCGCGCGCGCCGCCGACCTGCTCGACCCGCTGCGCATCCGCCTCGCGAACCTGCCGGGGAAGGCCGGGATCGTCGTGCACGACCTGGGCTGCGGCACCGGCTCGATGGGCCGCTGGCTGGCCCCCCGCCTGGACGGCGCCCAGCACTGGATCCTGCACGACCGGGACCCCTACCTCCTGCACTTCGCCGCCGTGGCCTCCCCGCGCGCCGGCGCCGACGGCAGCCGGGTGTCGGCCGAGACACGGCGCGGCGACGTCGCGCGCCTCACCCCGGACGCCCTGGCGGGCGCGTCCCTGGTCACGGCCTCCGCGCTGCTCGACGTCCTCACCCGCGAGGAGATCGACACCCTCGCCGCCGCCTGCACCGGGGCGGGCTGCCCGGCCCTGCTGACCCTGTCCGTGGCCGGCCGGGTCGACCTGACCCCCTCCGACCCGATGGACGCGGAGATCGCCGAGGCGTTCAACGCCCACCAGCGCCGCGACGGCCTGCTCGGCCCGGACTCCGTCACCGCGGCCTGCGAGGCGTTCTCCGAGCGCGGCGCCACCGTACGGCTGCACCCGAGCCCCTGGCGGCTCGGGCCGGACGAGTCCGCGCTGACCGCCCAGTGGCTGCGCGGCTGGGTCGGCGCGGCCGTCGAGCAGCGGCCCGACCTGCGGGAGCGCGCCGGCCGCTATCTGCGGGAGCGGCTCGCCGCCTGCGCGGCGGGCGAGCTGTCGGTGGTGGTGCACCACACCGACCTGCTGGCGCTGTCCCGGCCGACGGGCGGAACGGCATGAGCGTGGAGACGGTACGGACCTGGGCCGGATCGCCGGCGCGGACGTGGAGCGGACTGCCCGGCACCGAGCCGCGGGAGCGGCGCACGGACCTGGTCGCGCCGCCCGCCCCGGTCGGCGGCCGGGCGACGGCCCCCGCCGGTGCGGCCGTCTCCGAGGACCGGATCGGCGTGATCGTCTCGACGCCCCGCCCGGGCGCCGCGCCGAGCGCTCCCCGTCGTCCCTTTCGCCTCCGCCTCGACTCCCGGGCGCTGCGCACCCACATCGGCACCGTCGCGGGCGTGGCCATCCTGGCCGTGCTGCTCTGGCGCCTGGGCACCGGCGTCTTCCTGGACGGGCTGCGCCGGATCGACGGCGCGACGCTGCTCGTGGCGCTCGGCATCGGTCTCCTCACCACCGTGTTCAGCGCCTGGCGCTGGCAGTTGGTGGCCCGGGGGCTGCGCATCCGGCTGCCGCTCGGCCCGGCCGTCGCCGACTACTACCGTGCTCTGTTCCTGAACGCGGCGCTGCCCGGCGGTGTCCTGGGCGATGTGCACCGGGCGGTGCGGCACGGGCAGAGCGCCGGTGACCTGGGCCGCGGGGTCCGCTCGGTCGTCATCGAACGGGCCGCGGGACAGATCGTCCTGGCCGTCGTCGGTGTCGCCGTGCTGCTGACCATGCCGTCACCGGTGCTGGCGGACGCCCGGCACTTCGCACCGCTGATCGCGTTCGCCGCGCTCGGCGCCCTCGCCGTCGTCCTGGCCCTGCGGATGAGCCGGGCGCCCTCCCGTCGGGGACGGGCCCTGCGGGCGAGCCTCGGCGAGGCACGCGAGGGACTGCTGTCCCGCCGGAACCTGCCCGGCGTCGCCCTGTCCTCCGCCGTCGTCCTCGCCGGCCACCTCGGGATGTTCGTCGTCGCCGCCCGCGTCGCCGGATCCGCCGCCTCGGCCGCCCTGCTGCTGCCGCTCGCGATCCTCGCCCTGCTCGCCATGAGCCTGCCGCTGAACGTCGGAGGCTGGGGCCCCCGCGAGGGCGTCACCGCCTGGGCGTTCGGCGCCGCCGGACTGGGCGCGAGCAGCGGCCTCGCGGTCGCCGTGGTCTACGGCGTGCTGAGCTTCGTGGCGAGCCTGCCCGGCGTCGTCGTCCTCGTCGTCCGCTGGTACGCCGCTGTGCGCGCCGGTAGGGGAACCGGGACCGGGGCCCGGACCGTCGTGACGGACCCGGAACCCCCGCACACGCCCACGGGTCACTCGTCGGCGGGCGTGGGGCCGGTCAGCATCGAGAAATACGCGCCGAAGGAATCCGCCAGACTCGCCAGCAGCGCCTTCCCCTTTTCCGCGGAACCCAGCGAAGGCCGGCCGATGACACCCGAATCGGTATAGCCGGACATACCGAGGGTGAGGAGATGACGACGATCGTCCGCGACGAAATCAGAGGTCTCATAACCGGGCCGCAGACATTCGGGATGAGCGTGCAGAAGAATGGAGGTCTCGATTTCCCCCGCGTGCATGTCGGTGAGCAGCGAGGTCACCACCCCCGCCCGCTCCCGGGCGGTCTCCCAGTCCTCCGCGGCCGGGAAGAGCGCCATCCGCTCACCGCGCGCGGAGGATTCCTGAACGACGTTGCCCAGTACGTAGTTCCCGCCGTGCCCGTTGACCACCACCAGGGTGTCGACGCCGGAGCGGCGCAGCGAGTCCGCAATGTCCCGTACCACCGCGTGAAGGGTGACGGAGGAGATGCTGACGGTTCCCGGCCAGGCCGCGTGCTCGTGCGAGCAGGAGAGCGTCACCGGCGGGAGGAGGTGCACCGGGTACGCGTCGGCGATCTCCCGGGCCACGGCACAGGCGACCAGCGTGTCGGTCGCCAGCGGCAGGTACGCACCGTGCTGCTCGAAGCTTCCGACAGGAAGGACGGCGACCTGCGTTGAGAGATCCGTGCCCCGTGTCCGTACGTCCTCAGTGGTGTCCGCCGGCACCAGACCGTACGCGGCCGACCGTATTCCCGAACCACTCATCTTTTCCCGGCCTTTCGTCTCTGCTTAGGAACCAGATCATGACAGATAAACTTGGCGTGCTCGGCAAGACGTCGCCACAGCGCACCGGTGTGGAACGCGTGGTGAATGCCCCGCTTCCCACCGTGTACGGGAAATTCCAGGCCGTCGGCTACCTCGATCACGATCGCGGTGACGAGCAAGTGGCCCTGGTCTACGGTGACATCGGCAAGGACGACGTCCTCACCCGCCTGCATTCCGAGTGCCTGACCGGTGACGCCTTCGGCTCCCAGCACTGCGAGTGCGGTGACCAGCTCGCCTCCGCGCTGCGCGCGGTCGTCGCCGAGGGCAGCGGCGTCGTCGTCTACCTCAGAGGGCATGAGGGCCGGGGCATCGGCCTGCTCGCCAAGCTGCGGGCGATGGCGTTGCAGGCGGAGGGCCTGGACACCGTGGAGGCCAACCTGGCGCTCGGTCTGCCGGTGGACGCCCGCGACTACGGCGTCGCCGCGGAGATCCTGCACGACCTGGGCGTGAAGTCGGTGCGTCTGATGTCGAACAACCCGCGCAAGCGCGAGGCGCTGGTGCGGCACGGCATCCAGGTCGCCGAGACGGTGCCGCTGCTGATACCGCCGTGCGAGAACAACATCACCTATCTGCGGACGAAGCGGGAGCGGCTGGACCACCATCTGCCCCATCTGGACGCGGTGGCGCACCTGTCCTGATTCCCGGGCGGTGCGCGCGGACAGGAAGAGGGCAGGTAGAGGGAATGACCGACGACGTCCTCTTCCTCTCCGCGGAACAGGTGGCGCGCCTGCTCGACGCCGACACGGCCATCGCCTCGCAGCGCGCGGCCTTCACCGCGCTCGGCGCCGGCACCGCCGACCTGCCCGCGAAGATCATGCATCCCAGCCGCTTCGACGACAGTGTCGTCTTCGCGTACGTCTCCCGGCTGTCGGCGGACAGCGGGGCGGTCGCGAAGTTCGGCAGCGTCAACCCGGGCAACGCGGCGGCCGGGCTGCCGACCGTGCACGCCGTCGTCACGGTGCTCGATCCGGTGACGGGCCGCCTCACCGCCGTCCTGGACGGCACGGCGGTGACCACGCTGCGGACGGCCGCGGCGAGCGCCGTCGCCGTGGACGCGCTGGCCCGCCCCGACGCCGCTGACCTGGCCGTCCTCGGCTCGGGCACCCAGGCCCTCGCACATGTGCGGGCCCTCGCCCGGGTGCGGGACCTGAAGTCCGTACGGCTGTGGAGCCCGACCCCGCGGCACCGCGCCCACGCGGCCGAGACCCTCACGGCCGCGTCGGGCCTGCCCGTCGAGGCGGTCGACAGCGCCGAGGCGGCCGTGCGCGGGGCGTCCCTGGTCGCGGCCTGCACGCTCAGCACCACACCGGTGGTGCGCGGGCCGTGGCTGGACCCCGGCTGCACCGTCGTCAGCGTCGGTTCGTTCGAACCCACCCGCCGCGAGGTGGACACCGAGGTCGTACGACGGTCCGCGGCCGTCGTCGTGGACGACCCGGAGACCGCGGCCGGGCACGCGGGACCGATCGTGGACGCCCTGCGGGAGGGGCTGTTGACCCCCGGCGACCTCGTCCCGCTGGGTGCCGTGCTCACCGGGCAGCGCACCGCACGCAGGACACCCGAGGACATCGTCCACTACACCAGCGTCGGCCTCGGCATCCAGGACGCCGCCGCGGCGTGGGCCGTCGTACAGGCGGCGCGAGAGGAGTGCCGGTGAGCATGCGGGCCGGTGTCGTAGTGATCGGCGGCGGGGTGATGGGCACGAGCATCGCCTGCCATCTGGCCCGGGCGGGCGTACGGGACGTCGTGCTGGTGGAGCGGGACGAGCTGGCCTCCGGATCCACCTCCAAGGCGGCGGGCGGGGTGCGGGCACAGTTCTCCGACGAGCTCAACATCCGGCTGGGCGCACGCAGTCTGGAGGCGTTCGCCCACTTCGAGGAGGACACCGGGTACGACATCGGGCTGCACCGGGTCGGCTATCTGTTCTTACTGTCGACGCCCGAGGACGTCGCCTCCTTCGAGGCGGGCGTACGACGGCAGAACGCCCTCGGCGTGCCCAGCCGCATGATCGACCCGGCCGAGGCCCGCCGGCTCTCCCCACTGATCGACACCGACGGACTGCTCGCCGCCGCCTACTCGCCCGACGACGGCCACTGCACGCCCGAGGCGGTCGTGCACGGCTACGCGGCGAGCGCCCGTCTGCACGGAGCGAAGATCCTGCGGCACACCGAGGTCTCCGGCATCGAACGCCACGGCGACGCCATCACCGCCGTGCTGACGACGATCGGCCGGATCGACACCGACACGGTGATCTGCGCGGCCGGCCCCTGGTCGCGCGCGGTCGCCGCGATGGTCGGCGTGGACCTGCCCGTCGAGCCGCTGCGCCGGCAGATCGCGGTCACGGAACCGGTCCCCGGACTGCCGCCGCGCCTCCCCATGACCATCGACTTCACCACCAGCCTCTACTTCCACACCGAGGGCCCCGGCCTCCTCGTCGGCATGTCCGACCCCGACGAGCGGCCCGGCTTCGCCACCGACACCCACGACCGCTGGATCCCCCGCCTCGGCGCGGCCATGGCACAGCGTGCCCCCGCCCTGCTCGACCTGCGCCGCACCGGCGGCTGGGCGGGACTGTACGAACTCACCCCGGACCACAACGCCCTGATCGGCGAGGCGACTTCGGTGTCCCGTTTTCTGTATGCGACCGGCTTCTCCGGCCACGGTTTCCTCCAGGGACCGGCCGTCGGCGAGGTCGTCCGCGACCTGTACCTGGGCCGCGTACCCTTCGTGGACGTCAGCCCGTTGAGCGTCGACCGGTTCGCGGCCGACGCCCTGCGCCCGGAGGCCAACCGCGTATGACCGAGCTCCACCTGTGGCTGCGCCACGAGGCCCGCACCACCGAGCGCCGCACGCCGATCGTGCCGTCCGACGCACGACGGCTCGTCGACGGCGGAGTGAGGCTCACCGTCGAGGAGTCCCCCCAGCGGATCTTCCCCGTCGAGGAGTACGAGGCGGCCGGCTGCCGGATCGCACCCACCGGCTCGTGGGTGTCGGCACCCGCCGGCGCCGTGATCCTCGGCCTCAAGGAACTCCCCGACGAACCCGCCGAACTGACCCACCGTCACATCTTCTTCGGCCACGCCTACAAGCGACAGCCGGGAGCCGCCGATCTGCTGCGACGGTTCGCGCGCGGGGGAGGGGCGCTGCTCGACCTGGAGTACCTCGTCGACGACGCCGGACGCCGCCTCGCCGCGTTCGGGTTCTGGGCCGGCTACCTCGGCGCGGCCCTGGCCGTCCTCCGGCACCGGGGCAGGCTCGCCGCGCCCCTGACGCCCACCGACAAGGACGCGCTGGACGAGACGCTGCGCCCGCGGGCCGGGGACGAGGAGTTCACCGCGCTGGTGATCGGCGCGCTCGGCCGCAGCGGACGGGGCGCACGCGCCGCCTTCCACACGGCGGGGATCGAACCCACCTGCTGGGACGTCGAGGAGACCCGCGACCTGGACCGGGCGGCCCTGCTCCGCCACGACGTCATGGTCAACGCCGTCCTCGCCACCACGCCCGTCCCGCCCTTCCTGCGCGAGGACGACCTCGACGCCCCCGCCCGCCGCCTGCGCACCCTGTGCGACGTCACCTGCGACGTGGGCTCGCCCCTCAACGTCCTGCCGGTCTACGACCGCACCACCGACTGGACGCAACCGGCGCGCCCGCTGCGCGAGAAGCCGCCGCTCGACCTGATCGCCATCGACAACCTGCCGTCCCTGCTGCCGCGGGAGTCCAGCACCGACTTCTCGGCGGCCCTGCTGCTCCAGCTGTCCGAGTTCGGTACGGGTGCTCCCTGGGGACGCTGTCTGGACCGGTTCCATCAGGCCTGCCGTGAACTCGGCATCACGGGGATCGCGAACACCGCGAACACCGAGGAGGGGGAGTCGCGTGACGTCGTCTGAGGTGGTTCCCGCGAGTGGCACGGTCCACTGGATCGGTGCCGGACTCTCCACCGGCAGCGGTCTGGCCGTGCTGTGCGAGACGGCCGGGCGGGTGCGGCTGTGGCACCGCACCGAGGAGCGCGCCGCCGAGACCCTCGACCGGCTCGGTCTCGCCTCGCGCGCCGAGCCCCGGGCGTTCACCCCGGACGCCCTCGCGGCGGCCCTCGCGCCCGGCGACGTGGTGGTGTCGATGCTGCCCGCCCCCGAGCACCCCGCCCTCCTGGCCCTGTGCGTGCGCGAGCGGGCGCACTTCGCCTGCTCCAGCTATGTCTCCGACGCGATCCTGGAACAGGCGCCCGCGGCGGCGCGGGCCGGGGTCGCCGTCCTGACCGAGGCCGGCCTCGACCCCGGCATCGACCATCTCTTCGCGCACGGCCTCGTCGCCCGCGCCCGGGAGACGATCGGCGACGACACCCCCGCCTCCTACCACTTCACCTCCTACTGCGGTGGCGTCCCCGCCGTACCGAACGACTTCAAGTACCGCTTCAGCTGGGCCCCCGCCGGTGTGCTGAACGCCCTCCGCTCACCCGCCCGCTACCTGGAGGACGGCGCCGAGACCATCGCCGGCCGGCCGTGGGAGGCGACCCGCCGGCAGGTCGTCGACGGCGAGACCTTCGAGGTCTACCCCAACCGCGACAGCGTGCCCTTCGTCGAGCAGTACGGTCTGCCGTCGGCCTGGGAGCCGCGCACCTTTGTCCGCGGCACCCTCCGCCTGGACGGCTGGCTGCGCGCCTGGGACGGAGTCCTCGCGGAGCTGCGGAGCGGCGACGACACCCGGATCGCCGCCCTGGCCCGGGAGCTGGCAGCGACCTACCCGACCACGGCCGCCGACCGCGACCGGGTGGTCCTCGCGGTGTCGCTGGACGTGCGGGGCGGAGCCGGGCAGGAGTGGTCGGGCGGCTACCTCCTCGACCTGGTCGGTGACGAGGAGGAGAGCGCGATGGCCCGCTGCGTCTCGCGCCCCCTCGCCCTCGGCGTCCGGCACATCCTGGACGGCTCCCTGCCGCCGGGCCTGAGCCGCGCCGCCGAGACGGCGGCCCGCTCCCAGGAGTGGCTCGGCGAACTCGCCCGGGAGGGCGTGCACTTCACCCTCCGGGTCGATCAGTAGGCCGGCGCGGCTGCCCGCGGGTCGCGTCGGCGCAGCTCCGCCGAGACCACCCATAGCAGGCCCAGGTCGAAGAGCAGCTCGGTGACCGACGCGAACTGGTTGACCGTGAACTTGAATATCTGGCCGAGCAGGATGTCCATGAGCAGCGCGGCCCGGAACAGCCGGAACGCCGCCGCCGGGTCGGCCCGCAGGCGCACCAGCCCGGTGATGCCCAGCCCGGCCGCGGCGACCGCGCTCACCATGATCCCGACCAGGGCGCCCCGCTGCGGCTCGCGCGCCAGTTCGCCGTCGAACACGCCCATCGTCAGCCAGACGGAGAACAGCACCGCCTCGGTCAGGACGCACAGCACGGTGAGGACGAGCACCAGCCGGTGCCCCGCCGCCCGGCGCAGCACCTCGCGCACCCGGGCCGCTCCGGAACGCCATCGTTCCGAGGGGCCCGGCCCGCGCTCGGGCAGCACCTGGAGCAGCCGGACGAGCGTCACGTCGACCGCGTGCGGTGAGTCCTCGACCAGCCGGGTCGCCGCCCGGCGCCGACCGGCGGTCAGGCCCGAGGCGACCGAGGTGAGGGCGAGGTCGGCGGCCTGAACGGTGCGCTGCTCCGCGGTGTGCGCGGCGGGGCGGCGCGGCGACCCGGTCAGGAGGATGAGCAGGGCGAACGCCAGATAGATGATGCCCGCGGCCGGTCGGTAGAAGTACCCCGGCTCGTCCGTGACCTGCTTGCCCACCTCGTCGATGAAGAGCCCGAAGCCGACGCCGCCCACGACCGCGCAGGCCAGGCGCGCCGGACGGCCCACACAGCCGAGCGCGAGGAGGTTCGCGGCCATCATCAGCAGGCCGCCCCACAGCATGTGGGCGATGTGCAGACGCCCGCCGTCGCCGCCGAGCCTCGGATACCCCGCCAGCGCGAGAAAGGCCCGGGTGAGGAGGACCGTGGCGATTCCGGACAGGACGAACAGTCTCAGGTACGAGTGCGCGCCCGAGGCCCTGACGAGCCGTGCCCCGCCCGGCCTCCCTCCGCCCGGCCTTCCCCTGCCCGGTCGTCCCTCGTCCGACTCTCTCTCGTCCGGCCTGCCCCACATGGCGCTTCCCCCGTCCGCCCGTTCGCCTCGCGGACTTCAGAGTGGCAGGTGCGGGTGCCGTGGCCGATCCGGGATCACCCTGAGAAGTCCCGGACCCGGACCCGGACCCGGACCCGGACCCGGACCCGGGCTTCGATCCCGATCACGGCCCCGATGGTGTCGGCGCCTACTCGTCGACCGCCTCGTGCACCAGCCGCTTCAGATCCGGGAAGATCGTGTGCGAGTTCTTCGGCCGCAGCTGCGTCATGAACTGCACGGACAGATCCCGGCTCGGGTCGACCCAGAACGTCGTGGTCGCGGCGCCGGTCCAGCCGTACTGGCCGAGACCCGAGGGTGCCAGGGTGCGGTCCGGGTCGATCACCACGGAGAGGCCGAAGCCGAAACCGACGCCTTCGTTGCCGGGTTCGTCGTGCGCGGGGCGACTGCCGGCGGTGCGCAGGTCGGCGCCGCCCGGGAGGTGGTTGGACGTCATCAGGTCCACCGTCTCGGGGGCGAGCAGGCGGACACCGTCGAGTTCGCCGCGGCGGCGCAGGAGTTCGGAGAAGCGGTGCACGTCGTGGGCGGAGGCCACCATGCCGCCGCTCCCGGACAGCAGCCTCGGACGCCCGCGCAGGGGGAGGCCGGGGATCGGCTCGATGCCGCCGCCGTCCGCGTCGCCGTACAACTCGGAGAGCCTGCCCGCCTGTTCCTCGGTGACGCAGAAACCGGCGTCGGTCATCCCGAGCGGGCCGAAGATCCGCTCGGCGCAGAACGTGTCCAGGGCCTGCCCGGACGCCACCTCGACGACCCTGCCCAGCACGTTGGAGGCGACCGAGTAGTTCCACTGGGTGCCCGGTTCGAACTGGAGCGGCAGGCTCGCGTACCTGTCGGTCGTCTGGGCCAGGTCCGTGCCCGGCAGCACCGACGACTCCAGACCGGCCTCGCGGTAGAGGGCGTCGACGGGATGCGAGTGGTAGAACGCGAAGGTCAGGCCCGCGGTGTGGGTCATCAGATGCCGGACCAGAAGGGGACCCTCGGCCGGACGGGTCACGGTGTCGGCGCCGGACCCGCTCACGTACACCCGCGGTTCGGCGAAGGCCGGGACGTGGCGGCCGACCGGGTCGTCCAGCGACAGCCGCCCCTCCTCCACCAGGATCAGCGCGGCGACCGCCGTCACCGGCTTGGTCATGGAGTAGATCCGCCACAGGGTGTCGGGCTCGACGGGCAGGTCGGCCGCGATGTCGCGGCGGCCGTGCGTCGTGAGGTGGGCGACGCGTCCGCCGCGGGACACGGCCACGAGGTAACCGGCCAGCCGGCCCTCGTCCACGTAGTGGGCGAAGTGCTGGTCGAGGCGGTCCAACGCCTTCGCGTCCAGGCCGACCTCGCCCGGGTCCACCTCTTGTCGCAGCAGTGCCATCGTTCTCCTCCGTCGCGTTCGTCGAGGTGCGGTCCGGCATACCCCGCCGGGACGACCTCAGACATCATCGTCGCGCAGGAAGGGGCCCTCGGTCCCCGCATCGGCATGATCGTCGGTCGTCGGGAGGAAACGTTCCGGCAACATCGCGGTCGCAGCACGCGGAATAGGGCGCCCGGCCGGGCGAGTTGGTTCAGGCATGACTCAGGACGCGCTGCTCCAACTGCTCTCCGAAGGCCACGGCGGGGTCCTGGTGACCCTCAAGCGCGACGGCCGGCCCCAGTTGTCGAACGTCAGTCACGCCTACTACCCGGAGGAGCGGATCATCCGGGTCTCGATCACCGACGACCGCGCCAAGACCCGCAACCTACGCCGTGATCCGCGTGCCTCCTACCACGTCACCGGCGCCGACCGCCGGGCGTACACGGTCGCCGAGGGCACGGCCGATCTCACCCCGGTGGCGGAGGATCCGTACGACGAGACGGTGGAGGAACTCATCCGCCTCTACCGGGACGTGCTGGGCGAGCACCCCGACTGGGAGGACTACCGCGCCGCGATGGTCCGCGACCGCCGACTGGTGCTGCGGCTGAGGGTGGAGCGGGCGTACGGGATTCCCGTACGGGGCGAGGACCGGTAGGCCGGAGGGAGGGGCCGGGGGCGAGGCGGGGGAGCGGTCGCCCCGGCGGCGACGGCCCGACGTGACTTCCGCCCGCCGTGCGGAGGCGTCGGGTGAGGGCCGGCCGGAGTGTCATGCACCGCCCCCCCATGACGCCGAGGCCGAGGACACCGGCGTACCCGGCGTGCCGAAGGTTTCCGCACCGGCGACGCGCCCCGGCTCCGCGCGCGCCGGCCGCCCCTGAAACCGGCCGGTGCGCGCGGAGAGCCTTCCCCCTCGGGACCACGGATGTCGCAGGAGGCGCGGGGCTGTTCTTTTCTGCTCGTTTCGGCCGATGTTCTTGCAGGGGACGTCAACTGTCAACGGGGCGACGGCGGGAACACGCCGTGTCCCCGGCGCCGAACCGACCGGCGCCGGGGACACGGGGGAAGCGACGGGGTCAGGCGGTCACGCGCTGCGGTTCCGGCGCCTCGCGGGCGGGTCGTTCGCCGAGCAGTTCCGTCGGGACCTTGTGGGTCTCGCGGGCGGTGACGGCGGCGATGACCGGCGGGACGCACAGGGCGGCGGTGAACAGGGCGACCGCCAGCCAGTCGTCGCCGTCCGGGCCGGCGATCTGCGCGGCGAAGGTCACCGCGAACCCGGCCACGGCGAAGCCGATCTGGGTGCCGATGGCCATGCCGGACAGCCGGACGCGGGTGGAGAACATCTCGCCGTAGAAGGAGGGCCAGACGCCGTTCGCGGCGCTGTAGACCACACCGAAGGTGATGATGCCGAGGACCAGGACCAGCGGGTAGGAGCCCGTCGAGATGGCCCACAGGTAGAGGAACATCATCACCGCGCTGCCGACGGCGCCGACGAGGAACACCGGGCGGCGGCCGATGCGGTCGGACAGGGTGGCCCACGCCGGGATCGCGGCGAGGGCGACGAGGTTGGCGAGCGCGCCCACCCACAGCATCGACGAGCGGCTCATGCCGACCGAGTCGCTGGTCGCGTACGACAGTGCCCACACGGTGAAGATGGTGCTGACCGAGGCGATGAGGGCACCGCCGACGACCCGCAGGACGTCCGCCCAGTGCTCGCGCATCAGGATGGCGAGGGGCATCTTGGCGACGCCCTGCTCGGCGGCCTGCTGGGCGAATGCCGGGGTCTCGTCCAGCTTGCGGCGGATGACGAAGCCGACGACGGCGACCGCGACGCTCATCCAGAACGGCACCCGCCAGCCCCAGGACAGCAGTTGGTCCTCGGGCAGCGCGGCGACGGGGATGAAGACCAGGGTGGCGAGCAGCTGGCCGCCCTGGGTACCGCTGAGGGTGAAGCTGGTGAAGAAGCCGCGCCGCTCGGGCGGTGCGTGTTCCAGCGTCATGGAGTTGGCGCTGGCCTGCTCGCCGGCCGCCGAGATGCCCTGGAGGACACGGCACAGCACGAGGAGGACGGGGGCGAGGGTGCCGACCTGGTCGCGGGTGGGCAGGCAGCCGATGAGGAACGTCGACAGGCCCATCAGGATCAGCGTGAAGACCATGATCTTCTTGCGGCCGACCCGGTCGCCGAAGTGTCCGAGGAAGAGCGCGCCGACCGGGCGGGCCGCGTAGGCGACCCCGAAGGTGCCCAGCGACAACAGGGTCGCGGTGGCCGGGTCGGACTCGTCGAAGAAGACCTCGGGAAAGATCAGCGCTGCCGCGCTGCCGTAGATGAAGAAGTCGTAGTACTCCAGGGCGCTGCCGATCCAGGCCGCAGTGGCGGCTTTTTTCGGCTGGCCGGGCGGTGCGGCGGCGGGGACGGACACGGCGGTGCTCCTTCGGGGAAACTCCGACTTAGAGGGAGTGAGCGGCGGGGAGAGGGCCGGATCTTCGGCTAATTAACCCACTGGGTAGTTAGTGGCGGTGGGTGGGATGTTGCGCCGACGTTTCCCGCGTGTCAAGAGGTGGTGCCGAAGGATCTTTCCGCTCCGGGTGCCCCGGTCCGCCCGCGGCGGCCTCAGTCCGTCGCGCGCTCCGCCGTGAGGTAGGCGATGACCATGTCGCCGAGCATCGCGCGGTAGTGCTCGCGCTGGGCGGGGTCGATCAGGTCGCGGCCGAAGAGGGCGCCGAAGGTGTGCCGGTTGGCGACCCGGAAGAAGCAGAACGAGCTGATCATCGCGTGCAGGTCGACGGCGTCCACGTCGGCCGTGAACAGCCCGGACTTGTGGCCCTGCTCCAGGATCCGGCGGATCACGTCGAGGGCCGGAGAGCCGATCTTGCCGAGTTTCTCGGAGGCGGCGATGTGCACGGCCTCGTGGATGTTCTCGATGCTCACCAGGCGGATGAAGTCGGGGTGGCGCTCATGGTGGTCGAAGGTGAGCTCCGCCAGCCGCCGGATGGCCGCGACCGGGTCCAGGTGGTCCACGTCGAGCCCCTGCTCGGCCTCGCGGATGACGGCGTACGCCCGCTCCAGCACGGCCGTGAACAGTTGCTCCTTGCCGCCGAAGTAGTAGTAGATCATCCGCTTCGTGGTGCGGGTGCGGGCCGCGATCTCGTCGACACGGGCCCCGGCGAAGCCGGCCCGCGCGAACTCCTGGGTGGCCACGTCGAGAATCTCGGCCTGGGTGCGGACGGCGTCGCGGATGCGCCCGCCCGGTCGGCCGGCTCGTGCCGGTTCTTCGACGCTGGTCATCGGATTCCTTCGGGCGACAGGGCGGGCGGCGGGGTGGGAGGCGGCACGGACGGCGGGGCGAGAGGTGTGGCGGGCGACGGCAGTGCGGCAGATTCTAGGAGCAGGCCGCCGTGCGGGGCTCCTGATCATCGCACCGGGGCTTCCCGTGGGCCGGTGATACTGGTATAGCTAACGTACTAGTTCGTACATTAGTGAGCCGCTCAGGAGGTCCCGCGTGGTGCCCAAGGACTCGTATCTCGTCGGCCTGATCGGTTCCGGAATCGGCCCGTCGCTCAGTCCCGCACTCCACGAGCGGGAGGCCGACCGGCAGGGCCTGCGCTATGTCTACCGGCTCATCGACATCGACACCCTCGGTGTCCCGGCCGAGGCCGTGGGCGATCTCGTACGCACGGCCCGCGATCTGGGCTTCGACGGACTGAACATCACGCACCCGTGCAAGCAGGAGGTCATCCCCCACCTGGACGCCCTCTCCGCACAGGCCGAGGCGCTCGGCGCGGTCAACACCGTCGTCTTCGAGGAGGACGGCCGGGCGGTCGGCCACAACACCGACGTGACCGGCTTCGCCGCCTCCTTCGCGCGCGGTCTGCCCGACGCCCCGCTGGAGCGGGTCGTGCAGCTGGGCGCGGGCGGCGCGGGCGCGGCCGTCGCGCACGCCACGCTCACGCTCGGCGCCGGACAGGTCACCGTCGTGGACGCGATGCCCGCGCGGGCCGCCGCCCTCGCCGACTCCCTGAACCGCCACTTCGGCGACGGCCGCGCCCTGGCCGCCGCCCCCGACCGGCTGGCGGAGCTGCTCGCCCGGGCCGACGGCCTCGTCCACGCCACCCCCACCGGCATGGCCGCCCACCCGGGCCTGCCCTTCCCCGCCACCCTCCTCCACCCCGGCCTGTGGGTCGCCGAAGTGGTCTACCGCCCGCTGGAGACCGAACTGCTGCGCACTGCCCGCGCGCTCGGCTGCGCCACCCTCGACGGCGGCGGCATGGCCGTCTTCCAGGCCGTCGACGCGTTCCGGCTGTTCACCGGCCGGGAACCCGACAGCGCGCGGATGCTCACCGACATCGCCGAGCTGGCCGGCGCCGTGACGGCCCCCAAGTAAGCAGGGCGGGGCGCCCGGGGGCGGGCCCGGACCGGATCGGACCCGGATCGGCCCTGGACCGGTTCGGACACGGAGTGGAAGGGGACGGACCGGCCCGGCGCCAGGAATCCGGATCGGATCGGCTCGGCTCGGCTCGGCTCGGCGCCAGGAAACCGGAACGGATCGGAACCACGAACGGTCCGGACTCCGGAACCAGTAACGGCCCGGAACTCGGGACGGCCCGGAACCAGGCACCGGTAACGGCCCGGCACCCGGCACCCGGCACCCGGCACCCGGCACCCGGCACCCGGCACCCGGAACAGAGAGGTACCGACATGCGTACGTCCATCGCCACCGTCTCCCTGAGCGGATCCCTCACCGAGAAGCTCACGGCCGCCTCGCGGGCCGGCTTCGACGGCGTCGAGATCTTCGAGAACGACCTGCTCGCGAGTCCCCTCACCCCCGAGGAGATCCGCGCCCGCTGCACCGACCTCGGTCTCACCATCGACCTCTACCAGCCGATGCGGGACATCGAGGCGGTACCGGAGGGCGAGTTCGCCCGCAATCTGTGCCGGGCCCGGCACAAGTTCGAGCTGATGCGCCGGCTCGGCGCCGACACCGTCCTCGTCTGCTCCAGCGTCTCCCCCCTCGCGGTGGACGACGACGCCCTCGCCGCCGCACAGCTGGCCCGACTGGCCGACCTGGCGCAGGAGTTCGGTATCCGGGTCGCCTACGAGGCACTCGCCTGGGGGCGGCACGTCAGCACGTACGACCACGCCTGGCACGTCGTCGAGGCGGCCGGCCACCCCGCGCTCGGCACCTGCCTCGACAGCTTCCACATCCTGTCCCGGGGCTCGGACCCCAAGGGCATCGAGGACATCCCCGGCGAGAAGATCTTCTTCCTCCAACTGGCCGACGCCCCGCTGCTCGCCATGGACGTCCTGCAGTGGAGCCGCCACTACCGCTGCTTCCCGGGCCAGGGCGGCTTCGACATCGCCGGGCTGGTCCGCAGTGTGCTGCACACGGGATACGACGGTCCGCTCTCCCTGGAGGTCTTCAACGACGTCTTCCGTCAGGCCGAGGCCGGCCCCACGGCCGTCGACGCCCGGCGCTCCCTCCTCGTCCTCCAGGAGACGCTGGGCATCGCCGCCCCGCCCGCCTCGGTCGCCCCGACGGGCATCGCCTTCGCCGAACTCGTGACGTCCGACGCCGAGCCGCTCACCACGGTGCTCGGCGCGCTGGGCTTCACCCGCGCCGCACGGCACCGCAGCAAGCCGGTCGACCTGTGGCAGCAGGGCGCGGCCCGGCTCCTGGTCAACACGGGCACGGCCGCACGCCGGGACGGCACCCGGCTGGCCGCGATCGGCCTGGAGTCACCCGATCCGACGGCCGCCGCCCGGCGCGCCGAGGCGCTGCTGGCCCCCGTCCTGCCCCGCCGCCGCGCTCCGGAGGACGCCCCGCTCGACGCGGTGGCGGCCCCGGACGGCACCGAGGTGTTCTTCTGCGCCCCCACGGACCGCCCCGAACAGCCCGGCTGGCGGGCGGACTTCGAGGACACGGCAGCCCCCGAGCCCCCGCCCGGGCCCGCCGCCCGCATCGACCACCTCGCCCTCACCCAGCCCTGGCACCACTTCGACGAGGCGGCCCTCTTCCACCAGAGCGTGCTCGGCCTGCACGCGCAGGAGAGCGTCGACGTCGCCGACCCCTACGGGCTGCTGCGCAGCCGTGCCGTCACCAACGCCGACGGCACCGTCCGCATCCCCCTGTCCGTCGGCGCGGCACCCACCGACGACACGGTCCACGCCCAGCACATCGCGCTGGCCACCGACGACGTGGTCGCCGCGGCCCGCCGGTTCGTCGCGGCGGGCGGGCGGCTGCTGCCGATCCCCGCCAACTACCACGACGACCTGGCGGCCCGTTTCGAGTTCGCCGACGGGGAGCTGGACACGTACCGCGAACTCGGCATCCTCTACGACCGTGACGCCCACGGCGAGTTCCGGCACTGCTACACCTCCACCATCGGCCGTGTCTTCTTCGAGCTGGTCCAGCGCGACGGTGGCTATCGGGGCTACGGCGCCCAGAACGCCCCCGTCCGCCTCGCCGCCCAGCACGCGGTGCGTCGGCTCACTGGCGGCTGACGGTCCGGGTCACACCGGCGAAGACCGTCGTGGCCAGGATCCAGCCGGCGATGACCAGCGCGTACGACAGGATCTGGTACCCGCTCCCCGGGGCGAACGCGCCCTCCTGCCCGAACGAGATCACCGGCAGCAGCAGGTCGAGGGTGTAGAACAGCGGGTTGAACTCCGGGGCCTCGGACGGCTTGAGCGGGCGCGGATGGTGCAGCGCGTACGCGACCGAGCCGATCGCGAGCAGCGACAGCAGCCAGCCGCAGGCGCGCAGCGGGCGGAAGCCGTAGCCGACGGTGGCGTCCTGGACGTGGCCCCACAGCCGGCCGTACCAGGGCAGGGTGCGGCGGTGGCGGCGCTGCTTGGCGAGCTGGACGAGCCGGGCGGCGCGGTCGTCGCCGATGCGCAGATAGGCGGCGGTCAACTGCTCGTAGCCGTGCGGGACATAGCCGTCGCTGTCCCGCTCCAGCATCGGCAGCCGGCGCTCGGCGGGCTCGTGCGGGGTGAGCGTGGTGTAGACGAGGTCGCTGAGCAGCACCTCGTCCGGCACGACCGCCGGCTCCAGGAAGAGGACCTCCGTCTGGGTGCGGCGCAGGTTGAGGGTGCCGTCCAGACGGGGGCCCCGGCGCAGCCACAGCTCCCCGATGGTGCAACTGCTCGCCCGCAGCGCCGCGTCGCGCGGGTTCACCAGGCGGGCGTACGACAGGTCGAGGCGGCCCGTGATCCGGGCGCCCCGCAGCCCGATCCAGCCCTCGACGTGGGTGTGCCGCATACGGACGTCGCCCTCCACGGTGAGGGTCTCCGCGTCGAGGACGTGCTCGCCGGGGCGGCTGAGCCGCGCCTCGTCGAGGTTGACCGAACCGGCGATGTGGGCGCCGTTGAGCCGCATCTCGCCGTCGATCCGCAGCCCGGGAGCCCACAGGTCGTCGCCGGTGGTCACCTGGTTCAGCTGGAGCACGGGCTCCGACGCGTCCCCGGCGGTGAGGTGCGCGCGTTCCATGAACAGGGCGTTGGCGATCTGGGCGCCGCCGAGCCGCACCGGCCCGTGGACCCGGCAGTCCGACAGCCGCAGGACGCCCTCCACCCGCAGCACACCGGCGGTCAGCCCGGGCAGGACGGAGCCGCTCAGGTTCAACTGGCGGAGCCGGGAGCCGTACAGCTGGGGCACGCCCGCGAAGTGGCAGTGGCTCAGCCGTACGGCGTGCTCGCAGGTCCCGTACCGCAGGTCCAGGGTGCCGGTGATCCGTGCGCCCGCCAGTTTCAGGGCGGGTATCTCCCCGTCCTCCTGCGGGCCGTTGAGCAGCAGCGCCCGCAAGACGGCGGCCCGTACGGTCCGTTCGGGACCCCACGTGCCGCCGTCCGCCACATCCTCGTCGTCCGCGCCCCCGAAGGTCACGGACTCGCCGCGGGGGAAGGCGCGCCAGACCCGCAGCTCGGCCGGGGTCAGATCGTCGATCTCCATCAGCCGCGACTCTGACGCGGTCCCTCCGGCATGTCAACCGGCCCCGACGCGCCGACGGTTGCCGCTCGACGGAGCGGGTTCCGGCCCGCCACTACGGCCGGGTGTTCCACTCCGCGACGACCGGACGACCGTGTTCCGTGGACAGTCGGCTGACGGTCGCCGTCGCCAGTTGGAACAGCCGACCGTCCGCGGCGTCCAGTCCCAGCCGGCGGGCCGTCAGCACGCGCAGGAAATGGGCGTGCGCCACGACGATCACGTCTCCGTCGGGGAGAGCGGTCTCCACCCGGGCGAGCACCCGGTCGGCGCGTCGGCCCACCTCGGCGGGCGACTCGCCCGGATGCCCGTCGGGGCCGGGCGGCACCCCGTCGGTCCACAGGTACCAGTCCGGCACGGTGCGGTGGATGTCGACGGTGGTGACGCCCTCGTAGCCGCCGTAGTCCCACTCGCGCAGGTCGGGCTCGGGTACGGCCCCGGCGACACCGGCCAGTTCGGCGGTGCGTATCGCGCGGTCCAGCGGGCTGGTCAGCGCGAGGGCGAAGGTCCGCGACGAGAGGAGCGGAGCGAGGGACTTGGCCTGTTCCTCACCGTGCCGGGTGAGGGGCAGGTCGGTCCAGCTGGTGTGCTGTCCCGACACGCTCCACCCCGTCTCGCCGTGGCGGACCAGCAGTAGGTCCCCCACGACGCGTTACTCCTTCGCCGACTCGACGGCGTGGCCGCCGAACTGGTTGCGCAGCGCCGCGATCATCTTCATCTGCGGCGAGTCGTCCTGACGGGACGCGAACCGGGCGAACAGCGAGGCCGTGATCGCGGGCAGCGGCACCGCGTTGTCGATCGCGGCCTCGACGGTCCAGCGGCCCTCGCCGGAGTCCTCCGCGTAGCCGCGCAGCGCGCCCAGGTGCTCGTCCTCGTCGAGGGCGTTGACCGCCAGGTCCAGGAGCCAGGAGCGGATGACGGTGCCCTCCTGCCAGGAGCGGAACACCTCACGCACGTCGGTGACCGAGTCGACCGCCTCCAGCAGCTCCCAGCCCTCGGCGTAGGCCTGCATCATGGCGTACTCGATGCCGTTGTGGACCATCTTGGAGAAGTGCCCGGCGCCCACCTTGCCCGCGTGGACGAAGCCGGAGGGCCCTTCCGGCTTGAGCGCGTCGAAGATCGGCCGGAGCCGGTCGACGTGCTCCTTGTCGCCGCCGACCATCAGGGCGTAGCCGTTCTTCAGGCCCCACACCCCGCCGGAGACGCCCGCGTCGACGAAGCCGATGCCCTTGGCGCCCAGCTCCTCGGCGTGCTTCTCGTCGTCGGTCCAGCGGGAGTTGCCGCCGTCCACGACGACGTCGCCGGGCTCCAGCAGCTCCGCGAGCTCGTCGACCGTCGACTGGGTGGCGGCGCCGGCCGGCACCATCACCCAGACGGTGCGCGGGGCTTCGAGCTTGTCGACCAGTTCGGCCAGGCCGCTCACGTCGGAGACGTCGGGGTTGCGGTCGTAGCCGATGACGGTGTGGCCGGCGCGGCGGATCCGCTCGCGCATGTTGCCGCCCATCTTGCCGAGGCCGATGAGACCGATTTGCATCGCTATCATGTCAGAGCACTTCCTTCAGCTCACGGTAGGCGGCCACGAGGGCGCTGGTGGAGGAGTCGAGGCCGGGCACCTCGGCCCCTTCGGTGAGGGCGGGCTCCACGCGCTTGGCGAGGACCTTGCCGAGTTCGACGCCCCACTGGTCGAAGGAGTCGATGTTCCAGACGGCGCCCTGGACGAACACCTTGTGTTCGTAGAGGGCGATGAGCTGGCCGAGGACCGAGGGGGTGAGTTCCCTGGCCAGGATCGTCGTCGTGGGGTGGTTGCCCTGGAAGGTGCGGTGCGGCACCTGCTCCTCGGCGACACCCTCCGCACGGACCTCCTCGGCGGTCTTCCCGAAGGCGAGCGCCTGGCCCTGCGCGAACAGGTTGGCCATCAACAGGTCGTGCTGGGCCGCTAGTTCGTCGCTCAGTTCGTCGACCGGACGGGCGAAGCCGATCAGGTCGGCCGGGATGAGCTTGGTGCCCTGGTGAATCAACTGGTAGTAGGCGTGCTGCCCGTTGGTGCCGGGCGTGCCCCACACCACCGGACCGGTCTGCCAGTCCACAGGGTTGCCGTCGCGGTCCACGGACTTGCCGTTGGACTCCATGTCCAGCTGCTGGAGATAGGCGGTGAACTTGGACAGGTAGTGGCTGTAGGGCAGTACCGCGTGCGACTGGGCGCCGAAGAAGTTGCCGTACCAGATGCCCAACAGGCCCAGCAGCAGAGGGGCGTTGTCCTCGGGGGCCGCGTTGCGGAAGTGCTCGTCGACGATTCGGAAACCGTCCAGCATCTCCCGGAAGCGGTCCGGCCCGACGGCGATCATCAGGGAGAGGCCGATCGCCGAGTCGAAGGAGTACCGGCCGCCGACCCAGTCCCAGAACCCGAACATGTTGTCCGGGTCGATGCCGAACCCGGTGACCTTCTCCGCGTTCGTCGACAGGGTGACGAAGTGCCGGGCGACGGCCTTGTCCTCACCCAGGCCGCCTGGACCGTTCAGCAGCCAGGAGCGGGCCGAGGTGGCGTTGGTGATGGTCTCGATGGTGGTGAACGTCTTGGACGCGACGATGAACAGGGTCTCCGCCGGGTCCAGGTCACGGACCGCCTCGTGCAGGTCGGCGCCGTCCACGTTCGACACGAAGCGGAACGTCAACTCCCGTGCGGTGAAGGCCCGCAGGGCCTCGTACGCCATCGCCGGGCCCAGGTCGGAGCCGCCGATGCCGATGTTGACGACATTGCGGATCCGCTTGCCGGTGTGGCCGGTCCACTCGCCGGAGCGGACCCGGTCGGCGAACGCGGTCATGCGGTCGAGGACGGCGTGCACCTCGGGGACGACGTTCTCGCCGTCGACCTCGATCACCGCGTTCGCGGGAGCGCGCAGCGCGGTGTGCAGGACGGCGCGGTCCTCGGTGATGTTGATGCGCTCGCCGCGGAACATGGCGTCACGCAGCCCGAACACGTCGGTGGCGGTGGCGAGTTCCTGGAGCAGGGCGAGCGTCTCGTCGGTGACGAGGTGCTTGGAGTAGTCGATGCGCAGGTCGCCGACGCGTACGACGTACCGTTCCGCGCGCCCGGGGTCCGTCGCGAACAGGTCCCGCAGGTGCGGGCGCCACTGGGCGCGATGGTCCTCCAGGGCCGTCCACTCCGGTCGCCGGGTGGGCCGCGGGGAGTCGGAAGGGGAGTCAGACATGGGCGGGGGTCTCCTTGGTGCCGTTGCCGCGCAGGGCGATGGCGTACATCTCGTCCGCGTCGAGGCGCCTGAGCTCCTCGGCGATCAGTTCGGAGGTGGTGCGGACCTTCAGCGCGAGGGTGCGCGAGGGCTGGCCCGGCAGGGACAGCGTGGCCAGCGGGCCCTCGGGGCGGTCGATGACGATCTCGCCGTTCGCGGTGCCCAGCCGTACGGCCGTGACCACCGGCCCGGCGGTGACGACCCGGTCGACCTTGACCCCGAGGCGGGCCTCCAGCCAGCGGGCCAGCAGCTCGGCGGCCGGGTTCTCCTCCTCGGCCTCCACCGCCGCCGCGGTCACCTTCACCCGGGCCTGGTCCAGGGCCGCCGCCAGCATCGAGCGCCACGGCGTCAGACGGGTCCAGGCGAGGTCGGTGTCGCCGGGCGCGTACGAGCGGGCCCGCAGGTCCAGGGCGCGCAGCGGCTGCTCGACGGCGTACAGGTCGGTGATCCGGCGCTGGGCGAGCGCGCCCAGCGGGTCCTTCGCCGGGTTCTCCGGCGCGTCCACCGGCCACCACACGACGACCGGGGCGTCCGGCAGCAGCAGCGGCAGGACGACCGAGTCGGCGTGGTCGGACACCTCGCCGTACGTCCGCAGGATCACCGTCTCGCCGGTGCCCGCGTCCGCGCCGACGCGTACCTCGGCGTCCAGGTGGGAGTTGGTGCGGTCGCGCGGGGTGCGGGCGTGCCGCTTGATGACGACCAGGGTGCGCGAGGGGTGCTCGTGCGAGGCCTCCTCGGCCGCCTTGATCGCGTCGTAGGCGTTCTCCTCGTCCGTGACGATCACCATCGTCAGGACCATGCCCACCGCGGGCGTACCGATGGCGCGGCGGCCCTTCACCAACGCCTTGTTGATCTTGCTTGCCGTGGTGTCGGTCAGATCGATCTTCATGGCCTGCGCCAGCTCCGTCCGTCTCGTGCGAGCATCTCGTCGGCTTCCTCGGGTCCCCAGCTGCCCGCCGTGTACTGCGCCGGCCTGCCGTGGTTCGCCCAGGTCTCCTCGATCGGGTCGAGGATCTTCCAGGACTCTTCCACTTCCTGGTGACGGGGGAACAGGTTGGCGTCCCCGAGGAGGACGTCCAGGATGAGCCGCTCGTACGCCTCGGGGCTGGACTCCGTGAACGACTCGCCGTAGGCGAAGTCCATCGTCACGTCCCGGATCTCCATCGAGGTGCCCGGCACCTTCGACCCGAAGCGGACCGTCATGCCCTCGTCGGGCTGGACGCGGATGACGATCGCGTTCTTGCCCAGCTCCTCGGTGGCCGTCGAGTCGAAGGGGGAGTGCGGGGCCGACTGGAAGACCACCGCGATCTCGGTGACCCGGCGGCCCAGCCGCTTGCCGGTGCGCAGGTAGAAGGGGACGCCCGCCCAGCGCCGGTTGTCGACGTTCACCTTGATGGCCGCGTACGTGTCGGTGGTGGAGGCCGGGTCGGTGCCGTCCTCCTCCAGGTAGCCGCGCACCTTCTCGCCGCCCTGCCAGGCCGCCGCGTACTGCCCGCGCACGGTGTGGGCGCCGATGTCCTCCGGCAGCTTGACGGCCTTGAGGACCTTCAGCTTCTCCATGAGCAGCGACTCGGCGTCGAAGGCGGCGGGCTCCTCCATCGCGGTGAGGGCCATCAGCTGGAGGAGGTGGTTCTGGATGACGTCACGGGCGGCGCCGATACCGTCGTAGTAGCCGGCCCGGCCGCCGATGCCGATGTCCTCGGCCATCGTGATCTGTACGTGGTCGACGTACGACCGGTTCCAGATGGGCTCGTACATCTGGTTGGCGAAGCGGAGCGCCAGGATGTTCTGGACGGTCTCCTTGCCGAGGTAGTGGTCGATACGGAAGACCTGGTCCGGCTCGAACACGTCGTGCACGAGGGCGTTCAGCTCCCGCGCGCTCTTCAGGTCGCGGCCGAACGGCTTCTCGATCACCGCGCGCCGCCAGGAGCCCTCCGGGGCGTCCGCCAGGCCGTGCTTCTTCAGCTGCCGGACGACCTTCGGGAAGAACTTCGGCGGTACGGAGAGGTAGAACGCGTAGTTCCCGCTGGTCCCGCGGGAAGCGTCCAACTCGTCCACGGCGGACCGCAGTTGCTTGAACGCGGTGTCGTCGTCGAAGTCACCGGGGATGAACCGCATGCCCTCGGCGAGCTGCTGCCAGACCTCCTCGCGGAACGGGGTGCGCGCGTGCTCGCGGACGGAGTCGTGCACGACCTGCGCGAAGTCCTGGTCCTCCCAGTCCCGCCGGGCGAAGCCGACGAGGGAGAAACCCGGCGGCAGCATGCCGCGGTTGGCGAGGTCGTAGACCGCCGGCATCAGCTTCTTGCGGGACAGGTCACCGGTGACCCCGAAGATCACCAGACCCGAGGGGCCCGCGATGCGGGGGAGCCGGCGGTCGCGCGGGTCGAGCAGGGGGTTGGCCCAGTCGTCCGGTTCCATGCCCAGGTCTCCCCTCTCCTCGGGCGTGTCGGTCTCCGGCGCTGCCGGAGCGGTCTTTTCGGGAAGCTTCTTGCTCATTCCCCGTCAACTCCCTTCCCGTTCAGGGACTTCGTCACGGCGTCGAGCAGCTCCTGCCAGGCCGCCTCGAACTTGGCGACGCCCTCGTCCTCCAGCTGCCCCACGACCTCGTCGTAGGAGATGCCGAGCCGCTCCACGGCCGCGAGGTCGGCGCGGGCCTGCGGGTAGCCGCCGGAGACGGTGTCGCCGGTGATGACGCCGTGGTCGGCGGTGGCGTTCAGGGTGCCCTCCGGCATCGTGTTGACCGTGCCGGGCGCGACCAGCTCGTCGACGTACAGGGTGTCCTTGTACGCCGGGTCCTTCACACCGGTCGACGCCCACAGCGGACGCTGCTTGTTGGCGCGGGCGCCGCCGAGGGCGGTCCAGCGCTCACCGTCGAAGACGGCCTCGTACGCCTCGTAGGCGAGCCGCGCGTTGGCGAGGGCGGCGCGCCCCTTGAGGGCCAGGGCCTCCTCGGTGCCGAGCACCGTCAGCCGCTTGTCGATCTCGGCGTCCACGCGGGAGACGAAGAAGGAGGCGACGGAGTGGACGGTGGCGAGGTCGAGCCCGGCCGCCTGCGCCTTCTCCAGGCCGGCGAGGTAGGCGTCCATGACCTCGCGGTAGCGCTCCAGCGAGAAGATGAGCGTGACGTTGACGCTGATGCCGAGGCCGACGACCTCGGTGATCGCCGGGAGACCGGCCTTCGTCGCCGGGATCTTGATCATCACGTTGGGCCGGTCGACCAGCCAGGCGAGCTGCCTGGCCTCGGCGATCGTGGCCCGCGTCTCGTGGGCGAGGCGGGGGTCGACCTCGATGGAGACCCGGCCGTCGCGGCCGTCCGTGGCGTCGTACACCGGACGCAGGACGTCGGCGGCGGCCCGCACGTCGGCGGTCGTCATCATGCGGACGGCCTCGTCGACGGTGACGCCCCGCAGGGCGAGGTCGCCGAGCTGCTCCTCGTAGCCCGCGCCGGAGCCGATGGCGGCCTGGAAGATGGACGGGTTGGTGGTGACTCCCACCACGTGCTTCGTCTCGACGAGCTCGGCGAGGTTCCCGGACTCGATCCGGGTGCGCGACAGGTCGTCCAGCCAGATGGAGACGCCCTCGTCGGAGAGGCGCTTGAGTGCTCCCGCGGGCGCGGTTGCTTCGGTCACGGTGATCATCTTCTTTCTGGCGGTCGGATCAGCCACGCGCGGCGGACGGGCCCGTGGTCGAACTGAGCACGGCCCGCGCCGTGGCGGCGACGTTCTCGGCGGTGAAGCCGAACTCGGCGAACAGGGTCTTCGCGTCGGCGGAGGCGCCGAAGTGTTCGAGGGAGACGATGCGTCCTGCGTCACCTACGAACCGGTACCACGTCAGACCGATCCCGGCCTCGACCGCAACGCGCGCCTTCACGGACGGCGGAAGGACGCTCTCGCGGTACTCCCGCGACTGCTCCTCGAACCACTCCACGGACGGCATCGACACCACCCGCGTACCCACACCCTCGGCCTCCAGCGTCTCGCGCGCGGCGACGGCGAGCTGGACCTCGGAGCCGGTGGCGATCAGGACGACGTCGGGGGTCCCGGTGGACGCCTCACGAAGGACGTAGCCGCCCTTCGTCGTGTCCGGGTTCGGCGCGTACGTCGGCACGCCCTGACGGGTGAGCGCCAGACCGTGCGGGGCCGGGTCGGTGGCATGCCGCTTGAGGATCTCGGCCCAGGCGAGCGCGGTCTCGTTGGCGTCGGCGGGCCGGACGATGTTCAGGCCCGGGATGGCCCGCAGGGACGCGAGGTGCTCGACCGGCTGATGGGTGGGACCGTCCTCGCCGAGGCCGATGGAGTCGTGCGTCCACACGTAGGTCACCGGCAGGTGCATCAGTGCGGAGAGCCGTACGGCGTTGCGCATGTAGTCGGAGAAGACGAGGAAGGTGCCGCCGTAGATGCGGGTGTTGCCGTGCAGCGCGATGCCGTTCATCTCCGCGGCCATGGAGTGCTCGCGGATACCGAAGTGGATCGTGCGGCCGTACGGGTCGGCCTCGGACAGGGGGTTGTCCGCCGGGAGGAACGAGGACGTCTTGTCGATCGTCGTGTTGTTGGAGCCGGCCAGGTCGGCCGAGCCGCCCCACAGCTCCGGGATGACCGCGCCGAGCGCCTGGAGCACCTTGCCGGACGCGGCGCGGGTGGCGACGGAGGTCCCCTCCTCGAAGACGGGGAGGGCGTCCTCCCAGCCCTCGGGCAGCTGACCGGCGACGACCCGGTCGAAGAGCCGGGCGCGCTCCGGCTGGGCGCCGCGCCACTCGTCGAGCCGCTTGTCCCAGGAGGCGTGCGCCTGCGCGCCCCGGTCCAGGGCGCGGCGGGCGTGGGCGAGGACGTCGTCGTCGACCTGGAAGCTCCGCTCGGGGTCGAAGCCCAGCAGCCGCTTGGTGGCGGCGACCTCGTCCGCGCCGAGCGCGGAACCGTGCGAGGCCTCGGTGTTCCGGGCGTTCGGCGCGGGCCAGGCGATGATCGTGCGCATGGCGACGATCGAGGGGCGGCCGGTCTCCGCCCGCGCGGCGGTGAGGGCCGCGTACAGGGCGTCGACGTCGACGTCGCCGTCCTCGCCGGGCTCGATCCGCTGCACGTGCCAGCCGTACGCCTCGTACCGCTTCAGCACGTCCTCGGAGAAGGCGGTCGCGGTGTCGCCCTCGATGGAGATGTGGTTGTCGTCGTAGAGGAAGACGAGGTTGCCGAGCTTCTGGTGACCGGCCAGCGAGGAGGCCTCGGCGGAGATGCCCTCCTCCAGGTCGCCGTCGGAGACGATCGCCCAGACGGTGTGGTCGAACGGCGAGGTGCCCTCGGCGGCCTCGGGGTCGAACAGACCGCGCTCGTAGCGGGCGGCCATCGCCATGCCCACCGCGTTGGCGACACCCTGCCCGAGCGGGCCGGTGGTGGTCTCGACGCCGGCGGTGTGGCCGTACTCGGGGTGACCGGGCGTCTTCGAACCGTGGGTCCGGAACGCCTTCAGGTCGTCGAGCTCCAGCTCGTACCCGGCGAGGTAGAGCTGCGTGTAGAGGGTGAGCGAGGTGTGCCCGGGGGACAGGACGAAGCGGTCACGGCCCGTCCACTCGGGATCCGCCGGGTCGTGACGCATCACCTTCTGAAAGATCGTGTACGCCGCCGGGGCCAGGCTCATGGCCGTTCCCGGGTGTCCGTTCCCGACCCGCTGCACGGCATCGGCCGCCAGCAGGCGGGCGGTGTCGACGGCACGCCGGTCGAGTTCGGTCCATTCGAAGCGGTCCGGTGTCTGCGTGCTCATCTTCAAGAAGTCCTCGATCGGAGCGGGGTAACTGGTCTGATGCCTTCAAATCTAAAAGTCGGACTTTTATGGGGGAAGGTGCTCGTGTGTCAGCCTGTGGTGAAAGTGGGACACGGACGGCTGGACCGAGGCGGCACGAGAAGGACATGGCGGACAGAACCATCCAAGGCGGCGACGGTGACGGTGGCATGGACGGGATCAGAACGTTTCCCTTCCCGGTCGAGCTGAGCGTCGGCGGTGTCGGCATGCAGGTCGGCCCCATGGGTACCGGCCGCACCTGGCACGCGGAGGCACCGCTGGAGCGCGTGCACCGCATCGACTTCCACGTCGTGATGCTCTTCGGCGACGGTCGTGGTGGGGGCGTCGGTCGTGGTGGCGACGGCGACGGGGGCGGTCCCGTCCGCCACATGATCGACTTCGACGAGTACGAGGCGAGGCCCGGTGACCTGCTGTGGATCCGCCCGGGCCAGGTCCACCGCTTCTCACCGACCAGCGAGTACCGCGGGACCGTCCTGACCATGCAGCCCGGTTTCCTGCCCCGCGCCACCGTCGAGGCCACCGGCCTCTACCGCTACGACCTGCCGCCCCTGCTGCGCCCCGACGAACCCCGGCTCGACGCACTCCGGTCCGCCCTCGCCCAACTGCAACGCGAGTACGAGGACGCCGGGACCCTCCCCCTCAGTCTGCACACCGCGGTACTGCGCCACACGCTCAGCGCGTTCCTGCTGCGCCTGGCCCACCTCGCGGCGAGTTCCGCGGAGGCGCTGCGACGGCAGTCCGACACCACCTTCACCCTCTTCCGGGACGCCGTGGAGCGGGGCTTCGCCACCAACCACAGCGTCAGCGCCTACGCCGACACCCTCGGCTACTCCCGGCGCACCCTCGTCCGCGCGGTCCGCGCCGCCACCGGCCAGACCCCCAAGGGCTTCATCGACCGACGCGTGATCCTGGAGGCGAAACGCCTCCTCGCCCACACCGACATGCCGATCGGCCGGGTCGGAGCGGCGGTCGGTTTCCCCGACGCGGCGAACTTCTCCAAGTTCTTCCAGCAGCACACGGAGGTGACTCCGGCGGGATTCCGGGCGGAGCTGCGGTGACGGCGGCCCGGGGCCGGTCGGGGCGAGCGAGGGACCGGCGGGTGGCGCCGGGCCGCCGAGCCGGTCGCCGCACCCGAGCGGTCACCTCTCCCGCATCCACGGCGGCGCTCCCCTGGACACGCGACGGCGCCGCCGGTCTCCGTGAGGGAGAGCGGCGGCGCTTCGCGTGTCCCGCCGGAGCGAGGGCTGAGGAGACCTCGGGGACCGCGGGCTTCGCCCACAAGGTGGGCGCCGGGGTGGTTTCACCCACCGCCGGGCGTTCCGGGGCGTGCTGACGCCGAGTCTCACCGTGTCGCGGTCGGCCTCGGCGTGCCGGTGTCAGCCGCAGCTGCGGAAGTTGTACGAGGCGTACCGGATCGTGGTCCCGTTGTCGTTCGAAGAGCCCTCGTAGAAGCCGTAGTTTCCGGAGCTGGTCCGGTTGATGTAGAAGTGGTGCGTCGGCCCGTCGTAGTGCATCCACAGGTTGCCCGAGGTGCTGCCCGAGTAGTGCACGAGCCGCCTGCCGTCGAGGTAGCCGAAGGTGTCCGGCCCGACGATGCCGTCGACGTCCTCCAGGTTCCAGCGTCGCTGCAGGTCCATCGTCGCGTGCCGGGTGTTCGGCCCGAAGTCGCCGTCGATGTCCGCGGCGTCGAAGTCGGAGCCGTTCTGCTCGTTGGCCCCCTCCGCCCAGAGGATCTGCTGCCACAGGCAGGTGGCGTTGGAACGGGTGTTGCTGCTCGTGGAGAGCGGGCCCTCGTCACCCCAGTCGTTGGTGAATTCGCCGCCTCCGCTGACATAACCGTTCGAGACGCTCGCCGATGCCGGGGACGCGCTCAACCCCACCATGGCCGCCGTGGCGGCGCCGATCGTCGCCGCGACCACTCGCTTACGAAAAGACATGGTTCCCCCTGGAGACTCGGTGGCGGGTCCAGCGCCCCAAGTCTCGGAGCACGTCGGGCGGGAGGGAACCTGAAACCTTTCAGGGTTGCGTGACCCTCCGGCGAAGACCATGAGCTCACGACGGATGTCCGCGACGACGCGTGCGGGGTCCGGGAGGGACCCCGCACGAGCGGGGCCCCTCGCGGAGAGGGCGTCAATGCCCGAAGTTGAACCAGTTCACGTTCACGAAGTCGGCCGGCTGGCCGCTGGTGAACGTCAGATACACGTCGTGCGTGCCCGTCACCGAGCTGATGTTCGCCGGGACCGTCCGCCAGGACTGCCAACCGCCCGTGTTGGCGAGGGAGAAGGTGCCGACGGGAGCGGCGGTACGGCTGTCGAGGCGGACCTCGACGAGGCCGCTGACGCCGGTCGCCGCCCCGCTGGCCACGCGGGCGACGAACTGGGTGGCCGCGGAGGAACCGAACTTGACGCCCCGGTACAGGGCCCAGTCGCCGTTGGCGAGGGAGCCGATGTTCTGGCCGGCGCCGGTGTCCGAGGTGGTCTCGGTACTGGAGCCGGACTGGCTGTCGTAGGACTCGGCCTGGATGGCGGCGTAGGCGTCGCGGTTGCCGGTCGGTGGGGGAGTGGTGGTGCCGCCGGTGGCCGACAGGACCTGGACGTAGTCGACGGTCATCGGCACGCCGGAGCGGGTGTCGGCGTCCAGTCCGCCGCCGAACGCGTCGGGGAAGCCGCCGCCCATCGCCACGTTCAGGATGATGAAGAAGCCGTGGTTGGTGGCGTTGGACCAGGTCGTCGCGTCGACCTGGTTGGCGGTGACGGTGTGGAAGTTGACACCGTCGACGGAGTAACGGATCGCCTCGGGGCTCACCGAGCGGTCCCACTCCATGGTGTAGGTGTGGAAGCCGGCCTGGCAGGTCGTGCCCGGACACGAGGTCGAACCGCCCAGGCCCGTCGTCTCGTTGCACGGGCCGCCCGGGCTGGTGCCGCAGTGCATGGTGGCCCACACGGTGTTGAGGCCCTGGACGTTCTCCATGATGTCCAGCTCGCCGACGCTCGGCCAGTTCTGGTAGTTGCCCCGGTAGGGCGCGCCCAGCATCCAGAACGCGGGCCAGTAGCCCTCGGCCGCGGTGCCGGTGACGTTGGGCATCTGGATCCGGGCCTCGACGCGCAGTTTGCCGCCCGACGGGGGCTGGAAGTCGGTGCGGTTGGTCTCGATGCGGCCCGAGGTCCAGTTGCCGGCCGCGTTGCGCAGCGGGGTGATGCGCAGGTTGCCGTTGCCGTCGAGTGAGACGTTGCTGGTGCTGTTGGTCATCGTCTCGACCTCGCCGGTGCCCCAGTTGGCAGGGCCGCCGGGATACGAGGTCCCGGTCGCGTACTGCCAGTTGGCGGTGGAGACGCCGGTGCCCGCGGCACCGGTGAAGTCGTCGAGGAAGACCTGCGACCAGCCCGCCGGGGGCGTGGGCGCGGAGGCGTTCGCGGACGGTGAGGCGACCGTGGCGGCAGCCGCCGCGAGGCCCAGGGTGCTGATGACGGCGACGAGCGCCCGCCGCAACGGGCGCCGTCTGCGGGGTATGCCGGAGGTTCCACTCATGAGGGGGTGCTGCCTCTCGGGTACGGAGTGAGGTGCGCGGGTGCCTTCGACGGCGTCCTCGGAACTGGCTGAGAGCGCTCTCAAAGTGGGCCCAATGTGCTCTCGGGCACTCCGGTCGTCAAGAGGTGTAGCAGTGAAAGTCCTTCTGCCCCGGGTGAGTTAACCCGATGAAGGCGCGAATGTGCTAAAGGGCACTGCCCGCCTTCCAGTCCGCCCAGGACAGGTTCCATCCGTTGAGTCCGTTGGCCGGATCGACGGTGTCCTCGCCGGAGTTCTTCACGACGACGACGTCCCCGAGCATCGAGCTCCGGTAGAACGTGTAGCCGTCGACCGAGGTGTCGTTCGCACCCTTGGCGTCGTGCAGGCCCACGCAGCCGTGACTGGTGTTCTGGCTGCCGAACACCGAGGTGGACGCCCAGTAGTTGCCGTGGATGAAGGTCCCGGAGGTGGTGAGCCGTTGGGCGTGCGGGACGTCGGAGATGTCGTACTCGTCGCCCAGGCCCACGGTCGAGGACTCCATGCGGGTCTGCTTGAACCGTTCGCTGATCACCATGATCCCGGACCAGGTGGTGTGTTCGGCGTCGCCGCCGGAGACCGGATAGGTGGCGGTGGTCGCGCCGTTCCGCCGGACGGTCATCCGCTTCGTCGCGAGGTCGACCGTGCTGATCTGCTCGCGGCCGATGTGGAAGGTGACGTCCTTCGACTGTGTGCCGTAGACGCCGTCCGCTGCCTCGACGTCCTTCAGCCGCAGAGCGAGCGTGATCGTGGTGCCGGCCGCCCAGTACGTCTTGGGCCGGAAGTCGAGTCGGGTGTCGCTGAACCAGTGGCCGACGACCTCGACGGCGGGCTCGGCCGTGACCGTGATCGCCTTCTCGACGGCGGCCCGGTCCGTCACCGCGTGCGTGAAGTCGACCGACACGGGCATGCCGACGCCGGACGTCGAGTTCGCCTCGGGGGTGAAGTAGCCGACGAAGGTCTCCCCGGGCGACCTCGTGGTGAACGTCGTGCTCTCCTCGGCGCCGTCCTCCGCCTCCGCGGTGACCTCGTACCTGGTGCCCGAGGAGGGGTTCTTGGCGGAGGTCCACCGGGTGCGGGCGTCGTTGAAGGAGCCGCTCAGCGTGGAGCCGTCGTCGCCGGTGACCTTCACGGAGGTGAGCGTGCCGTCGGTGACGGTGACCTCGACGGGGCTGGTGAACCCGGCCTTCCCGGTGCCGTCGGCGGGGGTGACGGCGATGCTCGCCTTCGCCGTGGCGGCCTGGGCGGACGTCGTCGCCCCGCCGCCCGCCGCGGCCCCCTTCGACGCGTGCGCCGATCCGCCGCCGCACCCCGTGAGCACGGCGGCGGCGGGTATCGCGCCGAGCGCACCGAGCAGCCCGCGCCGGGACCACCCCTGCGGCTGTCGCTCGGACCGGTTCGATAGGTGCGGGACGCCCACGGCACGCCTTCCTGAGATATCCGTCTTGGCGTGTGCATCGTGCGCCCCGTATCTGGGGTGATCCTTTGAAAGCCGGGGTCGCCGTCTGAGATTCCGGTGAGGAGAGTCGGTGTGAGGGCGCCGCGTCGCCGGGCGCGGCTTCCCAGGGGTGGGCGTGGGCACGCCGGGGCGCTGGAGGACGGCGGCGACCTGGTCGCCCGAGCCCTGCCGACAGAGGGCCCCACCGTCTACGCCCGGCTCTCCTCCGGCTGCCATCCCAGTGCCCGTGAGATCCCCCGGGCCGCCAGCCGTACCGCCGGAATGAGCGCCGGTACCTGGGCACCGTGCTCGGGGACGACGACCGAGACGGCCGCGATCAGGGTGCCGTCCGGTCCGCGTACGGGGGCGGCGACGGAGAGGGCGTCCTCGGTGATCTGACGGTCGCTCACCGCGACGCCCGAGCGGCGTATCTCGGCGAGGGTCCGGCGCAGGCGGCTCGGGTCGGTGATGGTGTGCGGGGTGTAGGAGGCCAATGGGCGGGCGCAGTACTCCTGTTGGAGCTCGGGGTCGCCGTACGCCAGCAGAGCGAGCCCGACACCTGTGACGTGCAGCGGCCAGCGGGCGCCGACGCGGATGTGGACGCCGACCGCCGAACGCCCGGAGATCCACTCGATGTAGACCACCTCGGAGCCGTCGCGGACCGCCAACTGCACGTTCTCGTGGGTGGCTTCGTACAGGTCCTCCAGGTACGGCAGCGCGACCTGCCGCAGGGCGAGGGCGCGGGGTGCGAGCGCCGCGACCTCCCACAGGCGCAGTCCGACGTGGTACGTGCCGGACTCGTCGCGTTCCAGCGCGCCCCAGTCGGTGAGGGCGCCGGCGAGGCGGTGCGCGGTGGTGAGGGTCAGCCCGGCCCGTCGGCTGATGTCCGTGAGGCTGAGCGCCGGGTGGGCGTGGTCGAACGCGGCGAGGACGGACAGCAGCCGGTCGGGTGCGGAGCGGGTGGTCATGGCCGGACACCTCCCGGATGGGCCAGGTCGTGGGGGCGGTGCGGGGCGGCGCCGCCGCGGACGTCCGTCGTCGGTGCCGCGTCAGGCGAGCCGGTCCTCCGCGAGTCGCAGCAGCAGGGCGTGCAGGGTGTCGCGCTCGGCCGGGTCGAGCGGGCCCAGCAGTTCGTTGGTCACCCTCAGACCCGCCTCGTCGGTGTCGCGCAGGAAATCGCGGCCGGCCTCGGTGAGGACGACGATGCGGCTGCGGCGGTCGTCGGGGGAGGGGCGCCGCTCGGCGAAGCCCAGCTTCTCCAGGTCGTCGACCAGGCCGACGATGGCGCTCGGGTCGTAGCCGAGCGTGGTGCTCAGTTCGCGCTGGAGCGCACCGCCGGAGGTGGCGAGGAGGCGGAGCAGCGCGTAGTGGCGCAGGCGCAGGCCGGACTCCTGGAGGAAGCCGTTGAAGAGCTGCCCGGAGCGCAGGCCCAGCCGGTACAGGAGGTAGCCGGTGTCCGCGTGCAGGCCGCGCATCCACGGCTCGTCGGCGTCGATCGGGGCGGGGCCTGCGGCGGGGTCGGTGGCGTGGGGCTGGCGGGCGATGGCGGGCTCCCTGGGAGAGGCCCCGGGCGGGGCGGTCCGGTGTGCTGAGCGGTCGGGGGGACGTGGCCGTGCTGGTGTCACGTACCAGTCTGACGCACTGGACGGACAGCAACAACTATTGACGTCACCAATTATTGCTCTTAGCTTCGATCTGGGCGCCGCGCTGGTGCGGCCGCCTCATCCGTGTCACGTGAAGGGACCCGCCCGTGCCCAGCATCGATCTCACCGGCAAGGCCGCCGTCGTCACCGGCAGCGGCCGGGGCCTCGGCCTCGCCTACGCGCACGTCCTGGCCGCCCACGGCGCCCGCGTGGTCGTCAACGACGTCGACGAGGCCGTGGCCGAGCAGGCCGTGAAGTCCATCACCGAGGCGGGCGGCACCGCCGTCGCCGAGGTGGTCCCGGTCGGGACGTCCGAGGCCGCCGACCGGCTGGTGAACCGGGCCGTCGAGGAGTTCGGCCGGCTCGACGTGCTGGTCACCAACGCGGGCATCCTGCGGGACAAGGTCCTGTGGAAGATGACCGACGAGGACTTCGACGCGGTGATCACCACCCACCTCAAGGGCACCTTCACCTGCGCCCGGGCCGCCGCCGTGCGGATGCGCGAGCAGGGCGAGGGCGGCTCCCTGATCCTGGTCGGCTCCCCGGCCGGACAGCGCGGCAACTTCGGGCAGACGAACTACGCCGCCGCCAAAGCCGGCATCGCCGCGTTCGCCCGCACCTGGTCGATGGAGCTGGGCCGCGCCGGCATCACCGTCAACGCGATCGTGCCGGTCGCGGCGACCGCGATGACGGAGACCATCCCCGCCTTCGCCCCCTACATCGAGGCCCTGAGGAACGGCGAACCCTTCCCGGACTTCCTGCGCAAGGGTGAGGGCTTCGGCACCCCCGAGGACTGCGCGGCCCTGGTGGCCTTCCTCGCCTCCGAGGCGGCCCGGGGCGTCACCGGCCAGGCCATCGGCATCGGCGGCGACAAGGTGGCACTCTGGTCGCATCCGCAGGAGATCCGCGCCGCCTACGCCGACGGTGGCTGGACGCCCCAGACCCTGGCCGACGTGTGGCCCACCTCGGTCGGCGCCGAACTCCAGACGGTCGGCATCCCGGCGCCCGAGTTCCCGGAGGCGTGACCATGACGATCCCCCACGTCGAGGACCTCGTCGCGATCGACGTCCACACCCACGCGGAGGTCTCCTCCAAGGGGCACTCCTCCTTGGACGACGACCTGCACGACGCGTCCTCCGCCTACTTCAAGGTCGAGGGCAAGCGGAAGCCGACTCTTCAGGAGACGGCCGCCTACTACCGGGAACGCAGGATGGCCGCCGTGATCTTCACGGTGGACGCCGAGTCCGCGACCGGCACGGCCCCCGTCCCCAACGAGGAGGTCGCCGAGGCCGCCGCCGCCAACGCCGACGTCCTCATCCCCTTCGCCTCCATCGACCCCTTCCGGGGCAAGGCGGGGGTCAAGCAGGCCCGTCGCCTGGTCGAGGAGTACGGGGTGAAGGGCTTCAAGTTCCACCCCAGCATCCAGGGCTTCTTCCCCAACGACCGCTCGGTGGCGTACGACCTCTACGAGGTGATCGAGGAGACGGGCACCATCGCCCTCTTCCACACGGGTCAGACGGGCATCGGCGCCGGGGTCCCCGGCGGGGGCGGCATCCGCCTCAAGTACTCGAACCCGCTGCACGTGGACGACGTGGCCGCCGACTTCCCGCACCTGAAGATCATCCTGGCGCACCCGTCCTTCCCTTGGCAGGACGAGGCACTCGCCGTCGCCACGCACAAGCCCGGCGTGCACATCGACCTGTCCGGCTGGTCGCCGAAGTACTTCCCGCCGCAACTGGTGCAGTACGCCAACACCCTGCTCAAGGACAAGGTCCTCTTCGGCTCCGACTTCCCCGTCCTCACCCCGGACCGCTGGCTCGCCGACTTCGAGAAGCTGCCGATCAAGGACGAGGTCAGGCCGAAGATCCTCAAGGAGAACGCCGCCCGCCTGCTCGGGCTGACGAAACCGTAAGGGGCGTCGAGATGCGCAATGAGGGACTGGGGTCGTGGCCCGCACGCCGGGCCCGCAAGACCCCGCACCGCACGGCCCTGGTCCACGGTGAGCAGTCTACGGACTACCGCACCCTGCACACCCGCACCACCCGCCTCGCGCACGCCCTGCGCACCCGGGGCGTCCGGCGCGGCGACCGCGTCGCCTACCTCGGCCCCAACCACCCCTCCTACCTGGAGACCCTGTTCGCGGCGGGCACCCTCGGCGCGGTCTTCGTCCCCCTCAACACCCGCCTCGCCGGCCCGGAGATCGCCTACCAGCTGGCGGACTCCGGGGCCAGGGCGCTCGTCTACGGCCCGTCGTTCCAGGGCCTGGTCGCGGGACTGCCGGGCAGCACCGATGTGCGGGCGTACGTCGAGGTCGGCGCCGAGTATGAGGAAGCGCTGGCCTCGGCCGCCTCCGAGCCGATCGACGAGCCGGTCGGCGCCGACGACACCTGCATCATCATGTACACCTCGGGCACGACCGGCCGTCCCAAGGGCGCGATGCTCACCCACGGCAACCTCACCTGGAACGCGATCAACGTCCTCGTCGACACCGATCTGATCGCCGACGAACGCGCCCTGGTCTCCGCCCCGTTGTTCCACACGGCCGGCCTGAACATGCTCACCCTGCCGGTCCTCCTCAAGGGCGGCACCTGCGTCCTGGTGGAGGCATTCGACCCGGACGCCACCTTCGACCTGGTCGCACGGCACCGGATCACCTTCATGTTCGGTGTGCCCACGATGTTCGACCAGATCGCCCGGCATCCGCGCTGGAAGGACGCCGACCTGTCGTCGCTGCGCATCCTCACCTGCGGCGGCTCCCCGGTGTCGTCCCCGCTGATCGCCGCCTACCAGGAGCGCGGCCTGACCTTCCTCCAGGGCTACGGCATGACCGAGGCCGCCCCCGGGACACTGTTCCTGGACGCCGAACACGCCCTCGACAAGGCCGGATCGGCCGGCGTGCAGCACTTCTTCAGCGACGTACGGGTGGTACGGCCGGACCTGGCGCCCGTCGACGTCGACGAGACCGGCGAGATCGTGGTCCGCGGGCCGCACGTCATGCCCGGCTACTGGGGGCTGCCCGAGGAGACCGCCGCCTCCTTCACGGACGGCTGGTTCCGCAGCGGGGACGCCGCCCGGGTCGACGAGGACGGCTACGTCTTCATCGTCGACCGCATCAAGGACATGATCATCTCCGGTGGGGAGAACATCTACCCCGCCGAGATCGAGGACCTGCTCCTCACCCACCCCGACATCGTCGAGTGCGCCGTGATCGGTGTGCCGGACGACAAGTGGGGCGAGGTGCCGCGCGCGGTCGTCGTCCCCCGCGAGGGCGCCTCGCCGGACCCCGACGAGATCCTGGCCTCGCTCGCCGGCCGGCTCGCCAAGTACAAGATCCCCAAGTCGGTCGTCCTCGCCGACGAACTCCCGCGCACCGCCTCCGGGAAGCTCCTCAAGTCCCGGGTCCGCAAGCGCTTCGGAAGCCATCAACTCCCTTAAGGAACAGATCACTTATGAGCATCACCGTCAACGGCCTCGACGAACTGAAGAAGCTCTCCGGCAGCGACCTCGGCACCAGCGAGTGGATCGAGGTGACGCAGGAACGCATCGACACCTTCGCCGACGCGACCGGCGACCACCAGTGGATCCACGTGGACCCGGAGAAGGCCGCCGCGGGCCCGTTCGGTGCCCCCATCGCGCACGGCTACCTCACCCTGTCCCTCTTCATCCCCCTGTTCACGGAGCTGTTGGACGTCCAGGGCGTCACCACGAAGGTCAACTACGGCCTGAACAAGGTGCGTTTCCCCTCCCCGGTCAAGGTGGGCTCGCGCATCCGGCTGGTGGCCAGGCTCGCCGAGGTCGAGGAGGTGCCGGGCGGCGTGCAGATCGCCGTCGACGGGACGATCGAGATCGAGGGCGGCGCCAAGCCGGCGGCTGTGCTGCAGAGCCTTTCGCGGTTCTACGCCTAGCCCGCACGCCCGGCGGGATCCCCTCCCGCGGCCGGCCCGGTGCCCCACCGAGTGTGAGGGCACCGAGCGGGAAAGCGTCTGATCAGCAGCCCGCAGCCACAAGGTGACGCTTCGTCAGGCCCCCGCCACGTCCACGAAGACGGGGTTGGAGTAGAACCAGGTGTCGGCCCACGGGTCACCGTCCCCGGGCGCGTGCGGGATCGGCCCGTGCGGGTCGACGGACGCGCCCAGGTAACCGGTGCCGTGACGCTTGCCGTCGCTGCCGCGCAGCCGGACGTAGAAGGACTCGTCCCCCGCGGTCAGCGGGACGCGCAGGGTGTACGTCCCCTTGCGTCCGGCCACGTCCTTCGACCGGACGACCCGGGTGTCCGGCGCCCGCCAGGTGTCGCGGTCGCCCACCGGGCCGCGCACCGCACCCCGGATCACGTCCACGTGGGCCAACTCCGGGACGACTCCCTGGGAGTTGGGACGGGAGGCCGTCGTCACGGTGATGTCGAGGGTGAGCCGCTCGCCCTTGCGGACCCGCAGCCGGCCGCCGAGGGTGACGCCCCGGCCGTGGTCGCGCTCGCGCCGCAGCCGGACGTCGAGGCCGTCGAGCAGATGCCCGTGGTCGACCCAGACCCGGCCCGCGCGCATGCCCTCCATCACCGCGCGGTAGCCGTAGCGGGTGACGCCGACGTGGGTGCGGCTGAACTGGCCCGGCCAGAAGTCGCTGCCCGGCTGCGCGGTGTCCGTGTTCACGGGGTCGGGCAGCTTGCCGGTGTCGTCGAAGTTCTGCCCGGCCGGCCAGTCGCCGTTCTTCCAGGTGTCGAAGACGGTCCGGTGGTTGTCGGAGTTCGTGGTGATCGAGAACAGCCTGCCCTCGGCCAGCATCGAGTCCCACAGCCCGCCGACCGTCGCGGTCGCCCAGTCGAAGCCGCCGTAGGTGAGATAGGCGTCCGCCGGATAGCCCGCCCAGGACTGGGCCGAGGGCTTGTTCTCGTACTCGCCGCGGATCGACGTGGGGCCACGCCAGCCGGGGATGGCCGCGCCCTGGGCGCCGGGCGCGCCCTCCATGCCGATCATGATCTCGGGGGCCGCGTCACGCCAGTTGCGCATCTCGTGCGGGGAGTCGATGCCCAGGCGCAGCGGGTGGTTGGCGAGGACGAGGACGTCGTCGACGTAGCCGGTGCGGCGCTGCTCGGCCAGCCACCTGACGGCCTTGACGGCGTGCGCCTCGTTGCGGGCGGTGTCCGCGTCGGCGGCGCCGCCCTTGTCGTAGCCGAGCAGCTTGCCGTCGTAGGCCAGCTCGAACCGCGTGAGCAGGTCCACCTCGTGGGGGCCGGGCGCGGCGAACACCGTGCAGTGCTCGGCGGCCGGGATGTACCACTCCAGGCCCTGGAAGATCAGCTGGCGCGGGTTCTCGGCGCGGGCCTTGAGGATCTCCTTGTGCTCCTTGGCGGCGCCGTAGGAGGCGTGCCCGAAGTTGGAGTGCTCGTTGAAGACCATCCAGTCCAGGCCGTACCTGGCGGCGGCCCGGGCCTGCTGGGAGAACGTGTACTTGGCGTCGTGGCTGTAGACGCTGTGGACGTGGTGGTCGCCGACGAGATAGGCGAGGCGCGGGTCGTCGCCGCCGAGGCCGGGGCCGCGGCCGGTCGCCGCCGCGGGCACGGCGGTGGAGCCGAGGGCGAACGCGGCGCCGAACAGCCCCGCGCGGCGCAGGAGTCCGCGCCGGGAGACGCCCTGCGCGTCGAGATCGGTGGGGGAGACGGACGGATCGGCCCAGGAGGGCAGTTGCTGCTCGGACATCGTGATCCTCGAAGACGTCAGCGGGTCGTGCAGGGTCAGTGGTTCATGAACGAGGTGACGGGCAGCGGCCGTTCGACGATCCGGATGTCGCCGAGCCGGCCGTGGAAGATCTGGTCGATCTTTCCGCCGTACTCGTAGCCGCCCAGCAGCCACGGCAGTCCGACCGAGGTGATGCCGACGGCGGGCGCCTTGGGGTTGCGGACCGCCGGGCAGCCCTGGACGTACAGCGTGGTGTGCCTGCCGTCGTTGACGAGGGCGAGATGCCACCAGGTCTCCAGGGGGGTCTCCTGGGCCCAGTTGGTGGCGATGCCCTGCTGGTTGAGCGGTCGCATGGCCCACTGGGGTTCCCGGTCGTTCGACAGGGACAGGGTGGCGAGCGGCTCGTCGGGGTCGTCGCCGGTCTTCCCGGCGGCGCCGCCGGTGCCCGTCCGGCTGACCAGGCCCGACCAGGCGTTGTGGTCGGGGTCCCAGTCGGCCGGGAGACGGTAGAAGGCCTCGATGGTGTAACCGGACCTGAACGTGGCCGAGTTGAGGGGAGCGCCGTCGACCGTGCGCAGATAGGCGCCCTTGAGCGGCGACTTGAAGCCGGTGAACTCCAGGCTGCCGTGGCCGGGTTGGTCGGGGTGGTGGTCCGGGGACCAGCCCAGGGTGCCGCCGCCCACGGTGACGAGGGTGAGGTCGTTGCCCCGGCCCGAGAGATCGCGGACGGTGCCGGACACCGCCGAGTCGAAGCGCCAGTACGCCACCGTGCCCGGGACGACGACCTTCGCGGCGGGCCGCGCGGGACGTGCCGGCACCGGGTCGAAGCCGGCGAAGCGGGCCGCGAAGTCGATGTCCACCGAGAACCGGTCGGCCGCGCCGCTGAGTTCGATCTCCTGCCGCTCCAGCTCGTTGAGCCCCTTCGCGGCCCGGCCCAGGATCCACGGGGAGACGGTCTCCACGTCGATGGTGTTCCGGTCGAGGTCGAAGCGGTAGAGGCGGATCATGGCCGCGCCGCCGAAGTACCGGTTCTGATAGTTCGTCAGATGCAGGTGGACGTCATGCCCCGCCGCGTTCTTGCGGGTCGCCCGGCCGGCCGGCCAGTAGTGCCCGTTGAGGGTGAGGAAGATCTGGTCGTGGTCGTCGATCAGCCGGTCCCACAGCTGCTGCCCGTACTCCGACAACGTGTCGTCCCCGACGACCAGTTCGTGCGTGGTGAGGACGACCGGCGTCTTCGGATGCGCGGCCAGCACCTTCTTCGCCCAGGCGTAGCCCTTGTCCGACAGCCGCCAGTCCAGCGCCAGCACCAGCCACTGTCGGCCCGCGGCCCGGAAGAGGTGGTAGGTGTGGTAGCCGTCCGGGGAGGCGCCGCCGAAGGTCCGCTTCCCCTTGAACCGGGACGGTCCGAAGGTGTCCAGGTACGGTGTCGCCCCGCGCTGGTCGTCGGTCGAGGACTTCACGTCGTGGTTGCCGGCCAGGACGCTGTAGCCCACACCCCGCCGGTCCAGCAGCCGGAACGCCTCGCCGATCCCGGCGAACTCGGCCGCCGCGCCGTTCTGCGTGAGGTCGCCCAGGTGCGACAGGAAGACGATGTTCTCCTCCCTGCCGTGCTCCAGGAGGTAGCGCAGCGAGGCCTCGACGGGCGCTCTGTCGATGCTCGGCCCGTCGAAGAGGTACTGCGTGTCGGGCATGACGGCCAGCGTGAAACGACGGCTGTCGGCGTCGGGGCGCCAGGCGGAGGGCGTCGCCTCGGCGGAGGCGGCGGGCAGCGCCACCGAGGCTGTCGCGGCGGCGCCGAACAGTGCCGTGGCCCGCAGGAAACTGCGTCGCCCGGCACCGGCCTGCGCGGCCTCGCACGGTTCTTGGGCATGCGAAGTACACACGTGTGCTCCGTAGGAAGCTCGGGTGAGAGGGAGGTCGGCTGTCGGGACAGGTGGTTCAGGCGGTTCGGAGAGCGCGCAGCGTCCAGCTCCAGCGGTGGACGCCCGCGGGGACGAGGTACGACGGTGAGGTGTCGGGGCCGCACGAGGCGGTGCCCAGTCCGCGGTGGGCGGCGTCCAGATGGACCACGCACCCCGCCCGCGGCACGAGTGCGTCATGGTGGGTGACGGCCGTCAGGTCCTCGGCGCGATAGCGGGTCACGGAGACCTGCCGCGGCTCGTCCAGCACGACCGTGAGACCGGTGGCGTCCGGCGCCGACAGGGTGAACCGCCGTACGCCCTGCCGGCCGCCGCTCTCCTGCGGACGCAGATACGGGGTGAACAACGCGTCCACGGGGACGGAGTGGTGGCCGACCGGCGCACCGCAGGCGCGGTCCGGATACGACTCCCATGGGCCCTGCCCGTACCAGTCCATCAGGTCCAGGCCCGGCACCGTCTCGAAGACGGAGCCGACCCGCGCCACATCGGTGAGCCCGTCGGGCAGGTCGGCGCGCTCCTCGATGTGGACGCCGCCCTCGACCGGGGTGAACACCTGCACATGGCGGACGACGCCCGCCTCCGCCGCGTACTCGGCGCGCACGGAGACCTGCCCCGTGCTCCGGTGCACGTCGACGACCTTGCGCACCAGCGTGTCCAGGCCCCAGGTCCGCCAGCGCAGCGCCATCCCGCCGAGCTCGTCGTTGTCGGTGGGCGCCCGCCACAGGGACAGGACGGGCGCGGCGGTGAGCAGCGGATGGACCAGCAGCCCCTCGCCGTCGACCTCGACCTCGACCGAACGGTTCCCTACCGCCGGGAGCGGTCGCTCGGCGGCCGTGGCCGCGCGCAGCCGCACCTGCGGCAGACACACCACCGTCCCGCGCGGCGCCCACGGCTCGTCGTCGGCGGTCGTCACCCGCAGCGTCAGCCAGGCCTCGCCGCCGCCGTCCGGCAGCTCGAACGGCAGCGGCACCGCCGCCGTCTCACCGGGACGCAGAGCGGGCAGCTCGGCGGGCGCGGTGAGCGTGCCGCCGTCGGCGAGGGCCAGCTCCCACTCGGCGGACAGCCAGTCCAGGCCGCGGAAGTGCTGGTGGTTGCCGACGACGATGCCCTCGTGCCGGAGGCACTCCAGCCGCACCGGCGCCGCGATCTCCCGGTGCTCGTACATCACGGGCTTGGGCGTACGGTCCGGGAAGACCACGCCGTCCGCGATGAACGCGCCGTCGTGGATCGTCTCGCCGAAGTCGCCGCCGTACGCCCAGCGGTGGCCGGGCGCGGCCACGCCGTTGTCGTGGAGTCCGGCGCCCCCTCGCCCGACCGGTCTTCCGTCGTTCACACGTTGCAGGATGCCGTGGTCCCAGAACTCCCAGATGAAGCCGCCCTGAAGACCCGGGGTGGACTCGATGGCCGCCCAGTGGTCCGCGAGCGTGCCGTTGCTGTTGCCCATGGCGTGCGAGTACTCGCACTGGATCAGCGGCTTGGTCTGCTCGCCGGACAGCGCGTGGGCCACGCACTCCTCCAGCGGCGCGTACATCGGGCAGGCGATGTCGGAGGCGACCGAGGGGTCCGCCCAGCCGAGCTTGGCGGCGCCCTCGTACTGGAGGGGCCGGGTCGGGTCGTGCCGGCGCAGCCAGCCCGCCGCCGCGTCGTGGTTGGCGCCGTAGTCGGACTCGTTGCCCAGCGACCAGACGATGACCGAGGGGTGGTTCTTGTCGCGCAGCACCATCCGGGAGACCCGGTCCACGAAGGCGTTGAGGTAGCGCGGGTCGTCGGCGGTCTCGTGCGCGTGGTCGTGGGACTCGATGTCCGCCTCGTCCACGACGTAGAGACCGAGCTCGTCGGCGAGGTCGTACAGCGCGGGGTCGCCCGGGTAGTGCGAGGTGCGGATCGCGTTGAAGCCGAACCGTTTCAGCAGGACCAGGTCCGCGCGCAGGTCGTCGCCGGACACCGTGCGCCCGGTCAGCGGGTGGAAGTCGTGGTGGTTGACGCCCCGGACGAACACGCGCTCGCCGTTGACCAGCAGGTCCCGGCCGGCGATCTCGACGTCCCGGAAGCCGATCCGCTGCCGTGCGGCGTCGGCGACCGTGCCGTCGGCGCGGTGCAGCCGCACGGTCAGGTCGTACAGCTCGGGTGTCTCCGCGTTCCAGGTGCGCACGTCCGTGACCGTGGTCAGCAGCCGTACCTCGCCCAGGAAGTCGGAGACCCGCTCGTCGTCGGCGTTGGCCCGGTCGAACCCGGTGTCCTGGGTGAGGAGGTGACCGTCCAGCTCGCCGCTGACGTACCAGCCCTCGGGGAGGGCGCCCCCGGCGTCCCGCACCAGGCAGTCCACCCGGAGGTCGCCGTACCGCCCGGCCCGCACGGTCACGTCGGCCAGTCGCAGCGGATCCGTCGCGTACAGCAGCACCGAGCGGGTGATGCCGCCGTGCCACCACTGGTCCTGGTCCTCGATGTGCGAGGCGTCCGACCACTTCACGACCGTCAGCCGTACGACGGCCCGCTCGCCCGCGCGCACCACGTCCGTCAGATCGAACTCGGCGGCCAGGTGGGAGTCCTTGGAGACACCGACCGGCCGCCCGCCCACGTGCACGAGGAGCACGCTCTCGGCGGCCCCCACCTGGAGCACGATCCGCCGGCCGGCCCACGCGGCGGGCACGTCCACGGCCCGCTCGTACACCCCCGTCGGATTGTCGGCGGGCGACAGCGGCGGGAACTCCGCGAACGGCATCCGGACGTTGGTGTACTGCGGGAGGTCGTCGGTGTCCTGCATGGTCCAGGCACCGGGCACGTACGCCGAGGACCACGTGTCGGTGACCGGGGCGTCCGGCGCGGGCAGCAGCTGGAAGCGCCAGTCTCCGTCCAGCTTCAGGGCGCCCGTGCGACGGTCGACGGCGTTCATCGGCAGCCGCCGCCACGAGGTCACCTCGGGTGCCTCCCAGGGGCGCAGGGCCACCAGGGGGTCGCTCACTTGACGGCCCCCTTGGCGAGGTCGCCGATGATCTGGCGGGCACCGATCGCGAACACGATCAGCAGCGGGACGAGGGCGAGCAGCGCGCCGGTCATGACCATTCCGTAGTCGGTGGTGCCGTGGGTGCCGTTCAGCTGGGACAGCGCGACCTGGAGGGTGACGTTGTCCGGGTTGGTGAGGGCGATCAGGGGCCAGGCGTAGTCGTTCCACTGGCCCATGAAGGTGAAGATGCCGAGGAAGGCGAGGCCCGGCCGGACCACCGGGAGGGCCACGTGCCAGTACTGGCGGAGGAAGTTCGCCCCGTCGATCCGAGAGGCGTCCAGCAGTTCGTCGGGGATCGCGCTCCGCATGTACTGGCGCATCCAGAAGATGCCGAACGCGTTGGCCGCCGCCGGCACGATCAGTGCCGTCATCGAGCCGATCCAGCCGATCTTCGCCATCATCACGAACTGCGGGATGATCGCCATCTGCGTCGGCACCATGAAGATCATCATCAGTACGGCGAACAGCGCCCGGCGGCCGGGGAAGGCGAACTTGGCGAAGACGAAGGCGGCCAGCGAGTCGAAGAACAGGACCAGGAAGGTCACCGCCCCCGCCACCAGCAGCGAGTTGACCATCGAACCGAAGAAGTCGATGGTGTCGAAGAGGCTGCGGACGTTCTCCAGGAAGTGCGAGCCGGGCAGCAGCTTGGGCGGGTAGGAGAAGATCTCGGTCGACGTGTGCGTCGACATGATGATGGCCCAGTAGAACGGGAAGGCCGACAGCAGCAGCCCGACGACCAGGACCGCGTGCAGTGCGACGCCCCGGCGCCGGGAACCCTGGACGCCCTCGGGGCGCCGTGTGCCTTGGACGGATGCCATGGTGTTCAGGCCTCCCTAGTCTTCGCCCCGGCGCTTGACCAGCCGCCAGTTGATGATCGAGAAGATGACGACGACGAGGAAGATGCCCCACGCCACGGCCGCGCCGTAGCCGAAGTCGTTGTTGTCGAAGGTCTGCTGGAAGAAGTAGAGGACCATCGTGCGGCCCGCGTGGTCCGGGCCGCCGGAGAACGTCGAGTCGTTCGAGGTGTTCTGCAGCAGCACCTGGGCCTCGGTGAAGCTCTGCAGGCCGGTGACCGTCGAGACCACGAGCACGAACAGCAGCGTCGGCCGCAGCAGCGGCAGCGTGATCCGGAAGAAGGTCTGCAGGGGCCCGGCGCCGTCCATGCGGGCCGCCTCGTACAGCTCGCCCGGGACGGTCTGCAGTCCGGCGAGGAAGATGATCGCGTTGTAGCCGGTCCACTGCCAGGTCATCAGCGTCGCGATGGCGACCTTGATGCCCCACGGCGTGTTCAGCCAGGCCACCTGGTCGATGCCCAGTGCCTGCAGAAGAGCGTTGACCAGACCGAAGTTGGTGGAGAAGACCGAGCCGAAGACGATCGCGATGGCCACCACCGAGGTGACGTTCGGCAGGAAGTAGGCGAACCGGTAGACGTTCTTGAAGCGGACCGCCGAGTTGAGCATCACGGCCGTGACCATCGCCAGGAAGATCATGGGGAAGGTGGCCAGAGCCCAGATGACGAGCGTGTTGCCGATCGAGCTCCAGAAGTCGCTGTCGCTCAGCAGGTACCGGTACTGCGACAGGCCGGCCCACTCCATCGGGCCGAGGCCGTCCCAGCGGTGGAAGGACAGATAGAGCGAGAAGCCGACGGGAACCAGCCCGAAGGCGAGGAACAGCAGATAGAACGGGGAGATCGCGGCGTACAGGTGCCAGTACTTGCGGAACCCCTTCCGGGGCCCCGTGGTGGGCGCCGCGGCGAGGACCGCCGGTGGTTTCTCCAGGGTGGGGACGGTGGCCATCAGTAGCTCACCCCCAGGTGCTTCGCGATCCGCCGGCACTTGCCCATGGCGTCACTCCAGGCCTTCTCCGGGTCCTTGCCGAGGACGCCGACGTTCTTGATCTCGTCCTTGATGGGCTGCCCGAGCGCCACGTCGAACGGGCTGTTGTAGGCGACCACGATCTTCTGCGCGGCCGGACCGAAGACGTCCGTCGTCACCTGGCCGCCGAAGAAGGGGTCGGGCTCGCGCAGTTGCTTCAGGTCGTAGGAGGCGGGAGTGGAGGGGAAGAGCCCCGCGTCGACGTAACCGGAGGCCTGGTTGGTCGCGTCGAGCATCCAGGCGATCATCGCGAAGGCCTGCTCGGGCTCCCGGCACGCCTTGGTGATCGACAGGAACGAGCCGCCGTTGTTGGAGGGCCGCACCGGCATGTCGGCGATCCGCCACTTGCCCTTGGTCTTCGGGTTGCCGTTCTTGATGTCGTACGTCGCCCAGGACGCGCCGAGCTGGCTGGGCAGCTTGCCGGAGTCCACCGCCGAGATCTGGTCCGGGGTGCCGGTGACGAGGTTGGAGACGAGCCGGCGCCGCTTGGCCTCGACGGCCAGTGCCCAGGCGTTGCGGACGTGTTCCTGGTCGCCGATGAAGTGGCGGTCCTTGTCGACGTACCGCTTGCTGCCCTGCTGGACCACGTTCTCGAAGACGCTGGTGACGTCGGTGAGCAGCGAGGTCCCCGGAATCCGCTTCCGGAGTCGCTCGCCCGCCGCGAAGTAGTTCTCCCAGGTGTTCAACTCCTTGGACACGTCCGCCGGTTCGTACGGCAGCCCGGCCTTGCGGAACACCTCGTACTGGTAGAAGTGCGCGACCGGCCCGCAGTCGATCGGGAAGCCGACCATCGAGCCGTCGTCGGCGATACCCTGGTCCCACTTCCACGGCAGGTACCGGCTCCGGTACTTCTCCGCGCCGAGCGTCCTGAGGTCCACGAACTGGTCCGCGTTGGGCAGGTAGGACGCCATGTCCTCGCCCTTGAGGCCCGCGATGTCGGGTACGTGGGCGCGGCCGGCCAGCGTGGTGATCAGTTTGGAGCGGTAGTAGCCGCCGATCTTGATGGCCTGGAGATCGACGGAACCGTCGTAACGGGCCTTGGCCCTGTCGATGACCGTGTCGCCCAGGCCGCCGTCCCAGTACCACAGGACCATGTTCCGGCCGGTGGAGCCGGCCGGCACGGCACAGCCGGACGTCAGGCCGCCCAGGGCCGTGGCGGCCGTGCCGGCCAGTCCCGCGCGGAGGAGGCCTCTTCGTGAGAGCCGCACAGCTCCCACCGCCTTTCGGATCTGTTCAGTACTTCGCCTACGAAGGGGTTGTCGGGTCGTGCGCATACGGGGCAGTCAGTGCTGCCGTGCGGGGTCGGACGGGGGGACCGGTGCGTACGCGGGCGGGGTGACGGGGGCGTACCGGACGGGCGGGCCGGGATCCTCCGGCAGCCGCTCCGCCAGGAAGCCGTACGTCCGCCTGAGTTCGGGGTCGGTCAGGGAGCGCCACCAGCGGTCGACGCCGTACCAGCCGGGCGCCGCCAGCGCGCCCCCGTGGTGCCCCACGGACAGTCCGGCGGCCAGGACGGCGAACCGCAGCCGTTCCTCCAGCGGCCAGCCGCCGAGGGAGGCCGCGACGAAGCTCGCGCCGAAGACGTCGCCGGCGCCCGTCGCGTCCAGGACATCGATGTCCAGGGCCGGGACGTCGGCGTACTCGCCGGTCGTCTGGTCGACGGCGACCGCGCCGTCGCCGCCGCGGGTCACCACGGCGACCGGCACCAGTGCGGAGAGCGTGCCGAGGGCCGCGACCGCGCTGTCGGTGCGGGTGTAGGCCATCGCCTCGGTCTCGTTCGGGAGGAAGGCGTGGCACAGGGCGAGCTGGTCCAGGAGGTCGGCGGACCACTCCTGGGTGGGGTCCCAGCCGACGTCGGCGTAGATCTGCGTGCCGTTCGCGGCGGCCTTGGCGAGCCAGGCCCGCGGTTCGGCCTCCAGGTGGACGAGGGCCGTACGCGCCTCGGGCGGGTCGCCCATCAGCACGTCCTGCGAGAACGGCGGCTCCTGGCCGTGGGTGACCAGGGCCCGGTCGTGACCTTGCGCGAGTGCGACGGTGACCGGGGTGTGCCAGCCGTCCGCGACCCGGGAGAGCGCGAGGTCGACGCCCTCCTGCCCGGCCAGGACCTCCCGGCAGTACGCGCCGTAGAAGTCGTCGCCGAACACCGTGGCCAGGGACGTGCTCAGACCGAAGCGGGAGGCCGCCACGGCCAGGTTGGCGATGCCGCCGGGGCCGCAGCCCATGCCGGCCGTCCAGATCTCCTCGCCCGGTGTCGGCGGCCTGCCCAGACCCGTGAGGACGAGGTCGTAGAAGAGCAGCCCGGTCAGCAGCACCTGGGGCCGGTCGTCATCCACGCGCACATCCTCTCGTCAGAACTCTTCATTTCGGTGACCGGAATCGTGCGCCGCTCCGCGAGAATAATCAATACCCGAACAGAACTGAGCATAGAAATGATTGAAGATGACGAGTAGTGTTCACGTCGTGCTGGCAGAACGACGACATCAACTCATCCTGCGGGCCCTGCGCTCCGGCGGTCCCGCGGCCGTGACCGATCTCTCCGAGCAGCTGGGTGTGAGCCCCGCCACGGTCAGACGCGACCTGGTCAAACTTGAGGAGGACGGCCTGCTGACCCGGGTGCACGGCGGCGCCGTGGCCGACGAGGGCGATCAGCCCTTCGCCGAGGTCGCCGAGATGCGGGTGGCCGAGAAGGACGCCATAGCGGCACGCGCCGCCGCCATGGTCGCCGACGGACAGTCGGTGCTGCTCGACATCGGCACCACCGCCTACCGCCTGGCCCGCCAGCTGCACGGCCGCCGCCTCACGGTGATCACCAGCAACCTGGTGGTCTACGAGGAGCTCGCCGACGACGAGGGCATCGAGCTGGTCCTGCTGGGCGGCATGCTCCGCCGTGAGTACCGCTCCCTGGTCGGCTTCCTCACCGAGGACAACCTGCGCCAGCTGCACGCCGACTGGCTCTTCCTCGGCACCAGTGGAGTGCGCCCCGGTGGGCAGGTGATGGACACGACGGTCGTCGAGGTCCCGGTGAAACGGGCCATGATCAAGGCCAGTGGCAAGGTCGTCCTGCTCGCCGACTCGGCGAAGTTCCCCGGTACCGGCATGGCGAAGGTCTGCGGCCCCGAGGAACTGGACACGGTGGTGACGAACGCGCCGCTGAACACGGTGACGCGGGCCTCCTTCGAGGAGGCAGGCGTCGGCGTGCTGCTGGCGGGGCAACCAGGGGAACCGGGCACATCAGGGAAGGCGGGCGAAGCGTGAAGCTGACGATTCTGGGCGGCGGCGGCTTCCGGGTGCCCCTCGTGTACGGGGCGCTGCTGACGGACCGCGGCGAGGGGCGGGTCACGGAGGTCGTCCTGCACGACCTGGACGCCGGCCGGCTGTCCGCGGTCGCCCGGGTGCTGGACGAACAGGCCGCCGAGGTGCCGGACGCGCCCGAGGTGACCGCCACCACCGATCTCGACGAGGCCCTGCGCGGCGCCGACTTCGTCTTCTCCGCGATCCGGGTCGGTGGTCTGGAGGGCCGGGCCGCCGACGAGCGGGTGGCCCTGGACGAGGGCGTCCTCGGCCAGGAGACGGTCGGCGCCGGCGGCATCGCCTACGGCCTGCGGACGGTCCCCGTCGCCGTCGACATCGCCCGGCGGGTGGCCCGCCTGGCGCCCGACGCCTGGGTCATCAACTTCACCAACCCGGCCGGGCTGGTCACCGAGGCGATGTCGCGCCACCTCGGCAACCGGGTCATCGGCATCTGCGACTCGCCGGTGGGCCTCGGCCGCCGGATCGCCCGCGTGCTGGGCGCGAACCCCCGCGAGGCCTGGATCGACTACGTCGGTCTCAACCACCTCGGCTGGGTCCGCGGCCTGCATGTCGCCGGCCGCGACGAACTCCCGCGGCTGCTCGCCGACTCGGACCTGCTCGGCTCCTTCGAGGAGGGCAAGCTCTTCGGTGTGGACTGGCTGCGGTCGCTCGGGGCGATCCCCAACGAGTACCTGCACTACTACTACTTCAACCGGGAGGCCGTCCGCGCCTACCAGCAGGTCGAGAAGACCCGCGGCGCCTTCCTCGCCGACCAGCAGGCCCGGTTCTACGAGGAGGTCAAGCGGCCCGGCGCGGCGGCCCTCACCGCCTGGGACCGGACCCGCGCCGAGCGCGAGGCCACCTACATGTCCGAGAACCGCGAGACGGCGGGCGCCGGCGAGCGCGACGCGGACGACCTGTCCGGCGGCTACGAGAAGGTGGCCCTCGCCCTGATGCGGGCCATCGCCCGCGACGAGCGCACCACCCTGATCCTCAATGTGCGCAACCAGGGCACCCTCTCGGTGCTCGACGCGGACGCCGTCATCGAGGTGCCCTGCCTGGTCGACGCCAACGGCGCCCACCCGGTCTCCGTCGCCCCGCTGCCGGACCACGCCTCCGGGCTGGTCTGCTCGGTGAAGGCGGTCGAGCGCGAGGTGCTGGCCGCCGCCGAGTCCGGCTCCCGTACGACCGCGGTGAAGGCGTTCGCGCTGCACCCGCTGGTCGACTCCGTCCATGTGGCCCGACGCCTGGTGGAGGGCTACACGGCCGTGCACCCTGGTCTGGCGTACCTTGGGTAAGCGCTTTCCCAACCTCTGACCTGGAGAATCTGATGCACGACGAACGACGCCGGATCGAGGAGCGCGTCGAGCGCGTCCACAACCAGCGCATCAAGCCCGCGATCTACGCGGCGACCGTCCCCTTCGAGGTCGAGGCATGGCAGGCGCCGGGGGAGCCGGTCTCCTTCGCGGAGGCCGCCGCCGCGTCCTACGCGTCCTTCGCGATGGACACCCCGTGGGGCCCGCCCTGGGGGACGACCTGGTTCCGGATGCGCGGGGAGGTGCCCGCCGAGTGGGCGGGGCGGCGCGTCGAGGCGGTCATCGACCTCGGCTTCGTGGGGGACTGGCCCGGCAACCAGGCCGAGGCGCTGGTCCACCTCACGGACGGGACACCGCTGAAGGCGGTCAACCCGCTCAACCAGTACGTGTCGATCGCCAACCCGGCAACGGGCGGGGAGCAGATCGACTACCTGGTCGAGGCGGCCTCCAACCCCGACATCCTGGCCGACGACTTCTCGTCCCCGACCCTGATGGGCGACGTCCTGACGGCGGGCGACAAGCCGCTGTACACCTTCCGGCGCGCCGACCTCGCGGTCCTGGACGAGGAGGTCTTCCACCTCGACCTGGACCTCCAGGTACTGCGCGAACTCATGGTCCACCTCGGCGAGCACGAGCCGCGCCGCCACGAGATCACGCACGCCCTGGACCGGGCCATGGACACGCTCGACCTGGACGACGTCCCCGGCAGCGCCGCCGCCGTCCGCGCGGTCCTCGCCCCCGTCCTGGCCAGCCCCGCCCACGCCAGCGCGCACACGATCTCCGGCGTCGGCCACGCCCACATCGACTCCGCCTGGCTGTGGCCCATCCGCGAGACCAAGCGCAAGACGTCCCGCACCTTCTCCAACGTGACGTCCCTGGCCGACGAGTACGAGGACTTCATCTTCGCCTGCTCGCAGGCCCAGCAGTACGAGTGGGTGCGCGACAACTACCCCAAGGTGTGGGCGCGCATCCAGGACTCCGTCAAGAAGGGCCAGTGGGCCCCCGTCGGCGGCATGTGGGTCGAGGCCGACGGCAACCTGCCCGGCGGCGAGGCCATCGCCCGCCAACTGGTCCACGGCAAGCGGTTCTTCATCGAGCACTTCGGCGTCGAGACCAAGGGCGTCTGGCTGCCGGACTCCTTCGGCTACACCGCCGCCTACCCGCAGCTCGCCAAGCTCGCCGGCAACGACTGGTTCCTCACCCAGAAGATCTCCTGGAACCAGACCAACAAGTTCCCCCACCACACCTTCTGGTGGGAGGGCATCGACGGCACCCGCATCTTCACCCACTTCCCGCCGGTCGACACCTACAACGCCCGCTTCAGCGGCGAGGAGATGGACCGCGCCGTCCGCAACTACCGCGAGAAGGGCGGCGGCACGCGCTCGCTGGCCCCCTTCGGCTGGGGCGACGGCGGCGGCGGACCCACCCGCGAGATCATGGAACGCGCCCGCCGGCTCGCCGACCTGGAGGGCTCGCCCAAGGTCGTCATCGAGCACCCCGACGACTTCTTCGCCAAGGCCCGCGAGGAGTACCCGGACGCCCCGGTCTGGAACGGCGAGCTCTACCTGGAGCTGCACCGCGCCACCTACACCTCCCAGGCCCGCACCAAGCAGGGCAACCGCCGCAGCGAACACCTGCTCCGCGAGGCCGAGTTGTGGGCTACGACGGCCGCCCTGCACGCGCCGGGCTACGCCTACCCGTACGAGAAGCTCGACCGGCTGTGGAAGACGGTCCTGCTCCACCAGTTCCACGACATCCTGCCCGGCTCGTCGATCGCCTGGGTGCACCGCGAGGCGGAGGCGGAGTACGCGCGGGTCGCCGAGGAGCTGGAGGCGCTGACGGCGGAGGCGGTCGCCGCGCTGGGCGGTGCCGGGACCCGCGTGTTCAACACCAGCCCGTACGACCGCGCGGAGGTCGTCCACACCCGGGACGGCGCGCCGGCCTACGTGGAGGTGCCCGCGAACGGCAGCGCGCCGCTGACCGGCGCCGGGCCCACACAGCCGGTGAAGGTCGACGGGCTGGTCCTCGACAACGGCCTGGTCCGGGTGGAGCTGACGCAGGACGGCACACTGACCTCCGTGCGCGACCTCCGGGCCGACCGCGAGGTCCTCGCCGCCCCGGGCAACCTGCTCCGGCTGCACACCGACCTCCCGAACTACTGGGACGCCTGGGACATCGACAAGCACTACAGGAACCGCTTCACGGACCTGCTGACCGCGGACTCCGTCGAGGTCGTCTCGCAGGACCCGCTGCTCGGCGCGGTCCGCGTCACGCGGTCCTTCGGCAAGGGCTCCACGCTCACCCAGACCATCACGGTCCGCGCCGACAGCCCCCGGATCGACTTCGAGACCGAGATCGACTGGCACGAGACCGAGAAGATCCTCAAGGCGGGCTTCCCGGTGGACGTCCGGGCGGCGCACTCCTCCGCGGAGATCCAGTTCGGCCACGTCCAGCGGCCCACGCACACCAACACCAGCTGGGAGGCTGCCCGCTTCGAGGTCTGCGGCCACCGATGGGTGCACATCGGCGAACCCGGCTACGGCGTCGCGGTCCTCAACGACTCGACGTACGGCCACGACGTCACCCGCACGGTCCGTGAGGACGGCGGCACGACGACCACGGTCGCGCTCAGCCTGGTCCGCGCCCCGCGGATCCCGGACCCCGAGGCCGACCAGGGCAAGCACCGGTTCACCTACTCCCTGCTCCCGGGCGCCACGATCGGCGACGCCGTCGCCGAGGGGTACGCCCTCAACCTGCCGCTGCGCCTCGCGGAGGCGGCCGGCGCTCCGGAGCCGGTCGTGTCCGTGGACGGCGACGGCGTGACCGTCGAGGCCGTCAAGCTCGCCGACGACGAGTCCGGCGACGTGGTGGTCCGCCTCTACGAGTCGCGCGGCGGCCGCGCCCGCGGCGTACTGCGCACCGGGTTCCCGCTCGCCGGCGCCCAGATCACCGACCTGCTGGAGCGGCCCCTGCCGGACGAGAGGGCGGAGATCGACGGCGCCGGCGTGGTCGCTCTCTCGCTGCGCCCCTTCCAGGTGCTGACGCTCCGTCTGCGCCGCGGCACCACCGGCCGGTAGGGATCGGCCCCGAGGGGGCGGGCGCACCTCCCGCGCCCGCCCCCTCTCCGTTCGGAAGTGTCCGAGACGACCGAAGTCCCGTGTCCTGTCGAGGAGTTCAGCCATGCCCATGCAGCCCTGGTTCACCGACGCCAAGTTGGGGATCTTCGTCCACTGGGGGATCTACGCCGTGGACGGCGTCCAGGAGTCCTGGTCGTTCTACGACGACATCGTGCCGCACGACCGGTACATGTCCCAGCTCGACCGCTTCACGGGCGCCCGGTACGACCCCCGGGCGTGGGCCGACCTGTTCGCCCGCGCGGGCGCCGGGTACGCCGTGCTGACGAGCCGTCACCACGACGGCGTGGCCCTCTGGGACACCGAGTACGGCGACCTCGGCCTCGGCCGCGACTACCTGACCGGGTACGCGGAGGCCCTGCGCGAGAAGGGCCTCAAGGTCGGCTTCTACTACTCGCACTCCGACTGGAACCACCCCGACTACGCCACCACCCGCAAGCCGGGCCGCCCGCCGGAGCTGGAGGACAACCGCTACTCCGAGTGCGCGGCCGAGGACGAGGACCTGGTGGCCTGGGAGCGGTTCCTCGCCTACCGCGACGGCCAGATCCGCGAACTCGCCTCCCGCTACCGGCCCGACCTGATGTGGTTCGACGGCGAGTGGGACCGCAGCGAGGAGCAGTGGCGCATCAAGGAACTGGCCGCGCTCATCCGCTCGCACTCACCCGACGTCGTCTTCAACGCCCGCATGCTCAGCGAGGGCGACTACGCCACCCCCGAGCAGGGCGCACCCATCGAACCCCCCGAGGGGCCCTGGGAGTTGTGCCTGACGATCAACGACTCCTGGGGTTACCAGCACCAGGACCACAACCACAAGTCCCTCACCCAGCTGATCCGCTACTTCACCGAGACCATCGGCGGGGGCGGCAACCTCCTCCTCGACGTCGGGCCGAAGGAGGACGGGACCATCCCCGAGCCGCAGGTCGAGCGCCTCGAAGGCCTGGGGGAGTGGATCCGCAAGCACGCCGAGGCGGTCTACGGCACCCGGCGCGGACTGCCGGCCGGGCACCACTACGGACCCAGCACCCTCTCCGCGGACGGCCGCACCCTCTACCTCACGCTGTACGACATCCCGCGTGCCGAGATCGGGGTGCGCGGCCTGGTCACACCGGTCCGCCGGGTGACCGTCCTCGGCTCCGGCACCGAACTCGCCCACCGGGTGGTCGGCGGGCTGCACGAGGCCGTCGGCGTGCTGTGGATCGACCCGCCCGCCGCCGCCGACCTCGACCCGCACGCCACGGTCCTCGCGGTCGAACTGGACGGGGAAGTGGAGCTGTACCGCGGCTCGGGCCGCTTCTGAGGCCGGATTCCGTCAAGGAGTCAGGGCCTTACCCCTCAGGGCCCGAGGCCCGTTCCCGTCAAGAATCGGGAATGCGGCGAGCGGCCGGGTCACCGCGGGTTTCCCGCCGGCGGTGACCCGGCCGCGTCTACGCCGAACGGCTGGAGGAGGCGCGGCAGAGCGTCGACGCCCACGTCGTGACGTACGAGAGCCTCACCGCGGAACCGGAGAAGGCGCCCCGCGGCCTGTGCGACCAGCTCGGTGTGCCGTGGGAGAGCGGCATGCTCGACTACGGCGGCAAGGACCGCGGCGCCTTCCGCCCCCAGCTCGGCGACGGGTCGGCCACTCTCGGGTCGGGCCGCGTCCGGGCCGCCCGCGAGGCCGGTCCCGTCGCCGAACTGCCGCCCTGCCTCGCCGAGTTGGCGAAGGCGTGGGGCTATCGGGTCGACTGGGACCGCTGCTCGCGGGGGCCCGGGTCGGAGGTCAGGCCGGTGCGATGGCCGAGGCGGACGCGGAAGCCGTGACGTCGGACTCCGCGGTGACCTGCTCGACCGGCTGCGGCGCCGGTGCGGGGGCCGCCGGCAGCGGGTCCGGCACCTCCGCGCGCTGGTGCGGGAGGGACACCGGCCGCAGCTGACGCGGGCCCGACACCACGGTGTAGTCCTGGCCCAGGAACGGCGGCTCGATCACTCCCGGGTCCTCGCCCAGCGCCAACTGCACAGCTGCCCAAGGGGCGTTGATGCCGCACAGTGACAGCTGGTGGAGTCCGCCGGCCGGGCGGGTGTTGACGTCCATGAGGACGGGCGTGTCGCCGAACATCCGGAACTGGATGTTGGACAGGTAGTGCAGTCCGAAGCCCTCCGCGATCCGCCGGGCCGGCTCCAGCCACTGCTCGTTCAGGGTGAAGCCGCGACGGCGGCCGTTCTTCGTGCGGCCCACGGCGAGACGGATCCGGTTGTCGGGGCCGGTGAGGCAGTCCACCGACACCTCCGGCTGCTCCAGCCTCGGCATGACCAGCCAGTCGACCGGCTCGTCGGAGTTCTCGTCGGCCTGCTTCAGGGCCTCCAGCACCAGGTCCAACGGGACGTACGGGCTGGGGAATCCGTTCAGGTGCATGAGGGAGAAGGGGGTCCGCGTGATCACGCGGAAACCCACCCCGCCCGCACCGGACGCCGGCTTGAAGCACGCCTTGTGACCGGCCGCCTCCAACTCCTCGACGGCGGCCACGAGTTCGTCCGCGTTCCGGACCCGCCACCACGGCGGCACCGGAGCGCCGATCGCCTGGACCGCCTCGTAGGCGATCACCTTGTCGTGGAAGACGGCCACGGCCTCCGGCGGCGGCGCGAGCAGGGCGGTGCCGGCCGCCTCGAACTCGGCGCGGTGCGCCACGATCGCCGACTGGTGCAGGCGGGGCACGAAGACGTCGATGCCGCGCCGCACGCACTGGTCGAGCGCGTACTCGACATAGGCGGCCGGGGACAGACCCTCCGGCTCCAGGTCGGCGGTGTCGGCGGCCGCCAGTACGGGAGAGTCCGCGTCGCCGTGCGTCGCATGGATCCCGACGGCGCGGTCGCTGGGATTTCGCCGCAGCTGATCCATGAAGAACACGTTCTCCGCGTACGTGCGGTTGAGCCAGACGCGTACGCGAGAGACCATGCAGGCCGCCTTTCACGGTTTGCGGGCAGGGCAGAGCTAGCCCGTGCCCGGGCAGGGAAAATGGAGGAACACCAAACCGCCCCGTGCGAAGGGACGTTCGTGAGCGGTGGTGTTGGGGCGATCATACGGCTTTGAAGGGGTGCCGCGTGCAACGCGCGTGTTACGGAATTCCCGATCATGCTCCCGTCCGAGGTGGGAGGCCTGCGGGGGGCCTGACAGGGGGTCCGGAGGGGGTGCGGCACGGGGTTCCGCGACGAGGATCGACCGACGCGGTCCGCCCTTGTCCTCGACCGGGCGACTGTGTTCTCGTGGTCTTCATCGGGCGCGCGGAGGGGGCGGAAAAGTGACGTCGACGGTCGGCGATGCCGGACCACAGCTGCTGGCCGTCAGCGACCTGCACATCGGGTACGCGGAGAACCGCGCGCTGGTCGAGCGGATGCGCCCCGGGACGGACGAGGACTGGCTCCTGGTGGCCGGCGACGTCTCGGAGAGCGTGTCCGACATCCGCTGGGCCCTCAAGACCCTCGCCGGCCGCTTCCGCGAGGTCATCTGGGCGCCCGGCAACCACGAACTGTGGACCCATCCGAAGGACCCCGTCACCCTGCGCGGCACCGCCCGCTACGACCACCTGGTCGACATGTGCCGGAACATCGGCGTGACGACACCCGAGGACCCCTACCCGGTGTGGGACGGCCCCGGCGGCCCGCTCGTCGTCGCCCCGCTGTTCCTGCTCTACGACTACTCGTTCCTGCCCGCCGGCTGCACGACCAAGGAGCAGGGGCTGGAGTACGCGCACGGCACGGGCATCGTCTGCACCGACGAGATGCTGCTGCACCCCGACCCCTACCCGTCCCGCGAGGCCTGGTGCCGGGCCCGGGTCGCCGAGACCGAACGCAGACTCGCCGCGCTCCCCGACGACCTGCCCACGGTCCTCGTCAACCACTACCCGCTGGACCGCCACCCCACCGACATCCTGTGGCACCCCGAGTTCGCCATGTGGTGCGGCACCGACCGCACCGCCGACTGGCACCGCAGGTTCCGCGTCGAGACCATGGTCTACGGCCACCTCCACATCCCGCGGACCACCTGGCACGAGGGCGTCCGCTTCGAGGAGGTGTCGGTGGGATACCCCCGCGAGTGGCGTACCCGGAAGGACCCGCCGGGGCGACTGCGCCGGATCGCACCGAAGGAGGCCGGCGCCCGGTGATCGAGGAACTGCTGCCGGCCACCGTGGTGGCCGTCGAGGCGTACGGCCACGACGCGACCGGCGACGCGCGGCTGTACCCCGAGGAGGAGGCCGTGGTGGCGAAGGCGGTGCCCAAGCGGCGCCGGGAGTTCGCCGCCGTACGCGGCTGTGCCCGCCGGGCCATGGACAAGCTCGGGGTGCCGCCGCAGCCCGTGCTGCCCGGGGAGCGCGGCGCGCCGACCTGGCCGGCCGGCCTGACCGGCAGCATGACCCACTGCGACGGCTACTGCGCCGCCGCCCTGGTCCGCGCCACCGACCTGGCCTCGCTCGGCATCGACGCCGAACCCGACGGCCCGCTCCCGGACGGCGTCCTTGGCTCGGTGTCGCTGCCCGGCGAACGCGACCGGCTGCTCCGCCTCGCCCAGGACCACCCGGGCGCCCACTGGGACCGGCTCCTGTTCAGCGCCAAGGAGTCCGTCTACAAGGCGTGGTTCCCGCTCACCGGCCTGTGGCTGGACTTCGGCGAGGCCGACATCGAACTCGCCGTCACTCCCGGGGAGCACCCGAGCGGCACCTTCCGCGCCGAACTCCTCGTGCCCGGCCCGTCGGTGGGCGGGCGGCGGCTCACCCACTTCGAGGGCCGCTGGACCGCCCGGCGGGGGCTGGTGGCCACGGCGGTCGCCGTGCCCCACAGCTGACGGTCCGACGGTCCACGGGGGCCGCGCGCGCCCATTTCCGGCCGCGCCCGGACCGATCCGGCCTACGCGTCCGGCGGGCACCAGGTGTGCAGCAGGCGGAAGAACGCCTCCTCGTTGCCCGCCAGTCCCGCTCGGGCGAGGGCCTGTTCCGCCTCGGCGAGCACCGAGGGCGGGACCATCACGGGTGGCCGGGCGGTCTCCGGCGGGCCGGGCGCCACGTCGAAGGCCGCTCGCACGGTGTGCAGCAGCCTCAGATACGCCTGGACGGCGATGCGCTCGCGGTCGGTCAGTACGGCGGTGGGCATCGGGCGGCTCTCCCCATGTCGTCGTCGGTCGGTCATCGGTCGCGCCCCCGGACGGCGGCGCACTTCCAGCTTGCCGCCCGCCACTGACAATCCGGTCCCCTCGCCCGCCGGTTCGCCCGCTTAGCGGAGGCGAAACCTCACCGAAATCCCCTGGAGGAATGCGCCCCTACGCTTGAGGGAAGGGCTTTCGGCCGCCGGGTCGCGGCCATGGGAACGGGAGGCGAGCGCGTGGTCGACGCCCCGCGACGGCACCCCGCGCGCACCGTACGGCTGCGCTCGGTGGGCGACGGAGAACTCACGATGCGGTACCGGGTCGTGCACGGGTACCGCCGTGCCTTCCGGATGGCCGGCGAGGGACCGGCCCTGGTGCTCATCCACGGCATCGGGGACTCCTCCGCGACCTGGGCCGAACTGATCCCCGACCTCGCCCGCACCCACACGGTGATCGCCCCCGACCTGCTCGGCCACGGCGACTCCGACAAGCCGCGCGCCGACTACTCGGTGGCCGCGTACGCCAACGGGGTGCGCGATCTGCTCACCACGCTCGGCATCGAGTCCGCGACCCTCGTCGGACACTCCCTCGGCGGCGGCGTGGCGATGCAGTTCGCCTACCAGTTCCCCGAGCGCACCGAACGGCTCATCCTGGTCAGCGCGGGCGGTGTGGGCCGCGAGGTGAACCCCGTCCTGCGGCTGGTGTCCCTGCCCGGCGCGCACCTCGTGCTGTCGAGCCTCCGCCTGCCGGGCATGCGGCTCCAAGTGGGCCTCGCCGTACACCTGATGAAGCTCCTGGACACCGATCTCGGCCAGGACGCACCCGAGTTGCTCACCCTGGTGGACGCACTGCCCGACGAGACCTCCCGCAACGCCTTCATCCGCACGCTGCGCGCGGTCGTCGACTGGCGCGGCCAGGTCGTGACGATGCTCGACCGCTGCTATCTCACCGAGGGCATGCCCACCATGCTGCTGTGGGGCGACCGGGACAGCGTGGTGCCCGTACGGCACGCGTACGGGGCGCACGAGGCGATGCCGGGCAGCCGTCTGGAGATCTTCGAGGGCGCCGGCCACTTCCCGTTCCACAGCGACCCGATCCGTTTCGTCTCCCTCGTCGAGGACTTCACCGCCGGTACGGAACCGGCTCACTGGAGCCGCGAACACTGGCGCGGACTCCTGCGCGAGGGAGGCCCCGGGACGGCCGCCTCACGGCCCGAGACGGCCCGCAGCCGCGCACGGAAACGCGACCTGCGCGAGGCGAGCGAACGCAGCGCGACATAGGCCGTGCCCGGCTGCTCAGCTGTTCGGTCCGCGGTATCCGAGGGACGCCTCGATCCGGCCCGCCAGGTGATCGCGCTGCACCGGGCCCCGAGAGGAGGAACCGGCGAGCCAGGTACGGCACTTGCTGGCGAGGAGCAGACCGAAGCGTTCGGCCTCGCGCTCGTCGGCCTGCTCGAAACGGCTGCGGGCGGCGACCTTCAGGACGGTCGCCCGCAGGTCCGCGTCGTCGCACAGTAAACGGGCCGCGACCGCCGCGCCCTCGACGTGGTGGCTGCAGTGCCCGGCCTTCATGTGCCACAGCTCGTGGCCCAGGATCACCAACTGGTGGTCGGGCGCCGTGCGTTCCTCGATCACCACGAGGTCCTGGTCGGCCATGTCGAGCCACAGCCCGCTGGCGGTGCCGGGCGGGAAGGCGGACGTACGGAAATGGACCGGGCGACCGCGGCGCCTGCTCATCCCGTCGCACAGGGCGCCGTAGAGATCCGCGGGCGGTGCCGGTGCCGGGAGGGTCAGCTCCGCGACCAGCTCGCCGCACAGGCGGCGCATTTCCTTACCGATGCCCACAGTTCTCCCCCGCCTCACGACTCGGGCCGCTTGACGCTCTCCAAGAGCATGTCGAGCCACTCCGCCACCTTGTCGCGGTGCTGGTCGGTGGGCAGCTGCGCGGCCCGCCAGGCGATCCCGCGGACGCCGTGGTCCTGCAGCAGCCGCTCCAGCGGATCGTCGGCGGCCGCGGCCGCCTCCCGCTCCCGGTCGGCGAGTTTCTGCAGGAGCTCCTGCTCGGTGCGCTGCAGTGTGCCCGCCAGCGCCTCGGGGTCCTCGGCCGTGAGGAAGCCGGCGTGCACCCGGAAGAAGCGCTGGATGGCGTCGCAGTGCTCCATGGTGGGGCGCCGGTCGCCGTTGATGAGGGCCCCCGCCTGCTGCCGGGACATGCCGGCGCCGTCGGCGATCTCCTGCTGGGTGTACTTGCGTCCGTTCGGCTTGAGCCGGGTGCGGCGCAGCAGGTCCAGGCGTTGCAGGAACCGGGCCTGCACATCGGGCTCGCCCGCCGGACGGCCGCTCAGCAGGGCCTTGACCACGGGTTCGGTCACTCCGGAGGCGACCGAGAGGCGGCCGGTGTCGAAGACCTCCGCGTGCGGTACGCCGAGCCGGTCCGCGAGCGCGGTGACGCGGACGACGACGGCCGGCAGCACAGTCGACGCCACGTCGCCCGGACCCTCGAAGCCTTCCGACACCGACAGATCTCCTACGTTTCTCACTGGCTTCTCACGGGCGGTTGCCGTGAACACCCCGGAGAGTAGCCGGTTGTTCGAACTGACATCCAGGTCTCGCCACAACTGTGGCCAATTTCAGCCGTCAACAAGTACGGAATGCCACGATAGTTGACACGACTTGCGTCGGGGCAGCAGGATCAACAACGCCGCGAGAAGGCCGCATAGGCAAGAGGGGTGACCTCCCGATGGCATTTCAGGCAGGTGGGCAGCGGTCGGTACCGCGGCCCGTCCCCGAGAGTCTTGAGGCCCAGGCGTACCTCCAGGACTACGCCACCCTTCTGGACGCCGTCCCCTTTCCGTCCGTCGTCCTCGACCACCGCTGGGACGTCGTCCTGGCCAACGCCGGTTTCGCGTCACTTTTCGGTGCGGTGGGACCCCATCCGACCGCGATGCCGGACGACAACTTCCTGAGGTTCGTCCTCTTCCACCCGGACGCGGGCAGCGTCCTCGGTGAACACGAGTCGCGCTGGTGCCTGCCCATGCTGGCGCACTTCGCCGCCGCCGTGGAACTCCACGGCCACGACCACGGCCTCCAGTCGATCCGCCGGGACATCGCCCAGGACCCGATCATGGAAGCCGCCTACCGTCAGGGCCTGCCGCACTGGATCCGCGCGGTCGGCCAGCGGGCCGTCGAGCAGGACGGCGCGGTCCGCCCCCTGATCCACCCCGACCCGCGCTGGGGTACCACCGAGTGCCGGATCGTCGACGAGACGCCCAGATCCCTGGCGGACCTGGGGTACACCCGCCTGACGCTGGTCCTGCGCCCCGTCCGCCGGCCGGCGCCGGTGTCCCGACGGACGCCGCGCCCCCGCCGCACGGCGAGCCACCTCAGCGTGGTGCCCGTCCCCGAGGTCTGACAGGCACCGTCGGCGTTCAGGTCGCCGACGGCGCCTTGTCATCATGCCCGGACCCCGCCCGCCCGCATCGCGTGACCGTCTTCCAGAGCATTCCCGCAAACAGCGGCATGTGACATAGTACTGCCGTGAGCGAGCGACTGACCTGCGACGTCGTGGTCGTCGGAGCCGGAATGGTCGGCGCGGCCTGCGCCTTGTACGCGGCCCGGGCCGGTCTCGACGTCATCGTCGTCGACCGCGGTCCGGTGGCAGGCGGCACCACCGGCGGCGGCGAGGGCAACCTCCTCGTCTCCGACAAGGAACCCGGACCGGAGCTGGACCTCGCCCTGCTCTCCGGCCGCCTCTGGGCCGAACTCGCCGAGGAGTTCGGGACGTTCGTCGAGTACGAGGCCAAGGGCGGTGTCGTCGTGGCCTCCTCGCCCGGCGGACTCGACACGCTGGAGCGGTTCGCCGCGACCCAGCGGGCCGCCGGAGTGATCGCCGAACCGGTCGGCGGCGACGCGCTGTACGACCTCGAACCCCACCTCGCCCCGGGCCTGCCGGGCGCCGTCCACTACCCCCAGGACTGCCAGGTGATGCCCGCCCTCGCCGCCGCCCACCTGATCCGCGCGTCGGGCGCCCGCCTCCTCACCGGCCGGACCGTCACCGCCGTACTCCGCACCCCGGACGGCGCCGTGCGCGGAGTCCGTACCGACCGGGGCGACGTCCACACCCCCGCGGTCGTCAACGCTGCCGGCACCTGGGGCGCCGAACTCGCCGCCCTCGCGGGCGCGTTCCTCCCCGTCCTGCCGCGCCGCGGCTTCGTCCTGGTCACCGAACCACTGCCGCGCCTGGTCCGGCACAAGGTGTACGCCGCCGACTACGTGGCCGACGTGGCCAGCGACTCGGCCGCGCTGCAGACCTCGCCGGTCGTCGAGGGCACGGCCGCCGGACCGGTCCTCATCGGCGCCAGCCGGGAACGGGTCGGCTTCGACCGGACGTTCTCGCTGCCCGTCGTCCGCGCCCTGGCCGCCGGCGCGACCCGGCTCTTCCCCTTCCTCGCCGACGTCCGTGCCCTGCGCGCCTACCTCGGCTTCCGCCCCTACCTGCCCGACCACCTGCCCGCCGTCGGCCCCGACCCCCGCGTCCCCGGCCTGCACCACGCCTGCGGCCACGAGGGCGCGGGCATCGGCCTCGCCACCGGCACCGGGCGGTTGATCGCGCAGGCGCTGACCGCGCAGGCCCCCGACCTCGACCTGACGCCGTTCCGGCCCGACCGCTTCACCGAGGAGGCCGTGTGAACTCCCCTCTGGACCGGGCCGGGGCCCGGCCGGGCCCCGCCTTCACGGCCACCCTGGACGGCCGCGAGATCGAGGCCCTGCCCGGCCGCACGGTCGCCGCCGCGCTCTGGGCGGCCGGCGTCACCTCCTGGCGGAGCACCCGCGGCACAGGCCGCCCGCGGGGCGTCTTCTGCGGGATCGGCGTCTGCTTCGACTGCCTGGTGACCGTCAACGGCCGCCCCAACCAACGGGCTTGCCTGGTTCCGTTGCGGCCGGGCGACGCCGTCAGCACCCAGGAGGGGACGGGCCACGATGACTGAACGCCCCCGTCTCGCGGTGATCGGCGCGGGACCTGCCGGACTCGCCGCCACGGTCGCCGCCGCGGCCCGCGGGGTACACGTCACGCTGCTCGACGCGGCCGCGGAAGCGGGCGGACAGTTCTACCGGCAGCCCGCCACCGCACTGCGCGCCGCCCGACCGCGCGCCCTGCACCACCGGTGGCGCACCTGGGAGCGACTGCGGGACAGCCTCCACGGCCAGGTGCGGGCGGGCACGGTACAGCACTTGACGGACCATCATGTCTGGTTCGTCGAGCGGCATCACCGGGGTTTCACCGTCCACGCGCTGCTCGGCCCCGAGCAGGAGGACCCGGTCGAGGTGCGCGCCGACGCCGTGCTCCTCGCCACCGGCGGCTACGAGAAGGTACTGCCCTTCCCCGGCTGGACCCTCCCCGGTGTCGTCACCGCGGGCGGCGCCCAGGCCATGCTCAAGGGCTCCCTCGTGGTGTCCGGCCGCACCGCGGTCGTCGCCGGGACCGGCCCGCTGCTGCTGCCCGTCGCGACCGGCCTCGCCGGGGCCGGCGTGGAGGTGTCCGCGCTCGTCGAGTCCGCCGACCCCAAGGCGTTCCTACGACGGTCCCGCGCACTCGCCGCCCGGCCGGACAAGGTCGCCGAAGGCGCCCGGTACGCGGCCCTGTTGCTGCGTCACCGCGTCCCGCTCCTCACCCGGCACACCGTCGTCGAGGCGCACGGTACCGACCGGCTGGAGGCGGTCACCGTGGCCGCACTCGACGCCGAAGGGCGCGTACGGCACGGCACCGGACGCCGCGTCCCCTGCGACACCCTCGTCGTCGGCCACGGCATGCTGCCGCACACCGACCTCGCGGACACCCTCGGGTGCGACCTCGACGGGCCGGACGTCCACGCCGACGACGAGCAGCGCACCAGCGTCCCCGGCGTCTGGGCCGCCGGCGAGACCACCGGCATCGGCGGCGCCGCCCTCTCCCTCGCCGAGGGGCACATCGCGGGCCACTCGGCCGCCGCCCGCCTGCACGGCGGCCGGCCCCACCCACGCGACCTGGCCGCGGCGGCACGGACCCGGACCCGGCTGCGGGCCTTCTTCGCCGCCCTGGACAGCGTGTACACGCCGCCCGCGCACTGGACCGAGCAGATGACCGACGACACCGTCGTGTGCCGCTGCGAGGAGGTCACCGGCGGCACGATCCGCGAGGCCGTGGCGGAACTGGGAGCCGGCGATCTGCGCACCGTGAAACTGCTGACCCGGGCCGGGATGGGCTGGTGCCAGGGCCGGGTGTGCGCACCCGCGGTCGCCGGGCTCACCGGCTGCGAACTCACTTCCTCCAGGGGGCCGTTCGCCCGACCGGTGCCGCTGGGGGTGCTGGCCCGGGCGGGGGAGTACGGATCGTCCGGCGAGTCGGGGGAGGACTGAACCCCGCTGTCTGTCGGCCGCCGCCCGCCGCCTCCGTGTCACTGTTCCCGGCCCCTGACGGCCAGTAAAATGTCACACCCTATTGAGAGATGGGACCCTCCGGATGACCACCACCGACCCCCGCCCCCGTCCCTGGCACGGTGTCCTCGTCGCCACCGCCCTCCCCCTGAACGACGACCTCGGCGTCGACTACGACCGGTTCGCCGAGCACTGCTCCTGGCTGGTCGACAACGGCTGCGACGGCGTCGTCCCCAACGGCTCGCTCGGCGAGTACCAGGTCCTCACCCCCGAGGAGCGGGCCAGGGTCGTCGCGACTGCCGTGGCCGCCATCGGCGGTGACCGTGTGATGCCCGGCGTCGCCGCCTACGGCTCCGCCGAGGCCCGCCGCTGGGCCGAGCAGGCGCGCGACGCCGGCTGCGCGGCGGTGATGCTGCTGCCGCCCAACGCCTACCGCGCCGACGAGCGCTCCGTCCTCGCCCACTACGCCGAGGTCGCCAAGGCGGGCGTCCCGATCGTGGCGTACAACAACCCCATCGACACCAAGGTCGACCTGGTGCCCGAACTGCTCGCCGTCCTGCACGGCGAGGGGTACATCCAGGCCGTCAAGGAGTTCTCCGGCGATGTCCGCCGCGCCTACCAGCTCGCCGAACTCGCCCCGGAACTCGACCTGCTGATCGGTGCCGACGACGTCCTGCTGGAGCTCGCCCTCGCGGGTGCCAAGGGCTGGGTGGCCGGCTACCCGAACGCGCTGCCCGCCTCGACCGTCGAGCTCTACCGCGCGGCCGTCGGCGGCGACCTGGGCCGGGCCAAGGTGCTGTACGAGCAACTGCACCCGCTGCTGCGCTGGGACTCCAAGGTCGAGTTCGTGCAGGCCATCAAGCGGTCCATGGACCTCGTCGGCCGCTACGGCGGCCCCGTGCGCCCGCCGCGCGTCCCGTTGCTGCCCGCTCAGGAGGCCGCCGTCCGTACCGCCACGGAGAAGGCGGTCGCCGCCGGTCTCGCGTAGCCGGTGCCGGGGCCCTCCCGGAGCGCTGCCGCAGGGGGTCCGAAGCCGGAGGGCTCGGGCCTGCCGACGGTCACACCGCCAGCCACACCGCCTGGTCCGGTTCCAGCAGGCCGTCTTCGACGGGTTCGCTGGAGAGGAGGACCGAGGTGTGTGCGGGGAGCGGGTACGGCTCGTCGGAGAGGTTGACCACGCAGGCGAGGCCGGGGGAGCGGCTGAAGGCGAGGACTCCCGCGGGGGTGTTGAGCCAGGCGAGCGTGGAGTCGCCGAGCGCGGGGTGCTCGCGGCGCAGGCGCAGGGCCGTGCGGTAGAGCTCCAGCATCGATGTGTCGTCGCCGGTCTGTGCCCGCACACTGCGCTCCGCCCAGTCCGCGGGCTGGGGGAGCCATGGGGCGGTGGGGGCGTCCTCGGGGCTGAAGCCGAACGGGGAGGCGGGCCCGGACCAGGGGAGGGGGACGCGGCAGCCGTCCCGGCCGCGTCGGGTGTGGGCGGAGCGTTCCCAGATGGGGTCCCGGAGGGCGGCGGCCGGGAGGTCCTCGACCTCGGGCAGGCCGAGTTCTTCGCCCTGGTAGATGTAGGCGCCGCCGGGGAGGGCGAGCATCAGCAGGAGGGCGGCGCGGGCGCGGCGGGTGCCCTGTGCCAGGTCGAGAGGGCCCTCCGGACGGTAGAGCTCGTTGGCCGGCCAGCGTCCGGTGGCCTTGCGGCCGTAGCGGCTGGGGTGGCGTACGACGTCGTGGTTGGAGAGCACCCAGGTGGCCGGTGCGCCCACCGCGCCGAGCATGGCGAGCGAGTCGTCGATGACCCTGCGCAGCTCCGCGGGGTCCCAACCGGCCATCAGGAAGTCGAAGTTGAAGGCGGTGTGCAGGCCGTCCTCGCGGACGTAGGCGGCGAGACGTTCGGGGGTGTCCGCCCAGGCCTCGGCGACGAAGGTCCGGTCGCCGGGGTATTCGTCGGCGACGCGGCGCCAGGCGCGGTAGATGTCGTGGACCTTGTCCCGGTCCCAGTGGGGATGGTCGGTGTGCCCCTCCCCGGTCGGGTCGGTGCGCGGTGGGAGGTCGGGGAGATCGGGGTGTTTGACGAGGCCGTGGGCGACGTCGATGCGGAAGCCGTCCACGCCCCGGTCGAACCAGAAGCGCAGGATCGACTCGAACTCCGCGTGTACGTCCGGGTGTTCCCAGTTCAGGTCGGGCTGCTCGGGGGCGAACAGGTGCAGATACCAGTCGCCGTCGTCGAGCCGGGTCCAGGCCGGGCCGCCGAAATTGGAGACCCAGTTGTTGGGGGGCTCGGTGCCGTCGGGGCCCCGGCCGGGACGGAAGACATAGCGTTCCCGTTCCGGACTGCCGGGGCCGGCCGCGAGCGCGGCCCGGAACCAGGTGTGCCGGTCGGAGGTGTGGTTGGGCACGATGTCCGGGATGATGCGCAGACCGTGCCGGTGCGCCTCCTCGATGAGGTGCTCGGCCTCGGTGACGGTGCCGAACAGCGGGTCGATCTCGCGGTAGTCGGCGACGTCGTAACCGCCGTCCGCCATCGGTGACTTGTACCAGGGGTTGATCCAGAGGGCGTCCACACCGAGCGACTTGAGGTAGGGCAGGCGGGAGCGGAGGCCGGCGAGGTCACCGACACCGTCGCCGTTCCCGTCGGCGAAACTGCGGATGTAGACCTGGTAGATGACGGCGCTGCGCCACCACGGGGCAGTTGTGGACATGTGGTTGCGTGACTCCTTGGGCTGTCGGAGAGGGCCCGGCTCGACGCTCACTTGAGGCCGGAGTGGGACAGCCCCTCGACGAAGTGGCGCTGGGCCAGGACGAAGACGATCAGCATCGGCAGGACGGTCATGGTGGCGGCGGCGAGCTGGGTGTTCCACATCTGGCCGCCGTAGGCGTCGGTGAAGCGGGTCAGCGCCTGGGGCAGCGTGAACATCTCGGGCGAGGTGAGGTAGACCGTGGGTTCCAGATAGAGGTTCCAGGAGGCGAGGAAGGTCAGGATCGCCACCGCCGACAACGCCGGTCTGGCCAGCGGCAGGCAGATCCGCCACCAGATCGCGGGCCGGCCCAGGCCGTCGAGGCGGGCGGCCTCCTCCAGTTCGACCGGGAGCGTGATGAAGAACTGCCGCATGATGAACGTGGCCAGCACACACGGTCCGGCCAGCGAGGTCACCAGGATCAGCGGCCAGTGCGTGTTGATCAGGCCGGCTGATTTAAACAGCTGGAACAGCGGCACGATCGTCACCTCGCTCGGCACCAGCATGCCGGTCAGCACCACCATGAACAGCGCGTTCGCCCCGGGGAACCGGATCCGGGCGAACGCGTACCCGGCCAGACCGGACACCGCCAGGGTGATCAGCGTGACCAGTACGGCGATGTAGACACTGTTCAGGTACTGCCGGGCGAAGGGCTGAAAGCGGAACGCCTCGGTGTACGCGGACAGGGTGGGCGAGTCGGTCCACAGCGACGGCGGGGACTGGAAGATCTCCGCCAGTGGTTTGACCGACGCCGCGACCATCCAGACCGTCGGCACCACGAACGGGATCGCCAGCACGGACAGAGCGACCACCAGCAGTACCGACCGGCCCCTGCGGCTCCGCACGGAGCGCCTGTCAGTCCTCATAGAACACCCACTTACGGCGCAGCTGCCATTGCAGCAAGGTGAGCAGCATGACGAAGGACAGCAGCATCAGGGCCAGCGTCGAGCCGTAGCCGATGTCGTTGAACTCGAAAGCCTGCTGGAACACGTAGTAGACGAGGACCGTGGTGGACAACCCCGGCCCGCCACCGGTCAGTACGGCGATCTGGGCGAAGGACTGCAGCGCCCCGACCACCGTGACGATGACGGTCAGCAACACCGTCGGCGAGATCAGCGGCAAGGTGATCCGGGTGAAGACCGAGCGGCTGCTCGCGCCGTCGATCCGGGCGGCCTCGTACAACTCCCGCGGCACGCCCTGCAGGGCGGCCAGGAACAGCACCACGTTGACCCCGACACTGCGGACCACCTGGGTGAGGATCACCGACACCATCGCGGTGTCCCCCTGCTGCAGCCAGTTCGGCCCGTCGATACCGACCGTGTCCAGCAGGCTGTTGATGCCTCCGTTGTCCTGGAGCAGGAAGCCCCAGACCAGGGTCCAGGCGACGACGGAGACCACCACCGGGGAGAAGAACAGCATCCGGAACACCGTGACTCCGCGGAACTTCCGGTTCAACAGGACGGCGATCAGCAGCCCGAGCGTGATGTTGACGACCACCACCCCGCCGGAGAAGACCAGCGTCGCCAGCAGCACCTTGGGCAGCTGGGGATCGTGGGCCAGGGCCGCGTAGTGCTCACCGCCCACGAAGTTCTGCCTGCCGGTGAAGATGTTCCGCTCGTTCAGGCTGTACCAGATCGCCATGCCCACCGGCAGCAGGACGAACACCGCCACCCCGGCGAGCTGCGGCAGGATGAACAGATAGCCGGTCAGCACGTCTCGCCGACGAGTGGTCCAGAAGCTCGGCCCGGTCGTCCGTGCGGACTTGGCGGCGGCGGGCGAGGCCGCCCGCCCGCCGGTCCGCTCGGCGGCCTGCGTGGTCGTGGTCACTTGGCCAGAATCGGTTCGATCGCGGCGCAGACCGAGCGCAGGACGGCGGGGATGTCGGCGTTCGGACGCCACATCGCGTCCAGCGCCGTCTTGCCCTTCTGCGCGATCTCCGCCGGACTGGCGTGGTTGGGCAGCGTGACGGCCTTCGGCAGCTGGTCGACCACCGCGTCCTGCAACTGGGCGGCGTCCAGGACCTTGTTGTTCGCGGCGAGCTTGGCCCCGGTGAGCAACGACTTCCGCGGCGGCGGGAAGTACTGGGCCAGCTTCGCGGCGTTCGCCGGATTCGTCAGGAACGCGAGGAAGTCCGCCGCCTGGTCCGGGTGCTTGCTGGAGGCCAGTACACCCACCCCGGCCTGGCCGAGGACCGCGTACTTCCCGCGGGGGCCCTCGGGCAGCGGGTAGAGACCGAAGTCGAACGAGCCGGTCAGCAGGGAGGCGCGGGAGACCTGGGCGATCGTGAAGGCGGCGTCGCCCGCGAAGAAGTCGGCGGTGGTGCCCGGGCCGGGCATCGCCTGGGTCTTGAACGCCGCGTCGTGCAGGAAGGTGAAGGCCTTCTGCATCTCGGGACTGGCGAAGGTGCAGGTCTTGCCGTCCGGACTCCACGCTGCCGCGCCCCAGCCGGTCCACACCGTGGCCAGCATGTTCCACGCCTTGTAGTCGAAGTCGCGGACGACGAAGCCGGCCTTGCCGGTCTTGGCGTGGACGGCCGCTCCGGCGGAGGCGACCTGGTCCCAGGTCGCGGTGGCCGGGTCGATCTTCTGGCCGGCCTCGGCGAGCAGGTCGGTGTTCACGTAGAGGGCGTAGGGCGAGTTGGAGAACGGGTAGGCGTACAGGGTGCCCTCGCGGCTGAACTCCGCGGTCACGCTGTCGAGCAGGTCGCCGTACTTCCAGCCGGAGGTGGCCTTGAGCTTGTCGGTCAGCCCGACGAGCGCGTCGGAGGCGATGAGATCGGTCGACAGGTCGCCCATCCAGGCGAGGTCCGGGGCGTTGCCGCCGGCGATCTGCGTGGTGAGCGTCGTGTTGTAGTCGGCGAACGGCAGGCTCTCGAAAGTGATCTTCGTGACGTCGGGATGGCTTGCCCGATAGGCGTCGCCGATGCTGTTCAGCAGCTTCAGCTGAGCCTCGTCCGAGGTCCAGACCGTCATCCGCAGCTGTGCCGCCTCGTCCGAGGTGTCGGCCGCCGGGCCGGCACAGCCCGCGCCGAGTGCGAGCACCGTCGTCAGGGCGACAGCGCTCAGCGCCTTTCTGGTTCTGGTCATGTGTGGGTTCCCTTCGAAGTGTGATCCGGCCGGTCCGGCTCAGTAGCCGACGATCTCCGGCCAGTGCAGTTCGACGCCGGCCTCGACCAGGCGGCGCTGGAGCTGATCGACGAGTGCGGGTTCGGCGGCGACCTGCTGCGGGCTCAGCCCGCGGTCGAGACAGAGAGCGGTGAGTTCGCCCGCGGACTCGCCGATGTTCCATTCGACCGGGTGGAGCCGGTAGGCGCCGTTGGTGATGTGGGTGGTGCCGATGTTCTTGGCGGCGGGGATCAGGTTCTGGATGCGGACCGGGACCAGAGCGCCCAGCGGGATCTCGAACGGCGCCGACTCGACGTCGATGTAGTTGTCGCCGCCGGTCGAGGGGTGCAGGTCGATGCGGTACATGCCCACCCCGACGGACGCGTCGAACCGGGCCGGACCGCCGTACCCGCGGGCCTTGATCGAGATGTCCTGCTCGCGGACGGTGGTCAGCGCCCTGATCCGGCGGGACTCCCGGATGTACGGCGCCTGCGCGAAGCCGTCGGTGGTTCCCACCAGGTCCCCGCGCAGCCGCAGCCCCGGCCACCCGCGGCCGCCGTCGGGCCGCGGCGCCTCGGTCTGCAGCCAGTAGACGTACGCCCTGGACTGCGCCTTCGCCGCGGCCAGGTGGCGCGCTCGTTCGTCGGTGTCGATGATCGAGCCGCCGACGTAGTCCAGTTGCGGCCAGTTGGCCAGCACGACATCGCTGTCGTACAAGCCGTCGGTGAAGGTCTGCCGGGCGGCGATCCGCCGGAACTGCCACAGGTCCCGGTCGCCGGCGTCGAACCGCGGATCACCGGAGACGTCCTGCTCCGGATTGACGATCATGGTGCGCTGCTCCGGCACCAGGGTGCGCGGATCGGGGGCCGTGAACGACAGCATCGGCGCCCCCCAGAAGGGCAGTTCGAACGAGCGCCACTCGTCGTAGTCGTCGGGCCGCGCGATGGTGTGGTCCCCGGCCGTGTGATCGAAGACGAAGCACCACGCGATCGACTGCACGTTGGCCGGGTCGGCGACGTCGGCGGCGCTCGGCTCACCGGTGTCGGACCGCGCCTCGGCACCGACGACGTACTCGGTGCCGGTCAGCGGCAGCAGGTCACCGGTCTCGGTGCCGTCCAGCACGAACCGCGCCGTGATCACGCTCTCCGCCCCGGTCCGCGGGTCCGCGACCGTCACCGTGCGGACCACCCCGTCCACGACGTCGGCCGCCACGGGAACCGCGGGCTGCAGCACGGTCAGCCGGCCGCTCGACCGGTACGGCGCGAGGAGGGCGTCGATCACCGCGAGGGCCACCCGCGGCTCGTGGCACAGTCGGCTCACCCGGCCGCGGCCCGGGTTGAGTTCACGGTCCGCGCGAGCCGCCGCCGACAGCGGATAGTGGTCCCGGTAGTAGCGACGGATGTTCTCCCGCAGCGTCCGGTAGCGGGCGGTGACGCCGAACTGCTCCACCCAGACGTGCTCGTCCGGCGGCACCGCCTGAGACGTCAACTGGCCACCCAGCCACGGGTACTCCTCGGTCATCACCACCCGATGACCGCGTTCCAGCAGCGCGAGCGCCGCCGCCACCGAGCCGAGACCGCCGCCTATGATCGCCACCTCCGTGGCGACGGCGTTCACGCGAGCCCCGCCGACCGGGCGACGATGGTGTCGCCCGCTTCGACCTCGGCCACCAGGAGCCGCTGGGCGTCCAGAGCGGCCCACTCCTGCGGGTCGGTGACGATCAGCCGCTGCAGCAGCTCCAGCGCTTCGACGGCGACCTGTTTGCGTGGCACCCGGAAGCCCGTCAGCGCCCGTCCGTCGGCACGATGACCGCGCACCTCGCCGAGCGCGGCGACCGAGATCTCGCCCGGCACCTCCACCCCGGCGGCGGCGAGCGCGAGGATGACGTCCTCGGTGAGGAAGGCGTCCTCGGCGATGATCAGCGTGGCGCCGGTGGCCCGGGCCAGCCGCGGCAGGTCGGCCACGCGCTCCTCACCGACCAGCATGAACGCCATACGGCCCGCCGCCGAGGCGGCCTCGACCGCACCGCGCCGGTCCCGTGCGGTGGCGGTGTCGCGGCCCCGGTGCACATACAGGGCCTGGCGGTGTCCGTTGCCCGCGGCCTGGTCGATCACGGCGACCGTCGGAGTGACGTAGTCGATGCCGACGTACGGCACGGCCGCGGCCGTCTCGTCCCTGCGGCCGACCGCGACGAACGGGAACTGCTCGGCGACCAGCCGCTCCAGCTCGGAGCCGACCATCTGTTGACCGAGCAGGATGCAGCCGTCGGTGAGCCGTAGACGGGTCTTGCGGTGGAACAGGCTGCGGGTGCCGTTCTCGACCGGCGAGGACGTGAAGAACAGCAGGTCCCAGCCGATCGTCTCGGCCGCGCGCTCGATCCCGTTCAGCAGCGGGCCGTAGAAGTCCATGCTCTCCGGCGAGAGGGCTTCCTCGTAGGTGAAGACGCCGATGATCTGGTTGTCCAGACCGGCCAGTCGGCGGGCCGCCGGGTCGGCGACGTAGGTCGCCTCCTCAAGTGCCCGCTTGACCCGCGCCCGGGTCTCCTCCGGGATACGCACGTTCGTGCCGTCACGGTCGTTCAGCACCACCGAGACGGTGGTCTGGCTGACGCCCGCGATCTCAGCGATCTCGCGCTGGGTCACCCGGCGCGGCTTCGGTGGCATCGATCCTCCGTTGATAATGCGTATCTGCAACGAACATTCGTGACCTTAAGCCGCTGGAAACAAGAACGCAATCCCCCCTTGACCGACGGGTCATCAGGTTGAGATGGTCCGTCTCGCCGCGTTGAAGATAGGCATTATCACTACCGTGCGCGGCCAGACAGGAGCAGACGATGACAACCCCGCATGCTCAAGGTCCCCGCCTCAGCCGTCGCGGTCTCCTCGGCGCGGCGCTCGCGGCCGGTGTCGTACTGATCGCCGAGCCCACCGCCGTGACGGCCCACGCGGCGGCCGGCGACGTCACCCTGACGGCCGGCGGGATCAGCCTGCTGGCGAGCGTCGGCGGCCGGCTGGCCATACGTGACGCGGCCGGTGTCACCCGCTCCGCCGGGTCGAAGTTCCAGATCAAGGACCAGCTCACCGGCATCCAGCTGTCCATCGGCGGCACTCCGGCACTGGCCGCCCTCCCGGACGGAACGCCGGCGATCCGGATGGACTACACCTTCGACGCGGCCGCCGGCCCGACCACCGTCGTCGGCTGGTTCAGCGTCACCACCGGGCACGCCCGCCTGGAGTGGCGGATCACCGGCGCGGACACCCTGGTGCCGGACGGCTTCCTGTTCAGCCGGGCGATCCAGGCACCGACCGCGCCCGACGACTACCTCGCGATCACCGAATGGGTCCGCGACACCGGCGGCGGCATCCCGTACGAGGACACCGTCGGCGTCGCGCACACCTCGACCTGGGGCAGCCGGCACGGGCTGTTCCTGCTGGAACGGTCACGTCAGGCCTGGACGAACGCGACCTGGGTCCACGCACCGGGGGTGGCCGACCCGGCCGGCGGGTGGACCAGCCGGGCCGACTTCTTCTTCTCCGAGACCAGGCCCTCGGCCACGGCCACCATCGGCCTCGGCCGCGAACTCGGCCTGGAACTGTCCACCGACCGCGACTTCAACCTCTACCAGGTCCCCGGCGAGCCGATGCGGCTCACCGCCCTGGTCGCCAACGGCGGAGCGGCGCGCTCGGCCGAACTGCGGCTGTCGGTACGCGACTTCGACGGCGCGTACCTGGCCGCCACGACCGTGACCGGCAGCATCGCCGCGGCGGGCACCTGGCAGCACACCTTCACCGTGCCCGCGCCGGCCGCCGGTATCGCGCTGGCCGAGGTCGTCGTACGGTCCGCGGACGACGAGGCCTTCGCCCGGACCAACCTCGCCACGCTGGCGCCGTACACCTACCAGGCCGGTGCGGACAGCATGTTCGGGATCGCCAACTACCCGTGGCTGCAACGGCCGAGCGCCGACGCCGTACTCGACCTCTGGCAGCGGGTCGGCATCTCACTGGTCCGCATCGCCTACGACGGCGGCCCGGGCCTGCCGCCCTCAGCGTTCGACGCACGCGGCATCCGCCACAACATCGAACTGCAACCCTCACTCGAAGCGACCGACACCGAGGCCGCCGCCTGGGCGGCCGACAAACTGACCGTGGCGCAAGCCGCCGAGGCCGGCTACTTCGAGGTCGGCAACGAACTCAACCGGCCGTTCAACACCGGAACGGCCGCCCAGGCCTACCTGGACAAGGCGCTGCGCCCGGTCTTCGACCGGCGGGCCGCGACCGACGCCACCGTCAAGCTGATGAACAACGGACTCGCGGGGATGGATCGACCGTGGGTGGAGAACTTCATCGCCGCAGGCGGCTGGGATCTGATCGACGCGTTCGCCTACCACCCCGGCCGCGGCAACTTCACCCCGGACCACATACCGCCGGGCGATGACTGGAGCACCGGCGCCGAGGGCACCTACTGGAACTTCTACGGCGGACTGAAGCAACTCAAGACGCTGATGGCGCAGCACGGCGAGAAGGAGATCTGGCTGACCGAGGCCTACGCGCCGACCAGGCCGAACAGCTGGTGGCACGACACCTACCGGCACGCCGCGGAGAACGTCCTGCTCAGCCTGGCCCTGGCGAAGGCCGAAGGCGTCACGTGCGTGTGCTGGTACCAGTTCCACGACAGCGTGCTGGGGATGCCGCAGGTCGCCGACCCGGACAACGTCGAATACCACTACGGGCTGATGCATCGCGACCTCAGCCCGAAGCCGTCGCTCCTGGCGTACGCGACCGCGGCCCGCGTCCTCGATCAGGCCACCTTCCAGGGCCGGTTGACCTTCGCCGACCCGCAGACGTTCGGCCTGTGGTTCGACACCCCCGACGGTCCGGCGGTCGTCCTGTGGAACCGGGCCGACGGCTACCTGTTGAACACCGCCGGCCAACGCACCGACTGGCACTTCCCCGCCCCCGAGGTCTGGGTCGACCCGTGGCCGACCAAGACCCTGCTCACGGTCGACGCCGGCAACGCCGTACGCGAGCTGGACGCCATCGGCCGCGGCCGGCAGCTGTCACCGGCCCAGGGCCGGGTGACCCTCACACTCGACGGGGCACCCCGCGTCTTCTACGGCCTGACGCCGGTGGCCGCGGCCGGCGGCCCTACGCTGGCGGGCTGACGCGCCACCGTCGTGAGGACGCGCGGACGAGGAGGCGGCCACGTGCCGGGGACCCGGACGGTTCCCGGCACGTGGCCGCCCTCCGCGGCCGTCACGCGCCTGCCGTGCGAACAGGACGAACGGGCCACCGCACCTTCGGCGGCGTAGGAGACTGGACACCCTCGGCCTCCGGCGAGGAGGCAAGGTCACGTCCATCAGGAGCGTCATGCGCAGCGCACTCGTCCTGCACGCCGTCGACTCGCACACCGAGGGCATGCCCACCCGCGTGATCACCGGCGGTATCGGCACGATCCCCGGCGCGACCATGAACGAGCGGCGCCTGTACTTCCGTGAGCACCGGGACGACGTCAAGCAGTTCCTGATGAACGAACCGCGTGGGCACGCGGCGATGAGCGGCGCCATCCTCCAGCCGCCGACCCGGCCCGACTGCGACTGGGGCGTCGTCTACATCGAGGTCTCCGGCTATCTGCCCATGTGCGGGCACGGCACGATCGGCGTGGCGACCGTCCTCGTCGAGACCGGAATGGTCGAGGTCGTCGAGCCGGTCACCACGATCCGGCTCGACACCCCGGCCGGAGTGGTTGTCGCCGAGGTGGCGGTGGAGGACGGCGCGGCCCGAGCCGTCACCCTCCGCAACGTCCCGTCCTTCGCGGTCGCCCTGGACCGGAAGATCACCCTCGCCGACGGGCGCACGGTGACATACGACATGGCATACGGCGGCAACTTCTACGCCATCCTGCCGCTGGAGCAGTTCGGGCTGCCCTTCGACCGCTCCCGCAAGGACGACATCCTCAAGGCCGGGCTGTCCCTGATGGAGGTGATCAACGCCGAGGAGGAGCCGGTCCACCCCGAGGACCCGTCCATCCACGGCTGTCACCACGTTCATCTGGTCGCCCCCGGTGCCACCGCCCGCCGCTCACGGCACGCGATGGCCATCCACCCCGGCTGGTTCGACCGCTCGCCCTGCGGCACGGGTACCAGCGCCCGGATGGCCCAACTCCACGCGCGGGGCGAACTGCCCCTGAACACCGAGTTCGTGAACGAGTCGTTCATCGGCACGCACTTCACCGGCCGGCTCCTCGGCACCACCGAGGTCGCGGGCCGCCCCGCCGTCCTGCCCAGCTTCACCGGACGCGCATGGATCACCGGCACCGCCCAGTACCTGCTCGACCCGACCGACCCCTTCCCGGCCGGGTTCGTCCTCTAGCGGGGCTCGGGGCAGCGGGACTTCCGGGCGGGAACCGCCTTCCGGGCGTGAGCGGGTCGCCCTCCGGGCCGGGCCCGGGACTGTGACGGCATCGGCCGCCGCATGGATACTGGTGCTGCGTGACATTGCACCGGCACGCACCGCGGAGCGCCCGCACCCCTGCCGACGCGCCGCCCCACCCCGCCCCCGAGGAGACCCTCCATGCCCACCCGGACCAGCAGCTCGCCTCCCGCCGGCCCGGTTCTGCCCACCCTCGGCGGCAAGAAGCGCAGCTACCGGGAGAGGGTCGCCGACGCCCTCAGGGCCGCCCTCGTCGCCGGCGAGCTGCTGCCCGGCGAGGTGTACTCCGCGCCGACGCTCGCCGCCCGCTTCGGCGTCTCGGCGACCCCGGTGCGCGAGGCGATGCTGGACCTGGCCAAGGAGGGCCTGGTCGACACCGTTCCCAACAAGGGCTTCCGGGTCACCGCCGTCTCCGAGAAGCAGCTCGACGAGTACACCCACATCCGTGCCCTCGTCGAGATCCCGACGGTGGTGGAGCTGGCCAGGACCGCCGACCCCGTCTCCCTGGAGGCGTTGCGCCCGGCCGCCCGGGAGATCGTGCACGCGGCGGTGGCCGGTGACCTCATCGCCTATGTCGAGGCCGACACCCGCTTCCATCTCGGTCTGCTCGCCCTCGCGGGCAACGCGCACCTCGTCGAGGTCGTCGGCGACCTGCGCAAGCGGTCCCGGCTCTACGGGCTCACCGCCCTGGTGCGGGAGGGCCGTCTGCTCGCCTCCGCGGAGGAGCACCTCGACCTCCTCGACGCCCTGCTGGACCGCGACGAGCGGGCCGTGCACGCCGTCATGACCCGTCACATCGGTCATGTCCGAGGTTTGTGGGCCGCCAAGTAGCCCTGCCCTTCCGTGCGGGCCACCCACGCGCGTCACCCGGGCGAGCCGACCGCGCTCACCGCGCGTCCTCCTTCCGGCCGGGGTCGGTCCCGCCGCGCTTCGCCGCCTGGATCTGCTCGTACACATGGGTCCGCAACTCGGCGAAGCGCGGGGAGACCCGGGTGTGCAACTGGTCGCGTTCGGCGGGCAGATCGACCTTGAGCTGCTCCTGCACGACGGTGGGGGAGGCGGACAGGACGACCACCCGCTCGCCCAGGTACACGGCCTCGTCGATGTCGTGGGTGACGAACAGGATGGTGATCCCGCGCTCCCGCCACAGTCCCCTTACCAGGTCCTCCAGGTCGGCGCGGGTCTGGGCGTCGACCGCCGCGAACGGCTCGTCCATCAGCAGCACCTGGGGCTCGTAGGCCAGCGCGCGGGCGATGGCGACCCGCTGCTGCATGCCGCCGGACAGCTGCCACGGGTAGGCGCCGGCGGCGTCTTCGAGGCCGACCGACCGGAGGGCGTCGTCGACCAGCTCCCGGCGTCGGGGCCTGCTCAGGTCCTTCTGTTTCAGGGGGAGTTCGACGTTCTGGGCGACCCGCATCCAGGGGAACAGGCTGCGCCCGTACTCCTGGAAGACGAAGGCCATCCCGGGCGGCGGGCCGTTCACCCTGCGGCCGTCCAGGAGGACTTCGCCGGCCGTCGGTGTCAGCAGTCCGCCCATGCACTTCAGCAGGGTCGTCTTGCCGCAGCCCGACGGGCCGACGAGGCAGACGAGTTCGCCCGACTCGACGGTGAAGGTGAGGTCGCGCACCGCTTCGACCCGGCGGCCGGACCCCTCGTAGACCTTCTTGAGGCCGGATACGACGAGTGCGTGCATGGACCGCCCTTTCACGGGACTCACGAGGACCGCCTGGTGGCGGCGCGCAGGCCGTGGTACCAGGCCAGGACCCGCCGTTCGACCAGGTGGAAGACGACGGAGAGCAGGAAACCGAGCAGGCCGAGGACGAGGATCCCGGTCCACATGTCGGGGATCGCGAAACTGCGCTGGAACTGGACGACGGTGAAGCCGATGCCGTTGCTGGCGGCGAACATCTCGCTGATGACCATCAGGATGATGCCGATCGACAGGGCCTGGCGCAGTCCCGCGAAGATCTGCGGGCTCGCCGAGCGCAGCACCAGGTGCGTGAGGCGCGAGGGCCCCTTGATGCCGTAGGAGCGTGCCGTTTCGGCCATCACCGGGTCGACCGCGCGGACGCCCTCGACCGTGTTGAGGAGGATCGGCCACACACAGCCGCTGGCGATGACGGTGACCTTCATCGTGTCGTCGATGCCCGCGAACAGCATGATGACCGGCACGAGCACCGGCGGCGGGACGGCCCGCAGGAACTCCAGGACCGGTTCGCAGACCGCGCGGACCCGCCGGTAGGAGCCGATGACGGTGCCGGCGGTGACGCCCACGACGGCCGCGAGCAGATAACCGCCGGTCAGCCGCAGCAGGCTGGGCAGGACGTCGTCCTTGAGCCGGTCTCCGGTCCACACGTCCGGGAATGTCGTCATGATCGTGCGCAGGGGCGGCCAGAACACGTTCGTGCTGTTGTCGGACGCGAACCACCAGCCCACGAAGAGGAGTACGGGCAGGGCGAGCACGAACAGCAGCCTCAGCAGGACGCGCCTCACACCGCCACCTCCCCGCGCACCGACTGGTGCCAGGCCAGGGCGCGTCGCTCCACGGTACGCGCGCCCACGTTGATGAGCAGCCCCAGCACACCGGTGACCACGATCAGCGCGTACATCTCCGGGACCGCCTGCGAGTTCTGCGCGACCGCGATCCGGGCACCCAACCCCGGTGCCCCGATGACGAGTTCGGCGGTGATGGCGAGGATCAGGGCGACGGCCGCGGCCAGCCGGATGCCGGTCATCACGTACGGCAGCGCGGTCGGCCACAGCACGTGCCGGACGCGCGCCCAGGTGCCGAGACCGTACGACCTCGCCGTCTCCTCGGCGACCGGGTCGACGTCCTGGACGCCGTAGAGGGTCTGGATGAGGATCTGCCAGAAGGCGGCGTACACGACGAGCAGGAGCACCGAGCGCAGTTCGGTGCCGTACAGGAGGACCGCCAGGGGGATCAGCGCCACGGAGGGGATGGGGCGCAGGAACTCGATCGTCGAGGCCGTCGCCTCGCGCAGGTAGGGGACCACGGAGATCAGCACCCCGGCGACGACGCCCGCCGCCACCGCGATCACCAGACCCAGTGCCCAGCCGGTGAGGGTGTCGCCGAGCGCGGTCCAGAAGGCGCCGTCGCCGAGTTCGTCGACGAAGGCGCCCGCGATGCGGCTGGTCGGCGGGAAGTACTCCTCCTTGACGAGGCCGAGCCGCGGCACCGCCTCGCCCAGGGCGAGGAAGGCCGCGAGCCCGGCGGTGCCGAGGGCCGCGTTCTCACCCCTCACGGCAGGAGCGCGTCCAGGTCGGGGGTCTTCTTGAAGAGCCCGTCCTCCTCGCCGAGCTTCTGCAGCGCCTCGATGGAGGCACGGTCGGCCGCGGCCGGCCACTTCGGCAGGGTCACGTTCGCCAGCACCGCGGCCGGGATCTTCGTGTACGTGGTGACGATCTCGCGGACCTCGTCCGGGTGGGCGTCGGCGTAGGCGAGGGACTCGGCGGTGGCCTCCTGGAACCTCTTCACCAGGTCCGGGTTCTTCTGGAGGTACTGCGACGAGGTGAAGTACATGGCGACGGTGAGGTTCGGCGCCACGTCGACCAGGGGCGAGGCGATCTCCGTGCCGCCCTGGCTCTTGACGGTGGCGAGCGCCGGCTCGACGACCATGGCGGCGTCGATCTGCCCGCCGTCGAGGGCGGCCGGCATCTGGTCGAAGGCCAGTTCCACGAACTTCACCTTGTCCGGGTCGCCGCCCGCCTTGCGCACCGACTCGCGCACCGCGCTCTCGTTGATGTTCTTCAGCGTGTTGATGGCGACCTTCTTGCCTTCCAGGTCCTTCGCGGACTTGATCGGGCTGTCCTTCTTCACCGTGACCGCGCCGAAGTCCTTCCCCTCGACGCCCGTCGAGGCGATGCCGTTGGCGATGGCCTTGATGGGGACGCCGTTGGACTGCGCGACCATCAGGGACGTCATGTTGGAGAACCCGAACTGGAACTGGCCGCTGGTGACTCCGGGCACGATCGCCGCACCGCCCTGGGCGGTCGTCATCTCCAGCTTCAGACCGTGCTTCTCGTAGAAGCCCTTCTTCTGACCGAGATAGACGGGCGCGACATCGACGATCGGGATGATGCCCACCTTGACGGTGGTGGTCCCGCCGGACGAGGCTCCCTTGTCCGACGTCCCGTCGTCGCCGGACGAACCACAGGCCGACGCGGCGACCAGGCAGGCTCCGGCCGCGAGAACGGCGAATGGACGACGCATGGCTCCTCCTGTGCAGACTTCATTGTTCCGACAGGGTGTGCGCAGACCGCACAGTGGTGCTCAGCGCGAAAGGTAGAGCCCTGGAGGGTTCCGGTCAATGCCTATGGCCGACAATATTGTTGACAGTTATCGAAGTGCGCACTCAGCCCACGCGGTTGACGTGCTTCGCGTCCCCTGGAGGCGACGATGCCCGCAGCAGCCCGCGCGCCCCATTTCGTCCGGTCCTTCGAGCGCGGCCTCGCCGTCATCCGCGCCTTCGACGCCGATCACCCGCAACTGACACTCAGTGAGGTCGCACGCGCCTGCGGCCTGACCCGGGCGGCGACCCGCCGCTTCCTGCTCACCCTCGTCGACCTCGGATACGTGCGCGCGGACCACCGCACCTTCAGGCTCACCCCGCGCGTGCTGGAACTCGGCTACTCCTACCTGTCGAGCTTCTCGCTGCCCCAGATCGCCGAACCGCATCTGGAGCAACTCGTCGAGCGCACCCGGGAGTCGTCGTCCCTGTGCGTGCTCGACGGCGACGACGTCGTGTACGTGGCCCGGGTGCCCGCCCGCCGCATCATGACCGCGGCGATCACCGTCGGCACCCGCTTCCCGGCCCATGTCACCTCGGTGGGCCGGGTGATCCTCGCCCATCTGCCGGACGAGGAACGGGAGATGCGGATCGGCCGCGCCGACCTGCGACCGCTGACGCCCCGCACCCTCGTGTCGGCGCGGGCGCTGCGGGCCGAACTCGACCGGGTGCGCAGGCAGGGATACGCCCTCGTCGACCAGGAGTTGGAGGAGGGACTGCGCTCGATCGCCGCCCCGGTGCGGGACCGGGACGGCGAGGTGGTGGCGGCGGTGAACATCCCGGTGCACGTCAGCCGCAACTCCCTGGCATCCGTACGCCGGGACCTGCTACCGCACCTGCTGGAGGCGGTGGTCGGCATCGAGACCGACCTCGGGCTGTCTACAGGTCGAGGACGAGCCGCTTCCCCCGGCACCGGGACACACAGATGAGCATCGTCTCGCCGGCCTCCCGCTCCTCGTCCGAGAGCACCGAGTCCCGATGGTCCGGCGTCCCTTCCAGGACGTCGGTCTCGCAGGTCCCGCAGGTGCCCTCGGTGCAGGAGAACAGCACCTCGATGCCCGCGGCGCGCACGGTGTCGAGCACGGAGACGTCCACCGGCACGGTGAGCGTACGGCCGCTCTGCGCCAACTCGACCTCGAACTCGGTGTTCCCGCCCGCCTCCTGCTCCTTGGGCTGGAACCGCTCGACGTGCAGCACCCCGGCCGGACACCGTGCCTCCACCGCGTCGAGCAGCGCCCCGGGACCGCAGCAGTAGACCAAGGTGCCCTCGGGGACGTCGTCGAGCACCGAGGGCAGGTCCAGCAGACCGGCCTCGTCCTGGGGAGCGACGGTGACCCGGTCCCCGTACCGCCCCAACTCGCCGGTGAACGCCATGGAACGACGGCTGCGTCCGCCGTACAGCAGCGTCCACTCGGCGCCGGCCGCCTCGGCCGCGGCCAGCATCGGCAGGATCGGTGTGATGCCGATGCCGCCCGCGACGAAGCGGTAGCGGGGTGCGGGACGGAGCGCGAAGTGGTTGCGGGGGCCGCGTACCCACACCTTGTCGCCCTGCCTCAACTGCTCGTGCACATGGGCGGATCCGCCGCGTCCCTCGCTCTCGCGCAGCACGGCGATCCGCCAGGCGGTGGCGTCGGCGGGATCGCCGCACAGCGAGTACTGCCGCTCCAGGCCGGGGCCGAGGACGACGTCGATGTGCGCGCCCGGCTCCCACCGCGGCAGGTGCTCGCCCAGCGGGTGGCGCAGGGTGAGGGCGAGCACGCCGTCGGCCGCGGACTCCCTGCTCCCGACGACGAGTTCGGCTTCGTACACGTCACTCATGAGGTGTTTCCCTGCGGCTCGTGACCTGGTGGCTCGTGTCCTTGCGCGGAGTGTCCGGTCGGGTGGGCGAGCATCCACTCCCACATCTCGATGGGGTCCTGCGAGGTGTGCTCGCGGCCGCAGTGACAGGTGCCGTGCAGGACGTCCGTGCCCGGCAACCAGTCGATGCGGTAGATCTCGCGGGGCGTCCCGGCGGAGAGCCCGCTGCTCACAGCGCCTTCTCCACGGGCTTGTCGCCCTCCTCGACCAGCCGGGCGAGGATACGGCGGGCGGCGAGCCCGCCGGTGTCGATGTTGATGCTCAGCTCCTGATAGCCGGTCCGCTCCGAACCGAGCGTCTCCTGAAGCAGGTTGAGCGCGTCGACGTCCTGCATGACGACCGTGTGGTTGTTGGCCCGCAGGAACTCGGTGACCTCGGCGTCCTCGGTCGCCCAGTCCCGCGAGACCATCCAGAAGTCGTACACCTTGCCGTCGGCGGACGGCGTGATGGCGTACGTGATCTCGGTGTGGAAGCCGTTCGGGTCGCTGCCGTCGGCCTCGGGCACCACCCCGACCGGTGCGATCCTGCTGTGCAGCAGATACAGGCAGGGCGCGTGGTACTCGATGTCCTGCCAGCGGGTGATCCGGCCCGCTATGCCGGTCGAACGGGCGTAGAACGGCGGGCACTCGGCGTCGTCCATGTGCCGGCTCACCCGGACGATCCCGGCGCCCTCGTCGACCTCCGTGGTGATCGGGGTCTCGGCGACCTCGGGGGTGCCGATGTAGCCGCCGTGCAGATACGTCTCGTGGGACAGGTCGAGGAGGTTGTCGACCAGCAGGCCGTAGTCGGCGTCGATCGGTTCCATGCCGTGCACGGTGACCCAGCCGGGGGAGTCGAGGTGGCGGGCCCGCGGGATGGTGTCGGCGTCGGCGAGCGCCGGGTCGCCGATCCACACCCAGATGAGGGCGTCCTGCTCGACGACCGGGTAGGAGGCGACCCTGGCGGTGCGCGGGACGCGTTTCTGGCCCGGCACGTACACACAGGTGCCGGTCCGGTCGTAGGTGAAGCCGTGGTAGCCGCAGACTATGCGGTCGCCGTCGAGGCCGCTCTTGGAGAGCGGGTAGCGGCGGTGCACGCACCGGTCGTGCAGGGCGACGGGGGTTCCCTCCGCCTCGGTCCGGTAGAAGACGATCGGCTCACCGAGGATCGTCCGGCCGAGCAACTCCTCGCGGCCCACTTCGTGGCTGTAGGCGGCGACGTACCACTGGTTCCTGGCGAAGGCGGTGGTGTGCGGCATCGTTGCGGCTCCCGTCGTTGGGTGATGACGACATCGTCCAGAAGAGCGTCACGGCGCCGCAATACCTCTTCCGCCTCGCGGAAGAACTTGAGGAAAGTGCCTGTTCAGGGCAGGTGGTCGTCTGCGGGAGTGAAATCAGGAGTGCGCTGGGTCGGCGACCTCGTTGAGCGTTTCCGTCGGTGCGTTGCGTCAAGCTCGGTGCTTCCGCTTTGCGATATAGGGCAGCTTTGAGAATTTTCTATCGATTGTTGTGCCGTGAACTGGTGGTACACCGGCAGAAGCCACATCGCCGCAGATCAGACATGATCATCTTTGCGTTGAGGGGCCGCGGGGTCGAATCCGGGTCGAATGAACCCCTCCTCCGACTCGCCGACGGGCAGGTGCAGGTCAGGAGTGGGTTAAGACGGCGTGGTGGCAGGCAGCGCGAGAGAGCTTGCGGCGCTCGTGGCCTGAAGGGGCCTGACCGTATCGACGGGCCGATGTCGGTGCACTCCGGCTTCGCAGGCCAGCTTCTCGGTCGGCGTCGCGACCAGCGGCGTGGCCTCGGCGAGCGCCGCGGTCAGCGTGGCTGTCAGTATCGCCACCTGAGTCCGACTGTGACTGAGCCCGGTGCCGTGGTGACGGCAATCATCCGCCGCCACGGCACCGGGCCAGTCCTTCAGAACCTAGCACCGCGAGGTGGAGGAAAACATGAACCGCAGGAGCACCGCGGGCATCGCCCTGTCCGTCGCCGGTCTTTGCGTGCTGGCCGCGCTGGCCGCCGTGGCAACCGCGTTCGAACTGTCGGGGGCGATGCGTGTCGCAGCCATCGCACTGCTGGTCTGCGCCATCGCCGGGGCGGCTGCCGTGGTGGGGTCTTCGGTGGTCAGGAGCAGTCGTGAGTGAGACGTCCGTCATCGAGTTCCACGGTGTGACCAAGAGATTCGGAGAGGTCACGGCTGTGGAGGACCTCACCTTCGCCGTGCGCCCCGGGCGGATCGTGGGCCTCCTGGGCCGCAACGGCGCGGGCTAGAGCACCGCGCTGCGTGTCCTGCTCGGCCTGGTCCGGCCAACGACCGGACACGCGAGCCTGTTCGGGCACGCGTACCAGGATCTGCCGGACGCCCCTCGCCGGATCGGGGTCAGCATGGACACGATCGGCCCGACCCCGGGTACGACGGGCCGCCGCGACCTACGGATCTGGGCGCGGAGCCTCGGCCTCCCCGAGAGCCGGGTAGAGGATGTACTGGACCAGGTCGGTCTCTCCGACAGCGCCGACCGCAAGGTCAAGGGTTACTCCACTGGTATGCGGCAACGGCTCGCGCTGGCCACCGCGCTGCTCCCTGACCCCGAACTCCTGGTCCTTGAAGAGCCGGTGAACGGGCTCGACCCGGACGGCATCCGGTGGCTGCGTGAACTGCTGCGCACGCTCGCGGCGGAAGGGAGAACCGTCCTGCTCTCCAGTCACCTGCTCGCCGAGGTCGAGCAGACCGTCGACGACGTCGTCATCCTCCAGCGCACTCTGCGCTACTCGGGCGCGCTGGCGAGGCTCACCACCGACGGCGCCGACCGTCTGGAGGACCGGTTCTTCGAACTGGCGGGCGCGAGCGCTTCGGGTGGTACCCGTGACTGACGCACTGCGCGGTGAATGGCTCAAGGCCCGGAGCGGCAGCGCGTGGATCGTGCTCCTGGTGTCCGGCACCTACATGTCGGTCATGACGAGCTTCGGCTACGGCTCCGAGGGGGACAAGGCGCTCGGCCAGGGCAGCGGAGATCTCGCCGCCGTGACCGACGACGTCGTGCGTGCCTGGATGATGAGCTTCCTCTTCGTTGCTCTCTACGGCGCCGTCGTCGTCACGCGCGAGTACAGCTCGGGCTCGATCAGTCGCTCCGTTCTCGTGACCGGGCGTGCACGCCTGTTCGGCGCCAAACTCGCCGTAGGCGCGCTGTTGGGTGCGCTGTCCGGAGTGGTCGCGGTGGTCTTCTCGGTGCTCTCGGCATGGGGCGTACTCGCCGTGTACGGGCGGGACTTCGCCTGGACGAAGGGGACGACCCTGATCGCGGCGGGCGTCTTCGTGTGCAATGTCCTCGCCGCTCCCTGGGGAGTCTTCATCGGCTGGATCATCCGTCATCAGATCGCTTCGGTCGTCACGGTCATGGCATTGACCCTGCTGGTCGACCCCGGTCTCCAGCGGCTCGCCCCGAAGGCCGCGAGTTACCTGTTCACGATCGCGATGAGCTCGGTCTACCGGGATGTGGGCCACGCACTGCTGTCCCCGCCGGCGGCCCTCCTGGTCATCGCGAGCTGGCTCGCCGCCGCCGGCTTCGCCGCGTACCGGCTCCTCCGCGTCCGCGACCTCACGTAAGGCAGGCAGACAGCATGTCCACCAAGACCGAGACGGCCCTCGTGCCCCCCGAGCTTCTGGCCCGTCCTCGGCTCGCCGCCGACGTGTCGGTGCACGAACCGGCCGACGAGGGGGCATCGTGGCTGATCCAGCAGAGCCAGGCACGGTACTTCCGGTCGGCCGTCGGAGGCGAGTCGGCTGTAGCTGCCGGTGAGGTCACCGAGCAGGGCGAGATCGGAGACAGCCGGAGGCTGTCGGTGGAGGCCCAACGGGCCGTGTGCGAGAGGGAGGTGTCGTTGGGGGAGTGGGTGTTGGGTGCTGTGGGGCACGGTGGGGTCGTCTCGCAAAGACGTGGACGCCACCCAGGCCCGCTAAAACCACGGGTGGTCTCCGGGACCGACCTCCAATCGGTGCCGGCCAAGGCCTCCAGGATTGCCGTCCTGGAGGGCCTCGTATGCCTGGCCCCGAGTGGAGGCAGGCGTCCCCATCGCAGCTCGACCGAGGTCGAAACAGAGCCCCGCCAAAGTCCCCCACTCGTGATCCGCACCGGTCAACTCGGTTACCGCAGAGGGCAGTTGCAGAGGCTACTGCCCTCTGACTGCCTCTGCAGCCTGTCCTAGCAGGTCACAGCCTCATCGCCCCCGCACAAACGCAGGTCAGAAAGATGTGCTAGCTGTACCACTGGTTCCTGGCGAAGGCGGTGGTGTGCGGCATCGTTGCGGCTCCCGTCTCTCTGTGATGGGCACATCATCCGGAAGGGCGTCGCGGTGCGGCAATGCCCCTTCCGCCTCACGGAAGGGAATCAGTGAAACCGCAGGTCGGAGAGTGATCGCGGGGGCCGGGTCGGCCGGGGCCCGGCGCCGGGTGAACGCGCGCCGGGCGGTGGGGCGGTGCGAGGCGGACGAAGCCGTCGCCGAGTGGCCGCCGTCGCACGCGGCGTGCGCGTGGCGCGGGAGGGCTACCGGGCCGCCAGGGACTCCCGTATCGCCTGGGCGGTGCCGCTCGCGTCGTAGCCCTCGGGGACACCCGGTACCAGGATGATGTCGCCGACGATGTGACGTGAGCGCAGCGAGGCGATCTCCTGGTAGGCGGCCGAGTCCCACCAGGCGCGCGCCTCGGTGATCGAGGGGAAACCGATCACGACGACATGCCCGGGCCAACTGCCCTCCTTCACCTCGTGCTGGGCCCCGTGGACGAGGAAACGGCCGCCGTACGGAGTGAAGGTCGCGGTGATGCGCTCGATGTACTCGGCGATCTCCGGGTGCGGAGCGGCTTCCTGAAGGTGGGCGATGGCGTAGGCGGACATGGTGTCCGGTCCTTCCGTCGGGCGGGAGTCCTTCCGGTCCTTACGCCGACGATCGTGGCACCCGGACGCCCCAGGGGTCGATGACCTCACAGGTAAGCGCCCGCCGAGGACGCCGAGCGGCGTGAGGGCGGTGGCGCCTAGGCCACGCCCGGATTTCGCTACATCTTCCGAAATTATTCGGGACGGCTCCGTGCACATGGCCGAAATACGCCCCTCGTAGCTTCGCTCCCAGGCCCCCGGGGTCCCCGGACGGAAAAAGCTACTTCCCCCGAAATTCCCCGCCGACCTCCCCACCGACATCCCCCACTGTCCTCAGCGCCTCCATGAGACAGGAGCCCAAGGTGCCTCACCTCTCCCGACGCGGTGCCCTGAAGCTGACCGCCGGACTGGCCGTACTCGGCACCCTCGGCCTGACGGGCTGTGGGCGCCAGGACGCCACCGCCGCCGCGAAGGCCTCCGCCCCACCCGTGGACGACTCCCCGGCCACCGGTACCGTCGACGTCTGGGCCGCCCAGGGCGACGCCGACGTGCTGGCGAAGGTGATCAAGCCGTTCAAGGCCGCGAACCCCGACCTCACCGTGCGGGTCACGCTCATCCCGAACGCCGACTACTACACCAAGCTGCAGTCGGCCATCGCGGCCGGCAAGGGGCCCGATGTCGCCCAGTTCTTCCCCGAGTCGCAGGCCCAGTTCCTCGACCCGTCGATCCTGCGGGCCGTACCCGACGGCCTCGTCGACCCCGACGGCTTCTTCGAGAGCCTGTGGTCCGCGGGCGTCGCCGACGACGTGGCCTACACCGTTCCCTGGTACGCCTACACCTATGCGCTCGTCTACCGCTCCGACCTCGCCGAGAAGGCCGGCGTCCAGGCGCCGGCCACCTGGGACGAGATGGTGCCGTTCCTCAAGTCCCTCCAGGGCGCCGGTGCCGGGCACGGCCTCGGCGCCGACAACGGCTGGGACATCTTCAACGGCCAGGACGTGGCGATGTACGCCTGGCAGGCCGGCGGCTCGCTTCTCACCGACGGCGGCAGGTGGACACTCGACACCCCGGCGATGGTCGACGCGCTGAAGTACAACGCCTCGTTCTTCACTTCGGGCGTCGCCGACACCGCCACCCCCACCTTCCTCGACGCGCAGCCGTACTTCGTCGGCGGGAAGACCGCCATGATGATCACCGGCCCGTGGGTCGTCGGCCAGCTCGACACCGCCGCGAAGAAGGACGGCTGGACGGCGTCCCACGTCGCCACCGCCCCCCTCCCGGCCGGGTCCTCGGGCAACGTCTCCTTCGCCGGCGGCGGCACCTGGGGCGTCCTCGCGAGCGGCGACAACGCCGACGCCTCCTGGAAGCTGGTCCGGTACATGGCCCGACCGAGCACCCAGGTCGCCCAGTTCAAGGCGTACGGCTCGCTCCCGGCGGTGCTCTCCGCCTGGGGCGACTCCGCGATCAGGGCCCGCCCGCTCCTCGCCGCCTTCCTCACCCAGCTCAAGAACACCAAGGCGTTCCCGCAGGTCGGCACCTGGCAGCAGGTCGCGACCCGGATCGGCAAGGAGATGGAGGCCGTCGCCAAGGGCACGGCGACCGCGGAGAAGGCCGCCGCGAACATCCAGTCCTACGCCGAGAGCCTCGGCTCGGGCACGAGGTGAGCCGCCGATGACCGCCACCCTCGTCACCCCGCGGCGGACCTCCCGCGGCGCCCGCCGCACCCTGGTCGCCTGGCTGTTCCTCGCCCCGTTCGTCCTCGTGTTCCTGCTCTACACGGCCGTCCCCACCGTCGCCGCCCTGGGGTTCAGCCTCACCGACCTGCGCGGCACGGACCTGCGACACCCCTTCGCGGTCGACTTCACCGGCCTGGACAACTTCGTCCGGCTGTTCCAGGACGCGACGTTCCTGCGCGACCTCCTGAACACCGCCCTGTTCGTGGCCGTCGGCGTGCCGTTGACCATGGGCATCGGCTTCGTGCTGGCCCTCGTACTGAACTCCGGCATCCGCCGGCTGCGCGGCACCTTCCGCACCCTGTTCTTCGCGCCGGTCGTCACCAACGTCGTGGCGGTCGCCCTGATCTGGCAGTACGCCTTCCAGGCCGACGGCACCGTCAACCAGGCGCTCGGCGCGGTCGGCCTCGCCGGACCGAACTGGCTGGACGACCCGAACCTCGCCATGCCGGTGGTCATCCTGCTCGGCGTGTGGCGCAACTTCGGCACCGCGATGGTGCTGTTCCTCGCCGGTCTGCAGGCCGTACCGGACGACGTGTACGAGGCCGCCGCCCTCGACGGGGCGGGCCGGTGGCGGCAGTTGAGGCACATCACCGTGCCGCTGCTGCTGCCCACCACCCTGATGGTGTCGGTGCTGCTGACCGTCTTCTACCTCCAGGTCTTCGACGAGCCGTACCTGCTCACGAACGGCGGCCCGCTCGGCTCCACCGAGTCCGTGGCGCTGTACACCTACCACCAGTTCGGAGCGGGCGAGTTCGGGATGTCCTCGGCCGCCTCCTTCGTGACGCTCCTGATGGTGGCCCTGGTGAGTCTTGTCCAGTTCCGACTTCTGAGGCCCCGCTCATGACCGCCGTCACCGCGCCGCGGACCGCCGAGACCGCCACCGACCGGAGTGCCGCGCCTCGCCGGTCTCTCGCCCGGCCGCTCCTGTACGGCGCGCTCGTGCTGTGCGCGCTGCTCACCCTGCTGCCCTTCCTCTGGGTGATCAGCGGCTCACTGCGCAGCCTCGCCGACATCCGCTCCGACCCCGGCGCCTGGCTCCCGCACCACGTCACCCCCGACAACTTCGTGCGACTGTTCCGGACCGAGGGCTTCGGGCGGTTCATGGTGAACAGCATCGTCGTCGCGGTCATCGTGGTGGCCGGCAACATCGTCGCCGCGTCGGCCGCCGGATACGCCCTCGCCAAGCTCGACTTCGCCGGGAAGCGGATCGCGTTCGGCGCGGTCATGGCGGCCATGATGGTGCCGTTCACCGCGGTGTTCGTCACCCAGTTCGTGATCACCGTCGACCTCGGCCTCGCGGACACCCTCACCGGGATCGCCCTGCCCGGCGTGGCCATGCCGATGTCCGTGTTCATCATGCGGCAGTACGCCACGTCGATCCCCGACGAACTGCTGGAGGCGGCCCGGATCGACGGCGCGGGAGAGTTCCGGATCTTCTTCGGGATCTTCCTCCCGTTGGCCGGGCCCGCCGTCGCGACGATCACGATCATGTCGTTCCTCACCTCGTGGAACAACTTCATCTGGCCGCTCATCGTCGCCCAGAGCATGTCCACCTACACCCTGCCGGTGGGCCTCGCCGCCACCAGCCAGGCCGCCGCCCATGTCACGGACTACGGCCTGATGCTGGCCGGTGCGCTCGTCGTGATGCTGCCCGTCCTGATCCTCTTCCTGTTCCTGCAGCGCTACTTCGTGCAGGGCATCTCCGGAACGGGAATGCGGTGACCATGACGGAGTCGGTCCTGGACACCCCCGCGGGCACGATCGTGGGACGCCAAGTCAACGGCGTACGCCGTTACCTGGGCATCCCCTACGCCGAAGCCCCCACCGGTGCGAGGCGGTTCGCCGCGCCGGTCCGGCGGGGACGGTTCGCGGAGCCCTTCGACGCCTCCCGGCACGGTGCCACCTCGCAGTGCGTCCCGCTGTTCGCCACGACCACGATCCCCGAGCCGTCGGTACCGGGCGACGACGTGCTGAACATCGGCGTCGACGCACCGGCCGCGGACCGTGCGCCGTGCCCCGTCCTGGTGTGGATCCACGGCGGCGGCTTCCTCGCCGGGAGCCCCGCCAGCCCCTGGTACGACGGCAGCGCCTTCGCCCCCGACGGCGTCGTCCGCGTCACCGTCGGCCACCGGCTCGGCGTGGACGGGTTCGCGGTCCTGGACGGCGTCCCCACCAACCTCGGGCTGCGCGACCTGCTGCTCGCCCTCGACTGGGTGCGGGAGAACATCGCCGCGTTCGGCGGTGATCCCGGCCGGGTCACCGTGGCCGGACAGTCCGCCGGGGGAGCGGCGGTGCTCGCACTGCTGTCCTCGCCGCTCGGCCAGGGGCGCTTCCAGCGGGCGGTCAGCCTGTCCGGGGGGTTCTTCGAAGGGGGAGGGGCGCCCGGTTTCCTCGGACGGCTCGGGGAGCGGCTCGGCGTTCCGGCGACCCGGGCCGGGTTCGCCGCCCGTGACGTGGCGGACATCCAGCGGGCCGTCCTCGGCCTGCGGGACGAGGGGGCGGCCGGTGACCCGCTGCCGCTCGGCCCGTTCGTCGGCGACGACCTCCTGCCGGTGCCCGTCGCCGACGGACTGGGCGTGCGCGGGCAGGACGTCCCCCTGTTGATGGGCGCCACCGGGGACGAGTTCGACGCCGGGGCGGCGCCCGGGGCCGGGTCCTCCGGTCCGGCGAGGGACGCCGCCCGGGCCGCGGGCACCCGCCCGACCGACACCCTGTTCCGCGCCGCCTGCCCGCGCACCGCGAGTGCCCGGCGTGCCGCCCGCGCCGGCACCTGGCTGTACTCCTTCGAGTGGCCCTCACCCGTGCTGGGCGGCGCCGCGCACTGTGTCGACCTCCCGTACTTCTTCGACGTGCTCGACGCCCCGGGAACCCCCGAGGCACTGGGGCCCAACCCGCCCCGGGAACTGGCCACTTCGATGCACGCCGACCTGGTCGCGTTCCTCCATGGCGAGGAACCCGCCTGGACGCGGGCGACCGGCACGCCCGGCGATCCGGCGCGCGAGTACGGCCGCCCCGGCGCGCCGCTCGTCGCCGACACCACGGGCGTGTTCGACCCCGTCGTGCGCACGGTGTCCGAGGCGGCGAAGGGGTGCTGATGTCCGGGATGAACCAGAGCGCTGTCCGGCGCGTCAACACCTCGGTCGTGCTGCGCGCCCTCGCGGTGTCGGCCGGTCCGACGACGCTCACCGCGCTCGCCGAACAGGCCGGCCTCTCCCGCCGCACCATCGAACTCATCCTGGACTCGCTCGTCGAGGCCGGCTGGGTGGCGGAACTGGACCGGGTGCCGATCAGCGGCTCCGCCGGACGCCCCGCCCGCCGCTACGAACTGCGCGCCGAACACGCCCTGTTGGCGGCCGTGTGCATCACCACCTCGGACGCGTCCGCCGTCGTCGCCGACGTCCGTGGCCGCATCCTCGGCCGGGCGCAAGGCCCCCTGCGGGCGTATCAGGACCCGCGGACCACGCTCGACGACGCGGCCGCCCTGGTCCGGGAGGCACTCGACGACGCGGGCGGTTCCGCGGACCGGCTGCGGGCCGGCGCGGTCGCGGGCGGCGGCGCGATCGACGACGAGGGCGTCGTACGACGCCTGGTGCACACCACGCGCTGGGAGGGCGTGCACCTGCCCGAGGAACTCGACCGGCGCATCCCGATGCCCTGGTTCGCGGACAACGACACCAATCTCGGCGCGCTCGCGGAGCGTTGGCGGGGCGTGGCCGGCGACCACGACAACATGGTGTGGGCGATCCTCGGCAACCGCACCGGCCTCGGCATCCTCATCCGGGGTGCCGTGCACCGCGGTCTCGACGGCGCCGCGGGCGAGATCGTCGAGGCCCGCTCGATCCCGACCGGGTCGGTGGAGAACCACCCGATGGCCTGGCTGAGTTCACCGGATCCGGCCAGGCGGAGCGTGGCCCTGGACCGGTTGGCCGCCGCCCGGGCCGGCGAGGCGGGCGCACTCGCCGAGGTCGACGAGTTCGTGGAGAACATCGCGTCGATCCTCACCATCCTGTCCTGGACGGTCGCCCCCTCGCTGATCGTGCTCGGCGGCGGTCTGGAGGACGGCGCCGACGTGCTGCTGCCCCGGGTGCGGGAGGCGCTGCGCGACGCCCGCGCCCCCGCGATCGAGCTGCGCGCCACCGGCCTCGGCCGCGACGCCGCCCTCGTCGGCGCCGTCAAGCTGGCCCTCGACCGCATGGACACGGAACTGTTCGGCCCCCTCGTCCCGCGCACGTGAACGCCCACGGCGCCCTCGCCGCCCCAGCCGAAGCCGACGCCTCCGCAGCCGTCCCCCCATGTTCCCCGCGGCCCGACCCCTGGAGTCCCACCGTGACCGAAACCCCCCGCACCGACGTCCTCATCGTGGGCAGCGGCATCATGGGCTCCCTCGTGGCCCGGCGGCTGCGCGACAGCGATCCGGCGCTGCGCATCACCATGGTCGACGGCGGCAGCGCGATCGGCGCGGCCCCCGGACTGCATCTGCACGACCTGGACGACCCGGACCTGTGGGCGCGCTACAACGAGCGGGTCGCCACCGGCGTCCAGGGCATGTACACGGGCGCCGAGGTGGTGCGCGAGGTCGCGGACCGCCTCACCGACCTGACGCCCGGCATGTTCCACGCCCTGGCCTTCGGCGAGGACGCCGAGGCGATGCCTGCGGCGGCGTTCGCGTGGAACGCGGGCGGCATGGGCGTCCACTGGACGGCCGCGACACCGTGGCCCGCCGGGGACGAGGTCTTCGACTTCGGCGACCCGGCCGGCTGGGCCGCCGACCTCGACACCGCGCGCCGCCTGCTCGCCGTCACTCCCTCCGCGATCGGCCCGACCGAGGTCGGACACCTGGTCCTCGATGTGCTGCGCCGGCGCTACGGAGGCCTCGGACCGGACGACCGGCGGCCCCAGCCGATGCCCATGGCCCTCACCCCGACCCCGGCCGGACCGATGCCCCGCACCTCCCCGGCGACGATCCTCCCCGCCCTCGCGACCGGCGCCGACCCGGCGTTCACCCTGCTCACCGGCACCCTCGCGACGGCCCTGCCGGTCTGCGGGGACCGGATCACCGGGGCCCGGCTGCGCCGCGTCGCGGACGGCGCCGACTCCGAAATCCACGCGGACACCGTCATCGTGTGCGCCGACGCACTGCGCACCCCCCAACTGCTCTTCGCCTCCGGAATCAGGCCCCCCGCGCTGGGCCGGCACCTCAACGAGCACGCGTTCATCACCGCCCGGGTCCTGCTCGACCTCGACCGGTTCGGCATCGGCGTCGACGCCCTGCCCCTGCCGCGCCCCAGCGAGTTCAGCACGGACTCGCTCTGGCTGCCGCAGAACGGCGCGGCGCAGCCCTTCCACGGCCAGATCATGAACCGCACCTACCTCGACGAGGCGGGCCGGCCCCTCGCCCACTCGGTGGGCCTCTCGCTGTACGCCCCTGTCGTCTCGCGCCCCGACAACCGCCTCGTCTTCTCCGAGACCGAGACCGACCTCGCCGGAATGCCCCGGATCACCGTGGAGTTCGGCTACGGCGACACCGACCGGGCCCTGATCGACCGGGCGCTCGCCGAAGTCCGTTCACTGGCCGCAGAGTTCGGCCCGTTCGACCCCGCGACCGAGAGCGCCCTGCTGCCACCCGGCTCGTCCCTGCACCAGACCGGCACCGTGCGCTGCGGCACCGCCGACGACGGCACCAGCGTGTGCGACCCGGACGGCAGGGTGTGGGGCTACGACAACCTGTACCTCGCCGGCAACGGCGTGATCCCCACCCCGATGGCCGCCAACGTCACGCTGACCGGCGCGGTGACCGCGCTCCGGGCGGCCCGGGCCGTGACCGCCCGCACCACCGCACCCGCCCCGCACCGACCACTCGCACGCACCGACCAGGAGACCCACTGATGATCGACATCGCGAAGGAATACCGCGTCGCCCTGCCCGCGTGGATCGACGACGAACTCGCCGACGTACCCGCCGCGATACCCGGCCGTGACGACCGGATGCGTCTCGTGCACCGCCTCGCCGACCGCAACTGGCGCGAGGGTGACGGCGGCCCGTTCGCCGCCCTCGTCGCGGAACGGGACACCGGCCGGATCGTCTCCGTCGGCGTGAACGTCGTCCTCGCCTCCGGCGTCTCCAGCGCCCACGCCGAGGTCGTCGCGCTGGGCCTGGCCCAGACGGCGACCGGCGGTTGGGACCTCGGCGGCGAGGGCCTGACCGCCCACGAACTGGTCGTCAACTGGCGTCCCTGTATCCAGTGTTACGGCGCCGCCATGTGGTCGGGCGTGCGCGGACTCGTGGTCGCGGGTGAGGGCCCGGAACTGGAGGAGATCACCACGTTCGACGAGGGACCGCTCGGCGCGGACTGGGCCGGGCAGTTCGCGGCACGCGGCATCGAGGTGACGGGGGACGTACTCCGCGACGAGGCCCTCGCGGTGTTCCGGGACTACCGCAAGGCCGTCGACGCCGCCGCCGGCATCGTCGTCTACAACGCCCGCGGCGGTGCCGCGTGACGACGCCCCGCTTCGCGACCGACATCATCACCTTCTACCACCCCGCGTTCTGGGGGCTGGAGTCCGCGGACGCCGTACGGGACTGGGCCCTCGCCCACCCCGACCGCTTCTGGGAGCGGGTGATGGCCGCGCTCGCCGACGCCGGGATCACCGGTGTCGAGCTGACCTTCGCGCCCGGCGACCTCGACTCCGCGCTGCGCGCCTTCGGCAGCGCGCCCGCCTTCCGGCGCGAACTCGCCGCCCGGGGCCTGTCGGTCGTCAGCGCCTTCATCGCCGACAGCGACGCCCCCGACTGGCGGCACGGCGAGAACCTGCCCGCGATCGTCGCCGACGCGGAGCGTCGCGCCGCCTTCCTCGCCGAGGCCGGGGCCGAACTCCTCGTCGCCGGGCTGCCCATGCGCACGACGTACGGCGAGCGGCCGCCCTTCTTCGTCGACGCCGCGTACATGACCCGCATGGCGGACATCGCCCACGTGGTCGGTGAGGCGGTGGCCCGGCAGGGCGTGAAGCTCGCCTTCCACACCGAGTCCCACAGCACCCTCTGGTACGAGCGGGACATCGACCTGTTCATGGCCCTCACCGACCCGCGCTACGTGTGGCTGTGCCCCGACTCCTGCCACATCGCCCTCGGGGGCGGGGACCCGGTGGCCGTCGCACGCCGCCACACCCCGCGCATCGCCCTGGCGCACTGGAAGGACGCGGTCGGACCCATCGACGTCGCCCTCACCGTCGACGAGACGGTCTACGCCGCCCAGCAGCCCTACATGGCCACCCTGGGCACCGGCATCGTCGACTGGCGGGGCTGGGCCGACGCGATGGCCCGCACGCCCGGCGCGGGCACCGTCCTGATCGAACTGGACGAGGCGGCCGACCCGGTGGCCGCACTGCGGGCGGGGAAGGCCGTCGCGCAGCGGTGGGCGACGGCCTCAGCGGCGTAGCTCCTGGTGCGCGGTCTCCGGCAGCCGCAGATACACCAGCGACGACACCAGACAGAGCGCGGCCACGTACCAGGGAAAGACCCCCGCGTGCCCCAACTCCTTGAACAGCGTGCCCACATACGGTGCCGTGCCGCCGAACAGCGCGACGGTCAGCGAGTAGGGGAAGCCGATGCCGGCGGCCCGCACCCGGGGCGGGAACACCTCGGCGTTCACCGCCGCGCTGATCGAGGTGAACCCGGTCAGCAGCACCATGCCCGCGCACTGCACGAGCAGCAGCACCACGAACGAGTCGCGCAGCGCGTGCAGCAGCGGCACGCTCAGCAGGGCGAAGCCCAGACCGAAGAAGAGGAGCAGCGGACGGCGCCCGAAGCGGTCGGAGAGCAGGCCCCCGAGGGGCTGGAGCAGGCCGAAGAAGGCGAGCGAGATCGTGCCCGCGAGCAGCGCGTCCGACTTGTCGACGCCCGCGTTGAGTTCGGCGTACGTCGGCAGGTACGACGTCCACGTGTAGTACGCGATGGTGCCGCCCGCGGTGATCCCGCAGATCAGCAGCGACTCGCGCGGGTGGTGGCGCAGCGCCTCCAACAGCCGGGGGCGCGGCCCCTGTTGCTGTTCCTCGCTCCGGGTCTCCTCGGCGCCCCGCCGGATCCAGAAGCCGACCAGGCTGAGCACCGCGCCGAGGACGAACGGCACCCGCCAGCCCCAGCCGTTCATGTGCCCCTCGCTCAACGTGCCCACGAGCAGGGCGGCGAGACCGGAGGCGACGAGCTGCCCGACGGTCGTCGACACGTACTGGAAACTGGAGAACAGCCCGCGCCTGCCGGGGCCCGCCGACTCGACCAGGAAGGTCGTCGAGGCGGCGAACTCCCCGCCCACGGACAGGCCCTGGAGCAGCCGGGCGAGGACCAGGACCACCGGAGCGAGGACGCCGACGGCGTCGTAGGTCGGGGTCAGCCCGACCAGCAGACTGCTGCCGCCCATCAGCAGGATGGTCACCGTCAGCGCGGCCCGCCGCCCCTGCCGGTCCGCTATCGCGCCCATCAGCAGCCCGCCGACCGGCCGCATGAAGAAACCGACCGCGAACACCGCGAACGTCGACAGCAGCGGCACCAGCGAGTTGTCCGCGCTCTCCGGGAAGACCTCGGCCGCGATGTAGGTGGCCAGAAACGTGTAGGCGTACCAGTCGTACCACTCCACGGCATTGCCCACGGAGGCGGCGAGGAGCTGGCGTACCGGCCGTCTCGTCGGCGTGGACGCCGACGTCTGCGTCTCTGTCATGATCGCGACCATCCCCCCGTCGCGGCCCCGGCACACCCCCCGTACCGCCGACTTTCACATCAGCGTCACCAGACCCTTCCCTGACGTTTGGTGCTCTTGGAACACTCCTTTCGCGCGCATTCCGTCATTCCGTCCCGTTCCGGCCCTCCGCCTTCCCCGACTCCAGCTCCCTCAGCCCCCAGACCTCCAGGCCCTCGGACCCCCGATCACCCATCTCCTGATCCCCCGATCCCGATTCCCCACAGGATGAGAGGCACCCCTCCATGCCCGACGTCAACCGGCGCCGATTCCTCCAGCTCGCGGGCGCCACCTCGGCGTTCACCGCGCTGTCCAACAGCATCCAGCGCGCCGCCGCGCTCCCCGCCCACCACCGCACGGGGACGATCGAGGACGTCGAGCACATCGTCGTCCTGATGCAGGAGAACCGTTCCTTCGATCACTACTTCGGCTCACTGAGAGGTGTCCGCGGCTTCGGCGACCCGCACCCGGTCACCCTCCGGAACGGCGCATCGGTCTGGCACCAGTCGGACGGCACCAAGGACGTCCTCCCGTTCCACCCCGACGCCGACGACCTGGGCATGGCCTTCCTCCAGGACCTCCCGCACGGCTGGAACGACGGTCACGCCGCCTTCAACTCGGGCAAGTACGACAAATGGGTGCCGTCCAAGGGTTCCACGACGATGGCCTACCTGAACCGGGACGACATCCCCTTCCACTACGCGCTCGCCGACTCCTTTACCATCTGCGACGCCTACCACTGCTCGTTCATCGGCTCCACCGACCCGAACCGCTACTACATGTGGACCGGGTACACGGGCAACGACGGCACCGGCGGCGGCCCGGTCCTCGGCAACGACGAGGCAGGCTACGGCTGGACGACGTACCCCGAGCGCCTGGAGAAGGCCGGGATCTCCTGGAAGATCTACCAGGACGTCGGCGACGGCCTCGACGCGGCCGGCGGCTGGGGCTGGATCGACGACGCCTACCGCGGCAACTACGGCGACAACTCGCTCCTCTACTTCAACCAGTACCGGAACGCGAAGCCCGGCGACCCGCTGTACGACAAGGCCCGCACCGGCACCGACCACAGCAAGGGCGAGGGCTACTTCGACCGGCTGAAGGCGGACGTCAAGGGCGGCAAGCTGCCGCAGATCTCCTGGATCGCCGCCCCCGAGGCCTTCACCGAGCACCCCAACTGGCCCGCGAACTACGGCGCCTGGTACATCTCCCAGGTCCTGGACGCGCTCACCTCGGACCCGAAAGTGTGGGCGAAGACGGCCCTGTTCATCACGTACGACGAGAACGACGGCTTCTTCGACCACCTGGTCCCGCCGTTCCCCGCGTCCTCCGCCGCCCAGGGCAAGTCGACGGTCGACGTCGGCCCCGACCTGTTCAAGGGGGACGGCAAGAGCGTCGCCGGACCGTACGGACTCGGCCAGCGCGTGCCCATGCTGGTCGTCTCGCCCTGGAGCAAGGGCGGTTACGTCTGTTCCGAGACGCTCGACCACACCTCGATCATCCGGTTCATGGAGCGCCGCTTCGGCGTCCACGAGCCCCACATCTCACCCTGGCGACGCGCGGTCTGCGGCGACCTGACCGCCGCCTTCGACTTCTCCCACAAGGACACCGAGCCGGTCCCGCTCCCCGACACCGACGGCTACGAGCCGCCGGACCGCGAGCGCCACCCCGACTATGTGCCGGTCCCGCCCGCGAGCCCGTCCCTGCCCAGGCAGGAGCGTGGCCTGCGGCTCGCCCGGCCGCTCAAGTACGCGCCGTACGTGGACGGTTCGGCGGACGCGGCGAGCGGGACGTTCACCCTCGCCTTCGCCTCCGGCAGGAAGGCAGGCGCCGCGTTCCTGGTGACCTCGGGCAACCGCGGCGACGGCCCCTGGAGTTACACCACCGAGGCCGGCAGGACGGTCGAGGACACCTGGAACGCGGCGTACTCGAACGGGTCCTACGACCTGACCGTGCACGGCCCGAACGGCTTCCTGCGCGTCTTCAAGGGGCCGAACGGGACGGCCGGTCCTGAAGTCACCGCCCGCCACACCGGCGACGACGTCGAGCTGACCCTCACCAACAGGGCTTCCCGCACCGTGCGGTTGAACGTCGCCGGTGGATACGGCGAGCGCGGCCGGACCTTCACCGTGCGCCCCGGCACTGTCGTGAAACACACCTTCCGCCTCGCGGCGAGCCGGCGCTGGTACGACCTGACCGTCACCTCCGAGGCCGATCCGGCGTTCCTGCGGAGGTTCGCCGGACACGTGGAGAACGGGCGGCCCGGGGTCAGTGACCCGGCCGTCATGACTGGGTAAAGCCTTCCGGAGGGCCGGGATCCGGGCTGGTCAGGGACCGGGAGGCTCGGGATAGTGTGCGTCGGTGACCACGCAATCGAACACACCTGCAGGCTGGTACCCGGATCCGCACGGAGCGACCCAGACGCTCCGCTACTGGGACGGCGCGCAGTGGACCGAGCACACGAGCCCGAACGAGCCGGGCCAGGCGGCACCCCAGGTCCCGCCGCAGCCGGCCGGTCCGGACCCGCGCGTCCAGCGTCAGGTGCAGCAGCAGGCCGGGGTCGTGGCGGGCGGCCCCGGCGGGGGCACCCTGTTCAGCGAGCCGGTCCTGGTGGTGAACCAGAAGGCCAAGCTGATCGAGCTGACCAACGAGTACAAGGTCAGCGACCAGAACGGCAACCAGATCGGTTCGGTCGTCCAGGTCGGGCAGAGCGCGCTGAAGAAGATCCTGCGCCTGGTCGCCAGCATCGACCAGTTCATGACCCACAGGCTGGAGATCCGTGACGCCCACGGCCAGCCCGTGCTGCTGCTGACCCGGCCTCGGAAGTTCCTCAAGTCCCGGGTGATCGTGCAGCGTCCGGACGGCTCGCCGGTCGGCGAGATCGTCCAGCAGAACATGATCGGGAAGATCAACTTCGGGATGATCGTGAACGGCGAGCAGGTCGGTGCGATCAAGGCGGAGAACTGGCGCGCGTGGAACTTCGCGATCGTCGACCACACCGACAAGGAGGTCGCCCGGATCACCAAGACCTGGGAGGGCCTCGCCAAGACGATGTTCACCACCGCGGACAACTACGTCCTGCAGATCCACTACCAGCTGCCCGAGCCGCTGCTGAGCCTGGTCGTGGCGACGGCGCTGACCGTCGACACGGCACTCAAGCAGGACTCGCGCGGACTCGGTTGATTCGGTTCACACGGACCGGTTCGAGCGGTCCGGTTCACACGGATCGGTTCGAGTGGGCCGGTTCACCCGCCCTTGTTCACGCGCGCCGGTTCACGTTGACCGGATCAGACGGCCGAGTTCACGCGAACCGGCTACGCGGACCGATTCACGCGGACCGGCTTACGCGACCGGGTTCACGCGAGTCGGTCGCGCGCCGGTTCACGCAGACCGGTTCTCGCGGGCCGGTTCACGCAGACCGGCTCACATGTATGGGTTCACGCGAGCCGGTTCGCACCGGCCGATTCACGCGGCCGGGGGTTCACGAGGGCCGGTCCACACCGGCCGATTCACGTGGCCGGGTTCACACAGACCGGTTCACGCGGGCCGGTGCACAGACCGGCTCACATGCGCGAATTCACGCGAGCCGGTTCACAGTGAAGTGAGGTGTCCCGGCTCGGGTGACGGCCGGGGTACCAGCGCCGGTTCCGCCGTCGCCGACTCCGGCGTCAGCGCCAGGACCGCGGCCACGGGGTGCTCCTCGTGGTCGTCCACGGCCGGCCCATCGGTGTTCGGCACCCGCGACAGCAGCACCACGCCCCATGCCGCGAGCCCGGCCCCCGCCAGCGCGAGCAGCACGCCCGCCGCGCCGCCCTGGAGCCCCTCGCCGAGCAGGGCGAGGCCGATCGCGGCGGCGGCCACCGGGTTCGCCAGGGTCACCATCGCGAGCGGGGCGCCGAGGCCGCCCCGGTAGGCGGTCTGGGAGAGCAGCAGGCCACCGGCCGCGAACGCCGCCACGAGCAGCGCCACCCCGATCACCTGGACGCTGAGAAGCGACTCGGTGCGGTCCGTCACGGCCACCGTCACGGTCTGGGTGAGCGCCGAGGCGACCCCGGAGGCGAAGCCGGACGCGGAGGCGTGCCGCAGGCCCGGACGGGCGCCGCGCCGTGCCAGCACGCCGATCAGGGTCGCCGTCACGCCCGCCACCGCCACCGCCTCGGACCCGCTCAGCACCTGCTCGGGTGCCGAGCCCGACGCCGTGACCAGGATCGCGGACAGGCCGAGCAGTGTCAGCGCGGTACCCCGCCACTCCACGGCACTCACCCGCCGCCCCGCGACCCGCGCCCCCATGGGGACGGCCGCGACCAGGGTGAGCGCACCGAGCGGCTGGACCACGGTCAGCGGTCCGTACTTGAGCGCGACGACGTGCAGCAGCGCGGCCGACGCGTTGAGCACGACCGATCCCCACCACGCGCCCGAGCGCAGCATCCGGGCCAGGCCCGAGCCCGGGTGCCGGGAGGCCAGGCGTTCCTGGGCGACGGCCGCGCCCGCGTAGGCGACGGCGGAGAAGAGGGACAGGACGACGGCGAGAAGTGTGGCGTTCATCGACCCGCTCCGACGAGAACCTGCTCCTGGGCGGGTACGACCTCGTCCTGGTCGCGGTCGGCGGTGGTCGCCGTCCGGCGCGGCGGACGGATCACCGTGAGCGCGAGGCCGAGCAGGGTGCCCGCCACGATCGCGTCCAGCCAGTAGTGGTTCGCCGTCCCAACGATCACCACCAGCGTCAGCAGCGGGTGCAGCAGCCACAGCCAGCGCAGACGCGACCGGGTGGCGACGATCAGGCCGATCGCCAGCATCAGCGCCCAGCCGAAGTGCAGCGACGGCATCGCGGCGAACTGGTTCGACAGCTGGTCGGTCTGCGGCGGCCCGTACACGGAGGGGCCGTAGACCTTCGCGGTGTCCACCAGGCCGGTGGCGGCGAGCATCCGGGGCGGGGCCAGCGGGAACACCAGGTGCAGTACGAGCGCGGCGGCGGTGAGCGCGGCCAGCACCCGGCGGGCCCACACGTAGTGCGCCGGGCGGCGCAGATAGAGCCAGACCAGGAAGGCCACGGTGGCCGGGAAGTGGACGGTCGCGTAGTAGGTGTTCGCCACGTGCGCGGGCAGGTCGCCGTGGAACAGCAGGGACTGCACCGAGCCTTCGCCGGGCAGATGGAGGGTCCGTTCCAGGTCCCACACGCGGTGCGCGTTGTGGAAGGCCTCACCGGTGTGGCCGGTCGCCAGCTGCCGGCCGAACTTGTAGACGAGGAAGAGTCCTGCGACGAGCAGGAGCTCACGGACGAGCGGCGGTCGCGCTATAGCGCGGGACGCCGCCCGGGAAGGCTCGGTGCGGGCATTCATCCCCCGGCCCTTTCGCTGACGGTGGTGCGTGTGCTGCTGCCGGACGGGTGGGTGACTCGTCGAGCGGCCGAAACTCATCGATACGGGTGAGTACCGATACGCCAGTGTACCGATACGGTCCCGTTCCGGTACACTGGCGTATCGATTGATCTACGCCACACTGGAAGGGCGGGCCCCGCCCGCGGGGACCCGAGTGAGGAGAAGGGCCATGACGTCGCAGGCCGCGGACGGACCGGAGTCGGTCGCCGCCTCGCGCCGCTCCAAGATCACGCCGGAGCGTGAGCAGGAGTTCTTCGACGCCGTGATCGAACAGGTCAAGGAGTGCGGCTACGACGCCGTGACCATGGAGGGGATCGCCGCCAGCACCCGCTGCAGCAAGTCCACCCTCTACCGGCAGTGGCGCACCAAGCCCCAGTTCGTGGTCGCCGCGTTGCGCTCCCGCCGCCGTTCACGCCTGGACGGCATCGACACCGGATCCCTCGCCGGGGATCTGCGCGAGGCCGCGCGGGCCACCGCCAAGTGGTCGACGACCGACACCAAGCTGCTCCAGGCGCTCGGCCATGCCGTCACCCAGGACGAGGAACTCGCCCGGGCGCTGCGCGAGGCGCTCGTCAACCCGGAGATCGCCGCCCTGCGCGAGATCCTGCGGCGCGGGGTCGAGCGGGGCGAGGTCGCCGCCGACCACCCCGCGCTGGAGTACATCCCGGCCCAGATGTTCGGCGTCGTCCGCGCCCGGCCCGTCGTGGACGGGAAGTACGCCGACCAGGAGTACCTGGTCCGGTTCGTGGAGGCCGCGGTGCTGCCCGCGCTGGGACTGACCTAGGACTCAGGCCGCCGTACCGGGACGACCCGACGGCGACCTGCTCGCGCCGCACCGTGGGGACGGGGGCGGCGCGCACCCCCCGGCCGGGTGGGGTTCCCTTGAGCGGAGAGGAACCCCACCCGGCCGACGTACTCCCGGGACCCCGGCCGGAACCGCGGCCGGGCCGGCGTCCGACCGGCAGGCCGGGCGGACGGACGGGCCCCGGACCTCAGACGTCCTGGCCGCTGCCGCCGCCCGTCGACACCTTGATGCCCGAGGTGATCTCGTCGAGCACGGCCTGTGTCTCCTCCACGTCGACGCCGAAGCGGACGACGACCATCTGCTGGGCGTTCGCGGGGGCGGGGAAGGCCAGCGACTGGACGTAGCCGTCGGAACCCTTGCTGGTGACCGCCTTCCAGCGCACCAGGTAGCCCTTCTGCCCGGCCACGGTCACCGCCTTGGAGGCCAGCACGTCGTGCGAGGTGATCTTGCCGTAGGTGGTACCGCCGTAGGATTCCTCGGCGTTGGCGGAGATGTCCGCCTTCGCGATCTCCTCGGCCGTGTTGCCCTTGGTGCCCAGTGCGAGGGCCGGGGCCGAGTACGCGCCGCCCTTGGTGCAGGACTTGGAGGTGTCGCCGGGGCACTTGTAGGAGTCGTTCGACGTGACCGTCGCCCCCACCTGGATCTGCTGGCCGTACCAGCCGTCCGGGATGGGCAGGCTGATGCCGTCGATCGCGTCCGTCACCGAACCGCTCTCGATCTTCGGCGCCTCGGACTGCTCGGGCGAGGGCGACGCACCGCCCGAGCCACCGGATCCGCCGGAGTCACCGTCGCCCCCGGAGCCGCCGTTGCCGCCGAAGGGCCCGCCCCGGCCGCCGGGACCGGTGCTCTGTCCGCCCGGCCCCTGCGAGTTGGCGGTGTTGTCGCTGCCGCCGTCGTCACCGGAGAGCGCGTACACGCCCCCGCCTATGCAGGCGAGGGCCACCACCGCCGCCGCGACCGCTATCGCCGTGCGCGGCCCGCGCCGCGAGCCGGTGGGCGGCTGCCCGGGGTACCCCGGATATCCGGGATGCGCCGGATACGGGCCGACGCCCGCCGTATGCGGTCCGGCGTCCGCCGGGTACGGGCCTGCACCCGCCGGGTACGGGCCGGCGTCCGCCGCATACGGTCCGGCGTCCGCCGGTGCCTCGGAAGGACCCCCCGCGGCGGCCGATCCCGCCGGGCGGGTCTGATCCGTCCATGCCTTGCCGTCCCACCATCGCTCGGTGGCGGGACCGTCACTTGTCTGCCCGGGATCGGGGTACCACCCTGAGGGAGTCTCCTGCGTCATGCCCCCACCGTATGAGGCCTCGGTGAAAGAGGCATGAGAGGGACGGACCCAGAATTCGCCTCATTCCAGGACGATCCGCACAGGACGCTCCCGTGCGGGCGGCGGCAGGCGCAGTCCGTCCCGGCCGGGAGTGACCGAACCGAGCAGACTCGCGTGCCGGGCACCGGTGCTCGCCGGATCGGTGCCGGGCAGTCCGTGCACGGTCAGAAATCCCAGGGCGGCGAAGGCGTACGCCTCCTTCGCCGCCGCCGGCAGTCCCAGTTCGTCGGAGCTGCGCACCGCCGGAAGCAGCCGCCCGAGCCGCTCCATCAGCACCGGGTTGCGGGTCCCGCCGCCCGAGACGATCACCTCGGTGGCGCCCGTCGCGCGTACCGCGTCGGCGACCGTGCGGGCCGTGAGCACGGTCAGCGTGGCGATCACGTCCTCGGCGGGCAGGGTGCCGACCCCGGTCAGCGCGTCACGCAGATACCCGAGATGGAACAGTTCCTTTCCGGTCGTCTTGGGCGCGGGCAGCGCGTAGTACGGCTCGGCCAGCAGCCGCTCCAGCAGGACCGGATGCACCCGCCCCCGTGCGGCCAGTGCCCCGTCGACGTCGTACGCCAGGGCCCCGCCGCTGAAGCCGCGGGCCGCCGCGTCGATCAGGGCGCACCCGGGCCCGGTGTCGAAGGCGGTCCCGTCGGGCGCGGTGAGGTTGGCGATGCCGCCGAGGTTCAGCGCGACCGGTGTGCCCGGCCGGCCGCGCAGCCACAACAGGTCGACCAGGCTGACCAGCGGCGCGCCCTGGCCGCCGGCCGCGATGTCCCGGGGCCGGAAGTCGGCGACCACGGGCAGCCCGGTCGCCTCCGCGATCCAGGCGGGCTGCCCCAGCTGCAGCGTGCCGTGCACCCGCCCCTCGGACACCCAGTGGTAGACCGTCTGCCCGTGCGACGCCACCAACTCCGCGCCCCCGTCGCACAGTTCACGGTCCGCACGGACGGCCGTCGCCGCGAAGGCCCGCCCGATCCGGGTGTCGAGGCGGCACACCTCGGCCATCGACACCGACCCCGGCGGCAGTGCCGCACCGAGCACCTCGCGCAGCTCGTCGTCGTACGCCTCGCTCACCGCCCCCAGCGTCTTCAGGACGAGACGGTCGCCGCACAGCCGTAGGTCGGCCGCCGCCGCGTCGATCGCGTCGTACGACGTCCCGGACATCAGACCGATCACCCGCATGTGCTCAACTCGCCTTCTGCCCGGAGGACATGGTCGTCTTTCGTCCGGGGGACACGGCCAGCGCGAGCGTGCTCACCGCACAGGTGGCCGCCGCGTAGTACGCCGGGACGTCCAGGTTCCCGGTCCGCTCCACCGCCTCGGTGATGATCAGGCCCGCGCAGCCGGAGAACACCGCGTTCGACAGGGCGTAGGCGAGTCCCAGCCCGGTGTAGCGCACGGTGGTCGGGAACAGCTCGGCGAGCATCGCGGGACCCGGCCCCGCCATCAGCCCCACCACCGCTCCCGCGCCGCACACCGCCAGCCCCTTCACCGGGTCCGAAGTCCCGGGATCCTGAAGGAGGTTGAGCAGCGGGACCGCGAGAACGACCACGAGCACCGCCCCCGTCGCCATCACCGGCCGCCGGCCGACCCGGTCGCTGAGCAGGCCCGCCGGCAGGATGGTGGCCGCGAATCCCAGGTTGGCCAGCACGGTCGCGATCAGCGCCTGCTGGAAACTCGCGTTCAGCGAGCTCTGCAGATACGACGGCAGGACGACCAGGAAGGTGTACCCGGCCGCCGCCCAGCCCATGATCCGCCCGGCACCCAGCGCGATCGCCCCGGCCACGGCACCGGCGGGCGGGCGCTCCCGCGATCGTTCCTCGCCGAAGGCCGGCGTCTCCTCCAGCCGCAGCCTCAGCCACAGTGCGCCGAGCCCCATCGGCAGCGTCAACAGGAACGGCACCCGCCAGCCCCAGTCGCCCAGTTGGCCCTCGCCGAGCACGGTCGCGAGCAGCGCCGCCGCTCCCGCGCCGGCGAGCAGCCCGAGCGCCACCGTGAACGACTGCCACGCCCCGTACAGTCCGCGCCGCCCCGGCGGAGCGGACTCCGTCAGCACCGACACCGCGCCCCCGAACTCCCCGCCCGCCGACAGCCCCTGAAGCACCCTCAGGAACGTCAGCAGCCACGGAGCCGCGGCACCCACCTGGTCGTAGGTCGGCAGCGCGCCGATCAGCGTCGTCGCCCCCGTCATCAGCGCGATCACCAGGATCAGCACCGGACGGCGGCCGATCCGGTCGCCCAGCCGGCCGAACAGGGCCGCGCCGACGGGCCGGAAGAAGAACGCGAGCCCGAAGGACGCGTACGTCCGCACCAGCGCCTCCGCCTCGCCGCCGCCCTCCGGGGTGAAGAAACGCGCCGCGATGACGGTGGCGAAGTAGCCGTAGACGCCGAACTCGTACCACTCGATGAAGTTGCCCACCGAACCGGCGACCAGCGCCCGGCGGGACCGCGGTGTTCCCCGCTCGTGGAGGGTGACGCTCTCCCCGGTGCTCATGGCTTCTCCCGGCTGATCATGGCCTCCCACGGCTGTTCCGTGCCCTGCGGACGGCATCTCTGACTGATGGTCACGTTTGCTGACGACCGGCCCCGGGCAAGGCGTTTCGCCCTCCTCTACCGCATGTCACCTGTCACGGCAACAGGTACCCGGACCGGCCTCCGCATCGGCATCCGGAGGGCTACGCTCAAGGTCTGTACGTCATTCGGGCGACTTGGGGAGGTAGCGGGATGACGGAGGTACGGTCCACGGCGGCCGCCTCGGCCTCGCTGTGGGAGCGCGACGAGGAGGTCGCCGCCGTCGTACGGGCCATCGACACCCTGGGCGCGGACAGCTCCTCCTCGGGCAGCCTGCTGATGATCCGGGGCGAGGCGGGCTTCGGGAAGACCGCCCTGCTCGCCCGGACCCGCCGCCTCGCCGAGGAACGCGGCTGCACGGTCTGGTCGGCGCGCGGCGGCGAGACCCTCCGGTCCGTCCCCTTCAACGTCGTACGACAACTGCTGCAGCCCGTCCTGATGTCGCTGATGCCGGAGGAGGCCCGCGAGTACCTGGGCGACTGGTACGACATCGCGGGCCCCGCCCTCGGCCTCACGGAACCCGGGGAGCGGCAGGCCGACCCGCAGGGCGTCACCGACGGCCTGGTCTCCGCGGTCCGTCGGCTGGCCCGCCGTGACTGGCCACTGGTCCTGCTCGTCGACGACGCCCACTGGGCCGACCAGGAGACCCTGCGCTGGCTCGCCGCCTTCGCCGAGCGGCTCGACGACCTCTCCGTCCTGGTCGTCGTCGCCCGCCGCCCCGGCGAGATCAGCGGCGAGAGCGCCCGGCTTCTCGACGCCGTCGCCGCCACCGCCGGACTGCCCGCCACCACCCTGAGCGCCCTGACCCCGGCCGCCACCGCCGGACTCACCCGCGCCACCCTCGGCGCGCACGCCGACGCCGCGTTCTGCCGCGAGGTCTGGGCCGTCACCGCCGGCAACCCCTACGAGGCCGTCGAGCTCCTCGCCAAAGTGCGGGACAGCGACCTGGAGCCCGCCGAGGGCGCGGCCGGCGAACTGCGCGCCCTCAACCGCGCGGCCCGCGGCGGCGGACTCGTCGCTCGCCTGGAGGAACTCGGCATCAACGCCACCCGGTTCGCCTGGGCGGCGGCCATCCTCGGCACCGGCATCAACGTCGGCCTGGTCGCCAAACTCGCCACCCTCGGCGACGAGGAGGCCGTGCGCTGCGCCGAACTCCTCGGCAGCGCCCGAATCCTCACCGCCCCCGACCCGGCGAACGGCCGGTCCGACCACGGCGACCTGGAGTTCGTCCACCCGCTGATCGCCACCGCCGTCTACGAGTCCATCCCGCCCGCCCTGTGCACCGCGATGCACGGCATCGCCGCCCAGGTCGTCACCGACTCCGGGCTCGGCGCGGCGGCGGCTGCCCGCCATCTCCTCCAGGTCCACCCGGACGACGACGAGGAACTCGTCGAGCAGCTCCGCGAGGCCGCCCGCGAGCACCTCGCCGTCGGCGCCCCCGACGCCGCCCGCCGCTGCCTGGAGCGGGCCCTGCTGGAACCCCCGCAGCCCGAGGCACACGCGCGCGTCCTCTTCGAACTCGGCTGCGCCACCCTCCTGACCGCGCCCGCGAAGACCATCGACCACCTCCAGACCGCGCTCGCCATGCCGGGCCTCGACGGCGACGAACGCGTCGACGCCGTCTTCCGCCTCTCCCAGGCGCTCCTGCACAACGACCAGCTGGAGGAGGCCGTCCGCACCGTCGAGACGGAGGCCGCCCGGCACGCGGCCGGGCCCGCCCGGATGCGACTGCAGGCCGTCCAGTACATGTGGGAGGGCCTCTACGCGGGCGACGCCGCCTCACCCGGCCGCTCGGCCCGCCTCGCCGAACTCGCCGCCACCTGCACCGGCCGGGACAACTCCGAGCGCGCCCTGCTCATGCTCCGCGGCTTCGACGCCATGACCCACGGCGAGAGCGCCGAGGAGGTCGTCGCCCTGTGCGACCGCGCCCTCGTCAACGGCCGGCTCGCGCCCGGACTCGGCTGGACCGACACCGAGTGGGGCCTCGAACTGCTCCTGATGCTCGCCAACGCGTACGCCTACACCGACCGGCTCGACCGCGCCGACACCCTGTACACGGAAGCCCTGCGCGCCTACGAGTCGGCCGGCTGGAGCGGCGGCCACCTCGCCCTGGCGCACGCCTATGTCGGACTCGGCCACCGCAGGCGCGGCCGGCTCCGGGAGGCCGAGACCTCCCTGCGCGAGTCGCTGCGCCTGGCCGAACGCGTCGGCCGCGGGCTGCCCCTGTACTGGAGCGCGACCTGCAACCTCGTCGACACGCTGCTCGCCCGCGGCCATGTCGAGGAGGCCTGGGCGATCGCCGAACAGTACGGCTTCGCCCCGCCCTACCCGTCTACCATCGTGCTGCCCGACCCGCGCTCCGTGCGCGGCCGGCTGCTGCTCGCCGTCGGCCGCACCAAGGACGGCATCAACGAACTGGAGGCCGCCGAGAAGGCGGCGGCCGTCCGCGGCCACCACAACCCGGTCCTCGTCCCCTGGGCCTTCGACCTCGCCCGCGCGCTCGCCACCGAGGACCCGGGCCGCGCCGCGCGGCTCGCCACCGACGTCCGTCGGCACGCCGAGCGCCTCGGCACCGACACGGCCATCGGCGAGGCCCTGCGCTGCGCCGCCGCCCTGGAGACCGGCCAGCGCGCGGTCCGGCTGGCCGCGCAGGCGGTCGCCTACCTGGAGGCCTCGCCCTGCCAGTACGAACACGCGGCGGCCCGCGTCGAGTACGGCACCCTCGCCCGCTCGGTCGCCGAACTCAACCGGGGCCTGGCACTGGCCCGTTCCTGCGGCGCGGACGGACTGGCGGCACAGGCGAGAGCGGTCCTGGAGACGGGGCGCGGGCTGCGGTAGTCCGGAGGGACACGCCGGTCCGTGGGGCCGCGGCGGGTCGTGGGGTCGCGGTGGTGGTGGCGGTCCGGCGGACGGCGGCGCTCGCGGGTGGGGCCGTGCTCAGAGCGCCAGAAGCTGGTCGGTGACCGCCGTCAGCCGCTTCTGTACGTCCCTGTCGTACGCCGCCTCGTGCGCCCGCGCCGCCCGCGTGCCGTCGAAGTAGCCGCCGCTGCCCCGCTCCCGGGTGGCCAGCGCCAGGACGCCCGGGGCGCCGTCCGCGACGGAACTCAACGGACTGACACCGCCCTCGCGGACCATCGCCGTGTCCATGAAGGTCGCCGGATGCAGCACGTTCACCGCGACACCGGTGCCCTCCAGCTCCTCGGCGAGGGCGAACGTGTGCGCGGCGAGCGCGAACTTCGCGCGGCAGTACGCCGGGAAACCGCCGTAGCCACGGGTGAACTCGGGATCGTCGAAGGCGAGCGGCTCCTGGCCCGCCGAGCCGACGTTCACGATCCGGGCCGGCGGGTTGGCGCGCAGCACCGGCAGCAGGGCCCGGGTCAGCACGACCGGCGCCAGGTAGTTCACGGCCAGCCGCAGTTCGTGCCCGTCGGCGCTCAGCTCGCGCCCCGAACCGGGCGAACCGCCGCCCACACCCGCGTTGTTGACCAGCACATCCAGCTCGGGATGCGCCTCGGCGACCCGGTCGCCCAGCTCGCGCACCCGCGCCAGCGAGGCCAGATCGGCGACGAACCCCTCGGCCGCGCCCTCACCGCGCAGCTCCTCGACCAGCCGCTCGGTACGGGTGGCGTCACGGCCGTGGGCGAGGACGAGATGCCCGGAGCGGACCAGTTCGAAGGCGAGGTACCGGCCGAGCCCGGAGGTGGCACCGGTGAGCAGAATCGTGGACATGCCTCCACCGTAGGCAGACGTAGGCAGGCTGCGGGGGCGGGTGCGTGGTGCTGGTGAGGCTACGACCAGCAGGGTCACCCAGGGCTGCCGTCCTCCTCGGCCAGCACCCGCTGTGCCGCCGCGAACGCCGAGTTCGCCGCCGGGACCCCGCAGTACACGGCCGTCTGCAGCAGGACCGCGCCGATCTCCTCGGGGGTGAGGCCGTTGCGCCGGGCCGCCCGGACATGCATGGCCAGCTCGTCGTAGTGGCCGTGCGCGACCAGCGCCGTCAGTGTGATCATGCTGCGCTCGCGGCGGCTGAGCGTCGGGTCGGTCCAGATCTCGCCCCACGCGTAGCGCGAGATGAAGTCCTGGAAGCGTGCGGTGAAGGGGGTCTGCCGGGCCTGTGCCCGGTCCACGTGTGTGTCCCCGAGAACCTCGCGCCGCACCTCCATGCCGCGCGGGGCGACCCCGTCGAGGTGGGCCCGCAGGACGGTCAGGACGGCCTCGGGACACTGCGCCGCCGCCAGGTGCGAGGCGCCCGGCAGCTCCACCAGCGTGGCCCCCGGCACCGCGTCCGCGATCTCCCGCAGATGGGCCGGCGGGGTCGCGGGATCCTCACGGCCGGCGACCAGCAGGGTGGGCGCGGAGATCTCCCCCAGCCGGTCCCGCAGGTCGAACGCGCCCAGCGCGTCACAGCAGGCGGCATACGCCTCGGGATCGGCGTCCCGGTGGTCCCGGACCAGCTCCGGCACGGTGAACCCGGGCGTGAACCAGCGCGCCTGAGCGCTCTCCACCAGCCAGTCCATGCCCTCGGCGCGGACCCGCGCGGCCCGCTCCTCCCAGGCCTTCGCGCCGTTGAAGTGGGCCGAGGAACAGAGCACGGCGAGCGACGACACCCGCTCCGGGTGGTGCACGGCGAGATGCAGGCCCACCGCACCGCCCAGCGACACCCCGGCGTACGCGAACCGTTCGACGCCGAGGGAGTCGGCGAGCGCGAGGACCAGGCCGGCCAGGTCACCGACGCTCGCCCCGGGCCCGATCAGGTCGGCCGCCGAGCCGCCGTGGCCCGGCAGGTCCCAGCGGATCACCCGGTGGGCGATGGACAGTTCGGGCGCGACCTTGTCCCACAGGGCGAACGAGGTGCCGAGCGAGGGCCCGAGCAGCAGCGGGGGAGCGGAAGCGGGCCCTTCGGCACGGTGGTTGAGGAGGGTGTCGGTCAACGTCGCTCCAGAGCACGGTCGGTGAGGACTCCGGCGGAGCCGGTGTAGCGGGCGGGGTCGGTGGCTGCGTCGAGGTCGACGTCTTTCAACTCCGGTTCTTCAGCGAGGAGTTCGGCCAGCGAACGGCCCTCGGAGTAGGTGCGCCGGGCGAGGTCCGTCAGCAGGGCCTTGGCGCGCGCACGCCCGAGCGCTGGGGCCAGCTCGGCGGAGAGCCGCTCCGTGACGATCAACCCGTGGGTGAGGTCGAGGTGTTCACGCATGGCGTCCGCGTGCACCCGCAGTCCCGCGGTGAGTTCGGCGGCGTCCCGGGCAGCGCCGCCGACCAGCCGCAGCAGGTCCCGCAGCGGTTCCCACTCGGCGTGCCAGGCCCCGGCCGGCCGCTCGTCCTCGGCGGCCAGCGACCCGTACAGCGTCGCCGCGAGCTGCGGGGCCCGTCGCGCCGCGGCGGCGATCAGCGTGGACCGTACGGGATTCGCCTTGTGCGGCATGGCGGACGAGCCGCCGCCGCTGCCCTCGGCGACCTCGGCGATCTCGGTCCGGGACAGCGTGAGGACGTCCACGGCGACCTTGCCCAGCGCGCCCGCGGTGAACGCCAGGCACCCGGCTAGGTCGGCGACCGGGGTACGCAGGGTGTGCCAGGGCAGCGACGGCACGGCGAGCCCGGTCTCCTGGGCGAAGGGCGCGAGCAGCACGGTCGGGTCGTCGGCGCCGTACGCCGTGAAGGCCGCCAACGTACCGGCGGCTCCGCCCAGTTGGGCGGGCAGCGAGCCGCGTACCGACGCCACCCGGTCCCGGGCGTCCAGCACCAGCGAACGCCACCCCGCGGCCTTCAGCCCGAACGTCGTCGGTACGGCGTGCTGGGTGAGTGTCCGTCCCGGCATCGCGGTGTCGCGGTGCTCGGCGGCGAGGCGGGCCAGCGCCCGCTCGGTGCGGCCGAGGTCGGCGAGGACCGGTTCCAGCGCGCGCACGGCGACCAGCATCGTCGCCGTGTCCATGATGTCCTGGCTGGTCGCGCCCCGGTGGACGAACGGGCCGTACACATCGCCGACGGCCTGCGTGAGGTCGGCGACGAGGGGGATGACCGGATTCCCGCCGGCCCGGGCGCGATCCGCCAGCGACCGCACGTCGAAACGGCTCGCGTCCGCCGCCCGGGTCACCGCCGCCGCCGCCTCGGCCGGAGCGAGTCCCAGCGCGGCCTGGGCCCGGGTCAGCGCGGCCTCCGCGTCCAGCAGCGCCTGGAGGTAGGCGCCGTCACCGGTCGCGGAGGCGGCGGAGGAGCCTGCCCGACCGGGGGCGAGCAGGCCGAGGTCGTCGGGATCGACTGGGGGCACCTCCCGCCCGAAGGGTGGGGGAGTCACTGGAACTCCAGGAAGACCGTCTCGCCTTCGCCCTGAAGGCGGATGTCGAAACGGTACGTGCCGTCGCCCTGCAGGGCCGCGACCAGCGTGTCGCGTCGCTCCGCGGGCAGCCGCGCGAGCAGCGGGTCCGCGGTGAGCGCGGCCTCGTCGCCCGGCAGGTAGATCCGGGTGTACAGGTGCACCAGCAGCCCGCGCGCGAAGACGCACACGCTGACGTACGAGGCGCTCTGTCCGCGCGAGCCGGGCCACAGGGTGCGGGCGGACCAGTGGCCGTTGGCGTCCGTCTGGACGCGGCCCCAGCCGGTGAACTCCACGCCGTTGCGGCCGAGGAAGCCGCCGGTCGCGGGGTCGCGCCGCATGGAGCCGTCGGCCGTCGGCAGGTTGCCCTCCGGGTCGGGGCCCCACAGTTCGAGGAACGCGTCCGGCAGCGGATTGCCCTCGCCGTCGTACACGTACCCCTGCACGGCGATGGTGTCCGGGTGGCCGACCGGGGCGATGTCGCCGCCGCCGGGGAACGGCAGGGCATGACCGTAGAACGGGCCGACCGTGTGCGACGGGGTGGGCAGCACGGTCTCCGGACGGCTCGGGTCGATCTTCGTCATGGCAGGTCAGCGCCCTTCTTCGATCCAGGTGGCCTGCGGTCCGTCGAGCACGATGTCCCAGTGGTAGCCCATTGAGAACTCCGGCACCGACAGACCGTGGTCGTACGTCGCCACCAGCCGCCGGCGGGCCGCGTCGTCCGTCACCGACTGGATGATCGGGTCGTAGGGGAACAGCGGGTCGCCCGGGAAGTACATCTGCGTCACGAGCCGCTGGGTGAACGCCGAGCCGAACAGCGAGAAGTGGATGTGGGCCGGCCGCCAGGCGTTGACGTGCTGGCGCCACGGGTACGGGCCCGGCTGGATCGTCGTGAAGTGGTAGTGCCCGTGGTCGTCGGTCAGGGTGCGGCCCACGCCGGTGAAGTTCGGGTCCAGCGGGGCGTCGTGCTGCTCGCGCTGGTGGGCGTAGCGGCCCGCCGAGTTGGACTGCCATATCTCGACCAGCTGACCGCGCAGCGGGCGCCCGCCGCGGTCGAGCAGTCGCCCGGAGACGGTGATGCGCTCGCCGATCGGCTCGCCGTGGTGCTGCCGGGTCAGGTCGTTGTCGAGCTCGGTGATGTCCCGCTCCCCGAACGCGGGGGAGTGCAACTCCACCAGCTCCGGGTCCTTGCCGACGTCGATGGTGATCGGCGGCTGCTCGGGGTGGCGCAGGACCGACGAACGGTACGGCGCGTAGTCGCGGCGCGGCTGGTGCTCGACGGGCGCGCCGTCGGCGACACGCTTCTCGTAGGCGGCGTGCTCGGCGGCGATTTCCTGGTCGATGTCGTGCTGGGTGAGTGTCATGGGGAGGTCCTGTGGGTTCCTGACGTTCGCGTGGGAACAGGGTCGGGATGACGCGCCCCCAAGGGGCGCGGGGCTGTGTCGACAGGTGGCTCCGGCGCGTGGGCGCGGCCGGCCACACACGGCCCGCGGTCGCGGGCGATGCTCAGCGCTCCAACACGAGGGCGAGTCCCTGACCGACACCGATACACAACGTGGCGACGCCGACTCCGCTTCCACGACGGGCCAGTTGGTGGGCGACCGTGCCGGCAAGCCGCGCACCGGAGGCGCCCAGCGGATGCCCGAGGGCGATGGCGCCCCCCTGCGGATTGAGGATCGCCGGATCGAACTCGGGCCACTCGGCCACGCAGCCCAGCACCTGGGCGGCGAAGGCCTCGTTGAGCTCCAGCACCGACAGATCGTCAAATGCCTTGCCCGCCTTGGCGAGGGCCCGGTTGACGGCCTCGACGGGGGCGAGCCCGAAGTAGTGCGGGTCGAGGGCGTTGACCCCGGTCGCGGAGATCCGGGCGAGGGGTTCGCGGCCGGTGGCCCTCAGGCCGTCCTCGTCGACGAGGAGCAGCGCGGCGGCGCCGTCGTTGAGGGGCGAGGCGTTGCCCGCGGTGACCGTTCCGTCGGAGGTCCGGAAGGAGGGCTTGAGCCGGGCCATCGCCGCCAGGGAGGCATCCGGGCGTACGCACTCGTCGGCGCCGAAGACGACCGGCTCACCCTTGCGCTGTGGGATCGGCACGGGTGCGAGCTCGGCGTCGAACAGGCCCTCGGCCTGGGCGCTGGCCGCCTTCCGGTGGCTGTGCAGCGCGAACTCGTCCTGCTGCTCACGGCTGATCTTGTGCTTGTCGGCGATGAGTTCGGCCGACTCGCCCAGCGGGATCGTCCACTGCGGCTCCATCCTCGGGTTGACCATGCGCCAGCCCAGCGTGGTGGAGAACAGCTCGGTGTGCCCGGCGGGGAACGGCCGGTCGTTCTTGGGCAGGACGTACGGCGCCCGGGTCATCGACTCCACGCCACCGGCCACGGCGACGGAGGCGTCCCCGACCGCGATGGCGCGGGCGGCCTGGATGACGGCCTCCAGCCCCGACGCGCACAGCCGGTTGACGGTCACGCCCGGCACGGTGGTGGGCAGTCCGGCGAGGAGGGCGGCCATGCGGCCGACGTTGCGGTTCTCCTCGCCGGCGCCGTTGGCGTTGCCGAAGTACACGTCCTCGATCCGGGACGGGTCCAACTCCGGTGTCCGGGCGAGGAGTTCACGGATGGCGTGGGCGCCGAGGTCGTCCGGGCGGACGGCGGCGAGGGCGCCGGTGTAGCGGCCGATCGGGGTGCGGACCGCGTCGACGACGTAGACGGTCTTCACTTCGGGTCCTCCGCGACGGTCAGTTTGGCATCGGTCTTGGCGGTGATCTCGTCGACGCTGACACCGGGCGCGGTCTCGACGAGCGCCAGGCCGTCCGCGGTGACGTCCAGGACGCCGAGGTCGGTGATGATCCGGTTCACACACGCCTTGCCCGTGAGCGGCAGCGCGCACTCGGCGAGGATCTTCGGCGAGCCGTCCTTGGCGGTGTGGGTCATCACGACGATGACGGTGCGGGCGCCGTGGACGAGGTCCATCGCGCCGCCGATCCCGGTGATCATCTTGCCGGGGACGGCCCAGTTGGCCAGGTCGCCCCGCTCGGAGACCTGCATGGCGCCCAGCACGGCGACATCGATGTGCCCGCCGCGGATCATGCCGAAGGACAGCGCCGAGTCGAAGAAGGAGGCACCCGGCAGCACGGTGACGGTCTCCTTGCCCGCGTTGATCAGATCGGGGTCGACCCGGTCCTCGGCGGGATAGGGGCCGGTGCCCAGGATGCCGTTCTCCGACTCCAGGATCACCTCGACGCCCTCGGGCAGGTGGTTCGGGATCAGCGTCGGCAGCCCGATGCCGAGATTGACGTACTGCCCGTCCCGCAGTTCGCGCGCCGCCCGCGCGGCCATCTCTTCCCGCGTCCACGCCATCAGTCGCTCACCGTCCGCCGCTCGATCTTCTTGTCCGCCGCCTGCTCCGGGGTGAGCGCGAGGACGCGCTGCACGAAGATGCCGGGCAGGTGCACCGCGTCGGGATCGATCTCGCCCGGCTCGACCAGTTCCTCCACCTCGGCGATCGTCACCCGGCCGGCCATCGCGGAGAGGGGGTTGAAGTTCCGCGAGGACTTGTTGAAGACGAGGTTGCCGTGCCGGTCGCCCTTCGCCGCCCGCACCAGCGCGAAGTCGGTGCGGATGCCGTGCTCCAGCACGTAATGGGTGCCGTCGAACTCCCGCACCTCCTTCGGGGGAGACGCGAGGGCGACGCCGCCGGAGCCGTCGTAGCGCCAGGGCAGTCCGCCCTCGGCGACCTGCGTGCCCACCCCGGCGGGGGTGTAGAAGGCGGGGATGCCGGCGCCGCCGGCCCGCAGCCGCTCGGCGAGCGTGCCCTGCGGGATCATCTCGACCTCCAGCTCACCGCCGAGGTACTGGCGGGCGAACTCCTTGTTCGCGCCGATGTAGGAACCCGTCACCCGGGCGATCCGCCCGGCCGACAGCAGCACGGCGAGACCGGACTCCATCGCCCCGCAGTTGTTCGAGACCACGCTGATCCCGGTGACCCCCCGCTCGAACAGCGCCTCGATCAGCACGTTCGGCACACCGCTCAGACCGAAACCGCCCACCGCGAGCGACGCGCCGTCCGGCACATCGGCCACCGCCTCCAGGGCCGTGGCGACCACCTTGTCCATCCGTGAAGCCCCATCCCGTCCATGCGCCCGTCGTCCAGCAATTAGTCAGGGCACTGATGATTTCAGCGAGGTGTCCTTCACGCTGCCACCGGAGCGCCGGGGCGTCAAGAGTCAGGAGAAAGACGAGGTCGGATCGCCTGGGCGGGACCGCAGACAGTCGATGCTCCGCCCGGTATTGTTCAGTGCACCAACGAATGCAACCTCGGGAGCGCACATGGCCGCGGTGGACCTCACCACCCACCCCGGGCACCTGGCCCGGCGGCTCCAGCAGGCCCACTACCTGCTGTGGAACACGATGGTCTCCGAGGAGATCACCTCACCGCAGTTCGCGGTCCTCAACGCGCTCGTCGGGGAACCGGACCGCCTGGACCAGCGGACCGTCGGGGAGCGCGTGGGGCTGGACCGGTCGACCATCGCCGAGGTGATCAGCCGGCTAGGCCGGCGCGGCCTCCTCGACAAGGTGCGCGACCCGCAGGACGGCCGGCGCTTCCTGCTGCACCTCACCGACGAGGGCCTGCGCACCCACCGCAAGCTGACCGTGCGCACCGCCCGGATGAACCAGGTGTTCCTGGCCCCGCTCTCGGCCACCGAACAGTCCGTGTTCTTCGACCTGATCCAGCGGGTCTCGGACGCCGCCGAGGGGCTCCGCAACCCGACGGAACCCCTCCTCACCCAGCCCTGAGGCCGTTCAGCCGGTCATGGCCGCTTCACCAGCACCACCCACACCTGCCCCTTGGCGAAGTTCACCGGCGCACCGGCGTCCGTCGTGAACTCGGTGCCCTCCGCGGCCTTCGCGCGCGACCAGTTCACGTCGTAGGACCGCCCGCCGCGCAGCACCTCCGCCGTCCCCGAACCGACCGTCTCGGTGTACGGCGTGTTGTTGCCGAGGAAGTCGTGGAAGGCGGACTTGCGGACCTTCACGTACTGGACGACGACGGTGGCCGGAGCCACCCGCTTCCCGTCGGTCGTCACCGTCGGTGTGCCGTCCGTCGAGAGCAGCCAGCGGGAGCGGTCCGCGGACCAGGTGAAGGTGAAGCTCGCCGACGGGTAGCGCACGGTCCGCGAGGTCTCCTTCCGTCCCCCGGAGGGTGCGGCGCCGTAGCGGAAGCCCGTGGTCAGCGCGTCCGCGCCGGGTGCCTGGGACAGCAGCCGGCCCGGGCGCAGGTAGAGGTTGTGCGGGGAGGGCTTGTCGGTGCCGCGGTAGTAGGCGCCGGGCGCCTTCTCGGGCGTCTTCGCGGCCAGCGGGGCCTTGTTGATCGACGGCATCAGCTTGCCCTGGGCGCCGGAGAAGGCGAGCGTCGGCCGGTCGAACTGGCGGAGCAGCTCCAGGTCGGACTCGCGGGCGCTGCGCACCGGGCCGACGGCCTTCGGCAGCTTCGTCGCGTACACCGCCATCAGCCGGCTGAGCCCGCCCTCGACCTGCTCGGCGTACACGATGTCCGCGGAGTTGAGACCCGTCTGGGGCCGGGCCGCGCGCACGTTGTCGATCTTCACGGCCAGCACGGGGCCGGCCGTGGCGGCGCTCTCGCTCGGGCTCGCGCCGGGGCTCTCGCTGCCGCTCTCGGCGGGCTTGCGCAGCTGCCCGCGCCCGTCCTCGGCAGTGCCGCGTCCGCCCGTGCAGCCCGCCGCCATCGAGGCGGTCGCCGCCACGGCCAGCAGCGCCACCGCCGTACCGGCGCGTCGCGTGCGCGCCTTGTGTCCCATGCCCACCGTGGCCACCCGTCTGTTGTTAATGATTGTGCGCTTATAAGTTCATTGGTGCCCATACCCGCTCGGTTCTGATTGCGCGCGTCGAATACGCCGATCGGCTCAGACATGGCGGTTCACGGGGGTGGCGCCCGGGTACTCGGGCGCCACCACGGACCGGAACACGTCGACGTGAACCAGGGAGCACGTGATGAGGGCAGTGACCTGGCAGGGCAAGCGGGACGTACGGGTGGAGACCGTGCCCGATCCGACGATCCAGGAGCCGACGGACGCCGTCATCCGCGTCACCTCCACCGGGCTGTGCGGCTCCGACCTGCATCTGTACGAGGTGCTCACCGCGTTCATGACACCGGGCGACATCCTCGGCCACGAGCCGATGGGCATCGTCGAGGCGGTCGGCGCCGGAGTGCCGGACCTCTCGGCGGGCGACCGGGTCGTGGTGCCCTTCCAGATCGCCTGCGGCACCTGCTGGATGTGCATGACCGGCCTGCCGACCCAGTGCGAGACCACCCAGGTCACCAGCGAGGGCATGGGCGCCGCCCTGTTCGGCTACACCCGCCTCTACGGCTCGGTCCCCGGCGCCCAGGCGGAGTACCTGCGCGTCCCGCAGGCACAGTTCGGCCCGATCAAGGTCCCCGAGGGCCCGCCCGACGACCGCTTCGTCTACCTCTCCGACGTCCTGCCCACCGCCTGGCAGGCGGTCGCCTACGCCGAGGTCCCGCAGGGCGGCAGCGTCGCCGTGCTGGGCCTTGGACCCATCGGTGACATGGCCTGCCGCATCGCCCTACTACGCGGCGCAGGGCGGGTGTTCGGGGTGGACCTGGTGAGCGAGCGACTGCGCCGGGCCAAGGACCGGGGCGTGGAGACGTACGACCTCAGGAGCTTCGACCACGAGAAGGAACTGATCCAGGCGATCCGCGACGAGACCGACGGCCGCGGCCCCGACGCGGTGATCGACGCCGTCGGCACCGAGGCCCACGGCAGCGCCGCCGCCCGCCTCGCCCAGCAGGCCTCCGCGCTGCTGCCCCGGAAGATCGGCGGGCCGTTCGCCGAACGCTTCGGCGTCGACCGGCTCGCCGCCCTGTACACCGCCATCGAACTGGTGCGCCGCGGCGGCACGCTCTCCCTGGTGGGGGTGTACGGCGGCATGGCGGACCCGCTGCCGATGCTCACCATGTTCGACAAGCAGATCCAGATCCGGATGGGCCAGGCCAACGTGCGCCGCTGGAGCGACGAGATCATCCCCTACCTCATCGACGAGGACCCGCTCGGCGTCGACGACTTCGCCACCCACCGGCTGCCGCTCACGGACGCACCGCACGCCTACGAGATGTTCCAGCGGAAGCAGGAGGGCGCGGTCAAGGTGCTGATGACGCCGTGAGCCCCGCGCGAAGGGCTGCCCGCGCCGCCGGTCAGGAGCCGCCGAGGATCTCGCCCAGGTCGTAGCGGACCGGCTCCTCCAACTGCGCGTACATGCAGCTCTCGGGGGTGCGGTCCGGGCGCCAGCGGCGGAAACGCGCCGTGTGCCGGAACCGCGTGCCGTTCTCCATGTGGTCGTACGCCACCTCCGCCACCCGCTCCGGCCGCAGCGCCACCCACGACAGGTCCTTCTTGCCCGACCAGCGGCTCGGCGCGCCAGGCAGCCGGGCACCCTCGTGCGCCGCCTCGTCGGACCAGGCCGCCCACGGATGCCCCCTCACGTCGTCCATGCGCAGCGGCTCCAGCTCCTCGACCAGCTCGGCGCGCCGCTTCATGGCGAAGGCGGCGGACACGCCCACATGCTGGAGGGCGCCCTCGTCGTCGTAGAGACCGAGCAGCAACGAGCCCACGACCGGGCCGCTCTTGTGGAACCGGTAGCCGGCCACGACGACATCCGCCGTCCGCTCGTGCTTGATCTTGAACATGGCGCGCTCGTTCTGGAGATAGCGCACGGTGCGCGGCTTGGCGACGACACCGTCCAGGCCCGCCCCCTCGTACTGCTCGAACCACCGCCGAGCCACCTCGATGTCGGTCGTCGCCGGCGCCACGTGCACCGGCGCCGGCACGTCGGCCAGGGCCATGGTCAGCAGCGCCCGCCGGTCCCCGAGCGGTACGTCGAGCAGCGACTCGTCCGCCAGCGCCAGCAGGTCGAAGGCGACGAACGAGGACGGTGTCCGCTCGGCCAGCGTCCGCACCCGGGACTCCGCCGGGTGGATGCGCTCGGTCAGCGCGTCGAAGTCCAGCCGCCCGTCCCGCGCGATGACGATCTCCCCGTCCAGTACGCACCGCGGCGGCAACCGCTCCCCGAGAGCCGCCACCAGTTCGGGGAAGTACCTGGTCAACGGCTTGCCCGAACGGCTGCCCAGCTCGATCTCGGGCCCGTCACGGAACACGACCGCCCGGAACCCGTCCCACTTCGCCTCGTACTGCATACCCGGCGGGATGGCCGCCACCGACTTGGCGAGCATGGGCTTCACGGGCGGCATCACCGGCAGATCCATGGTCCGACTCTAGGAGCGGTCCGTGGCACCCGCCTCTTGAGCCGCCACCCACGAAGGCCAGGTCAGGGGGGCCTGTACGGCGGTGACGCGGGGGCATCCCCCTGCCCCTGCCTCTTCTTCCGAGTCGAGGACCTGGACGCCGCGGTGTCCGGGGTGCGTGAGCCGGGCGGCACCGCGGAGGCCTCGGGGAGGAGGGCGAGGCGTCGGCCCGCCCGGTTCGGCCGCCTCAGCCTGTGCCGTGACGACCAGGTGTCCGCCTTCGCGCTGCATCGGCCACCGAGGGGACGGTGACGCCGGAGACGGCAGAGGCATCCGGTGTGCGAGGTATGTCCGGTGCGCCTACCGTGGCTCGCATGGGCGAAGCGGTGGAACTGGAGGCGGGCGGCCGGGCCGTACGGCTGTCCAGCCCCGACAAGGTCTTCTTCCCGGAGCGCGGCTTCACCAAGCTGGACCTGGCCCGCTACTACCAGGCCGTCGGCCCCGGCATCCTGCGCGCTCTGCGCGACCGCCCCACCACCCTGGAGCGCTACCCGGACGGTGTGGGCGGCGAGTCCTTCTTCCAGAAGCGGGCGCCCAAGAACATGCCCGACTGGATCCCGACCGCCCACATCACCTTCCCCAGCGGTCGAAGCGCCGACGAGATGTGCCCCACCGAGGAGGCCGCCGTGCTGTGGGCCGCCCAGTTCGGCACCCTCACCTTCCACCCGTGGCCGGTGCGCCGCGACGACGTGGACCGCCCCGACGAACTGCGCATCGACCTCGACCCGCAGCCGGGCACCGACTACGACGACGCCGTCCGGGCGGCCCTGCGACTGCGGGACGTACTGGAGGAGTTCGGCGGTCTGCGCGGCTGGCCCAAGACGTCCGGCGGGCGCGGTCTGCACGTCTTCGTACCGATCGAACCGAGATGGACCTTCACCCAGGTCCGGCGCGCGGCCATCGCCGTCGGGCGCGAGCTGGAACGCCGGATGCCCGACCGGGTGACCATCAAGTGGTGGAAGGAGGAGCGGGGCGAGCGCATCTTCGTCGACTACAACCAGACGGCCCGGGACCGCACGATCGCCTCCGCCTACTCGGTACGGCCGCACCCGCACGCCCAGGTCTCCGCACCCCTGTGCTGGGAGGAGGTGGGCGAGGCGCACCCGCAGGACTTCGACATCGCGACGATGCCGGCCCGCTTCGCCGAACTCGGCGATGTGCACGCGGACATGGACGACCACGCCTTCTCGCTGGAGGCGCTGCTGGAGCTGGCCCGGCGGGACGAGCACGAGCACGGGCTCGGTGACCTGCCGTACCCGCCCGAGTACCCGAAGATGCCGGGGGAGCCCAAGCGGGTGCAGCCGAGCCGGGCGAAGAAGGACACCGAGAAGCACGCCGAGAAGGAGGCGCCTCCGTCGGAGGCGCCTCCCGCGGAACCTACAGCTCCTTGATCCTGATGTCCCGGTACGAGACCACGTCCGTCGTCCCGTGCACCTGGAGCCCGAGGTAGCCGGAGGCGAACCGCCGACCGTCCGTGCCCGGGTCGTCCGAGCGCGCCGGGACGAAGTCCTGACCGCCGAGGTTGTCGAACTCGTTGATCAGCACACCGTTGCGGTAGACCGAGTAGTGCTGGTCCACCACCCGGATCTCGTAGTCGTTCCAGGTGCCCTTCTGGGTGACGCCGGCCCCGGCGAGGCCCACCCGGTCGAAGCCGTAGACCGAGCCCGTCTTGTACATGTCCCCGTCGGGCCGGTCGAACACCTGCACCTCGTGCCCGTACTTGATGGCGGCCCACTCCGGCCGTGACTCCTCCGGATGGTCGAGGATCCACGGGAACCGTACGAACACACCGGAGTTGGCGTTGCCGGTGCCGGGAGCGTCGTCACGCCACTGCAGCCGGAGCGAGAAGTCGCCGTACTTGCGCTGCGGGTACCACAGCATGCCGAGCCCGTCCTTTGTGGTGCCGGAGGTGATCGACCCGTCGGCGTTCGGCGCGAACGAACCGCCGCCCACCTGCTGCCACTTGGCGAAGGAACCCGCGCTGCCGTCGAGGATCGTGCGGTAGCCCTCGGTCTGTCCGGGCCTGCCGATCCCCGACTCGCGGGCGGCCCCGTCGATCGCGTCGTACTCGCGCTCGTCGAGGACGCCTTCCTTGAACAGCTTGTCGAGGACCGTCGTGACGTGCTTCAGGAACAGCGCATGGGACGTCCACTCCTTCTCGTCCTCGATCAACTCGTTGATCATGCACCGGCTCTTGGTGACCCGGTTCGGCACACCCGAGTCGACCGTGCCGACGATCACCGTCAACCGCTCGTCGTACTCGGGGCAGTTGGGCGCGGGCACCCCGCCCCCGGTGGTCACGACGAAGCTGACCGTGCGGGCGGCGGAGGTGTTGCCCGCCTTGTCGGTCGCCCGGTAGGCCACGGTGTGCGTGCCGGCCCGGTCGACCACCACGGGTGCGGTGTAGGCGAGATAGGGCCCGCCGTCGAGCGAGTACTCGATCCGGTCGACGCCCGACCCACCGTGCTCGTCGGTGGCGCTCACGGTCACCCTGGCGTTCCCGACGTACGCCCCGTCGGAGTTCCGGGTGCCGTCGAGGGTCACCCCCGTCACCGGCGGGGTGGTGTCCCGCGGAGCCGCCGCGACGACGGTGAACCGCACACTCTTCTCCGCGGCGGCGTTGCCGGCCTTGTCGGTGGCCCGGTAGCGCACGGTGTGGGTGCCGACCTGGTGCACCATCACGGGGGCGGTGTACGGCTGCCAGGCGCCGGAACCGACCGCGTACTCGATGGTGTTGACGCCGGAACCGGTGTCGGAGGCGCTCACCGTGACCGTCGCCATGTCGACGTACGTCCCGTCCGCGTTCCGCTCACCGCTCACGGTCGCCGAGGTGTCCGGCGGTGCCGTGTCGTCCGAGGGCGGCGGGACGACCGTGAACTCGACGCTCTTCTCGGCCGACACGTTGCCCGCCTTGTCGAGGGCGCGGTACCGGACGGTGTGGCTGCCGACCTGGTCGACGACGACGGGTGTGGTGTAGGGCAGCCAGTCGACCGAGTCGCCGACCGCGTACTGGACGGTGTCGACGCCGGATCCGCCCTCGTCGGTCGCGCCGATCGCGACACTCGCCGAGCCGACGTACTCGCCCTGCGCGTTCTGGGCGCCGGTCACCTGGGCCGACGCCACGGGCGGTGTGGTGTCCTCGCCGGTGCCCTCGGTCACCACGAGGATGCCCTGCATCTGGCCGTGCCCCGGGATCGTGCAGTGGTAGAAGTAGCGGCCCGGGGTGAGCGTGACCTCGGCGGTGTGGCGGCCGTCCTGGTCGTCGCCCGGGTTGGCGAGGATGTTGAGCGGGACGTCGTCGTTGAACTCGGGGTCGGACGTCGCGAAGGTCAACGTGTGCGGCATGCCGGTGGTGTTGCCGGTCGCCGTGCTGTTCTCGAAGACGATCGTCGCCGTCCCCGCCACCGCCGTCGTCGGAGCCGAGTCGTACCGGGTGATGTCGTCGCCGGCGGTCCAGGTGAGCACCTGGGCGGCGGCGGCCCCCACCCGTTCGGGCTGTGCGGAGACCGGCACCGCCTGGAGCCCGAGCATGGTCAGCAGGGCGGCCAGCAGGGCCGTCCAGATTCTTCGTTGCCGTGTCACCGCGTCCCCCTCGCCAGCTGGTCGGCGGCCGGGGTGGGCCCGCCTCCCGTGTAGGTGATCCGCCACAGTGCCGACCGGGAGTCCGAGGTGAAGAAGCCGCGGCCGTAGTCGAGGACGTACAGCGCGCCGTCCGGACCGAACTTCCAGTCCATGAGGTTCTTGATGCCGTCGTTGCCGATCGGCACGATCTTCTTCAGTGACTCCGAGTGGACCGGCAGACCGCCGGTGCCGTGGTTCTTCGGATCGGTGATGACCGCGTTGCGCGGCTGGTCGGCGTCGTAGAAGTCGCCGACGAACCACTTGCCGTCCCAGTAGGAGGGCCACTTGACGGTGCTCGTGGCCGCGGCGGTGTCGTACCGGTAGACCGGCCCGTTCATCGCGGCCTGACCGCCGCCCTTGAGCCACGGCAGCAGATAGGTGGCCTCCTCCTGCTTGTAGGAGGGGATGCCGTTCGCGTCACGCGGGTAGTCCGGGGCGCCGCCCTGGGGCGAGTACCAGATGTTGTTGCCGGTGACGGGCGGCAGGTTGACGAGGCCGTCGTTGTTCGGCGACTCGTTCTTCGGGTGGTCGCAGTCGTACCATCCGAGCGGCTGTTCGGGGTTGGGCAGGTTGCGGTCCCGGTAGGGCTGCTTGTTGCCCATGCAGTACGGCCAACCGCGGTTGCCCGCCTCGGTGATGACCGCGAACGTGTCGTACTTGGCAGGCCCCCAGGTCGTCGACGGCGCACTCGCGTCGGGGCCGACCCAGCCCGCGTAGAGGACGTCGGTCTTCTTGTCGACGGAGATCCGCGCCGGGTTGCGGACACCCATCACATAGATCTCGCCGCGGGTCTTCCCACCGCCCTCCTCGGTCTCCCGGCCGGTGAAGAGGTTCCCCTCGGGGAGCGTGTACGTCCCGTCGGACTCCGGGTGGATGCGCAGGATCTTGCCGTTGAGGTTGTTGGTGTTGCCGGCGGTGCGGCGCGCGTCGGCGAAGGAGACGCCCTTGTACGCGGGCTGCGGGTTGTTGCCGGAGTAACCGCCGCTGAATCCGCTGGAGTTGTTGTCACCCGTGGCGATGTACAGATTGCCCTGGGAGTCCCAGGCCATCCCACCACCCGAGTGGCAGCAACTGTGCACCTGCACCGGCCACTTGAGCAGCACCTTCTCACTGCCCAGGTCCAGCTTGCCGGTGGCGCGGGCGAGCGTGAAGCGGGAGACGCGCCGCTCGGCGATCCGGGTGTCCCGGTTCAGCTGGGAGTGGGGTGTGTAGTGCAGGTACACCCAGCCGTTCTCCTCGAAGCGCGGGTCGATCTCGATGCCGAGCAGACCCTCCTCGACCTTGACGAGTTCGTCGCCGCCGCCCTTGTTGCCGAAGACCGTCAACTCGCCCGCCAGGGTGACCTTCTTGGTCGCGGGGTCGTAGATGTGGATCTGCCCCTTGCCCTTGCCGATGTCGGGGTTGTTCCAGTCGGTGACCACGGGCTGGGCCGAGTCGGCGCCGCCCCGGCCGATGTAGAGCACCCGGCCGTCGGGCGCGGTGACCAGTCCGTGCGGCTCGCCGATCTGGTCGTTCTGCCCCGCCTGGTTGGGCTGGGTGAGCCGCTCCGCCTTGTAGCTCGCGTTGATCGTCGCCTTGCAGTCGGCCTGGGTCAGCCGGGTGGTCCACAGCAGCGCGCCGCGCAGATGCGCGCGGAAGTCCGTCTCGTCGTACGAGGACACGGTGCCGCCCATGCCGGTGTAGAAGGAACGCCCGCCGTCGTAGTTCCGGCACCAACTCACCGGGTGGTCCCAGCCGTTGGCGCTCGCACCCGGCTGGTAGGTCGACTCCCGTACACGGGCGACCGTGTGCACGTCGCCGGACGGGTTCTTCACCCAGTTGAGCCACCGGTCGGGGCGCTTCCACTGGACCGGCAGATCCTTGGTGGCCGGGTGCTGCCGGTCGCCGACCTCGACGGTGGCCCGCTGCACGCCCGTCGGGCTCGACGCGGCCGGACGGGCGCCGACGAGGCCGGTGAACCAGTCCGAGTACGGTTCCGCGCGGGCCGCGTCATGGATGCCGAGGAAGCCGCCGCCGGCCTCCATATAGGCCTCCAGGCCCGCTTCCTGGTCGGGGTCGAGGACATCGCCGCCACCGGTCAGGAAGGCGATGGCGTTGTAACTCCCCAGCCTGGTCCCGTCGGTGAAGACCGAGGGATCGCCGGTGGCCTCGACGTCGAAGCGCTGGTTCGTCGGTCCGGACAGACCGATCCCCTCGATCGCCGCGATCCCGGCGTTGACGACCGGCGACTCCTCGCCGGCCGCCGCGGAGCCATGGAAGATCAGCACCCGCACGTTCCCGCCGCCCGGCGGCGCCTTCACGGACATCGTTGTCGAGGACGGCTCCGGGGCCGGACGCGCGCTCGCGGCAGGTCCCGACACCAGTCCGGCGGTGACGATCCCGGCGGTCACGGTGGCCGCCCAGGCCCGTCTTCTCGTGTGTCTCCCACTTCTCTCGCTCAACCCTCGTAAGTGCATGGGCACCTCCTCGGTCACAGCAACAGCGCGTTGGAAGCTAGACCTCTTTGCGCAACTCGCCAATACCTATGACCGAGTTGGAGCGAACTTTGTCCTGAGTGTGGATAAACAGGAGGGCGGCCGGTACCGTCTCACCGGTTCATCACAGGTGCGTCCGGGCAAGTTCCGTATCACGCTGGGGAGTTCCGCATGGACCGACGCGGGTTCAATCGACGAGTACTGCTGGGCGGCGCGGCTGTCGCGACATCGTTGTCCGTGGCCCCCGAGGCCATGAGCGCCGCCACTCCGGCGAAGACCGCCCCGGCCGGAGGCGAGGTGAAACGCGTCAAGCTGTATGCCGAGAAGCTCGCCGACGGGCAACTGGGCTACGGCTTCGAGAAGGGGCGGGCGACGATCCCCGGACCGCTGATCGAACTCAACGAGGGCGACACCCTGCACATCGAGGTCGAGAACACCCTGGACGTGGCGGCGAGCCTGCACGTGCACGGCCTGGACTACGAGATCTCCAGCGACGGCACGAAGCTGAACAGGAGTGACGTCGAACCGGGCGGCACCCGCACGTACACCTGGCGCACCCATGCCCCCGGCCGCCGCACGGACGGCACCTGGCGGGCGGGCAGCGCCGGTTACTGGCACTACCACGACCACGTCGTGGGAACGGAACACGGCACCGTCGGCATCCGCAGGGGCCTGTACGGGCCGGTGATCGTGCGCCGCAAGGGCGACGTGCTGCCGGACCGGACCCACACGATCGTCTTCAACGACATGCTGATCAACAACAGGCCCGCGCACTCCGGCCCCGACTTCGAGGCCACGGTGGGCGATCGGGTCGAGTTCGTGATGATCACGCACGGCGAGTACTACCACACCTTCCACATGCACGGTCATCGCTGGGCGGACAACCGCACGGGCATGCTGACCGGCCCCGACGACCCCAGTCAGGTCGTCGACAACAAGATCGTGGGTCCCGCGGACTCCTTCGGTTTCCAGGTGATCGCGGGGGAGGGGGTGGGGGCCGGGGCCTGGATGTACCACTGCCATGTGCAGAGCCACTCCGACATGGGCATGGTGGGCCTGTTCCTGGTGAAGAAGCCGGACGGGACGATCCCCGGCTACGAGCCGCACGAGCATGTGAACGGGCAGACCCGGGAGGACGGACGGACCGGAGAGGAGAAGCAGACCGCGGACGAGCGGGCCGCGGGGGAGGGGCACGCGCACTGACCGCCGGGTGACGACTGCCGCCGACCGGCCCGGATCCCCACTTCCGTGACTCCTGCGCCGCTCCCGCGCGACTCCTCCGAGAGCGCTCTCACACCGCTTCACGTCCGGGGCTATCCTGATCCGCACCCCGCCGGTGAGGAGCCCCGAAGTGACCGAGACAGCGCCGCGTCCCACGCTGGAGGCCGTGGCCGCGCGGGCCGGGGTCTCACGGGCCACCGCCTCGCGGGTGGTCAACGGCGGGGACGGGGTGCGCGAGCCGCTCGTGGAGCGGGTGCGGCGGGCGGTGGACGAACTGGGCTATGTGCCCAACCAGGCCGCCCGCAGTCTGGTGACGCGGCGGCACGACGCCGTCGCCGTCGTCGTCGCCGAACCGGAGACCCGGGTCTTCGCCGACCCCTTCTTCGCCCGGCAACTGCGCGGTATCAGCAAGGAGTTGACGGCCCTCGACAACCAGCTCGTCCTGCTCCTCACCGAAGGACGGGACGATCACGCCCGGGTCGGCCGCTATCTCGCCGGCGGCCATGTCGACGGGGCGCTGGTGTTCTCCCTGCACCTCGACGACCCGCTGCCCGGACTGATCCGCCGGGCCGGCGTGCCGACGGTCTTCGGCGGACGCCCCGGCTGGAGCGACGGCGAGGGCGGCGACGTCGTGTACGTCGACAGCGACAACCGGGGCGGCGCCCGGGACGCCGTACGCCATCTCGTCGGCCTCGGCCGCACCCGCGTCGCGCACATCACCGGCCCCCTCGACCAGACCTCGGCGGCGGACCGGCTCGACGGCTACCGGGACGTCATGACGGACGGCGACCCGCGACTGGTCGTGCCGGGCGACTTCACCCCGGCCGGCGGCGAGCGGGCGATGCGCGAACTCCTCGACCACCGCCCCGACGTGGACGCCGTGTTCGCCGCGAACGACCTCACCGCCGTCGGCGCGCTGCGCGTGCTGCGCGAGCACGGGCGGCGGGTGCCCGAGGACGTCGCCGTCATCGGCTTCGACGACATGCTGCCCGTCGCCGAACAGAGCGACCCGCCGCTCACGACGGTCCGTCAGGACATCGAGGAGATGGGCCGGTTGATGGCCCGCCTGCTGCTGCGCGGCCTCGACCGCCGCACCACCGACGAGGACGCGCCCCGGTCCGGCGTCGTGCTGCCGACGACCCTGGTCCGCCGCGCCTCGGCCTGACCGCCCGGAGTGCCTACGCCGGCTGCGGAGGTGGCGCGCTCTTGAGCACCGCGAAGCGCGCCCCGTACGGGTCGGCGAGTTCGGCGAACCGCCCGACGTCCTCCAGGTCGGTGGCCGGCAGCCGGACCGTGCCGCCCCGCTCCTGTGCGGTCCTGACGGCCGCGTCCGTGTCCGGGACCTCGAAGTACGGCAGCCAGGCCCCGGCCGCCGCCTCGGTCGGGTCGTCCTCCAGCGGGACGAGACCGCCGAACATGGCGTCCGGCTCGGTCCCCGAGGGGTGGACGGTGGTGTACGTGGCCCCGGCGAAGGGCAGGGCGGAGGTCTCCCAGCCGAACAGCCTGTTGTAGAACCCGGCGGCCGCGGGCAGGTCCGGTGTGTACAGCTCCAGCCAGCACACCGAGCCCGGCTCCTGCACGACGTCCAGGCCCTTGAGGGACGCGGGCTGCCAGATGCCGAAGGCCACGCCCGCCTGGTCGGCGAGGATCGCCATCCGGCCCTTGTCCATGACGTCCATCGGTTGCATCAGCACCGAGCCGTGCGCCTGCTCGGCGGCCTTCGCGGTGGCGTCCGCGTCCGCCGTCCGGAAGTACACGGTCCAGGACGGCGGGCCCTGGTCCGGGGTGGTCTGCATGCCGCCCGCGGCGGTCCTGCCGTCGAGTTGGAAGAAGCCGTAGCCGCCGGCCTCGGGTCCGGCCGACTGGAACTGCCAGCCGAACAGGCCGTTGTAGAAGGAGGAGGCGCCCTCGATGTCGGGTGTGCCGAGATCGAGCCAGTTCGGGGCGCCCGTGACGAAACGGGTGGTGAGCATCTCTGCGCTCCTCTGAAGGGTCCCGTTGCCTGCACTGCCGAGTCTCGCACCGCCCACTGACAATCGCGCGGATGTCACCGACGGCCGCCGACCCCTGTGACGCGTGGTGACCGTCCTGCTTCGTCCGGTCGTACGGCGTTCCGCGCGCCGCCTTTCGCCCGGGTGTCCGCGCGGGTCATCATCGATCGGCCGGGGGCCGTGGGCGTCGCGTTGATCGCACGTTGATGGAACGTTTTTCGCTGTCCGGCACGATCTCGTCCATGCACATCGACACCATCACCCCGGCCGATCTCGGCTGGCAGAAGCAGGCGCTGTGCGCGCAGACCGGAGCGGACTTCTTCTTCCCCGAGCCGGGCAGTTCGGTGCGGGAGGCCAAACGCATCTGCGGCATGTGCGAGATGCGGCCCGCCTGTCTGGAGTACGCCCTGGCCAACGACGAGCGTTTCGGAGTCTGGGGAGGCCTGTCCGAGAAGGAACGGCTGCACCTCAGGCGCACGAACGACTAGGACGACCGGACAGCGACCGACCAGGACCCGCCGTTCAGCCGAGCACGAGCGGGATCCTCGCGGCCAGATCACCCAGCGAGGCCCGCTCGGGGTCCGTCGGCGCCCGGCGTCCGGTTCCGACCAGCAGGGCGTCCCGGTCGGAGAACGACGCCGGGATCGGGGCCCCGGCGATCTCCTCCAGCGCCGCGCGGGAGGCCGCGAGCGTCTCGGCGGGCGGTCCGGCGGCCGAGGGCAGCCGCGCGGTCAGGTCGAGGTGGTGCAGCGTCCATTCCATGACGTACGCGCGGAGGTAGTCGCCGACGGTCAGCACCTGGTCGCGGGTGCCGACCCGGACGGCCGGGTCGGCGAGTTCGGCCGCGCGCCCGGCGGCGGAACCGACGTCGTCGAAATGGAACCTGAGCAACCCGGGCTCGCCGTACGCGGCGGCCAGCCGGGGGATCAGCGCGTCGAGCGGATCCTCGCCGGTCGGGGGATCGACCAGCTCCCAGTAGGTGACCGAGTCCACGGTCGGTTCGGCCTCCACGGGCGTGACCAGGGTGATCAGGACGTCCTGGGCGTCGATGACCAGGTGACACACCAGGTCCCGCACGAGCCAGCCGGTGCAGCCCGACGGCCGTTCCCAGTCCTCGTCGGAGAGTTCGTCGACCGCCGTGCGCAGTGCCGTCCAGGAGCGCGAGAAGAGATCCACTCAGGCAACGTAGTCCCCCACCGGAACGACGGACAAGCACGGATCCCCCGTCCGTCACCGCGCGCCCCGTCGGGTCCGTGAACCGGTACGGCCGGCGGGAGACGTGGTGAGGATCCGGGGGTGCGGCCGGGCGTAGCGCAGAGGCGGTCGCACCGCCGTGCTCAGGCGGACACGCCGGTCGCGATCCGGTCGACCGGATCGCGTGGGTGGGGCGGTGGCGCGGCGGCAGGCGCACCTGCGCGGCATGGGGGCACCCGGTGTGAATCCGGTCGTCCCGCCCTCTCGTAGGGCCCCGCGCGGGTGCTCGTACGAGGGCTCGTGCGGGGGTGTCAGCCGGCCGCGCGGGCCGCCATCCTGGCCTTGCGTGCCGCGAGCTTCTCGTCGAACTTCGACGCCTCCGAGTCCAGGCCGCTCATGTACAGGCCCAGTTCCTCCTGCGCCTTGAGGCCCTCCGGGCCGAGACCGTCGATCTCCAGGACCTTCAGGAAGCGCAGCACGGGCTGGAGGACGTCGTCGTGGTGGATGCGCATGTTGTAGATCTCGCCGATCGCCATCTGCGCGGCGGCCCGCTCGAAGCCGGGCATGCCGTGACCGGGCATACGGAACTGCACGATCACATCGCGAACCGCCTGCATCGTCAGGTCGGGCGCGAGGTCGAAGGCGGCCTTCAGGAGGTTCCGGTAGAAGACCATGTGGAGGTTCTCGTCGGTCGCGATGCGCGCCAGCATGCGGTCGCAGACCGGGTCCCCGGACTGGTGGCCCGTGTTGCGGTGCGAGACGCGGGTCGCGAGCTCCTGGAAGGCGACGTAGGCCACCGAGTGCAGCATCGAGTGCCGGTTGTCCGACTCGAAGCCCTCGGCCATGTGGGCCATCCGGAACTGCTCCAGCTGGTCCGGGTCCACCGCGCGCGAGGTGAGCAGGTAGTCGCGCATCACGATGCCGTGGCGGCCCTCCTCGGCGGTCCAGCGGTGCACCCAGGTGCCCCAGGCGCCGTCGCGGCCGAACAGGCTGGCGATCTCGTGGTGGTAGCTGGGGAGGTTGTCCTCGGTCAGCAGGTTCACGACCAGGGCGATCCGGCCGATGTCGGTGACCTTGGACTGCCCCTTCTCCCAGGCCTCGCCGTCGTCGAAGATGCCCGGGAAGTTACGGCCGTCGCTGAAGGGGACGTACTCGTGCGGCATCCAGTCCTTGGCGACCTTCAGGTGCCGGTTGAGCTCGGTCTCGACAACTTCCTCCAGCGCGAACAGCAGCCTGGCGTCGGTCCAGGCCGAGGACGGGCTGCCGAGGTTCGGGGAAGTGATCGTCACGGGTACTCCAGGGGGACGCGGTACAGAAACGTGGGCGGCCGGCGAGCGGTGCCGGACCGGTACCTACGGAATCGTAGGCTACGTATCCGTAGGTTACGAGACCGTAGGTTAAGAGCGGTGTAAAGATCCCTGATCAGCAGTGTTCCCCGGGCATGACAAGCGGCCCGGGAGTCGCAGGTCCAGGGCCGAAGGGGTGAGACCGTCACCCGGTCAGGCATACAGATCGCGCATCCGCACTGAGAGACAAGTCACACATCCTTCGAGCTTCTCGAACTCGCCGATGTCGACCAGGACCGGCTCGTGGCCGAGCCCGCCCAGGAGTTCCGCGGTCTTCGGCGCGCTCGCCGCCATCAGCAGCTTGGACCCGCCCAGCAGCACCACATGGGCCCCGGACTCCTCCGGCACCGGCAGAAAACGCGGGAACAGCGAGGGCGCGTCCAGCTGCGGGATGCGCCCGAGGACGGTGCCGTCGGGCAGCGCGGTGACCGCGGTCTTGAGGTGCAGCACCTTGCTCACCGGCACCGGGACGATCCGTGCCCCGAGGGGCTCGAAGGCGGCCCGCAACTGCTGGACGCCCGCCGCGTTGGTGCGCCCGCCGCGGCCGACGTAGATCGTGTCGCCGACCTTCAGGACGTCGCCGCCCTCCAGTGTGCCCGGCTCCCAGATCCAGTTCACCGAGCAGCCCAGGCGGGCCACGGCCTCCTCGACCCCGATGGTCTCCTCGCGCCGGGACTCGGCGCCGGGCCGGCTGATCAGCGCGACGTTCTTGTACATGACGACCGTGTCCTCGACGAACACCGAGTCGGGGCAGTCGTCCTCCGGATCCACCTCGACGGTCTCCCAGCCGTGCGTGACCAGGGCCTCGACATACGCCTCCCACTGTTCGAGCGCGAGGTCGACATCGACCTTCTCGCGCTCGATGTGCGTCACCAGACCTTCGGCGAGGCGCGGGCTGGGGCGGCGGACGAGGGCCTTCTTGCTGGACACGAGGGGATCTCCGGGTCGGTGGGACGGGGTGGGCCGGTCCGGTGGTACCGGTGAGCGAGGCCCCGGCACCGTTGTGGGGCGCCGATCAGCCATCATGCAGGGCCGGTGCACGCGGGCAAAACCCCCGTCGTCAGGCTGTGCCCCTCCTGAGACGCTCCGCCGCAGCGGGGTCGCGGACGGCCGACAGGTCCCGCGGGGCCCTCGAAGATCACTCGCCCTTCGCCCCCGGCCGCCCTTCCCCCTCCTCCTCCCTCCCTCTCCCTCCTTCGCGGCCACCGGCCGACGACGGGCTTCAGGTCCGCCGGCGCCTCCGTGTGAGGTCGCTCCTGCTATGGCGGCCGGTGGCGCGCGAACCGGGTGAACGTCTGTCTCATCGAGCTGCCGTTGCTGTCGCCGCTGCCACTACGACTCGACCGTGAACGTGTCGAAGGCGGCCGGGAACTTCCCCGATCCCGAAAGGCCGGTGCGCTCGGTCAGCCGGCCTTTCGGGATGCGGAGGGAGACGTCCTCGGCGTTGTCTCGCGGGCCCGACGCGGGTGACGCACGCGGGCACGCACCCGACGCTAGCCGGGATGTCCGACGGCTTCCGGCGTGGTTTCCTTCAGCTCTCCGTCCTCCATCAGCAGCCAACGGGTGATGCCGATCGACTCCAGGAACGGCAGATCGTGACTGGCCACGAGCAACGCTCCCTCGTACGACTCCAGAGCCGTGGTCAACTGCCGCACGCTGGCCATGTCGAGGTTGTTCGTCGGCTCGTCCAGCATCAGCAACTGCGGTGCGGGCTCCGCCAGCATCAGCGCGGCCAGCGCGGCCCGGAAGCGTTCGCCGCCGGACAGCGTCGCCGCCTTCTGGTCGGCGCGGGCGCCCCGGAACAGGAAGCGGGCCAGCCGCGCCCGGACCCGGTTGTTGGTGGCGGCCGGCGCGAACCGGGCCACGTTCTCGGCAACCGTCAGCTCGCCGTCCAGCACGTCCAGCCGCTGCGGCAGGAACCGCATCGGCACATGCGTCCGCGCCTCGCCCGCCACCGGCATCAGCTCCCCGGCGATCGTGCGCAGCAGCGTCGTCTTGCCCGCGCCGTTGCGCCCGATCAGCGCGATCCGCTCCGGACCGCGCAGGTCGAGACCACCCGCCACGCGCGCGCCGTAGGCGAGTTGCAGGTCCAGGAGGGTGAGGACGGTACGGCCGGGAGGCACGGCCGTGTACGGCAGGTCGACGCGGATCTCGTCGTCGTCCCGTACGGCCTCCACCGCCTCGTCCAGCCGCTCCTTCGCCTCGGTGAGCCGCTCCTCGTGCAGGATGCGGTGCTTGCCGGCGGACTCCTGCGCCGCCCGCTTGCGCGCCCCCATGACGATCTTCGGCTCGCGCTTCTGCTCGAACATCTTCTGTCCGTACCGTTTGCGCCGGGCCAACTTGACCTGGGCGTCGGACAGTTCACGCTTCTGCTTCTTGACGTCGGACTCGGCGACCCGGACCATCCGCTCCGCCGCGTCCTGCTCCACGGCGAGAGCCTCCTGGTACGCCGAGAAGTTGCCGCCGTACCAGGTGACCTCGCCCGAGCGCAGATCGGCGATCTGGTCGACCAGGTCGAGGAGTTCGCGGTCGTGGCTGACCACGACCATGACACCCGGCCAGGACGCGACGGCCGCGTACAGGCGCCTGCGGGCGTACAGGTCCAGGTTGTTGGTGGGCTCGTCGAGCAGCAGCACGTCCGGCCGGCTCAGCAGCAGCGCGGCCAGCCGCAGGAGCACCGACTCACCGCCCGACAGTTCGCCGATGGTGCGATCCAACTCGATGTGGCCGAGCCCGAGTTCGCCAAGGGTGGCGAGCGCGCGCTCCTCGACGTCCCAGTCGTCGCCGACCGTCTCGAAGTGTTCCTCGGCCACGTCACCCGCCTCGATGGCGTGCAGCGCGGTCCGCTGCGCGGCGATGCCCAGGGTCTCGTCCACCCTCGACGCGGTGTCCAGGGTGACGTTCTGCGGGAGGTAGCCGACCTCGCCGGCGACGCGGACGGTTCCGTCGGCCGGGGCGAGTTCACCGGCGATCAGCTTCAACAGGGTGGACTTTCCGGACCCGTTGATGCCGACGAGGCCGGTGCGGCCCGGGCCGAACGCCACGTCGAGGCCTTCGAAGACAGGGGTGCCGTCGGGCCAGCCGAAGGCGAGGGAGGTACAGGTGATGGAGGTAGACATACGGGTCTCCGCGGTTGCTTGGGGCGGTCGGGGGCAAACGCGTATCGAGACAGCTGCGACCGAAGGGGAGAGGTCCCGGGGAGAAGGGGGAAACCCCTCTCGGGCAACGAAAAAGCCCTGTTCCGGAGGACGGCTCGAACGCTGAGGTCGCACGCAGCGCACACACCCCAGGTGTGTGACGCGGTGTCTCAGAACCTCAGACGAGCAACGTCCTTCTCCAATCGACGGCAACAGGACCGCTTCACACGGTATGAGCGGCCTCTGAGGCTGTCAACGCATTAACGTCGGCCCCGACCGCACCTCGCTAAGGAGATCCCGTGCCCCACGGCTCGCTCACGCTCCCGGCCCGGCTGTGCCTGCTGGCCTGGAACAACGCCGAGGCGAACGCCTCCGGCGCCGACCGGCTGCCGCCGCTGGTCCGGGCCGGCGCCCTCGTCGAACTGGCCCGGCACGGCCTGCTCACCGACGAGGACGGCATCGCCACCCCCGCCGACCTGGACTCCGAGACGGGGGATCCCGTTCTCGACGGCCTCCTCGAACTCGTCCGGGAGTCCCGGCCGCACCGCTGGCCGGAGTGGATCCCCCTGCACGCGCGGATCACCCTGGACGCCGTACGGGAACAACTGGTCGCCGAAGGCCATCTGCGGGCGGAGAAACGAAGGGTCCTCGGGGTGTTCCCCAGCGTGGACTACGCCCTGGAGGGCGTCGCCGTCGTGGCGGCCCTGCGCGAGGAGGCGCGGGCCGTGCTGTCGGGCCCGGTTCCGGTGGCCGAGGTCTCCGAGCAGGACGCGGCCCTTGCCGTACTGGCGGACGCGGCGGGCCTGCTGACCGATGCCGATGCCGATGCCGGTGGTGTCGGTGTGCCGGGGCGTCTCGAAGCGCTCATCGGGCGCGGCGGGTCGGGGGCACCCGCGCTGCGGGCGGTGGTCCGGGAGGTGCGGACCGCGAGCGTGGCGGCGTCCGCCGCCGACTGAGGCTCAGGTGTCGCCCGGGCCGCGCACGCGCTGGCGCGCGGGGCCGCCCGGGAGGTGCCGGGTGGGCGCGGGTCCTTGCGGCACGCCGGCCGACGGGCTCGACCACGGTGAGCTCGACGCGCGGCCGGGCCGGTGACGCCGGCAGGGCTCAGCAGGCGTCCCGCATGAGTTCCGCCAGGTCGTGGTCCAGGTCGAGCTGGAGGTGTTCCAGACCGACCGGCACCAGCTCGTCGGTCGCCTCCAGGAAGCGGCGGAGTTCGCCTGTGCGTACATGCACGACGGCGGTGCCCTCGGGGGCGTGGAACTCCAGCACGGTGCGGTCGTAGCCGTACGGCCGCACCCGCACGTCGCCGTGGCCCTCGGGCTCCTGGAGGCCGGCCGTCAGGAGGTCGCGGCTGAAGGTCCAGCAGACCTCCACGCCCTCCAGGGTGGCCGGGGCCGGGAAGGTCATGCGGACGGCGAACGGGTCACGCCGGTCGTAGTGGAGCGTCGCGGGAATGCTCGGCATCCGCGGCGCGGCGGCGACGAGACGGGCCTCGACGGGCTGCTCGATGACGATGGACAACGCCTTGCTCCCTTACGACGGCGGGACGGACTAGCGGGACGGACTTCCGGTGATGAGGCCGGGCACTGGAAGAGACGCCGGAACGGGCCAATCCGTGCACACCAAAGTCGAGTGACCTCCGTCACCGTCTTCATTCACGGAAGTGACCAGGCAATTCCTCTGGGGGTGTGAATGACGCCTGTGGTGAGCGGGTCGGCGTCAGGAGGGTGATCGGGGCCCTCTGGACGGCGTCCGGGCGGTGGGCTAGCTTCGCCCGCCATGAGGCGCTTGGGGAACACGCGACGGACGAGACGGCCGGGACGGATCGCAAGGACGGCGAGGACGGGACGGACGGGGCGCGCGATGAGCGCGGCGCTGGCGTGCGCGGCGGCGCTGGCCGCCCTGACCGCCGTACCCGCACAGGCGCGGGAGCCGTCGGCGTCCGGGCAGCCGACACCGCACTGGGAACTCAAGGACACCGGCAGCCCCGGGGTGCGGTTCCGTGGGCTCGCGGCCGTCGGCCGGGACACCGCCTGGGTCGCCGGCACCCAGGGCACCGTGCTGCGCACCACGGACGGCGGGGCGAGCTGGCGGAACGTCTCGCCGCCGGGCGCCGGGGATTTGCAGTTCCGGGACGTCGAGGCGTTCGACGCGCGGCGCGCGGTCGTCCTGGCCATCGGCGAGGGCGAGGCGTCCCGCGTCTACCGCACCGACGACGGCGGCCGGACCTGGACCGAGTCCTTCCGCAACACCGACGCGCGGGCCTTCTACGACTGCCTCACCTTCTTCGACCGCCGCCACGGCCTCGCGATGAGCGACCCGGTCGACGGGAAGTTCCGCATCCTGTCGACCGCCGACGGCGGCCGTTCCTGGAAGGTGCTGCCCCATGCGGGCATGCCGGCCGCGCTGGACGGCGAGGCCGGGTTCGCGGCGAGCGGCCAGTGCCTGGTCTCCACCGGCCCCCGGGACGTCTGGCTGGCCACCGGCGGGGCCACCCGCGCGCGGGTGCTGCACTCCTCCGACCGCGGACTGACCTGGACGGCCTCCGACACGCCGATCCCGGCGGGCGACCCGGCCCGCGGTGTCTTCGCGCTCGCCTTCCGCGACCGCACCCACGGTCTGGCGGTCGGCGGCGACTACCGCCCGGACCAGACGTCCCCCTCCCCGGCGGCCCGCACCGCCGACGGCGGAGGCGGCTGGCAGCCCGCCGCCGAGCCGCCGCCCGCCTACCGCTCCGGCGTCGCCTGGCTCCCGTACAGCCGCACGGCCGCCCTGGCGGTCGGCCCCACCGGCACGGACCTGACCACGGACGCCGGCCGCAGCTGGCGGACCGTGGACACGGGCTCGTACGACACCGTGGACTGCACACCCGACCTGGCCTGCTGGGCGGCCGGCGAGCAGGGACGGGTCGCCCGTCTGGAGGGCTGAGTCTCAGGCCGGCGTCTGCCGGTACCGCGCCAGCTCCGGCGCCGTCTTCGTCGCGTCGAACTCGGTGATCCGGTACGCGCACACCCCGGCGGTGACGAAGGGGTCGCCCGCGGCGATCTCCTCGATCCGCGCACGGTCCCCCGCGACGGCGATGATCACCCCGCCGTCGCGGGGGCTCTTGCGCCCGGACGCCAGGAAGACACCCCGCGCGTACTGCTCGTCGAGCCAGGAGACATGCGCCTCCAGAACGGCGTCGACGGCGTCCAGCGGGGCGGTGTAGGTCAGCTCCATCACGAACATGATCACGAGCCTACGCCGTCCGGGTGAGGGGCCGTAGGCTCGTGCGCGTGCCCATCATGACGACCGTAAGCATCCCCGCGGACTGGCCCACCACCGAGGAGCGGGCCCGCGCGGTCCAGGACGAGTTGCGCGAGCGCGTGGTGCTCGACGAACCGGGCCCGCCGCCCGGCACGGGCCATGTCACCGGGGTCGACGTGGCGTACGACGACGAGCGTGACGTCGTCGTGGCCGCCGCCGTCGTCCTGGACGCGGCCACCCTCGCCGTCGTCGCCGAGACCACGGCCGTCGGCCGGATCTCCTTCCCGTACGTGCCCGGCCTGCTCGCCTTCCGGGAGATCCCCACGGTCCTCGCCGCCCTCGACGCGCTGCCCTGCCCGCCCGGCCTGGTCGTCTGCGACGGCTACGGCCTCGCCCACCCGCGCCGCTTCGGCCTCGCCAGCCACCTGGGCGTCCTCACCGGCCTGCCCACGATCGGTGTCGCCAAGAACCCCTTCACCTTCACCCACGACGAACCGGACACGCGGCGCGGCGGCGCGTCCCCCCTGCTCGCCGGCACCGAGGAGGTCGGCCGCGCCCTGCGCACCCGCACCGCCGTCAAGCCCGTCTTCGTCTCGGTCGGCCACCGGACCACCCTCGACAACGCCTGCGCCCACACCCTCGCGCTGACCCCCGAGTACCGCCTCCCGGAGACGACCCGCAGAGCGGACGCGCTGTGCCGCAAGGCTCTGCGGGAGGCGACATCGGCCGGGAACACCGTCGCCGAAGCGGACGGCGCCTGACCGCGCCCGGGCCGGGTGCACGGGGCACGGGCGCGAGCGGCAGTCCGACCCGGCAGCCGACCCGGTGGCCCGGACGCGGGAACGGGAGCTCCGCGGCCGGGGCCGCGCCGGGCGAGGCGCCCGGCTCGTGCAAGCGGCCCCGGCCGAGTACCCGAACTGAGTACCTGTACGGATGTGGGCGGCCCGCCCCGGTCGGCAGGCTGGCTCGCATGACGACGCACCGCCACCGCGCCCCCAAGCCCCTCGCCGACCCGGACCGTCCTGTCGAGCGGGCCGTGACCGCCGCGCTGGTCCTCGCGACCCTGGCGGGGCTCGGATGGATCTGCGGGATGATCTACACGGTCACGCAGTGGCCCCTGTAGGTCCCGCTCAGCGGCTTTCGGCCACCCGGAAGGTGATCCCGGCCCGCCGCAGCCGCTCGGTCAGCGCGTCGCCCATCGCGACCGCCGTGGTGACCTGACCGGAGGTCGGCGGGAGGTCGTCGAAGGCCAGGGACAGGGCCGACTCGGCGAACATCTTCGCCGTCTCGTCGTAGCCCGGGTCGCCGCCCGACACCTCGGTGAACACGCGCCGGCCACCGCCCTCGCCGACGAAGCGGACCCGGAACCAGCTCTTCGCGCGCTTCTCGGGGTCCGGCCCCTCGCCGGGCTTGAGCCGGTCCGACAGCCAGCGCCGGGCGGGCGGGAGCTGGGCGGCGGCGAACAGGGCGCCGACGGCGGCGACCCCGCCCACCGCGACCGGCAGATGCCGTACGGCCGCGTAGTGGCGATAGCGGAAATCGGGGCCGTAGCGCTCCAGGGCCGTCGCGGACCGCCGGACGATCTGCGCGTCGATGGTCGGCAGGGGCAGTGCCCAGGCGCCGACCTCCCGGGCGAACCGCGGTGAACCGGTCGGGGCGTGGGCCCGCCGTCCCACCAGGCGCGGTTCGTGCCGGCCGCGGTCCCGGGCGGCGCCGACCATCTGGCGTCCGCGTGCGAACTGGTTCAGCGCGGACGCGAACGTGCCGCCCGAGAAGGTCGCGTCCGCGGTCACGAAGCCGTCGACACGCAACGGCACGCCCTCGGGGAGCTGCCGGACCGTGAAGTACGCCCCCAGGTCGTGCGGCACCGAGTCGAACCCGCAGGCGTGCACCAGCCGGGAGCCGGTCTCCCGCGCGCGGGCGTCGTGGCGGACGTACATCAGGTCGACGAACTCCGGCTCGCCGGTGAGGTCCAGATAGTCCGTGCCGGTGTCCGCGCAGGCGGCGACGAGTTCCTCGCCGTGGGTCACATAGGGGCCGACCGTGGTGGCCACCACGCGCGCGTGCCCGGCGAGGGCGCGCAGCGAGGCCGGGTCGGACACGTCGGCGGTGAGGACCCCGACGTCCGCGCCGCCGGGCAGGTTCTCCCGCAGCCGGTGGAGCTTGTCCGCGCTGCGGCCCGCGACGGCCCAGCGCAGTCCCTCGGGGGCGTGCGCGGCCAGGTACTCCGCGGTGAGCCTCCCCACGAAGCCGGTGGCTCCGAAGAGCACGATGTCGTAAGGACGATCCGTCCGGTTCAGCCTGCTCATGACACCTCTCGGTCCCGCCGCTCGCGCCGTTGTCGGTGGCCGAGGCTAGCGTGAGGAGTGCGGTGCCCGACGACGAGGCCGGAGGTGGACAGGTGGCGGTGGCGGAGAACGCCTTGAAAAAGTGGGAAAAAGTGCGTGAGTTCGCCCTCGGGATGCCGGGCGCCACCGAGGAGTTCCCCTGGGGGGAGTCGGTCGCCAAGGTCAACAAGAAGGTGTTCGTCTTCCTCGGCGTCGACGACGGCAGCCATCCGCTGGGCCTGACGGTGAAGCTCAGGGACGAGGCCGTCCACGCCCACGCGCTGACCTGCCCCGGCGCCGAACCCGCCGGGTACGGCCTCGGCAGATCCGGCTGGGTGAGGGTCCCGCTGGCCGGGAAGGGCGCCCCCGCCGCCGAGCTGCTGTGCGACTGGGTGGAGGAGAGCTACCGCGCGATCGCGCCGAAGCGGCTGACGGCGGAGCTGGACGCGCGCTGAGTGCGGGGACCGAGTGCAGGGACCGGCTACCGACCGAGTGCAGGACCTGTCTGCCGGGACCGAGTACGGGGTCTGGATACCGGGACCGACGGTCGAGGCCGAGCACCGGCGCGGAGCACCCGCGTCGAGCACGCTCGCCGGGCCGGTCCGCGGGTCCTCGGGGCACAATGCGACTAAGCGCTTGCTCTCCAGGTCTTGTGCCCGGTCGAACACGTTCCTAGCATCGCTGGTGTTACATCAGTTGTGTCACACCCCTGGGGGCTGAATGGCAACGACGCCGCAGCAGGGCCCGCTGACCGGCGTACGCGTGGTCGAGCTGGCCGGGATCGGGCCCGGCCCGTTCGCCGCCATGCTCCTCGCCGACCTGGGCGCCGACGTGGTCCGCGTGGACCGGCCCGGGGGAGCGGGACTGGCCGTCGACCCGCGGTTCGACGTCACCAACCGCAACAAGCGCTCGGTGATCATCGACCTCAAGACCCCCGAAGGACCCGCCCGCGTACTCGACCTCGCCGCGCGCGCCGACATCCTGATCGAGGGCTACCGCCCCGGAGTCGCCGAGCGGCTCGGCGTCGGCCCCGAGGACTGCCACGCCCGCAACCCCGCGCTCGTCTACGGCCGGATGACCGGCTGGGGCCAGGACGGCCCCCTCGCCCCGCGCGCCGGGCACGACATCGCGTACATCGCGCTCACCGGCACCCTCGGCATGATCGGCGCCCCCGGTGAGCCGCCGGCCGTCCCCGCCAACCTGCTCGGCGACTACGCGGGCGGCTCCCTCTACCTCGTCGTCGGCGCGCTCGCCGCCCTGCACCACGCCCGCGCGACCGGCACCGGCCAGGTCGTCGACGCCGCCATCGTGGACGGCACCTCCCACCTCGCCGCGATGATCCACGGCATGGTCGCCGCCGGCGGCTGGCAGGACCGGCGCGGCGCCAACCTCCTCGACGGCGGCTGCCCCTACTACGGCACCTACGAGACCGCCGACGGGGCGTACATGGCGGTCGGCGCCCTCGAACGGCGGTTCTACGAGGAGTTCCTCGACCGGCTCGGCCTCTCCGAGCACGTCGAGGCCCGCAAGGACTGGACCCGTTGGGGCGAGCTGCGCGAGGCGGTCGCCGCCCGCTTCAAGACCCGCACCAGGGACGAGTGGACGGCCCTCTTCGAGGGCTCCGACGCCTGCGTGGCACCCGTACTGTCCCTGCGCGAGGCGCCGCACCACCCCCACCTCGCCGCCCGCGGCACCTTCACCGACCACGGCGGCATCACCCAGCCCGCCCCCGCCCCCCGTTTCTCCGCCACCCCGACCGAGGTCCGCACCGGGCCCGCCCGGCCGGGCGCCGACACCGCGGACGTGGCACGCGACTGGGGCGTACCCGACCTGGTGAACGACCCCGGACGAAAGACCTCGGAGGATCACGGATGAAGGACCTCGGATGAAGCGGCGGCTCTTCGCCCCCGAGCACGACGCGTTCCGCGCGACCGTGCGCAGCTTCCTGGCCAGGGAGGTGCTGCCGTACTACGCGCAGTGGGAGAAGGACGGCATCGTCTCCCGGGACGCCTGGCGGGCGGCCGGCAAGCAGGGACTGCTCGGGTTCGCCGTGGACGAGCGGTACGGAGGCGGCGGCACCCCCGACTTCCGCTACAGCGCCGTCCTCGCCGAGGAGTTCACCCGTGCGGGCGCCCCAGGGCTCGCCCTCGGCCTGCACAACGACATCATCGGCCCCTATCTGACCGGCCTGGCCACCGAGGAGCAGAAACGGCGCTGGCTGCCCGGCTTCTGCGACGGCACGCTGATCACGGCCATCGCCATGACCGAACCCGGCGCGGGCTCCGACCTCCAGGGGATCCGCACGCACGCCGAGGACAAGGGCGACCACTGGCTGCTGAACGGCTCCAAGACGTTCATCTCCAACGGCATCCTCGCCGACCTGGTGATCGTGGTCGCGAAGACGACCCCCGAGGGCGGCGCCCGCGGCCTGTCGCTGCTGGTCGTCGAGCGCGGCACGGAGGGCTTCGAGCGCGGCCGCAACCTCGACAAGATCGGCCAGAAGGCCCAGGACACCGCCGAGTTGTTCTTCCACGACGTGCGCGTGCCCAAGGAGAACCTCCTCGGCGAACGCGACGGCGCCTTCGGCCACCTGATGACGAATCTCGCGCAGGAGCGCCTGAGTATCGCGGTCGCCGCGATCGCCGCCGCCGAACACCTGCTGGAGATCACCACGGAGTACGTCAAGGAGCGCGAGGCGTTCGGCCGGCCACTGGCGACCAAGCAGCACATCCGCTTCGAGATCGCCGAACTGGCCACCGAGTGCGCCGTCACCCGCGCCTTCCTCGACCGCTGTATCGAAGAGCATTCCGGGGGCGGCCTCGACGCCGTGGACGCCTCCATGGCCAAGTGGTGGGCGACCGAACTGCAGAAGCGCGCCGCCGACCGCTGCCTGCAACTGCACGGCGGCTACGGCTACATGAGCGAGTACCCGGTAGCCCGTGCCTTCACCGACGGCCGTATCCAGACCATCTACGGCGGGACCACCGAGATCATGAAGGAGATCATCGGCCGGTCCCTGCTGGGCTGACCTTCTCCCTCCCCCGCCCCTCGCCTTCCCCCGCCTCTCCCGAAAGGCTTACCAGTGAGCACCGAAGCGTACGTGTACGACGCGATCCGCACCCCGCGCGGCCGCGGCAAGGCGAACGGCGCCCTGCACGGCACCAAGCCCATCGACCTGGTCGTAGGGCTCCTCCACGAGATCCAGAGCCGCCTCCCGGACCTCGACCCGGCCGCCGTCGACGACATCGTCCTCGGCGTCGTCGGACCGGTCGGCGACCAGGGTTCCGACATCGCCCGGACCGCCGCCGTCGCCGCCGGACTGCCCGACACGGTCGCCGGCGTCCAGGAGAACCGCTTCTGTGCCTCGGGTCTGGAAGCCGTCAACATGGCCGCCGCCAAGGTGCGTTCGGGCTGGGAGGACCTGGTCCTCGCGGGGGGCGTCGAGTCGATGTCCCGGGTGCCGATGGCCTCGGACGGCGGCGCCTGGTTCAACGACCCGATGACCAACCTCGCCGTCAACTTCGTGCCGCAGGGCATCGGCGCCGACCTCATCGCCACCATCGAGGGCTTCACCCGGCGCGACGTCGACGAGTACGCGGCGCTCTCACAGGAGCGCGCGGCCACCGCCTGGAAGGAGGGCCGCTTCGACCGGTCCGTCGTCCCGGTCAGGGACCGCGGCGGCCTCGTCGTCCTCGACCACGACGAGTACATGCGCCCGGGAACCACCGCCGACTCCCTGGCCCGGCTGAAGCCGTCCTTCGCGGACATCGGCGACCTCGGCGGCTTCGACGCCGTGGCACTGCAGAAGTACCACTGGGTGGAGGAGATCGACCACGTCCACCACGCGGGCAACTCCTCCGGCATCGTGGACGGCGCCTCCCTCGTCGCGATCGGCTCCCGGGAGGTCGGCGAGCGCTACGGACTCACCCCGCGCGCGCGGATCGTCTCCGCCGCCGTCTCCGGCTCCGAGCCCACCATCATGCTCACCGGCCCCGCCCCCGCCACCCGCAAGGCCCTCGCCAAGGCCGGACTGACCATCGACGACATCGACCTCGTCGAGATCAACGAGGCCTTCGCGGCGGTCGTCCTGCGCTTCGTGCGGGACATGGGCCTCTCCCTCGACAAGGTCAACGTCAACGGCGGCGCCATCGCGCTCGGCCACCCGCTCGGCGCCACCGGCGCCATCATCCTCGGCTCTCTCGTCGACGAACTGGAGCGCCAGGACAAGCGCTACGGCCTCGCCACGCTGTGCGTCGGCGGCGGCATGGGCATCGCGACGATCGTCGAACGCCTCTGAATCCCGGCGGCCTTCCACAGACTCGGCGGCCTTCCACAGGCCTCGGCGGCATTCCACAGACTTCTACGGAGACCCTGTCATGACACAGAGCACCACCATCCGCTGGGAACAGGACCGTACCGGCGTCGTCACCCTCGTCCTCGACGACCCGGACCAGTCCGCGAACACCATGAACCCGGCGTTCCGCGACTCCCTCGCGGTGATCACCGACCGTCTGGAGGCCGAGAAGGACACCATCCGCGGCATCATCATCACCTCCGCCAAGAAGACCTTCTTCGCCGGCGGCGACCTGCGCGACCTGATCCGGGTCACCCCCGAGACCGCCCAGGAACTCTTCGACGGCGGCATGGCCATCAAGCGCGACCTGCGCCGCATCGAGACCCTCGGCAAGCCCGTGGTCGCCGCGCTGAACGGTGCCGCCCTGGGCGGCGGTTACGAGATCGCCCTCGCCTGCCACCACCGCATCGCCCTCGACGCCCCCGGCTCGAAGATCGGCTGCCCCGAGGTCACCCTCGGCCTGCTCCCCGGCGGCGGCGGAGTCGCCCGCACCGTACGTCTGATGGGCATCACCGACGCGCTGCTCAAGGTGCTCCTCCAGGGCACCCAGTACAGCCCGCGGCGCGCCCAGGAGAACGGTCTGATCCACGATGTGGCCGCCACCCGGGACGAACTGCTCGCCAAGGCGCGCGCGTTCATCGAGGCCAACCCCGAGTCGCAGCAGCCCTGGGACAGGCCGGGCTACCGGATCCCCGGCGGCACGCCTGCCCACCCCAAGTTCGCGGCGAACCTGCCCTCCTTCCCCGCCAACCTGCGCAAGCAGACCAACGGCGCCCCCTACCCGGCCCCGCGGAGCATCCTGGCCGCCGCCGTCGAGGGCTCCCAGGTCGACTTCGAGACCGCGCAGGTCATCGAAGGCCGCTACTTCGTGGAACTGGCCGCCGGACAGACCTCGAAGAACATGATCCAGGCGTTCTTCTTCGACCTCCAGGCCGTCAACTCCGGTGCCAACCGCCCCCAGGGGATCGAACCCCGCCCGGTCCGCAAGGTGGCCGTGCTCGGCGCCGGGATGATGGGCGCCGGCATCGCCTACTCGTGCGCCCGCGCCGGCATCGACGTCGTCCTCAAGGACGTCTCCCCGGAGGCCGCCCTCAAGGGCAGGGCCTACTCGGAGAAACTCTGCGCCAAGGCCGTCTCCCGGGGACGCAGCACCCAGGAGAAGGCGGACGCCCTGCTCGGCCGGATCACCGCGACCGCCGACCCGGCCGACCTCGCGGGCTGCGACGCCGTCATCGAGGCCGTCTTCGAGGACACCTCCCTCAAGCACAAGGTGTTCCAGGAGATCCAGCACCTCGTCGAGCCGGACGCGCTGCTCTGCTCGAACACCTCCACCCTCCCCATCACCGCCCTCGCCGAAGGCGTCGAGCGCCAGAGCGACTTCATCGGCCTGCACTTCTTCTCGCCGGTCGACAAGATGCCGCTCGTCGAGATCATCAAGGGCGAGCGCACCGGCGACGAGGCCCTCGCCCGCGCCTTCGACCTGGTCCGGCAGATCAGGAAGACGCCGATCGTCGTCAACGACTCGCGCGGCTTCTTCACCTCACGGGTCATCGGGCACTTCATCAACGAGGGCGTCGCCATGGTCGGCGAGGGCATCGAGCCCGCCTCGGTCGAACAGGCGGCGGCCCAGGCCGGATACCCGGCCAAGGTCCTCTCCCTGATGGACGAGCTGACGCTCACGCTGCCCCGCAAGATCAGCAAGGAGACCAGGCAGGCCGTCGAGGAGGCGGGCGGCACCTGGACGGAACACCCCGCCGACGCCGTCATCGACCGCATGGTCGACGAGTTCGGCCGCCCCGGCCGCAGCGGCGGAGCGGGCTTCTACGAGTACGGCGAGGACGGCAGGCGGGCCCGCCTGTGGCCGGGCCTGCGCGAGCACTTCACGCGCGCGGGCACGGAGATCCCCTTCGTGGACATGCAGGAACGCATGCTCTTCTCCGAGGCCCTCGACACCGTCAAACTCATGGAGGAGGGCGTCCTCACCTCTGTCGCCGACGCCAACATCGGCTCCATCTTCGGCATCGGCTTCCCGGGCTGGACCGGCGGCGTCCTCCAGTACATCAACGGCTACGACGGCCGCGCCGGGGGAGGGGCCGGCGCCGGGACGGGTGTGGGCCTGCCCGCCTTCGTGGCCCGTGCGCGGGAACTGGCCGAACGCTACGGCGAGCGGTTCACGCCCCCCGCGCTGCTGGTGGAGAAGGCGGAGAAGGGCGAGGTCTTCACCGACGCGCGCTGACGTGCCACCGACGTACCGCTGACGCACCACCGACGTGACGCCGACGTACCGCTCAGCGGTACGTCGGCGTCGCTCCTCAAGGGCCGGACAAGGACGCTCACCCGCGACCGTTCCCCGCCCCCACGAGGAGCTCCCCGTGGGACACCACCCCGCCCTCGCCCTGCCGGAGATCCTGTGCGGCGAGGGCGTGGACCGGATCTTCGGCAACCCGGGCACCACCGAACTCCCCTTCGTTCCCTGCTGTACGGGGTCGACGGGGGCAGCGGCCTCCTCACCGGCCAGACCCTCGACGTGAGCGGCGGGTCAGCCTACCTGTGACTCCGGCCGTGCCTGCGGCGGTGACTCCTGCGGTTCCTGCGGTGCCCAGGCGCGCAGTTCCTCCCTGAGGAAGCGCTGGAACGTGGTCAGCAGCGCCTGCACCACCAGGGGATGCATGTGCGCCGACAGCGACTTCACGTCCCGCGCGTCCCGCTCCGACACCTCGCCGCGGAACAGCTCCGCCAACTCGTGGGCCGCCGCGCGCGAATGCTCCACGAGGACGCCCCGCGAGGCGAGGATCGCCTCCTGGGACAGCGGTACGTCCAGCAGTTGGACGCCGAGGCGGAGCAGACCGACATCGACGCGGAAGGACTCGCCGTCGGCCCGCACCACACCCATCGCGGCGAGCCGCGCGACCTCCCCGTCGCCCAGTTCCCGCCCGGCCCGCCGCTGCAACTCCTGCCACGACACCGTCTCCACGGTCTCCGGCGCCCAGGAGGTCACCACCGCCCGGTGGATCGCGAGGTCGTGCGGGCTCAGGTCCGGCGGCAGCTGCCGCAGATAACGCTCGATCGCGGACAGGGTCATCCCCTGCTGCTGCAACTCCTCGATCAGCGCGAGCCGCGCGAGGTGGTCCCGGCCGTAGTGCCCGACCCGGCGCGGACCGATCACCGGCGGGGGCAGCAGACCCTTGGTGCCGTAGAACCGGACCGTGCGGACCGTGACACCCGCGCGCGCGGCCAGCTCGTCGATGGTGAGGGTCGGCTCCTCGGCGTCCGTCGTCATGTGCAGCAGTATCGCTGTCTCACCAATGGTGTGAAACCTCTCGGACCCCCTCGACGACCATGCGACACATGCCCTTGTGTGACGTGCGCCATCGCATGGGGTGTGTTTTCCCGGGCACGTGCCCCCTTGGCCCAGGCCCCTGCGAGGGCACCGGTCGCATCACGTCCGGATCCCCGAGCGATACCCGTCGGGGCGCACCAGAGAGTGGAACCACCCGTGAGCAAGGACGCCGTGGAACCGGCACAGGCCGCCTCCCGCACCGACGCGGCCCAGGTGCCCGCGGACGCGGGCGACGCCGGCTACAGCAAGGACCTCAAGGCCCGCCACGTCAACATGATCGCCATCGGCGGTGCGATCGGCACCGGGCTCTTCCTGGGCGCCGGAGGCCGTCTGCACACCGCGGGCCCGGCCCTCGCGCTCGTCTACCTGGTGTGCGGTGTCTTCGCCTTCTTCGTGGTCCGGGCCCTCGGCGAGCTGGTCCTCTACCGCCCGTCGTCCGGTTCCTTCGTGTCGTACGCGCGCGAGTTCCTCGGCGAGAAGGGCGCGTACGTCGCCGGCTGGATGTACTTCCTGAACTGGTCGACGACCGGGATCGCCGACATCACGGCCATCGCGCTCTACACCCACTACTGGAGCCTGTTCACCGACATCCCGCAGTGGACGCTGGCCCTGATCGCCCTGGCCGTGGTCCTGGCGGTGAACGTGATCTCGGTGAAGATCTTCGGTGAGCTGGAGTTCTGGTTCGCGATCATCAAGGTGGCCACCCTGGTCGGCTTCATGCTGATCGGCATCTTCCTGCTGGCCACCCGGCACGAGGTGGACGGCCGGACCCCCGGCGTCGGCGTGATCACCGACAACGGCGGTGTCCTCCCGCACGGCCTGATGCCCGTGGTCCTGGTCATGCAGGGCGTGATCTTCGCGTACGCCGCCCTGGAGCTGGTCGGTGTCGCCGCGGGCGAGACCGCCGAGCCGGAGAAGGTCGTCCCGCGCGCGGTGAACTCGATCATGTGGCGCGTAGGCCTGTTCTACGTCGGCTCGGTGGTCCTCCTGGCCCTCCTCCTCCCCGGCTCGGTCTACTCGGCCGGCGAGAGCCCCTTCGTCACGGTCCTGTCGAGGATCGGTGTCCCGGCGGCGGGCGACGTGATGAACCTGGTGGTCCTGACGGCCGCGATGTCCTCGCTGAACTCGGGCCTGTACTCCACCGGCCGGATCCTCCGCTCGATGGCCATGGCGGGCTCGGCACCCCGCTTCACCGCCCGCATGAACCGCAGCCAGGTCCCCTACGGCGGCATCCTGCTGACCTGCGCGGTCTGTGTCCTCGGCGTCGGTCTCAACTACCTCATGCCGAGCCAGGCCTTCGAGATCGTGCTGAACGTCGCCTCCCTCGGCATCATCAGCACCTGGGTGATCATCATGGTCTGCCACCTGGTCTTCGTCCGCCGAGCCCGCGCCGGCCTTCTCACCCGCCCCTCGTTCCGCCTGCCCGGCAGCCCCGTCACGGAGCTCACCACGATCGCCTTCCTCCTCGCCTGCCTCGTCCTGATGGCCGACGACCCGGAGATCGGCCGAAAAACCCTCCTGCTCATCCCGGTGATCGCGATCCTGCTGGTGGCGGGCTGGTTCGGTATCCGCCGCCGGGTCGAGAGGACGGCGGACCAGGAACTGACGGACCTCACGAAGTAGGCCTGTCGATGGGGGCCCGCGGTGACTGCCCGGCCGACGGCCGGACAGTCACCGCGGGAGCGCGGGGGAACCGCGCGCCCGGCCGGCCACGACCCGCGGACGCCCCGGCCCGTCAGCTCGACGGCGACAGACAGCCGAGCACCGTCGCCCGACGCTCTCGTCAGTGCTTGTGCTTGTGCTCGTGCTCGTGCACGTCGTTCGTCGCCGCGATCTTCTGCCACGACTTCGGCCGTACCGGAGCCGCCCCCACCGACCGGGCGGCGGACGCGTCACGGGCCGCGGGTGTCGCGGGCTTCACCGGCTGGTACAGCCAGGTGTCGAACAGCGGGCCCAGCGGCTTCCCCGACACTCGCTCGGCGTACTTCCGGAAGTCGACGACGGTCGCGTTGCCGTACGCGTACTTCTGCGGCCAGCCCTTGAGGATCGCGAAGAACGCGTCGTCGCCGACCTCGTTGCGCAGCGCCTGGAGGGCGAGCGCGCCCCGGTCGTAGACGGCGAGGTGGAACTGGTTCTCCGGGCCCGGATCGCCGGGCTTCACCGTCCAGAACGGGTCGTCGGCCGGATGCGAGGCGTACACGTAGTCGGCGAGTTCCTGTGCCGTCCCCTCGCCCTCGTGCTCGGACCACAGCCACTGGGCGTACCGCGCGAAGCCCTCGTTGATCCAGATGTCCTTCCACCCGGAGACCGACACGAGGTCCCCGTACCACTGGTGGGCCAGCTCGTGCACGACCACGGAGGTGTTGGTGCCGCCCGCGAACTGCCGAGGGCTGTAGAAGGGCCGGGTCTGGGTCTCCAGCGCGTACCCGGTGTCGGTGTTCGGCACATAGCCGCCGAGCGCGTTGAACGGATACGGGCCGAAGTACCCGGTCAGCCAGTCCGCGATCTCCCCGGTCCGCTCGATGCTCGCCCGCGCCGCGCCGTAGTTGTCGCCGAGGTCCTTGCTGTAGGCGTTGACGACCGGGATGCCGCTCTCGGTCGTCCCCGTCGTCACGTCGAACCTCCCGACCGCCAGGGTGGCCAGATAGGTGGCCTGCGGCTTGTTGGACCGCCAGTTGTAGCGGGTCCACCCCAGGCGTGAACTCGTCGACTGGAGTGTGCCGTTGGAGATGGCCTGGGTGCCGTCGGGCACCAGGACCGACACGTCGTACGTCGCCTTGTCGAGCGGATGGTCGTTGCTGGGGAACCACCACCAGGCCGCCTCGGGCTCGTTCGCCCCGACGCCGCCGTCCGCGGTGCGGTGCCAGCTGGTGAAGCCGTACGCCTGCTTCGACGACGGCACGCCGCTGTACCGCACCACGACCGTGACGGCCGTGCCCTTCGCGAGCGGCGTCTTCGGGGTGATCTCCAGCTCGTGCTCACCGGAGGTCGTGAACGACGCCTTCGCGCCATTGACCCGTACCTCGGCGACGTCCAGCAGAAAGTCCAGATTGAACCGTGACAGGTCCTCGGTGGTGCGGGCCAGCAGGGTCGCGGTGCCCTCCAGCTCGTCCGTCGCGGGCTGGTACTTCAGCCGCAGGTCGTAGTGCGAGACGTCGTATCCGCCGTTGCCGTAGTCCGGGTAGTAGGGGTCGCCGATGCCCGGCGCGCCGGGGGAGAGACCCGCGGCCGATGCCGGGATCGCCAGCAACAGGGAGGCCGCCGCGAGGGCGCCCGGCGCGATGATTCTGCGGTGCACGAAAGCTCCAAGTCGTAGGGGCGCGAAGTCTGTTCGAAGCCTATTGATTCCCTGTGGACCCGGGTCTGTCCACGGCCACCCCTGTCACACGAATGCCATTCGGCCGTCATGAACCCACCGCCGCGCGCGCCCCACGGGCCTCCTGCGCGTCCGGTTGCCCTCTTCTGCGCGGGAGTTGACCGATGTACCGTCCGCGCATGCCGATACGCATGCGCTTCACGACCTGGAGATCGCCCGCCACGGCCGCCGTCGCCGCTCTCATGGCCGCCCTCGTCACCCCGGCGGCCGCCCACGGCACCCCGCGGGAGAGCAGACCGGTCTACTCGTACGAGAACGCCGTCCGCGAGGCCGTCTGGGTGGACACCGGCCTCGACGGTGACAGCGACGGAGAGGCGGACCGCGTCGCCGTCGACATCGTCCGGCCGCGCGAACCCGCCCGGCAGGGCCGCAAGATACCCGTGATCATGGACGCCAGCCCCTACTACTCCTGCTGCGGACGCGGCAACGAAAGCCAGTTGAAGACCTACGACGCCGCCGGCAACATCGTCCAGGCGCCCCTGTTCTACGACAACTACTTCGTGCCGCGCGGCTACGCCTACGTCGGCGTCGACCTCGCCGGCACCAACCGCTCCGACGGCTGCGTGGACGTCGGCGGACGCTCCGACATCCAGTCCGCGAAGGCCGTCGTCGACTGGCTGAACGGCCGCGCCAAGGCGTACACCACCCGCACGGGGAGTACGAAGGCCAAGGCCACCTGGACCAACGGCAGGACCGGCATGATCGGCAAGAGCTGGGACGGCACCATCGCCAACGGTGTCGCCGCCACCGGCGTCAAGGGCCTGAAGACCATCGTCCCGATCAGCGCCATCTCCACCTGGTACGACTACTACTTCTCCAAGGGCGCCCCGCTCTACGACTCCGGCCCCGACTGGTTGTCCGACTACGTCAACAGCCCCGACGCCCGCACCCGGTGCGCGGCCGTCCAGCAGAAACTCGTCGACGGCGCCCCGCGCACCGGCGACCGGACCCGCCTGTGGAGCGAGCGCGACTACGTCAAGGCCGCGAGCAAGGTGAGGGCGAGCGTCTTCCTGGTCCACGGCATGCAGGACCTCAACGTCCGGATGCAGCACGTCGGCCCCTGGTGGGACGCCCTCGCGAAGAACGGCGTCGAGCGCAAGATCTGGCTCTCCCAGACCGGCCACGTCGACCCCTTCGACTTCCGCCGCGCCACCTGGGTCGACACCCTGCACCGCTGGTTCGACCACGAACTCCTCGGCTACGACAACGGCATCGACCGCGAACCCGTCGCCGACATCGAACGCCACCCCGACCAGTGGGCCACCTCCACGTCCTGGCCGCCGCGCTCCGCCTCCGCCACCACCCTGCGTCCCGCCGAGGGCGCTCAGGAGGGCGTCGGCACTCTCGGCCTGCGCAAGGGCACCGGCACGGAGACCTTCACCGACGACCCGCGGCTGAGCGAGACCGACTGGGCCGCGCGGATCGACACGCCGACTCCCGCGAAGGCGGGCTTCACCACCGGGCCCCTCACCCGCGACCTGCGGCTGTCCGGCTCCTCCAAGGTCACCGTCACCGCCACCCCGACCACCTCGACGGCCCATCTCTCCGCCGTCCTGGTCGACCTCGGCCCCGACACCATCCGCGACTACGCGGCGAGCGGCGAGGGCATCAGCACCCTCACCGACCGCACCTGCTGGGGTGCCGGCACCACCGGGGACAGCGCCTGCTTCAAGGAGACGCGGGCGAAGACCGCCGACGTCGACCTCACGGTCGTCAGCCGCGGCTGGGCCGACCTGGGCAACCACGCCTCCGGCCAGGGCGCCCCGCTCACGCCGGGCAAGGCGTACACCATCACCCTCGACCTCGGGGCCACCGACCACGTCGTCCCGGCCGGCCACCGCCTCGCGCTGATCGTCGCGGGCACCGACAAGGACCTCATCGACCCGCCGGCCAGTACCCCGACGCTGACCCTCGACCTGTCCCGTACATCCGCCCGCGTACCGCTGGTAGGCGGCACGGCCGCGTTCGCGCGGGCCACCGCGGGCGCCGCACCCCTCGCCCCCGAGGCCACCCCGCTCGACGGCGTCCGGGCACCGAGTACCGCGCGGCGCGTCCCGGAGGCAGGCCGATGATCCGCACCCTGCCCCTGCCCCTGCCCCTGGGCCTGGTGACGGCCGCCCTGGCCGCCTCCCTCGTGGCGACCCCGGCGGAGGCCGGGCAAGCCCCAAGTGGTTGTCCGACGGGTTCGTCGAGCGATCTCCTGATGGTGTAACCGCATCTCGGCAGGTCGATGCTGTGTACCCGTCACTCACTCGTGGGGAAGTCGCCGGGGCTGTTCGGTGGTGTCACCGACAGCCCCGGCGACCAGCGAGCCACAGCCGCCGGAAGACGGTCTGGCGGACGCGGGTGAGATGCTCCGGCGGTTCGGTGCGTCGGTCGGGTCGCCGATCGACCCGTCCAACCGACCGGACCACCGGGGCGAGTCCGGCCTGCGCATTCCGCCGTCGAAGCGGGCGACGGCGGAGTTCTTCGCCGCCCGGCGCACTGGGCTGCCGGACGCCCGCGAGTATCCGGTGGCCGTACGCGACTGCCGCATGGCGAAGATCGCCTGCGTCTCCGGCGTCCGCGCGACCGGGTTGTGCACGGTGCGGATCGGCGACTTCCGCTGGGAGCTCGGTCGGTGGGGCCGCTTCGTCGTCCAGGGGGAGGGCGCCAGGGCCTCGTGTCCGCGCGAGAGGGAGGCGTAGCTGTTCACCGAGGGCCGCCGACTTCCGTGGTGGTACATCGAGGAGATCCGTGGAGAGTTCGCCGCCGACCCCTCCGACCCCTGGGGCTTCCCGTGGGCGGCCGGCGCCCGGTAGGTGCCGGACAGGTCGGGGTCCCACCCCTCGCGACGGGTCGATCAGTCCTGCGCCACGGTCGCCGCGGTCACGTTCTCGATCACGCGGCCGAGTTTGGTCTCGGCCCGGGTCAGGTCCTGGATGCGTGCGGCGATGCGGTCGCGTTCGATGATGAGCTGGTCGAGCATGTCGGGGGTCGCGACGCCGGTGCTCACACACGGCAGGAGTTCGACGACGGTACGACTGGAGAGGCCAGCCGCGAAGAGGTCCTGGATGAGCTGGACCCGCTCCAGGGCCTCGTCGGGATAGTCACGCTGCCCACCGGGCGTCCGCGCCGATTCCAGGAGCCGCTGTTCCTCGTAGTAGCGCAGGGCCCGCACGCTGACCCCTGACCGCCTGGCGAGCTGTCCGATGCGCATGACGCAGGGCACTCCCTTCCCGCTCGTACCTCACATTGACGTCAGGTTCAGGCTAGCAATACCGGCTCCGGGGGCAGCCCTGGAGGCCGATCGAACCGCTGCCGGCGCCGAGATCGATCATGACCCGGTGGCGGACCCGAGGGCGTGCACCCGATTCACGCAGGCACGGCAGCCCTCACGTCGGGCCGGGATCCGGGATCCGGGATCGCCGAGCCCGCCCGAGGGCACATGGGTGTCGACCGTGACGGGCGGCGTGACCCCTCGGAGTGGCGCAGGCCCCACGCTCACCCCCGCCCGCTCGGCAACCTCACCCATCCGCGCCCACCCTCCTCCGGCCGGGCGGCAGTTGCGGGCTTGCACCTCACGTCAACGTCAGGTTCTAGAGTGGCGAGCGTCGGACGAACACGTCATTCCGGCCCGTCAAAGTGAGGCAGACCATTATGCGCGCAGCCCGGTTCCACGCATACGGCGGAGCGGAGAGCCTGGTGATCGAGCAGGCCCCAGACCCCCACCCCGGACCCGGTGAGATTCGTGTCCGCGTCGCGGCGGCCGGCGTCAATCCCATCGACTGGAAGCTGCGCTCCGGCGCCCTGCGCCAGATCTTCCCCCTGGATCTGCCCGACATCCCCGGGCGCGACGGCGCCGGTGTGGTCGACGAGATCGGCGACGGGGTGCGGGGGGTGAGCATCGGCGACCGGGTCTTCGGGCTGGGCGGCGTCACCGGCGCGACCGCGGAGCTGTTCGTCCTTTCGGCCTGGGCGCACACCCCCGCCACGTGGAACGACGAGCAGGCCGCGGGCGCCGGTCTCGCGTCCGTGACCGCGATGCGTGGGCTCGACGCGCTCGGCCCTCTCGCGGGGCGCACCCTCCTCGTCGAGGGCGCCGCCGGAGGCGTGGGCAGCGCGGCGGTCGAGATCGCCGTGGCGCAAGGTGTCGGCACCGTGATCGGGACAGCCGGCCAACGCAACCACGAGTTCCTCACCTCTCTCGGCGCCGTTCCCACCACCTACGGCCCCGGCCTCGCGCAGCGCCTGGCCACCCTCGCTCCGCACGGCGTCGACATCGTGCTCGACACCGCGGCCTCCGGCTCCCTGGACGACCTCGTCGCGATCGCGGGCGATCCGAAGCGCGTCGCGACGGTCGCCGACCAGGCGGGCGGGCAGCGCCTGGGTACGCATGTGGCCCACGCGGTGAACGACTCCGCTCTCCTGTCCGCGGCGGCGGAACTGGGCGGGCAAGGCCGCTACACACCCCGTATCGAACAGGCCTACCCCCTGGAGCGGATCGCCGACGCCCACGCGCACGCCGAGCGCGGACGTACCCGAGGAAAGATCGTGATCTGCATCTGAACGGGCCGATCTGTATCCGAACGAGCCCACGAGGTAGGCACCTCGCGACGTGCGGGCCCGCGTGGCGAACGTGCCCTCGATCGGTCGCGTGAACTCCCAACTCGCCGCACTGAAAGGCCTGTTCGGGTCACCGGCACCCGGCGTGGGCAGGTCGAGGAGGCCACCGGGGCGGCCCGGCGGGCGGGCCTCGCCGGCCCCGGACCCGTCTACGTCGGCGGCGCCGACAACGACCCGCCCGAACCGGCCGAGGTGATCCAGGACCCGCCCTGCGGCTACCGGCTCACCGCCGGCCAGGACGCCGAGGCCAAGGACGAGCTCGTCCTGCCCGGAGTGCGGACACGGGGCACCTATGTTCCGCTCCGTCAGTCCCTGCGCGCGCTCGTCCCCTTGCTCCTCGATGCCCGGGCGCCGTACCACCTCACGGTGGGGGAGCCCGACACCCGCTGCTGAAGCGGTCGATATCGGCGGCACCTGTGGTAGGTCGTAGTCACGCGCGGAACAGGTGTAACCACGGCTTTCAGGGGAAGGTGCCGCTGATGACGCAAGATCTCAAGAAGAGGGGAGGCCGGGAGGGTCCTACGGACACTGCCGGCCACCAGACGGACAAGGTGGTGTTCGGTGTCACCGCCGCCATCACCGTGGCCTTCGTGGTCTGGGGCTCGGTGGCCACGGACTCGCTGGAGAGCGCCTCCACCACGATGCTCAACGGCCTGATCCACAACGGCGGTTGGGCCTTCATGCTGGCCGCCTCGTGCTTCGTGGTGTTCGCGCTGTGGCTGGCGGTCAGCCGCTACGGCCGGATCCACCTCGGCGCCGAGGGCGAGGAACCCGAGTTCAAGACGGTGTCCTGGGTCGCCATGATGTTCAGCGCCGGCATGGGAATCGGCCTGATGTTCTACGGCGTGAGCGAGCCGCTCTCGCACTACACGACCCCACCGCCGGGCACCAACCCCGCCGACTCCGCGGAACGCATGGAGACGGCGATGGCCACCACCCTCTTCCACTGGACGCTGCACCCCTGGGCGATCTACGCGGTGGTCGGCCTGGCCATCGCCTACAGCACCTTCCGCAAGCGCCGCCGCCAGACCATCAGCGCGGTCTTCACCCCGCTCATCGGGGAGAAGCACGCGAACGGCAACGCCGGCCGGGCGATCGACATCCTCGCGATCATCGCCACCGTCTTCGGGTCGGCGGCCTCGCTGGGCCTCGGCGCCCTCCAGATCGGCTCCGGCTTCACCGAGCTGGACTGGATGGACAACGTGAGCGACGGGCTGCTCGTCGCGATCATCGCCGTCCTGACGGTGGCCTTCGTCGCCTCCGCCGTGTCCGGCATCGAGAAGGGCATCCAGTGGCTGTCCAACACCAACATGGTGCTCGCCCTGGTGCTCGCCGTGTTCGTGTTCGTCGCCGGCCCCACCATCATCGTCCTCGACCTGCTGCCCACCTCGGTCTTCGCCTACCTCGGTGACCTGCCGCAGCTCGCGGGCCGTACCGAGGCCAGCACCGGCGAGGGCGTCTCGGACTGGCTGGGCAGCTGGACCGTCTTCTACTGGGCGTGGTGGATCTCCTGGACGCCCTTCGTCGGCATGTTCATCGCCCGCATCAGCCGCGGTCGCACCATCCGGCAGTTCGTCGGCGGCGTCATCCTGGTGCCCAGCACCGTCAGTCTCATCTGGTTCGCGATCTTCGGCGGTACGGCGATGAAGCTGAAGGAGGGCGGCGCGCTGGGCGGTGAGTCGACCCCCGAGGGCCAGCTCTTCGCGGTCCTCCAGGAGTTCCCCATCGCGACCGTCACCAGCCTGCTGGTGATGATCCTCGTCGGCATCTTCTTCGTCTCCGGCGCCGACGCCGCGTCCATCGTGATGGGCACGCTGTCCCAGAAGGGCGCCCTGGAACCCGGCCGGTTCGTCGTGGTGTTCTGGGGTGTGGTCACCGGAGCCGTCGCCGCGATCATGCTGCTCGTCGGCACCGAGGGCGACGCCCTGACCGGCCTGCAGAACCTCACGATCCTGGCCGCCGCGCCCTTCGTCCTCGTGATGATCGGCATGTGTGTCGCCCTTATGCGCGACCTGCGCGAGGACCCGGTCATCGTGCGCCGCGAGATGGGCTCCGAAGCCGTCGGCCTCGCCGTGATCGAGGGCCACAAGAAGTACGACGGCGACTTCGAGATCAGGGTCGGTCCGGGAGCAGGCACCGAAACGGAGGGCGACCCGCTCGGCCACGACCACGGCTGAGCCCCACCGACCGCACCTCACGAAGCGGTGATCCCAGGAGGCGGCGACCCTGTCGCCGCCTCCTCCCCGCGCTCCGGGCCACCATCGCCCCGCCCGTCCGGCTACGTCAGCGCACGGCGAGCCCCGCCGCCTCCTCCGCACACCCCCAGGCCACGGTCACGCCCCCGCCCCCGTGCCCGTAGTTGTGCACCAGCACCCGCCCTCCGGGCAGCGTCTCCCGCTCCAGGCGGACCCGCTCCCGCGCGGGCCTGAGCCCCACCCGGTGCTCCAGCACCCGCGCCCCGGCGATCTCGGGCCGCAGCGCCGCACACCGCCCCACGATCGCCGCCGCGACCGCCGGATCGGGGTCGAGGGACCACGTGTCCTCGTCGGAGGTACCGCCCAGGACGAGCCGGTCGGGGTGGGGGAAGAAGTACGTCATCTCGCCGGCGGTGTCCTTGGAGACCAGCCAGGTGCGGATGCCGGGGTTCTCGACGATCACCAACTGCCCCCGCGCGGGCCGCACGGACGGGTCCGGCACCAGCTCCCGGGCGCCCAGCCCCGTGCAGTTGACCACGACCGCCGCCCCGACCCCGGCCAGATCGGTCACCGTACGCGTCTCGACCACCCCGCCCGCCGCGAGGAACCGCGCCCGCAGCCACGGCAGATGAGTCGACATGTCGATGAGGGGCAGTCGTGCCCACATCCCCGTCCCGGCGTACTCCGTGGCCGTCGACGCCCGCAGACCCGGCAGCCGGACGCCCGCCCACGCCCGGGCCCCGTCCAGATCCGCGTCGCCCATTACCCCTTCGACCATCCGTACGCCGGTCGCCTCGGGCGAGGCCGCCCACTTCTCGTAGACGTCCAGCGAGCGCAGCGCCCACGCACGGGCGTGATCGACCGGCTCGATCGAGTACGGCCACCACAGCGCCCCGGCAACCACCGAGGTGGTCCGCTCGACCGGGTCCCGCGTCCACACCCGCACCCGCCGGCCGCGCTCGGCCAGCACCAGGGCCGTCGTCAGTCCGATGACCCCGCCGCCGACCACGACGACGTCGTTCCTGAGATCGCTTTCCACGCCCGGACGTTAGCGGAATATGTCATGCCGTGCTCAGACCGGTCCCACTCTGGGGATACTCACAGCATGTCTGCCCCGTACGCGACCTTCGGCCTGGCACCGGCGATGCGTGCCGGTGGAGTCCTCGCCAACGGCGACTACCAAATCCACCGGGACTTCGTGGACTTCATCGTCGACGGCCGCCCGTTGCTCTTCCAGCTCTCCGACCTCGACGCCGTCTCCCCGCTCGCCTCCGACATCCCACCCGCGATCTTCACCGCCCAGGTCCGCAGCCTGCTCCTGGAGTCCGACGCCCCGCTGCCGGACGGGCGTTACGTCGTCTACGGCTGTCCCGAATGCGAGGACCTGGCCTGCGGGGCCGTCACCGCCGTCATCGACCGCGACGGCGACGACTTCGTCTGGCGGGACTTCGCCTGGCAGACGGAGGAACACGCCGACCTGGAACTCAACGGCTACCACGGCATCGGCCCGTTCCGCTTCCACGGCACCGGCTACCGCGAGGCACTCAACTCCCTCCTCGACACCGCCGAGAGCACCCGCCGCCGCGTCCTGCTGATCGGCGCCCGGGCCGCCCTCCTGGCCAAACTCGCCGCCGCCCTGCGCACCATCGGGATCGGCGCCGACATCACCCGTGACACCCACGACGTCCCCGCCGACGAACTGCGGGCCTACGGCGTCGTCGCCTTCGGCCGTGCGATCACCGAGGAGGAACGTGCCTCCGTCCGCCACTCCTTCGAACAGGCCGGTGTCGACGTCACCTACGTCGACGGACTCGCCCCCATCGTCCCGCTCCTGGTCGCCCAGATAGAACACGCCCTGGACCGCAGCCCGGTCGAACGCCGCCGGCTCACCCGCCTGGTCGCCGCCGACGGCGAGGCGGGCGTCGAGGTCACCTCCCCGTGCCGGGTCAGCCTCACCGCGTACCGCCTCGACCGCCTCTACCGCACCCACGCCCACGAGGTCTTCGACGGCATCCTCGAACCGGGCCGCCACCGCATCGCCCTGGACACCAAGGCGGTCCGGGGGGAGTCCTTCGTGGTGGCGCGGACCTCGGGGAGTGTGCTGGTGGAGGCGATGGTCCACTGAGAAGGCCGTGACACGGACCCCAGGACCCGGACCACTAGAATCGGCGGTCTCATGACTGCCACCCTCGTCGCCAAGAACCTCGCCGCCGGCCACGGCGACCGCTCCCTGTTCTCCGGGCTCGACCTCGTCGTCGCGCCCGGAGACGTCATCGGGCTGGTCGGAGCCAACGGCGCGGGCAAGTCCACGCTCCTCAGGATGCTCGCCGGGCTGACCGCCCCCGAGGAGGGCGAGCTGCGGCTCTCCCCGCCGGGCGCGTCCGTCGGCCACCTCCCGCAGGAGCCGGAGCGAGCGCCCGGCGAGACCGTGCGGGACTTCCTCGCCCGCCGCACCGGCGTCGCCGAGGCCCAGCGGACGATGGACGAGGCGACCCAGGCACTGGTCGACGGCGCTCCCGGCGCCGACGACGCCTACGCGACGAGCCTGGAGCGCTGGCTCGACCTGGGCGGCGCCGACCTGGACGAGCGGGCGGAGGAGGTCGCCGACTCGCTCGGCCTCACCGTCGACCTGGACCAGCCGATGACGTCCCTGTCGGGCGGCCAGGCGGCCCGCGCCGGCCTCGCCTCCCTCCTCCTGTCCCGCTACGACGTCTTCCTCCTCGACGAGCCCACCAACGACCTCGACCTGGACGGCCTGGAGCGCCTCGAACGCTTCGTGAGCGGCCTGCGCGCCGGCACCGTCGTCGTCAGCCACGACCGCGAGTTCCTCACCCGCACCGTCACCAAGGTCCTCGAACTCGACCTGGCCCAGCAGCAGATCACCCTCTACGGCGGCGGCTACGAGGCCTACCTGGAGGAGCGGGACGTCGCCCGCCGGCACGCCCGCGACGACTTCGAGGAGTACGCCGACAAGAAGGCGGCCCTCCAGGACCGGGCCCAGGTCCAGCGCTCCTGGATGGACAAGGGCGTGAAGAACGCCCGCCGCAAGGCGGGCAACGACAACGACAAGATCGGCCGCAAGTTCCGCAGCGAGTCCAGCGAGAAGCAGGCCGCCAAGGCCCGCCAGACCCAGCGCATGATCGAACGCCTCGATGTCGTCGACGAGCCCCGCAAGGAGTGGGAGCTGCGCATGGAGATCGCGTCGGCCCCGCGTTCGGGCGCGGTCGTGGCGACCCTGCGGGACGCCGAGGTCCGGCGCGGCGACTTCGCCCTCGGCCCGGTGTCCCTCCAGATCGACTGGGCGGACCGGGTGGCGGTGACCGGGGCGAACGGCGCGGGCAAGTCGACACTGCTGGGCGCCCTGCTGGGCCGGATTCCGCTGGACGCGGGCAGTGCCACGCTCGGCTCGGGTGTGCTGATCGGCGAGGTCGACCAGGCCCGCAAGCTGTTCCACGGCGAGGAACCCCTGATGGAGGCCTTCGGTGCGGCCGTCCCGGACACCGAACCGGCCGAAGTCCGCACTCTGCTCGCCAAGTTCGGCCTGAAGGCGAACCACGTCCTGCGCCCGGCCTCGTCGCTCTCCCCGGGCGAACGCACCCGGGCCGCGCTGGCGCTCCTCCAGGGCCGGGGCGTCAACCTCCTGGTCCTCGACGAGCCCACCAACCACCTCGACCTGCCGGCGATCGAACAGCTGGAAGCGGCCCTGGACGCCTACGAGGGCACCCTCCTCCTGGTCACCCACGACCGCCGCATGCTGGACGCGGTCCAGGTGACCCGCCGCCTGGAGGTGGCGGACGGCAAAGTAACGGAACGCTAGACGCGCCCCGAAGGGGCGCGGGGAACTGCGCGACCGGCCACAACGGCCCCGCAGTTCCCCACAACCGTCAGCGCTTGCCGTTCTTCGGATCGACCAACCCCGCCTTGCGCAGAGCATCGGCCATCGCACTGTTGGCCGGCGGCGGCGCGGCCTGCCGCGAGCCACCGCCCTGGCGGGAGCCACCGCCCTGCCGCGAGCCGCCCCCCTGCTGCTGCCGCTGCTGAGGCGGACGCCCGCCACGCTGCCGACGATCACCTCCACCGCCCTGCTGCCCCGGCTCCTTCGGCGCAGCCTCGTCGTCCAGGCGGAGCGTCAGCGAGATCCGCTTGCGCGGGATGTCGACCTCCAGCACCTTCACCTTGACGATGTCACCCGACTTCACCACGTCCCGCGGGTCCTTGACGAACGTCTTCGACAGCGCCGAGACATGCGCCAGGCCGTCCTGGTGGACGCCGACGTCGATGAACGCCCCGAACGCGGCGACATTCGTGACGACACCCTCCAGGACCATCCCGGGCGTCAGGTCGGAGATCTTCTCGACGCCGTCCTTGAAGGTGGCCGTCTTGAACGCGGGCCGCGGGTCGCGCCCCGGCTTCTCCAGCTCCCTCAGGATGTCCGTCACGGTCGGCAGACCGAACGTCTCGTTCACGAACTCCTGCGGCTTCAGCGAGCGCAGCACACCGGTGTTGCCGACGAGCGAGGCGACCTCCTGGCCGGACGTCTTCACCATCCGCCGCACCACCGGATACGCCTCGGGGTGCACGCTGGACGCGTCCAGCGGGTCGTCGCCGCCGCGGATGCGCAGGAAGCCCGCGCACTGCTCGAACGCCTTGGGGCCGAGCCGGGCCACGCTCTTGAGCTGGGTGCGGGACCTGAAGGGGCCGTTGGCGTCGCGGTGCGCCACGATGTTCTCGGCGAGGCCGGACGTGATGCCGGAGACCCGGGAGAGCAGCGGGGCCGAGGCCGTGTTGACGTCGACACCCACGCCGTTCACACAGTCCTCCACCACCGCGTCCAGCGAACGCGACAGCTTCACCTCGGACAGGTCGTGCTGGTACTGGCCGACACCGATCGACTTCGGGTCGATCTTCACCAGCTCCGCGAGGGGGTCCTGCAGTCGTCGCGCGATCGAGACCGCGCCGCGCAGCGACACGTCCATGTCGGGCAGTTCCTGCGAGGCGAAGGCGGACGCCGAGTACACGGAGGCGCCGGCCTCGGACACCATCACCTTGGTGAGGTTCAACTCCGGGTGCTTGGCGATCAGTTCACCGGCGAGCTTGTCGGTCTCCCGGGACGCCGTGCCGTTGCCGATGGCGACCAGGTCGACCGTGTGCTCCTTGGCGAGGCGGGCCAGCTTGGCGATGGCCTCGTCCCACCTGTTGGCCGGGACGTGCGGGTGGATGACGTCGGTCGCCACCACCTTGCCGGTCGCGTCGACGACGGCGACCTTCACGCCCGTACGGAACCCTGGGTCCAGGCCCAGGGTCGAGCGGGTGCCGGCCGGGGCGGCCAGCAGCAGGTCACGGAGGTTCGCCGCGAACACGTTCACCGCCTCGTCCTCGGCGGCCGTCCGCAGCCGCAGCCTCAGATCCAGCCCGAGGTGCACGAGGAGCCGGGTGCGCCAGGCCCAGCGGACCGTGTCCTGGAGCCACTTGTCGGCAGGGCGGCCCCGGTCGGCGATGGCGAACCGGTGCGCCACGATTCCCTCGTACGAGGACGGGCCGGGCTGCTCGGACGGCTCCTCCGGCTCCAGGACGAGATCGAGGACGTCCTCCTTCTCGCCGCGCAGCATCGCCAGGATGCGGTGCGAGGGCAGCGCGGTGAACGGCTCGGCGAAGTCGAAGTAGTCGGCGAACTTGGCGCCCTCCTCCTCCTTGCCGTCCCGGACCTTGGCGGCCAGCCGCCCGCGCACCCACATGCGTTCGCGCAGCTCGCCGATCAGGTCGGCGTCCTCCGAGAACCGCTCGGTGAGGATCGACCGGGCCCCGTCGAGGGCGGCCTGCGGATCGGCCACGCCCTTGTCGGCGTCGACGAACGCGCTCGCCGCGGTCAGCGGGTCCACGGTCGGGTCGCCGAGCAGCCCCTCGGCCAGCGGCTCCAGCCCCGCTTCCCGGGCGATCTGCGCCTTGGTGCGCCGCTTCGGCTTGAACGGCAGGTAGATGTCCTCCAGGCGCGCCTTGGTCTCCGCACCCCGGATCCGCGCCTCCAGCTCCCCGGTGAGCTTGCCCTGCTCGCGCACCGACTCCAGGATCGCCGCCCGCCGCTCCTCCAACTCCCGCAGATAGCGCAGCCGCTCCTCGAGCGTGCGCAGCTGCGCGTCGTCGAGCATCTCGGTCGCTTCCTTGCGGTAGCGGGCGATGAAGGGAACCGTGGAACCGCCGTCGAGCAGCTCCACGGCAGCCTTGACCTGCCGCTCCCGTACGCCGAGTTCCTCGGCGATCCTGCCTTCGATGGACCCTACTTCGATGGACCCGGGTGTCGTCACGATCCCGTACCGCCTTCTCCACTGGGGTTGCGCGGCAATTGTGGCAGGTGGCGCCGACAGTCGGGGATCAGGGCGGCGACGCGGCGGGCCGGGGGACAGGCCGCGGCCCGCGGCGTCGCCGCCGCGGGCCCGCGAACGTCCCCGGGCTCAGGCCCGGCGGCCGCGTGTCGAACTCGATGCGCCGCCGAACAGCCGGGCCAGCGCCCGGAAGGGCAGTGTCACGACGGTGGCGATGGCCCCACCGATCTGGCGCAGTACGTCTGCGATCGCACGGAACACGAGTTTCCCCTTTCCTCTCCCGGCCACGACGACCGGGAGAGGTACGGGTACCTCGGGAGAGGCCCGGCATGCCTGGCCACCGTGATCGGCCGGTTCAGGCCTTGCCGACCAGATCGGCGGGGAAGGCGCCGGCGGTGGCCGCGGCGCGCGCGAATCCCGTGCCGAGCGCGGTCAGGCGTGCGACGCCGTCCGCGCCCAGGTGCTCGTACGGAGCCCGGTCCAGCCGGTCGGTGTCCCGCTCGATCCCCTCGCGCAGCGCCACGCCCTGCTCGGTCAGTTCGCCGGCCGCGTCCAGCAGCCCGCGCTCCCGCAGCCGCCCGACGGCCGCCTCCCAGTCCTCCCGGGTCCAGCCCCGGGTGGCGCACACCCATCCCGGTGTCATGCCCTTGCCGGTCGCCGTGTGGGTCACCACGGCCTCCAGGCCGTCCAGCCCGGCGGACAGCAGGGCGGCGAGGTGTCCGTCGCCGCGGTGCTCCCGCAGCAGCGTGGCCGCGTGCCAGTACGCCAGGTGCGCGGGTTCGGGCACCGGCAGGTCGGCATGGGCGGAGTACAGCGGCCGGGCACTGCGCGAACAGGCCTCGGCGGCGCGCAGGGCGAGCCGGGCGGCCTCCGCCATCTCCGCGGACGCGAGCGCCTCCTCGCCCAGCAGGCGGCGCAGCGTCGCGTCGACGGCTCGCGCGCGTGCGGCCAGTACCTGTCCGGGCGTGGCGGTCTCCCACACCGCGGGCACGTACCGGGCCACCAGCTCGTGCTTGTAGTTGTAGAACGCCGCCGTCACCGTGCCGGCCCCGACCGGTCCCAGCGCGGCGGCCCGCACCGCGAAGTTGACGGCCCGGGGGTGGGTGACACCGATGGCGCCCAGCTCCCGCCCCAGGTCGGGGGAGAAGTAGTGCGTCGCGTGCAGTGAGTTGAGCACGTTGTGGCAGCGGCGGCCCGCGCGCGGGTCCAGAGCAGCGGTAGTCATGACGAACACGTTACCGACCGGTCAGTATCTGATCCAGGTGCGGGTCCCGGAGAGGTGGGCCCCGATCGGCGCGGCAACGGCACCCCGGAGGCCATGCGCCGCGCCTTCCTCAAGGCCCTCGGCGAGGCCCCGGCCGAGTACCGCCGCCGGTTCCACCCGGCACCCGCCGCGGCGGGACTCCTCAAGGTGCCGCCGGGCGACCTCGCACCGGCCGGCGCTCGACTTCCTGAAGCGGTTCGGGGCCGAGCCGACGGGAGAGCGGGTCGTCCTCGACGGCGGGTACGTCACCCCTGCCGGGCAGGATCGCCGGCGACGAACAGGCCCAGGCGCTGCGGCTGATGACGGAGTACGACCCGAGGTCGCCCTACGACGCCGGATCCCCGCGGAAGGCGCCCGCGCACCTCGTCGAGCGGCTGCGGGCCGGCAGCCGCCTCACCCCGACGCGGGCACGCTCCAGGTGAAGCGCGGCGGCCTGCGCTCCAGGAACGCGGCGACGCCCTCCGCGGTGTCGCCGCTGGCGCGTGCCTGTCCGCCCCAGTACGCGTCGCGGTCCGTGTGCCCGTTCGCGAACTCCTTCGCCGCGGCCTGCGTCAGTTGCGAGCGGGATGCCAGGATCCGGGTGAACTCCGCTACCCGCTTGGTGAGTTCGCCCTCGGGGAGTACCTCGTCCACCAGGCCCGTGCGCAGCGCCCGCCCGGTGTCGATCAACTCGCCCGAGAACAGCAGGTACTTGGCGGCGGCCGGACCGACCAGCGACACCAACCGCCGGGTGGAGGAGGCCGGGTACACGATCCCGAGTTTCGCCGGCGTCACCCCGAACAGCGCGCCCTCCTCGGCGAACCGCAGATCGCAGGCCGCCGCGAGCTGCGACCCGCCGCCCACACAATGTCCACGGACCGCCGCGAGCGTCGGCTTCGGAAACGCGGCCAGGGCCTCCTCGGCCCGCACGGCCAGCCCCTGCGCCTCCTCCGCGGACCCGCGGAGCGTGGAGATGTCCGCCCCCGCGCAGAACGTCCCGCCCTCACCGGTCAGCACCAGTGCCCGGACGCCGGGATCGGAGGCCAGAGTGTCGAGCAGCGGCGGCAGGGCCCGCCACATCGCGGCCGTCATGGCGTTCCGCTTGGCCGGATGGTGGACGACGACGGTGGCGACCGAGTCGGCGACGGTGTGCAGCAGCTGCGGCTCCATGCGCCGGATGCTATCCGCCCCGCCCGGAGAGGCGATCAAGAAGGGTCCGGGTGAGGGTTACGGCACCGGGGGTATGGGGGACTAAAGGACAAAGAGTGATCAAGGGGGATCAAGGAGGCGCTCATGTCCAGGTCCACCCAGCCGAGGAGCGAGACGGAGAAGCTGAGCCGCGGGTTCAGCTGGCTCGCCGTGCTCGGCGTGCTGCTCGTCCTCGCGGGACTCGTCGGACTGATCTACGCCGGGGTCGCCACGCTGACCTCGATGCTGCTGTTCGGGTGGCTGCTGCTGATCGGCGGCGCCGTGGGTCTGCTGCACGCGATCCAGGCCCGCGGGTCCAACTTCTTCTGGCTTGGTGTGGTGGTCGCCGCCCTGAACATCGCGGCCGGCGTGGTCATCATCCGCAGGCCGGAGGCGGCGGCCGAGGCGCTGACCATGTTCGCGGCGCTGCTCTTCCTGACCGGCGGGGTGTTCCGCCTGGTCGGCAGCGTGGTGGTGCGCGGCACACAGTTCGGCTGGACCCTCGTCCAGGGCGCCTTCGACCTGCTGCTGGGCATTCTGGTGCTGGCGTCCTGGCCGAGCAGCAGCAAGTACGTGATCGGCACCTTCTTCGCCCTCGCCCTGCTGTTCGACGGGCTCGGTCTGATCGCCACCGGGTTCGGCGGTCGCCGCATCGTCGGCATCGTCTCCGACCAGCTGACCGCCGAGGACCCGGCCGAGCCCGCCGCCAAACCCGTACAGCCGGAATAGTCCGAGAAGTCGGCGCGAGCGGTACAAGAGCGATCCCGTAACCGACCGGGTCGTACGTCAACGATCAGAACCGCTCGATATCTGCTGACTTCTGTTCAGTTCTCCGGGGTGGAGCAGCTCGTTGCCAACACTCAAGAGGTGGTGACAATCGAGCGCAAGGGTGGCGACCGGACGATGGAAGACCATGGGCGCGGGTCCGCTCCACGCCCAGCAGGCGATACGGGCGAGCTCCCCGCCCCGGTGCCGCCGGATCCGTTGCCGTACGAGGGTGTGTGGCGGTTCACCGCCCCCGCCGTCGAGGTGTCGGTCCCGCAGGCACGACACGCCGTACGGGATCTGCTGTACCGCCAGGGAGTACCGGTCTCGGACGAGCTGGTCCAGGGCCTGCTGCTGATCGTCTCGGAGCTGGTCACCAACGCGGTGAAGCACGCGGCGCTGCTGTCGCCGATGCTCGCCGTGGAGATCGCCGTCGGCGCGGAGTGGGTGCGGGTGTCGGTGGAGGACAACCATCCCTACCGCCCGACCGCCCTGGAGGCCGACCACGGCCAGACCGGCGGCCGGGGCCTCCTCCTGGTGCGCGAGGTCACCCGGGAGGCGGGCGGGGCGTGCGACGTCGAGCACACCGCGAGCGGCGGCAAGGTGATCTGGGCCGCCCTGCCGCTCAAGCCCGTACGGATCCCGTAGGAGCGTTCACCAGCCGGCGGACGGGCCCGTCAGCTCCCTGACAGCGGGGCGGGCCGCGTCCAGGACGGTCATGAACCAGGAGGAGAAGGTGTCCTTCGCGTGCCGCTCCGCCAGCTCGGCGGGCGTCACGAAGACCGTCTCGCCGACCTCCTCCGGGTCCGGCCCGGGCACGGACTGCACCAGCCCCACGTAGAGGTGGTTGTACTCCTGCTCGACCAGGCCCGAGGCCGGGTCCGGGTGGTTGTAGCGGACCGTGCCCGCCTCCGCGAGCAGCGAGGGGGAGACACCCAGCTCCTCGTACGTGCGCCGGGCGGCAGCCGCGAAGGGCGCCTCACCGGGGTAGGGGTGGCCGCAGCAGGTGTTGGACCAGACACCGGGGGAGTGGTACTTGCCCTGCGCCCGCTGCTGGAGCAGCAGTCTGCCCTGCTCGTCGAAGAGGAACACCGAGAAGGCGCGGTGCAGTCGTCCCGGCGGCTGATGGGCGGCGAGCTTCTCCTCGGTGCCGATCGTCACACCGTTCTCATCGACCAGTTCCAGCAGAATCGCGTCCGCGGTGCCGTTCGACGAACGGTGCGTCACGGTGGCAGGTGTGATCGGCATACCCATCCTTCGCATTGGTTTTCGCGCCCCAAGTGTGCCGTACGAATCCGGCACTCCCGGCAGGTGATCGTGCCCGGCGCGGCGGCAGGGGAACCGTTCGGGGCGGTGCTGTGAGCATGAGGACGCGGCTGTCCACCGGACCGATGCGTTCCGCCGGAACCTGTGTTTCAGACGTCGTACTGGTGTGTCAGTGACACAGTCGCGCCTCGTGCTCCGCGTGCCCGCTCGGCTCCAGCTGGAAGGTGCAGTGCTCCACGTCGAAGTGGTCGCCGAGACAGCCCTGGAGTTCGTGCAGCATCTTCTCGTGGCCGATCGCGCTGAGCACGTCGGAGCGCACCACCACGTGTGCCGACAGGACCGGCATCCCTGATGTGATCGTCCAGGCGTGCAGGTCGTGGATGTCCTCGACGCCGTCCAGCGCCAGTATGTGGGTCCGCACCTCGGCGATGTCCACGTCCTTGGGGGCCGCTTCGAGGAGCACGTCCAGCGTCTCGCGCAGCAGCTTCCAGGTGCGGGGCACGATCATCAGTCCGATGACGAGTGAGGCGATCGGGTCGGCGGACTGCCAGCCCGTGGTGAGGATCACCACCGCCGAGATCAGCACCGCGACCGAGCCCAGCGCGTCCGCGGCCACCTCCAGGAACGCGCCGCGCACGTTCAGGCTGTCCTTCTGCCCGCGCATCAGCAGCGACAGCGACACCATGTTCGCGACCAGGCCGATCGCGCCGAACACGATGGTCAGCCCGCCCTCGGTGGCGGCCGGCGTGATGAACCGCTGGATCGCCTCGTACAGGACGTATCCGCCGACCCCGAGCAGCAGCAGACAGTTGGCGAGCGCGGCGAGGATCTCCGCCCGGGCCAGACCGAAGGTGCGCCGGTCGCTCGGAGGGAGGCCGGAGAAGTGGATCGCGAGCAGCGCCATGCCGAGGCCGAGCGCGTCGGTGGCCATGTGCGCCGCGTCGGCGACCAGCGCCAGCGAGTCGGCGACCACGCCGCCGATGATCTCCACCACCATGACGCCGAGCGTGATGGACAGCGCGACCCGCAGCCGCCCGCGGTAGGCCGCGGTCGCGGTGCCGCCGGTCGGCGCACCGTGCGAGTGCCCGTGATCGTGCCCAGCCCCCATGAAGGTGCCCTTCCGTGTTCCGCCCGCTGTTCCGTCCGGGAACACAGTGAACTACGGGTGGGGGGTATGGGGCAACGCGGCACTGAACACCGTTGTCATGTGCCCTGACCTGCAGAAACGATTCCCAGGTCAGGGCGTCGGCGATCCCTCCCGGTCCCGCCCGCGGATCACCCGCCGTGGTGCCGCAGCCACCCCTGCCACGCCGACTCGACCATCTCGCGCACCCCGCGCCGGGCCGTCCAGCCCAGCTCCGCGGTGGCCCGCGCGGCCGAGGCGACCGCGCGGGGCGCGTCCCCCGGGCGGCGGGCCTCGACCAGCGGTGGACGGCGGTCGCCGCTCACCTCGCCGATGACCGTGATCAGTTCACGTACGGAGACGCCCTCGCCGCGACCGATGTTGACCGTCAGGTCGCCGTGCGGGGCGTCCTCGGTCAGCCGCCGGGCCGCCGCCAGATGGGCCTCGGCGAGATCGGCGACATGGATGTAGTCCCGGACGCAGGTGCCGTCCGGAGTCGGATAGTCGTCACCGAAGATCCGCGGGGCCTCGTCACGGGTGAGCCGGTCGAAGACCATGGGGACGATGTTGAAGACACCGGTGTCCGCCAGCTCCGGCGCGGCCGCCCCCGCCACGTTGAAGTAGCGCAGGCACACGGTCGAGATCCCGTACGCCTGCCCCGCCGCCCGCACCAGCCACTCCCCGGCGAGCTTGGTCTCGCCGTACGGGTTCACCGGCGCGCACGGGGTGTCCTCCGTGATCAGGTCCACGTCGGGGTTGCCGTACACGGCGGCCGACGAGGAGAACACGAAGCGCCGCACGCCGGCCTCGGCGACCGCCTCCAGAAGGGTGGTGAGCCCGCCCACGTTCTCCCGGTAGTAGTGCGTCGGCCGGGCCACGGACTCGGCGACCTGCTTGCGCGCCGCGAGGTGCACCACCCCCGTCACCCCGTGCTCGGCGCACACCCGCTTCAGCAACTCGCCGTCCAGCGACGAGCCCTGCAGGAGCGGCAGGCCCGCGGGAAGCCGTGCGGGCACCCCGGACGAGAGGTCGTCAAGGACCACGACGCGTTCGCCGGCGTCGGTCATGGCCCGCGCCACATGTGCCCCGATGTACCCGGCACCGCCGGTGATCAGCCAAGTCATGGTCGCCCACCCTACGTCGAGCTCTTCGGGCCTTGCGCAATGTCCTGAATGTCTGGTCTGGGGGCGCAAGTTTGTGGGCGGGGCCCGTGATCACCGATGATGATCGCGGCACAGGCCGGTGGAGACGTGGTTGATCTGCCCGTGAACGGGCGGTGAACGCGGGCTTCCGGGTATCCGATAGCCTCTGCCGACACACCGCCCGGCAGGCAGCGTCACACCACGCCGAGGGGCGCCCCCACCACGTACACGTCCGGCGCCCCCGCGTCGGTACTCAGGGAGTGAGTTCGGTTGCCGACCGCCATCCTCACCGGTCAGCCGGTCCCCGGATCGTCGATCGAGGGTGATCTGCGGTCGCTCGGCTTCGACGTCCGGATCGCCGCCGACACCGCCGAGGCCGAGGACCTCCTCGCCCAGGTGCCGGGCGACCAGCGGGTCGCGGTGGTCGACGCCCGCTTCATGGGCCACGTCCACGCGCTGCGCCTCGGCCTCACCGACCCCCGCTTCCCGCTCGCCGCGGTGCCGGGCGCGGTGACCGCCCAGCCGGCCGGGCGCCAGGCCCTCACCCGCGCCGTGGCCCGCGAGAACTCCGCGGGCGGCGGCACGGCCCTCGCGGTCGACAACCTCGCCGACCGTGTCGTCACCGGCCTCGCCACCGAGGGCACCGAGGTGCACCGCCCCGAACTCGGCAGCCTGGTCGCCGAGGTACCGGCCGACCCGCAGGCCCGCAACGAGGCACGGCAGGCCGTCGCCGCCGTCGACGACGAGGCCGTACGCCTGAAGTCGGCCGTGAAGGCCCGGGACGGCTTCTTCACCACCTACTGCATCAGCCCGTACTCCCGCTACCTCGCCCGCTGGTGCGCCCGCCGGGGCCTGACGCCGAACCAGGTCACCACCGCCTCCCTGATCACCGCGCTGATCGCGGCGGGCTGCGCGGCCACCGGGACCCGGGGCGGCTTCGTCGCCGCCGGCCTCCTGCTGATCTTCTCCTTCGTCCTGGACTGCACCGACGGACAGCTCGCCCGCTACTCCCTGCAGTACTCGACGCTCGGCGCCTGGCTGGACGCCACCTTCGACCGGGCCAAGGAGTACGCCTACTACGCGGGCCTCGCCCTCGGAGCCGCTCGCGGCGGCGGCAGTGATGACGTATGGGCCCTCGCGCTCGGCGCTATGGTCCTGCAGACCTGCCGGCACGTCGTGGACTTCTCCTTCAACGAGGCCAACCACGACGCCACCGCCAACACCAGCCCCACCGCCGCCCTCTCCGACAAGTTGGACAGCGTCGGCTGGACGGTGTGGATACGGCGGATGATCGTGCTGCCGATCGGCGAGCGCTGGGCGATGATCGCCGTCCTCACGGCGGTCACGACCCCGCGGATCACCTTCTACGTCCTGCTCGTCGGCTGCGCGTTCGCGGCGACCTACACCACGGCCGGCCGCGTGCTGCGGTCGCTGACGCGGAAGGCGCAGCGGACCGACCGGGCGGCGCAGGCGCTGGCTGACCTCGCGGACAGCGGACCGCTGGCCGAGCTGTTCGGGCGCTTCCTGCCGAGCAGGTTCCCTGCGCCGGCGCCTTTCGTCGCCGCCGTCGCTGCCGTCCTCCTCGTGCTGGCGGCCTGGATCGACGGGCCGGGCTGGTCGGTCGTCCTGTGCGCGGGCGTGTACGTCCTGCTGTCCGCCGACGCGGTCTCGCACCCCCTCAAGGGCGCCCTCGACTGGCTGATCCCCCCGTTCTTCCGCGCCGCCGAATACGGCACCGTCCTGATCCTGGCGGCGCGAGCGGACGTGAACGGCGCCCTTCCTGCGGCTTTCGGGCTGGTGGCGGCCGTCGCCTACCATCACTACGACACGGTGTACCGCATCCGCGGCAACGCCGGAGCGCCCCCGGCCTGGCTGGTGCGCGCCATCGGGGGGCACGAGGGCCGGACGCTGCTGGTCTGCGTTCTGGCCGCGCTGCTCACCGCCTCGCAGTTCAAGGTCGCGCTCACGGCTCTCGCCGTGGCGGTCGCCCTGGTGGTGCTCGTCGAGAGCATCCGCTTCTGGGCGTCCGCGGGCGCGCCCGCCGTACACGATGAAGGAGAACCCGCATGATCGGCCTCGTGCTGGCGGCCGGCGCCGGACGGCGTCTGCGCCCCTACACCGACAGCCTTCCCAAGGCTCTGGTGCCGGTGGGGCCCGCGGGTATAGAGGGCGAACCGACGGTTCTCGATCTCACCCTCGGCAACTTCGCCGAGATCGGACTGACCGAGGTCGGGATCATCGTCGGCTACCGCAAGGAAGCGGTCTACGACCGCAAGGCGGCCCTTGAGGCGAAGTACGGCCTCAAGCTCACCCTCATCGACAACGACAAGGCCGAGGAGTGGAACAACGCCTACTCCCTGTGGTGCGGACGTGACGCCCTCAAGGACGGCGTGATCCTCGCCAACGGCGACACCGTCCACCCGGTCTCCGTCGAGAGGACGCTGCTCGCCGCCCGCGGCGACGGCAAGAAGATCATCCTCGCCCTCGACACCGTGAAGTCCCTCGCGGACGAGGAGATGAAGGTCGTCGTCGACCCCGCCAGGGGAATGACGAAGATCACCAAGCTGATGGACCCCGCCGAGGCCACCGGTGAGTACATCGGCGTCACCCTCATCGAGGGCGACGCCGCCCCGGAGCTGGCCGACGCGCTGAAGACGGTCTGGGAGACCGACCCCCAGCAGTTCTACGAGCACGGCTACCAGGAGCTCGTGAACCGCGGGTTCCGTATCGACGTGGCGCCGATCGGCGACGTCAAGTGGGTGGAGATCGACAACCACGACGATCTCGCCCGCGGACGGGAGATCGCGTGCCAGTACTGACCCGACTCATTCCCTCCCCGCTCGTCGTCGACATCCGCCCGGGTGCCCTCGACGACCTGGGCTGCGTCCTGGCCGACGAGCGCATCTCGCACTCCGGCAGGCTCGCCGTCGCCGTCAGCGCCGGTTCCGGCGCCAAGCTGCGCGAGCGCATCTCCCCCTCCCTGCCCGGCGCCACCTGGTACGAGGTGGGCGGCGGCACCCTCGACGACGCGGTCCGGCTGGCCAGTGACATAAAGGCCGGCCACTACGACGCCGTCGTGGGTCTCGGCGGCGGGAAGATCATCGACTGCGCCAAGTTCGCCGCGGCACGCGTCGGCCTCCCCCTGGTCGCCGTACCGACGAACCTCGCGCACGACGGCCTGTGCTCCCCGGTCGCCACCCTCGACAACGACGCGGGCCGTGGCTCCTACGGCGTCCCGAACCCGATCGCCGTCGTCATCGACCTCGACGTCATCCGCGCGGCCCCGGTGCGCTTCGTCCGCGCGGGCATCGGCGACGCGATCTCCAACATCTCGGCCATCGCCGACTGGGAGCTCGCCAACCGCGTCAAGGGCGAGAAGATCGACGGCCTCGCCGCCGCCATCGCCCGGCAGGCGGGCGAAGCGGTGCTCCGGCACCCGGGAGGCATCGGCGACCTCGACTTCCTCCAGGTGCTCGCCGAGGCACTCGTCCTCAGCGGTATCGCCATGTCGGTGTCGGGCGACTCCCGTCCGTCCTCCGGCGCCTGCCACGAGATCAACCACGCCTTCGACCTGCTCTTCCCCAAGCGGGCTGCCGCCCACGGAGAGCAGTGCGGACTCGGCGCGGCCTTCGCGATGTACCTGCGCGGAGCCCACGAGGAGTCGGCCTACATGGCCGAGGTACTGCGCAGGCACGGGCTGCCGGTGCTCCCGGAGGAGATCGGCTTCACGGTGGCCGAGTTCGTCCGGGCCGTGGAGTTCGCCCCGGAGACCAGGCCCGGCCGCTACACCATCCTCGAACACCTCGACCTCAAGACCGAACAGATCAAGGACATCTACGCCGACTATGTCAAGGCCATCGGTAGCTGAACTCCGTCCGGTCGTCCATCCCGCAGGGGTGAAGGACCGGCGCAGCGGTGAGCACTGGATGGGGCGCCTCTACATGCGTGAGGTGTCCCTGCGGGTCGACCGCTATCTGGTCAACACCAGGGTCACACCCAACCAGCTCACGTACCTGATGACCGTCTTCGGTGTCCTCGCGGCCCCGGCACTCCTGGTGCCGGGGATCCCGGGGGCCGTCCTCGGCGTGCTGTGCGTCCAGCTGTACCTGCTGCTGGACTGCGTCGACGGCGAGATCGCCCGCTGGCGGCAGCAGTTCTCCCTCGGCGGGGTCTACCTCGACCGGGTCGGCGCCTATCTGACCGACGCCGCCGTCCTCGTCGGCTTCGGACTGCGCGCCGCCGACCTGTGGGGCACCGGACGCATCGACTGGCTGTGGGCCTTCCTCGGCACCCTGGCCGCCCTCGGCGCGATCCTGATCAAGGCCGAGACCGACCTGGTGGGCGTCGCCCGTCACCAGACCGGCAAGGCCCCGGTCCAGGAGGCCGCCTCCGAGATGCGCTCCTCCGGCATGGCGCTGGCCCGCCGGGCGGCAGCCGCCTTCAAGTTCCACCGGCTGGTCCTCGGCATCGAGGCGTCCCTGCTGATCCTGGTGCTGGCGATCGTGGACCAGGCCCGCGGCGACCTGTTCTTCTCGCGGCTCGGTGTCGCCGTCCTGGCCGGCATCGCACTGCTCCAGACCCTGCTGCACCTGGTGTCCATCCTCGCCTCCAGCAGGCTGAAGTGAGCGGCATGAAGGCCGGCGCGGTCATCATCACCATGGGCAACCGCCCCGACGAACTGCGCGCCCTGCTCGACTCGGTCGCCAAGCAGGACGGCGACCGCGTCGAGGTGGTCGTCGTCGGCAACGGCTCGCCCGTCCCGGACGTCCCCGAAGGCGTCCGCACCATCGAACTGCCGGAGAACCTCGGCATCCCCGGCGGCCGCAACGTCGGCATCGAGGCCTTCGGCCCCGGCGGCCGGGACGTCGACCTCCTCCTCTTCCTCGACGACGACGGGCTCCTCGCCGGCCACGACACCGCCGAGCTGTGCCGGGCGGCCTTCGAGGCCGACCCCGAACTCGGCATCATCAGCTTCCGCATCGCCGACCCCGAGACCGGGATCACCCAGCGCCGCCACGTGCCCCGGCTGCGCGCCGCCGACCCGATGCGCTCCTCCCGGGTCACCACCTTCCTCGGCGGCGCCAACGCCGTCCGCACGAAGGTCCTCGCTGAAGTCGGCGGCCTCCCGGACGAGTTCTTCTACGCACACGAGGAAACCGACCTGGCATGGCGGGCCCTCGACGCGGGCTGGATGATCGACTACCGGTCCGACATGGTGCTGTACCACCCCACGACCGCGCCCTCGCGGCACGCGGTCTACCACCGCATGGTCGCCCGCAACCGGGTCTGGCTCGCCCGCCGCAACCTGCCCCGGCCCCTGATCCCGGTCTATCTCGGCGTCTGGCTGCTGCTCACCCTGCTGCGCCGCCCCTCACGTCCCGCGCTGAAGGCGTGGTTCGGCGGATTCCGGGAAGGCTGGACCACGTCCTGCGGCCCGCGCCGGCCCATGAAGTGGCGTACCGTGTGGCGGCTGACTCGACTGGGCCGGCCCCCCGTCATCTGACAAGCTCGTTCCTGAGAGCCCCGGGGCCCCACCCGGGCTCCGGGCTCATGCCCCGCCCGCACAGGCTGCGCACCCGAAGACGAAGGTTTCCCTTGGTGAGTGAGACAACGCACGACGGCACGGTCGCGGTGAGCGCGCCCGCACCGCCCGACAAGGGTCTGACGGCGGCACGGCTCGCCGATAAGTACGGGCTGACCGTGAGCGGTGCCCGGCCCTCCCTCGTCGAGTACGTCCGCCAGCTCTGGGACCGGCGTCACTTCATCCTCGCCTTCTCGCGGGCGAAGCTGACCGCCCAGTACAGCCAGGCCAAACTCGGCCAGCTGTGGCAGGTCGTCACGCCACTGCTGAACGCGGCCGTGTACTTCTTCATCTTCGGCGTCATCCTGGAGGCCGACCGCGGCATGTCCCGCGAGGTGTACATCCCGTTCCTGGTCACGGGCGTCTTCGTGTTCACCTTCACGCAGAGCTCGGTGATGGCGGGGGTCCGCGCGATCTCCGGCAACCTCGGCCTGGTCCGCGCCCTGCACTTCCCGCGCGCCTCGCTGCCGATCTCCTTCGCGCTCCAGCAGCTCCAGCAACTGCTGGCCTCGATGATCGTGCTGTTCGCGGTGACGGCGGCCTTCGGCAGCTACCCCGACCTGTCCTGGGCGCTGATCGTCCCGATCCTGCTCCTGCAGTTCCTCTTCAACACCGGTCTCGCCCTGATCATGGCCCGGGCCGGCTCGAAGACCCCGGACCTGGCCCAGCTCATGCCGTTCGTGATGCGGACGTGGATGTACGCGTCCGGCGTGATGTTCTCCATCCCGATCATGCTGGAGGACAAGCCGGCCTGGATGGCGAACGTCCTGCAGTGGAACCCGGCCGCCCTCTACATGGACCTGATGCGCTTCGCGCTCATCGACGGCTACGGCTACGAGAACCTGCCCGAGCACGTCTGGGCGGCGGCGGGCGGCTGGGCCGCGCTCGTCGCCCTCGGCGGGTTCGTGTACTTCTGGAAGGCGGAGGAGAGGTACGGCCGTGGCTGAGGACATCAACGACCAGCGGATCCCCACCGTCATCGCGGACGAGCTGCACATCGTCTACCGCGTCAACGGCGCCAAGACCGGCAAGGGCAGCGCCACCTCCGCCCTCAGCCGCATCCTCCGGCGGGGCGACGAGCGCGGCGTACGCAAGGTGCACGCCGTGCGGGGCGTCTCCTTCACCGCCTACCGCGGCGAGGCCGTCGGCCTGATCGGCTCCAACGGCTCCGGCAAGTCGACCCTGCTGCGTGCCATCGCCGGCCTCCTTCCCGCCGAGAAGGGCAAGGTCTTCACCGACGGCCAGCCCTCGCTGCTCGGCGTCAACGCGGCCCTGATGAACGACCTCACCGGCGAGCGGAACGTCATACTGGGCGGGCTCGCCATGGGAATGACCCGGGAGCAGATCAAGGAGCGCTACCAGGAGATCGTCGACTTCTCCGGTATCAACGAGAAGGGCGACTTCATCACCCTCCCGATGCGCACCTACTCCTCCGGCATGGCGGCCCGGCTGCGGTTCTCCATCGCGGCTGCCAAGGACCACGACGTCCTGATGATCGACGAGGCGCTGGCCACCGGCGACCGCAAGTTCCAGAAGCGCTCCGAGGAGCGCATCAGGGAGCTGCGCAAGGAGGCCGGCACGGTGTTCCTCGTCAGTCACAACAACAAGTCGATCCGTGACACCTGCAACCGTGTCCTGTGGCTGGAACGCGGCGAGCTGCGGATGGACGGACCGACCGACGAGGTGCTCAAGGAGTACGAGAAGTTCACGGGCAAGTAGCCCACCCGGATCCGGGCGAAAGAGACCGGCCCGCTTCCCAGAGCCCCGCCGGAACTGCTCCGGCGGGGCTCCGCGTCTGCAAAGGAAACGTCAACTTCGGCCCACATTAGGAATCTTGGGGCCAATCGGTGTGTTGTTGTGATGCGCAGGACACCCCGACGATCCGTGGCGCGTTGTACAACGTAAGCTGTAGCGGTCCCGAATCGCGGCAAGTGGGGCGATAATGCGCGACATCCTCTACCGGGGCGGCTGCGTGGGCGGCCGGGCGGCGTGTCCGAAATAGTGCGTATTGGGTCCGCGGTGTAGAACGGGAGATGTGACGGCAATGGCTACGGAAACTCCCCAGCTCCACGCAGGACGTGCCGTCCCCGCCCCAGGTGGTCGGCGGTGACGGGAACCGGTACGACGCGCCCCGACGAGACGGAGCGCGGCACGCTCGACAAGGCCGCGGCGGAGAACTTCCCCGTGGCTCCGTTCTTCCTGCCCCGCGACTGGCGCGAGGACCTCATGGCCGTCTACGGCTTCGCCCGTCTCGTCGACGACATCGGTGACGGCGACCTGGCCCCCGGCGGCGCCGACGCCCGTCTGCTCGGAGTGCCGGCCGCGCGGGCCGAGGACCGCCTGGTGATGCTGGACGCCTTCGAGGCCGACCTCCACCGGGTCTTCGACTCCACCCCGCGCCACCCCCTGCTGCGCCGCCTCCAGCCGACCGTCCGGCGCCGTGCGCTGACCCCCGCGCCCTTCCTCGGGCTGGTCGCCGCCAACCGCCAGGACCAGCTGGTCACGCGCTACGAGACGTACGACGACCTGCTCGCCTACTGCGAGCTGTCCGCCAACCCCGTCGGCCGCCTCGTCCTCGCGGTCACCGGCACCTCGACCCCCGAGCGGATCCGTCACTCCGACGCGATCTGTACGGCCCTGCAGATCGTCGAGCACCTCCAGGACGTCGCCGAGGATCTCGGCCGCGACCGCATCTACCTGCCCGCCGCGGACATGAAGCGCTTTCATGTCCAGGAGGCGGATCTCGCCATGGAATCCGGGGGCGCATCGGTGCGTGCGCTGGTTGCGTACGAAGCGCAACGCGCCCGCGATCTGCTGAATGAAGGCGCCCCTCTGGTGGGTAGCGTCCACGGCAGGTTGAGGCTGCTGCTCGCGGGGTTCGTGGCGGGGGGAAGGGCGGCGATCGGCGCGATCGCCGCCGCCCAGTACGACGTACTTCCCGGCCCGCCCAAGCCCGGCAAGGTCCGGTTGCTGCGTGAGGTGGGCGTGACTCTGCGAGGAAAGGGGTGATCCGGACCGTGGAGTCGGAACCGGACGTGTCCGCACCGGTACTCGCCGCCTACAGCTACTGCGAAGCCGTCACCGGGCAGCAGGCCCGTAACTTCGCGTACGGCATCAGGCTGCTGCCGACGCCCAAGCGCCGCGCGATGTCGGCGCTCTACGCCTTCTCCCGGCGCGTCGACGACATCGGCGACGGTGCGCTGGCCGACGACATCAAGGGCGCGAGGCTCGACGACACCCGGGCGATGCTGTCCCGGGTGCGCGACGGCTCGGTCGACGAGGACGACATCGACCCGGTCGCCGTCGCCCTCAGCCATGCCGCCGAGGCCTTCCCGATCCCGCTCGACGGCCTCGACGAGCTGATCGACGGCGTCCTGATGGACGTGCGCGGTGAGACCTACGAGACCTGGGACGACCTCAAGGTCTACTGCCGCTGTGTGGCGGGCGCCATCGGGCGGTTGTCGCTCGGCGTGTTCGGTCCCGAAGCGGGGGCGCGCGGCGCCGAGCGCGCGCCGGAGTACGCCGACACGCTCGGGCTGGCGCTCCAGCTCACCAACATCCTCCGGGACGTCCGTGAGGACGCCGAGGGCGGGCGCACCTATCTGCCCGCCGACGACCTCGCCAAGTTCGGCTGCTCGGCCGGCTTCAAGGGACCCAAACCACCCGAGGGGGCCGATTTCGCGGGCCTCGTGCACTTCGAAGTGCGTCGGGCCCGCGCCCTTTTCGCCGAGGGCTACCGGCTGCTCCCCATGCTCGACCGGCGCAGCGGCGCCTGTGTCGCCGCCATGGCCGGCATCTACCGCCGCCTCCTGGACCGCATCGAGCGCGACCCCGAGGCCGTGCTGCGCGGCCGGGTCTCGCTGCCCGGGCGGGAGAAGGCGTACGTCGCCGTGCGCGGCCTGTCCGGCCTCGATGCCCGGCACGTGACGCGGCGGACCGTCAGGAGGCGCACCTGATGGACAATTCGGTCCAAGGTGATGTCACCGGAGAAAATTGGCACGCAACCCTCCGCTCGGGGACGGCGTCCCTGACTGCAACGGCCTGCCGCGCCCGGTTCACCGCGCACGGCGGGCGCTCGGGGGAGGGTTCACGATGACGGACGGCACACAGTCCGAGGGGTCACTGACGGACGCGTCGGGACGGCCGGCGCGGGACGCCGTGGTGATCGGCGCGGGGCTCGCCGGCATCACCGCCGCGCTCGCGCTCGCCGACGCCGGGGTCCGTGTGACGCTGCTCGAAGGCCGGCCACGCCTGGGCGGGCTCGCCTTCTCCTTCCAGCGCGACGGACTGACCATCGACAACGGACAGCATGTCTATCTGCGCTGCTGCACCGCCTACCGCTGGTTCCTCGACCGCATCGAGGGAGCGGCGCTGGCGCCCCTGCAGGATCGTCTCGACGTGCCCGTTCTCGACGTCGACCGGCCCGAGGGACGGCGGCTGGGCAGACTGCGGCGCGACGCGCTGCCGGTACCCCTGCATCTGGGGCGCAGCCTCGCCACGTACCCGCATCTCTCGCTCGCCGAACGGGCCAGAGTGGGACAGGCCGCGCTGGCGCTCAAGGGGCTCGACCTCGCCGATCCGCGGCTGGACGCGCAGGACTTCGGCAGCTGGCTGACCGCGCACGGGCAGTCGGCGCGTGCCGTCGAGGCACTGTGGGACCTGGTCGGGGTCGCCACCCTCAACGCGGTCGCGGGCGACTCCTCGCTCGCTCTCGCCGCGATGGTGTTCAAGACCGGTCTGCTGTCCGAACCGGGCGCGGCCGACATCGGATGGGCGCGCGTCCCGCTGGGTGAACTGCATGACCGGCTGGCTCGCAAGGCGCTCGACTCCGCGGGCGTGCGTACCGAAGTCCGTACACGCGTCACCTCCCTCTCTACTGACGAGAACGGGCGTTGGAGCGTTCAGGTTCCCGGCGAGACGCTCGGCGCGGACGCGGTGGTCCTGGCCGTACCGCAGCGCGAGGCCCACGATCTGCTGCCCGCGGGCGCCCTCGACGCCCCGGAGCGACTGCTGGAGATCGGCACCGCGCCGATCCTCAACGTGCATGTCGTCTACGACCGGCAGGTGCTCTCCCGGCCGTTCTTCGCGGCCCTCGGCACCCCGGTGCAGTGGGTGTTCGACCGGACCGAGGCCTCCGGGCTGAAGAGCGGCCAGTACCTGGCGCTGTCACAGTCGGCGGCCCGGGACGAGATCGACGAACCCGTCGCCGCGCTGCGCGAGCGCTATCTGCCCGAGCTGGAACGGCTGCTGCCCCGCGCGCGCGGCGCCGAGGTGAAGGACTTCTTCGTGACCAGGGAGCGCACGGCTACGTTCGCTCCCGCCCCCGGCGTCGGACGGCTGCGGCCCGGCGCCCGCACCAAGGCCCCCGGCCTCTGTCTGGCCGGAGCGTGGACCGCCACCGGGTGGCCCGCGACCATGGAGAGTGCGGTCCGCAGCGGTGTGAGCGCGGCGGACGCCGTGCTCGACGCCCTGGGCCGGCCCCGTCCCCGCCACCTCTTCGAGTTCGAGGAGGCGGCCTGATGCTCGATCAGCAGGGCACGGCAGGTCCCCGCACCTTCGGTACCGCAACAAGAGGAGAGACTGTGCCCACTGTGCCCCCGGCCGAGACGGCTGCCGACGCGGTGGACGTGACCGCGCTCCTGGAGCGCGGCCGGACCCTTGCCACACCGGTACTGCGGGCGGCCGTCGACCGCCTGGCATCTCCTATGGACACGGTTTCCGCCTACCACTTCGGCTGGATCGACGCTCAGGGCAACCCCGCGGACGGAGACGGCGGCAAGGCCGTCCGCCCCGCCCTCGCGGTGCTCTCCGCCGAGGTGACCGGCGCCGAGCCCGAGACCGGCATCCCCGGCGCCGTCGCCGTGGAACTGGTCCACAACTTCTCGCTGCTGCACGACGACCTGATGGACGGCGACGAACAGCGCCGGCACCGCGACACCGTCTGGAAGGTGCACGGCCCCGCGCAGGCCATCCTGGTCGGCGACGCCCTGTTCGCCCTGGCCAACGAGGTGCTGCTGGAACTCGGCACCGTCGAGGCGGGCCGGGCCACCCGCCGTCTGACCACCGCCACCCGCGCCCTGATCGACGGCCAGGCCCAGGACATCTCCTACGAGCACCGCGACCGCGTCAGCGTCGAGGAGTGCCTGGAGATGGAGGGCAACAAGACCGGCGCCCTGCTCGCCTGCGCCAGCTCCATCGGCGCCGTGCTCGGCGGAGCGGACGACCGCACCGCCGACACCCTGGAGACGTACGGCTACCACCTCGGCCTCGCCTTCCAGGCCGTCGACGACCTGCTCGGCATCTGGGGCGACCCGGTCTCCACCGGCAAGCAGACCTGGAGCGACCTGCGCCAGCGCAAGAAGTCCCTCCCGGTCGTGGCCGCGCTCGCGGCCGGCGGCTCCGCCTCCGAGCGGCTCGGCGAGCTGCTCGCCGCCGACGCCAAGAGCACCGACTTCGAGAACTTCTCGGAGGCCGAGTTCGCCGTCCGCGCCGCCCTCATCGAGAAGGCGGGCGGCCGGGAGTGGACCGCCGAGGAAGCACGTCGTCAGCACACCATCGCCATCGAGGCCCTCGACGCCGTGGACATGCCCGACCGGGTTCGGGCGCAGTTCACGGCACTCGCCGACTTCGTCGTCGTACGAAAGAGATGATCACTATCGGTCGAATAGCCCTCGCGTAGTCGCCGGCCGGTGGCGCGGGAACGACGAGCACCGGCCGACGGCGGACCCACAGCAGACGCACCGATTGCACACTGCACGAAGGGGAAGCCATGACAGCGACGACCGACGGAAGCACCGGGGCCCTGCCGCCCCGCGCTGCCTCGGCCAGCGAAACCGACATCCACACTCCCGTCGCGGCCGGGGTGCTCGACAACGCCGTACGGGCCCTGCGACGCGCCACCGACTTCCTGTTGGCGCGGCAGGACGCCCAGGGCTGGTGGAAGGGCGACCTGGAGACCAACGTCACCATGGACGCCGAGGATCTGCTGCTCCGTCAGTTCCTGGGCATCCGCGACGAGTCCACCACCCGCGCCGCGGCCCTGTTCATCCGCGGCGAGCAGCGCGAGGACGGCACCTGGGCCTCGTTCTACGGCGGCCCCGGCGAACTCTCCACCACCATCGAGGCGTACGTCGCGCTCCGGCTGGCCGGAGACCTGCCGGACGCACCGCACATGGCGAGAGCCTCGGCCTGGGTGCGGGCGCAGGGCGGGATCGCCGCCGCCCGGGTCTTCACCCGGATCTGGCTGGCCCTGTTCGGCTGGTGGAAGTGGGAGGACCTGCCCGAACTCCCGCCCGAACTGATCTTCTTCCCCAAGTGGTTCCCGCTCAACATCTACGACTTCGGGTGCTGGGCGCGGCAGACCATCGTGCCGCTCACCGTCGTCTCGGCGAAGCGTCCGGTGCGTCCGGCGCCGTTCGCGCTCGACGAACTGCACATCGACGCGAACGACCCCAACCCGGCCAAGCCGCTGGCCCCGGCCACGAGTTGGGACGGTCTCTTCCAACGGCTCGACATGGTCGTGCGCGGCTACCGCTCGGTCGCCGTGCGCAGGCTGCGCACGGCCGCGCTGAACACCGCGGGCCGCTGGATCGTCGAGCGGCAGGAGAACGACGGCTGCTGGGGCGGTATCCAGCCGCCGGCGGTGTACTCGGTGATCGCGCTGTACCTGCTCGGCTACGACCTCCAGCACCCCGTGATGCGCGCGGGCCTGGAGTCGCTGGATCGTTACGCCATCTGGCGCGAGGACGGGTCCCGGATGATCGAGGCCTGCCAGTCGCCGGTGTGGGACACCTGCCTCGCGACGATCGCGCTCGTGGACGCCGGTGTGCCCGCCGACCATCCGCAGCTCGTCAAGGCGGCCGACTGGATGCTCGGCGAGGAGATCGTCCGGCCCGGCGACTGGGCGGTCAAGCGGCCCCAACTCCCCCCGGGAGGATGGGCGTTCGAGTTCCACAACGACAACTACCCCGACATCGACGACACCGCCGAGGTGGTCCTCGCGCTGCGCCGGGTCAAGCACCACGACCCGGAGCGGATGGACCGGGCGATCGGACGCGGGGTCCGCTGGAACCTCGGGATGCAGTCGAAGAACGGCGGGTGGGGCGCCTTCGACGTCGACAACACCAGCCGCTTCCCCAACCGGATGCCGTTCTGCGACTTCGGCGAGGTCATCGACCCGCCGTCCGCCGACGTCACCGCGCACGTCGTCGAGATGCTGGCCGTCGAGGGCCTCTCGCACGACCCGCGGACCCGGCGCGGCATCCAGTGGCTGCTCGCCGAACAGGAGCCGAACGGCTCGTGGTTCGGCCGCTGGGGTGTCAACTACGTCTACGGCACCGGCTCCGTCGTACCCGCCCTGACCGCCGCCGGGATCCCCGCCTCGCACCCGGCGATCCGCCGCGCGGTGACCTGGCTGGAGTCCGTGCAGAACGACGACGGCGGCTGGGGCGAGGACCTGCGGTCGTACCACGACGGCGAGAAGTGGAGCGGACGCGGCGCCTCCACCGCCTCGCAGACGGCGTGGGCGCTGATGGCCCTGCTGGCCGCGGGGGAGCAGGACTCCAAGGCGGTCGAGCGCGGCATCGAGTGGCTCGCGAGCACCCAGCACGAGGACGGCTCCTGGGACGAGCCCTACTTCACCGGCACCGGCTTCCCCTGGGACTTCTCGATCAACTACCACCTCTACCGGCAGGTGTTCCCGCTCACCGCCCTCGGCCGGTACGTCCACGGAGAGCCGTTCTCCGGGGTCAAGGGGGGCTGATCGATGGACAGTGAGGTCGCGGCGGTACCGCTGCTCGTCGCCTGCGCGCTCGGCATCGAGCACCTCGCGCTGCGCAGTGGCGACCGCGGCGGCGCCGGCGGGCCGGTCACCCTGCTGCGCACGGGCATGGGGCCGGAGGCGGCCGAGCGCCGCGTCACCCGGGCGCTCGCCGACCCGGAGCTCGACGAGGCCGCCGTACTGGCCACCGGGTTCTGCGCGGGGCTCGCCCCCGGCATGCACCCCGGTGACCTGGTGGTCGCCGAGGAGACCCGGGACCCGCGCGGCACGGTGCCGTGCGTCGGGACCGACCTGCTGGTCAAGGAACTCGCCCGCGCGCTGCCCGGGCGCACCGTCCACACCGGACCCCTCACCGGGTCCGATCACGTCGTACGCGGTCACGAACGGTCGGATCTGCTCGCCACCGGCGCGATCGCGGTCGACATGGAGTCCGCGGCCACGCTCCTGAGCGCCGTCCGCACGGGCGAGCGCCCCGTTGCGGCCGTCCGGGTGGTCGTGGACGCTCCAGAACATGAACTCGTCCGGATCGGCACGGTGCGCGGTGGAATATCAGCCTTCCGCGTACTTCGCTCTGTCCTTCCCGCTTTTTACGAATGGCACCGTTCCTTGCTGCTCCCCCGGAGGTGAGCCAGATGGCCATGCCGCTTCGTCAGTCCATCAAAGTCGCTACATACCTGGCCGAACAGAAGCTCCGCAAGCGCGACAAGTTCCCGCTCATCGTGGAGCTGGAGCCCCTCTACGCCTGCAATCTGGCGTGCGAGGGCTGCGGGAAGATCCAGCACCCCGCAGGGGTGCTCAAGCAGCGCATGCCGGTGGCCCAGGCGGTGGGGGCGGTGCTCGAATCCGGCGCGCCGATGGTCTCCATCGCCGGCGGTGAGCCGCTGATGCACCCCAAGATCGACGAGATCGTACGGCAGTTGGTGGCCAGGAAGAAGTACGTCTTCCTGTGCACCAACGCCATGCTGATGCGCAAGAAGATGGACAAGTTCACGCCGTCGCCGTACTTCGCCTTCGCGGTGCACATCGACGGGCTGCGGGAGCGGCACGACGAGTCGGTGGCGAAGGAGGGCGTGTTCGACGAGGCGGTGGCGGCCATCAAGGAGGCCAAGCGGCGCGGCTTCCGGGTCACCACCAACTCGACCTTCTTCAACACCGACACCCCGCAGACGATCATCGAGGTCCTCAACTTCCTCAATGACGACCTGAAGGTGGACGAGATGATGATCTCGCCCGCCTACGCCTACGAGAAGGCTCCCGACCAGGAGCACTTCCTCGGTGTCGAGCAGACCCGCGAACTGTTCAAGAAGGCCTTCGGAGGCGGCAACCGGCGGCGCTGGCGCCTCAACCACTCGCCCCTGTTCCTCGACTTCCTGGAGGGCAAGGTCGACTTCCCGTGCACGGCGTGGGCGATCCCCAACTACTCGCTCTTCGGCTGGCAGAAGCCCTGCTACCTGATGAGCGACGGGTACGTCACGACGTATCGGGAGCTCATCGAGGACACCGACTGGGACGCGTACGGCCGCGGCAAGGACCCGCGTTGCGCCAACTGCATGGCGCACTGCGGCTACGAGCCCACCGCCGTCCTCGCCACCATGGGATCCCTCAAGGAGTCGCTGCGCGCCATGCGTGAGACGGTCTCCGGGAACCGGGAGTGACGGCATGACCGCCGTCTCCCTCGGTCTCCCCGAGGTCCCGGTCCGGCCGATCGCCGAGCGGCGCCTGTCGCGGCGGATCGAGGTCGGGCCGGTGGCGGTCGGGGGCGGGGCCCCGGTGTCGGTGCAGTCGATGACGACGACCCGTACGTCGGACATCGGCGCCACACTCCAGCAGATCGCCGAACTCACCGCGTCCGGCTGTCAGATCGTCCGCGTCGCCTGCCCCACGCAGGACGACGCGGACGCCCTCGCCACCATCGCCCGCAAGTCGCAGATCCCGGTGATCGCGGACATCCACTTCCAGCCCAAGTACGTGTTCGCCGCGATCGAGGCCGGCTGTGCGGCCGTACGCGTCAATCCCGGCAACATCAAGCAGTTCGACGACAAGGTGAAAGAGATCGCGCGGGCCGCGAACGACCACGGCACACCGATCCGGATCGGGGTCAACGCCGGGTCGCTGGACCGGCGGCTGCTGCGGAAGTACGGCAGGGCGACCCCCGAGGCGCTCGTCGAGTCGGCGCTGTGGGAGGCGTCCCTCTTCGAGGAGCACGGGTTCCGGGACATCAAGATCTCGGTGAAGCACAACGACCCGGTGGTCATGGTCCACGCCTACACGCTGCTCGCCGAGCAGAGCGACTACCCGCTGCACCTGGGTGTCACCGAGGCCGGTCCCGCCTTCCAGGGGACCATCAAGTCGGCCGTGGCCTTCGGGGCGCTCCTCAGCCGGGGCATCGGCGACACCATCCGGGTGTCGCTCAGCGCCCCGCCCGCCGAGGAGGTCAAGGTCGGCATCCAGATCCTGGAGTCGCTGAACCTGAGGCAGCGGCGGCTGGAGATCGTGTCCTGTCCGTCCTGCGGGCGGGCCCAGGTCGACGTCTACAAGCTGGCCGACGAGGTCACGGCGGGTCTGGAGGGCATGGAGGTGCCGCTGCGGGTCGCCGTGATGGGCTGTGTCGTCAACGGCCCGGGAGAGGCGCGGGAGGCCGACCTCGGTGTCGCCTCCGGAAACGGCAAGGGGCAGATCTTCGTGAAGGGCGAGGTCATCAAGACCGTCCCCGAGTCGAAGATCGTCGAGACCCTGATCGAAGAGGCGATGAAGATCGCCGGACAGATGGAGCAGGACGGCGTCGCGTCGGGGGAGCCGGCCGTCACCGTGAGCTGAACAGCACGGACCGATAGGGGGCCCGACGTGACGATTCTGGAGAACATCCGAGGACCACGCGACCTGAAGGCGCTGTCCGGGGCGGAACTCGGTGAACTGTCCGAAGAGATACGGGAGTTCCTGGTGCACGCGGTCGCCAGGACCGGAGGACACCTCGGGCCCAATCTGGGGGTGGTGGAACTCACCGTCGCCCTCCACCGGGTCTTCGAGTCACCGGTCGACCGCATCCTGTGGGACACCGGCCACCAGAGCTACGTCCACAAACTTCTGACCGGCCGTCAGGACTTCTCCAAGCTGCGCAGCAAGGGCGGCCTCTCCGGCTATCCCTCGCGCGAGGAGTCCGAGCACGACGTCATCGAGAACAGTCACGCCTCCACCGCGCTCGGCTGGGCCGACGGGCTCGCCAAGGCCCGCCAGGTGCAGGGCGAGAAGGGTCATGTCGTCGCGGTGATCGGCGACGGGGCGCTGACCGGCGGCATGGCCTGGGAGGCGCTGAACAACATCGCGGCCGCCAAGGACCGGCCGCTGATCATCGTCGTCAACGACAACGAGCGCTCGTACTCGCCCACCATCGGGGGGCTCGCCAACCACCTGGCCACCCTGCGCACCACCGACGGCTACGAGAAGGCGCTGGCCTGGGGGAAGGACGTACTGCTGCGGACCCCACTGGTCGGCAACACCCTCTACGAGTCCCTGCACGGGGCGAAGAAGGGCTTCAAGGACGCGTTCGCGCCGCAGGGCATGTTCGAGGATCTGGGGCTCAAGTACGTCGGCCCGATCGACGGGCACGACATCGGGGCCGTCGAGTCCGCGCTCCGGCGCGCGAAACGCTTCCACGGGCCGGTGCTGATCCACTGCCTCACCGAGAAGGGGCGCGGCTACGAACCCGCCCTCGCCCACGAGGAGGACCGCTTCCACACGGTCGGCGTGATGGACCCGCTCACCTGCGAGCCGCTCGCCCCCGCGGGCGGGCCTTCCTGGACCTCGGTGTTCGGCGAGGAGATCGTGCGGATCGGCGAGGAGCGCGAGGACGTGGTGGCGATCACCGCGGCCATGCTGCACCCGGTGGGGCTGGGCGGGTTCGCGGCCCGTTTCCCGGACCGGGTGTGGGACGTCGGCATCGCCGAGCAGCACGCGGCCGTGTCCGCGGCCGGTCTCGCGACCGGCGGTCTGCATCCGGTCGTCGCTGTCTACGCGACGTTCCTCAACCGCGCCTTCGACCAGCTCCTGATGGACGTCGCCCTGCACCGCTGCGGCGTCACCTTCGTGCTGGACCGGGCCGGCGTCACCGGTGTCGACGGGGCCTCCCACAACGGCATGTGGGACATGTCGATCCTTCAGGTCGTCCCCGGCCTGAGGATCGCCGCGCCGCGCGACGCCGACCAACTGCGGGCGCAGCTCAGGGAGGCGGTCGCGGTGGACGACGCGCCGACGCTGGTGCGCTTTCCGAAGGAGTCGGTGGGTCCCGAGATCCCGGCGATCGACCGGGTGGGAGGCCTGGACGTCCTGCACCGCTCACCGGGGGAGGAGCCGCAGGTCCTGCTGGTCGCCGTCGGGGTGATGGCCCCCGTCTGCCTCCAGGCCGCCGAACTGCTGGAAGCCCGGGGCATCACCTGCACGGTCGTCGACCCGCGCTGGGTCAAGCCCGTCGACCCGGCGCTCCCGGCGCTCGCCGCGCAGCACCGGCTGGTCGCCGTCGTCGAGGACAACAGCCGGGCCTCGGGTGTCGGCGGCGCGGTGGCGCTCGCCCTCGGTGACGCCGAAGTCGACGTCCCCGTACGGCGGTTCGGCATCCCGGAGCAGTTCCTCGCGCACGCCAAACGCGGCGAGGTGCTCGCCGACATCGGTCTCACGCCCGTCGAGGTCGCCGGCCGGATCGGCGCGAGCCTGGCCGTCATGGAAGCGGGCCCGGCCGTCCGGGAAGAGCCGTCCAAGGAGAAACAGGCATGACCACCGCCAAACCCGCCTCGTCCGCCGCTCAGGCCGGGGAGTTCGACCTCGGCGCGCTGCTGGCGGAGCGCGGGGCCGAGCGCTACGAGCTGCACGCCAGACACCTGAACCACCAGCTCCCGCGCATGCTGCACACCATCGGCTTCGACAAGGTCTACGAGCGCGCCGAGGGCCCCCACTTCTGGGACGCGGACGGCAACGAGTACCTCGACATGCTGGCCGGGTTCGGCGTGATGGGCCTGGGGCGCCACCACCCCGTCGTCCGCAAGGCGCTGCACGACGTCCTCGACGCCGGCCTCGCCGACCTCACCCGCTTCGACTGCCAGCCGCTGCCCGGACTGCTGGCCGAGAAGCTGCTCGCACACAGCCCGCACCTGGACCGGGTGTTCTTCGGCAACAGCGGCACGGAGGCCGTGGAGACCGCGCTGAAGTTCGCCCGCTACGCCACCGGGAGGCCGCGGATCCTCTACTGCGACCACGCCTTCCACGGCCTGACCACCGGATCGCTGTCGGTCAACGGCGAGGACGGCTTCCGGGACGGCTTCGCCCCGCTGCTCCCCGACACGGCGATCCCACTCGGCGATCTCGACGCCCTGGAAAGGGAGTTGAAGAAGGGTGACGTGGCCGCCCTGGTCGTCGAGCCGATCCAAGGCAAGGGTGTGCACGAGGCCCCGCCCGGATATCTGCGGGCCGCCCAGGAGTTGCTGCACCGGCACAAGGCGCTGCTGATCCTGGACGAGGTGCAGACGGGTCTCGGCCGCACCGGCGACTTCTACGCCTATCAGCACGAGGACGGGGTCGAACCCGACCTGGTGTGCGTGGCCAAGGCGCTCTCCGGCGGCTACGTACCCATCGGCGCCACCCTCGGCAAGGACTGGATCTTCAAGAAGGTCTACTCGTCCATGGACCGGGTGCTGGTCCACTCGGCGAGCTTCGGCTCCAACGCGCAGGCCATGGCGGCCGGGCTCGCCGTGCTGTCCGTCATGGAGAACGAGCAGGTCGTGGCCAACGCCCGGGCGACCGGGGAGCAGTTGAGGTCCCGGCTCACGGCACTGATCGACAGGTACGAGCTGCTCGCCGACGTCCGCGGCCGGGGCCTGATGATCGGCATCGAGTTCGGCAGGCCCAAGTCGCTGAAGCTGCGCAGCCGTTGGACGATGCTGCAGGCCGCCCGCAAGGGGTTGTTCGCCCAGATGGTGGTCGTCCCGCTGCTGCAACGCCACCGGATCCTCACCCAGGTCTCCGGCGACCACCTGGAAGTGATCAAGCTGATCCCGCCGCTGGTCATCGGCGAACGCGAGGTGGACCGGTTCGTCGACGCGTTCACCGACGTGATGGACGACGCGCACAGCGGCGGCGGGCTGATGTGGGACTTCGGCAAGACACTGGTCAAGCAGGCGGTCGCCAACCGGTGACGTCCACGGGCGGCCCATGGGTGACCTCTGGGCGGCCCATCGGTCTGGGTCTTTGTCTCTGAGGCAAGAAATTTGCCCCAGAGGCAAGGGTGCGGCTGAATGGAGAGCATGAGCTCTCCCGAGTCGGAGCCGCCGACCGAGTCGCCGGCCAGTCCGCCCACCGAGGTGGTTCCTCCGGTGGCGCCGCAGCTCCGCGCCCTGCGCCGCCGCGCCGCCCTCACCCTGGAGGCCGCGGCCCGCGCCGCCGGACTGTCGCCCGCCCATCTCTCCCGTCTGGAGACCGGGCAGCGCCAGCCCTCGCTGCCGATGCTGCTCGGCCTCGCCCGCATCTACGGTACGACGGTCTCGGACCTGCTCGGCGAGACCGTCGCCGACCGGGACGCCGTCGTGCGCGCCGCCGACATGGAGCCCACCGCCGCGGGCGGCTGGGCCTACTGGCAGGCCGGCGCGTCCGGCCGCGGTATGCAGGCCCTGCGCGTCCATGTGCCCCACGGCTCCCAGGGCGACATCGTGCGCGTGCACCCCGGCGAGGAGTGGCTGTACGTCCTCACGGGCCGACTGCGCCTGCGCCTCGGGGACAGCACGCATCTGCTCGCGGCGGGCGACAGCGCGCACTTCGACTCGCTGACCCCGCACCGCATCGTCGCCCAGGACCACGGCGGCGTCGACCTGCTGTTCGTCCACACCCTGCTGCAGAGCCCCACGGCCGCCCTGTGCCTGGGCCCCACCCCTGGAGAGACACCATGAGCAACATGGAGGAGAAGTTCCCCCGCTCCCTGTGGGTGCGGCTGATCATCTACCTGGCGGTGGGGCACCTCTTCGCGGCCTTCATCTACCTGCTGTTCGCACTGGGGGCCGACAGCAGGTGACCGGTCAGTCGAGCAGGCGCTCCCGCAGCCGCTCCCGGACCTCCGGGGTGAGCCCGAGGCCCTGCTCCAGGTAGGCATCGACGCTGCCCCACTGCTCCTCGATGGTGTCGAAGGCCGCCGTCAGGTACTCGGCGCGGGCGTCGAACAGCGGGCTGAGCAGTTCCATCACCTCGGGGGAGTAGGCCGAGGCGGAGGTGGAGCTGCGGCGCACCTTGTAGCGGCGGTGCTTGGCGTTCGACTCCAGGTAGTCGGCCACGATCGCCTCCCGCTCCACCCCGAGGGCCAGCAGCGTCACGGCTATCGACAGGCCGGCGCGGTCCTTGCCGGCCGCGCAGTGCATCAGGGCCGGGACGCTGTCCTCGGCGAGCGAGTGCAGCACCCGGGAGTGCTCGGCGGTGCGGTCCTTGATGATCGAGCGGTACGACGCGCTCATCCGGTTCGCGCCCTTGCCGTCGGACAGCAGCTCCCGCAGCTGGTCGAGGTCGCCGTCGCGGACCATCTTCCAGAACTCGGCCCCGTCGGCCGGGTCGGACAGGGGCAGGTTCAGGTTGCGCACACCCGGCAGCTCGACGTCCGGCCCTTCCAGCTTCTGGTCCGAGGCGTTGCGGAAGTCGAAGACCGTGTGCAGGCCCAGCGAGGCGAGGAACGCGGAGTCCTCCTCGGTCGCGTGCGCGAGGTGACCGCTGCGGAACAGCACTCCGTGCCGTACCCGCCGTCCGTCCACCGTGGGCAGCCCGCCCACGTCCCGGAAGTTGCGCACTCCGGCCAGATCGGGCTCGGTCGACGGAACCTGCTGCGTCACGAGGGCTCCTCCCCTTCGGTCCCGTCGGCGCGGCTCGGCGGCGGGCACGCCCACGACGATACGACATGCGTTCCTGGGGCAATGAGTTGTCCACAGACGTTGCACCAGGGCTGCGCTGACCTCGATGATGTTCGTGATTGAGTGCACCTGTTCATGTCTGTTCGCATCTGTGAGGTACCCCATGCTGGAGATCGCCGAGAACGGCCGTACGTGGCTGCTGTCCGGGCCGGGCAGCAGCTACGCCGTCCATCTCACCGACGACGACGAGCTCCTGCATCTGCACTGGGGGCCCCGCATCGCCCTCGCCGACGCCGAGGCGCTCGCCGTCCGTCCGCTGCCCGACTACTGGGCCTTCGAATCCCCTCTCGACGGCCGCGAGGAGTACCCCGTCGAGGGCGGCCCCCGCTTCGTACGGCCCGCCCTGTCGGTGCGCACGGAGGAGGGACGCGGCACCGAGTGGACCTTCGAGACGCACGAGAGGGGCGCGGACGACGAGCTGCGCCTGCGGTTCCGGGACGGCTCGCTGACGATCACGCTGCACTACCGGATGCGCGCCGCCACGGACGTCGTGGAGCGCTGGGTGACCCTGGACAACGACGGGCCCGTCGTGGAGCTGCTGCGCGCCGACTCCGCCGTCTGGACCTTGCCCGACCGCGAGGGCTGGCGGCTGTCCCAGCTGCACGGCCGCTGGGCCGCCGAGTCCCGGCTCACCAGCTCCTCCCTCACCTACGGTGAGAAGGTCATCGGCAGCCGGCGCGGCCACACCGGACACCAGCACCTGCCCTGGGTCGCCCTGGACACCGACGCGACCGAGGAGCGCGGCGAGGTCTACGGCTGCGCCCTCGGCTGGTCCGGCTCCTGGCGCATCGCCGTCGCCCAACTCCCGGACACGCGCGTACAGATCACCGGTGGGGCCGGCCACGACGAGTCCGGGCTGCTCCGGCTGGCGGCGGGGGAGTCCTTCACGACGCCCGTCTTCGCCGGCCTGTGGAGCGACGCCGGCTTCGGCGGGGCCAGCCGCGCCTGGCACGCCTACCAGCGCGCGTACGTCATCCCGGACGCGGACCAGGACCGGCCGGTGCTGTTCAACTCCTGGGAGGCCACGGAGTTCGACATCTCCGAGGAGCAGCAGGGCGTGCTGGCGCGGCGGGCCGCGGCGATCGGCGTCGAACTGTTCGTCGTCGACGACGGCTGGTTCGGGACCCGCACCAGTGACCGCGCCGGCCTCGGCGACTGGAAGCCCAACCCGGACCGCTTCCCCGGCGGGCTCAAGCCGCTCGCCGACTCCGTGCAGGCGCTCGGCATGCGGTTCGGCATCTGGGTGGAGCCCGAGATGGTCAACCCGGACAGCGACTTGTACCGCGCCCATCCGGACTGGGTGCAGTACCAGCCGGGACGAAAGCGGACGGAACTCCGCAATCAGCTCGTACTGAATCTCGCGCGCGAGGATGTCCAGGAGTACCTCTGGGAGCAGCTCCACGAACTGCTCTCCAGTGCCCCGATCGACTATGTGAAGTGGGACTTCAACCGCTGCTTCACCGACGCGGGCTGGCCCGGCGAGCCCTACCCCCAGCGCCTCTGGGTCGATCATGTGCACGCCCTGTACCGCCTGTTGGACCGGCTGCGGGCCGCCCACCCGGGCGTCGCCTTCGAGTCCTGCTCGGGTGGCGGCGGGCGGATCGACCTCGGGGTGATGAGCCGTACGGACCAGGTGTGGACCTCCGACAACACCGACCCGCTCGACCGGCTCGCCATCCAGCACGGCTTCACCCAGATCCACCCCGCCCGGGCCATGGCCGCCTGGGTCACCGACAGCCCCAATACCCAGCTCAACGGCCGGGTCAGCTCGCTGCGGTTCCGTTTTGTGAGCGCCATGGCCGGGGTGCTCGGGGTGGGCGGGGATCTCGCCGAGTGGACCGAGGAGGAGCTCGCCGAGGCGCGCGAGTGGGTGGATCTCTACAAGGAGATCCGGCCTCTCGTGCAGCGTGGCGACCTCTACCGGCTGCGGCCTCCGACGGGCGGGTCGAGCGCCGTGCAGTACGTGCTCGGCGACGAGACCGTCGTCCTCGCCTGGCTCCAGGCGCAGCACTACGGCGAGCCCGTGCCGGCGCTGCGGCTGCGGGGGCTCGACCCGGCGGCGTCGTATGAATGCCGCGAAACGGGCGAAGTTCACCGAGGTGCCGTTCTGCTGCATCACGGACTGCGGACGGGGCTGCGCGGTGACCTCGATGCGACGGTTCTCCGGCTGCGTCGTATCTAGGGCTTCTGCCCGAATTCCACACCTTCGCTCCAACTCCTTCTGGAATAAAGGAACCTGTGAATGTGCCACGTGAGGAGCGTCATATTCGTGACCGTGTGTCGCTCGTCATGTGCACGTAATCGGTGCCGTTTTCAAGGGAGTTTGACCGTGGCGGTCACCCTGTAATGCACACAGGGTGACCGGGAATTCTCTCAGGCGGCCGACAGGTGGCCATGCACAGGGAACCACTTACTTGTCCCTTTGCGTCTCGGTCGCTTACGTTCGCCCCGATCCGGACGGACGCCCAATCCTGCCGCCGCCCGGAGACCGCTCACACTCACCCGTCCTTGGCAGGAGCGGGGGACCCACAGGTACAACCGCCTGTTCCGGTCTCCGGAACGGCTAGGGGTTAAGCCGTACTTCGGTACGGCCGGGCATCTCCAGTCCGCACCCGACAGCTCACCTCGCAGGCGCCGGAGAGGAATTCGTCATGCCCGCGAAGGGTAAGCACCGCCGCCCGAAGTCCCAGCGCTTCACCCGTTCCATAGCCGTCGCCGGAACCGGTGGCGCCGCACTCGCCCTGCCGCTTCTCGGTGCCACCGGCGCGCATGCCGCCACCCCGCAGTCCGTCTCGGAAAAGGCCGTCGACTCGTCCGTTCCGACCACCGTGAAGAAGGTGGCCGAAAAGGCGACGGCCGAAAAGAAGGAGACCGCGCGGACCTCCGGCGCGAAGACCTACTCCGTGCGAGCCGGTGACTATCTCTCGAAGATCGCGGACGAGGAGAACGTCACCGGTGGCTGGCAGAAGCTCTACTCCGACAACCGGCAGGCCGTCGGCGACGACCCGTCGCTGATCCACCCCGGGCTGAAGCTCACGCTCGGCAAGAAGGCCACCACGGGCACCTCCCCGTCCTCCTCCGGCTCCTCGTCGAAGTCGTCTTCTTCATCTTCTTCGTCGGGTTCATCTGATGCGTCCGCCTCGTCGAAGACCGAGTCGGCCACGCAGAGCGCCGACAACGGCAGCTCCAGCGGCTTCACCCTCCCGGTGAGCGGAGCCTCCGTCGGAACCGCCTACCGCGTGTCCGGCAGCATGTGGTCCAGCGGCTACCACACCGGTGTCGACTTCGTCGTCCCGACCGGCACCGCCCTCAAGGCCGTCGGCGCGGGCACGGTCGTCTCCGCGGGCTGGGGCGGCGCATACGGCAACCAGGTCGTCGTCAGGCTCGCCGACGGCTACTACGCCCAGTACGCGCACCTCTCCTCGCTCTCCGTCTCCAGCGGTCAGACCGTGACCGAGGGGCAGCAGCTCGGCCTCTCCGGTGCGACCGGCAACGTGACCGGCCCGCACCTGCACTTCGAGATCCGCACCACGCCGGACTACGGCTCGGACGTGGACCCGGTGGCCTACCTCCGCGCGAAGGGCGTCGCCGTCGGCTGACACCCTCCCCGCGCCCCAGGCGCCCCGCAAGCCACCGAAGGCCGGACCCCGATCCCCGGGTCCGGCCTTCGGTGTGTGCCCCTCCGGCACCTTCGCCCTCGCTCGCTCATGATCACTTCATTGCGGTCGTGTGGCAGGGGTGCTCCGAGGGTCGACAGCGGGGGGAGGGTGGGGACACAGTGAACTCCGCAGTGGCGCAAGCGCTTTCTATGCCCTTTGGAGGTCACCGTGCCCCGCGCCGTCCTGAAGGCCGCCGCCGTCGCGATCGTCGGCGTGCTCGTCGGTGGGCCGCCTCCCGCCTTCGCGTCCGCCGATCCGTACACCGTTCGCCCCGACGACCGGCGCCTCGCGTACGAGGGTCACTGGAGCCGGAGCGCCGAGGCGGCCGTCACGGTCAACTCGGGCTCACGACTGCGCTTCCGTTTCACCGGCTCGGGTGTCCACGCCCGGTTCGACGTCTCGTCGATCACCGTGCCCGCGCAGATCCGGGTGTCGGTCGACGGAGGGCCCGAGCGGGTGTACGCCGTGGACCGCGGAGACCTGGAGATCACGGCGGACGGCGGCGGCTCCCGCACCGGCGGCACCCACACGGTCCGGATCTCCGTCAAGGACGTCTCCTCCCGGGCCAACCGCTGGACACCCCCGCTGGAGACCGGCGTGGTGCTGACCGGGCTGCGGCTCGACGACGGCCGCCTGCTGCCTCAACCCGCCCGGGCGGTAGGCCGGTTCGCCTTCTACGGCGACTCCGTCACCCAGGGCGTCATGGCCCTGTGCGACGTCAACACCTCCGACTGCGCCGACGGTACGGCCGCCTATCCCACGCTCGTCGCCGACGCCCTGCGCGCCTCGCTCACCCAGGTCGGGTTCGGGCGACAGGGCGTGATCCGGACCGGCAACGGGGGAGTGCCGGCCGCTTCCGAGGCGTACGGCTGGAACCACGCCGGGTCCACGGCGGACACGGACCGCCGCGCCGACGTCGTCGTGGTGAACCAGGGCACCAATGACGCCGTCTTCGGCTCGGCCGACTTCCGCCCCGCCTACCGGGCCTACCTCGAACGCCTGCGGGCCGGCGCACCGCACGCCCGCATCCTCGCCCTGCGCCCCTTCGACGGCACCCACGCCTCCGACATCGCGGCCGTGGTCGGTGAACTCGCCGACCCGCGCACCGAGTTCGTCGACACGACCGGGTGGCTCGGCGCGGACCGGGGGGACTTCAACGATGCCGTCCACCCCAGTGCCCAGGGTCACCGCAAGGTGGCCGACCGGCTGATCGCCCTCTTGGATACCGGCTTCGCCATCCAGCAGGCGGAGTCGGGCGTCGTGCCGAGTTCCCCTGGCACTCCTACGACGCCGGCACCGGCGAGCGCCCCGTGACCGGACAGCACCCCGCCGCCTGGGAGAACGACACCGGCATCGGCGTCGGGCGCGGCAGCACCGGCGACATCGACCCGGACCGCCCCGGCTACGAGTACCTGACCTCCACCGTCGACGTCACCGCCCCCGGCGCGGGTGTCCGCAACGCCCGGGACGGCAAGGTCTCCACCACCCCACCGAGCGTCAACTTCCGTATCGGGTGGGACGGTGACCGGGCGTCAGAACTCCTCGACTTCACCCGTGTCGTGAAGTGGGACCCGGGCACCGAGACCAGCGCACGGATCCTCACCCCGTCCGGCGTGGTCCCGGGCGCCCGTGGCGCGACCCCGTTCTACGGCGACCTGCTCGGCGACCGGCGCGAGGAGATCCCCGCCGAGACCGCCGACCACACCGCCCCGCGCCTCCACACCACCACCGAGCCGACGACGACCCGCTTCCACACCCTCGCCCAGAACCCCGCGTACCGCCTCGGCCGGACCGTGCGCGGCTGTCTCCAGTCCACGTACACCGACTACCACCTCGGCACCGGGACCCGCCGGGTGCCCGGGCCCTCGATCACCCTCCCGGAAGGAGCCGTCTCCCGTGACGACCACGCGTAGAGCCTTCGGAGCCCTCGCCGCCGGCACCGCCCTGGCCGCCCTCGCGCCCGCCGCCGCGAGTGCCACACCCCGCCACCACCGCCCCCTCGCGCACGACGACTTCCGTCACGGTCTGGGCCGGTGGGCGGTGGAGCTGGAGAAGGGCGGCACCGTCACCGCCTCGCGCGGAATCCTGGAGGTCGACGTGCCCGCCGGCGCGACGGTCTGGTTCAGGGAGCGGCTGGAAGGACCGTACGTCCTGGAGTACACCGCCACGCCGGTGTCCGCGGGCGGGGTCAACGACCGGGTCTCGGACCTCAACAACTTCTGGAACGCCGTGGACGTCCGTTCCCCCGGCGACCTCTTCGCCACCCGTCGGGGCGGGGCCCTGGCCGAGTACGACCACCTCAGGACGTACTACGCGGGCTACGGTGCCAACACCAACACGACGACCCGGCTGCGCCGCTACGTCGGCGAGGCGGGCGTCCGGCCGTTGATCTACGACTACACCGAGCCGCTGCTCGTGCCGAACGAGCCGAACCGGGTCCGGATCGTCTCCGCCGGCTCGCGCGTCCAGTGGTGGAACAACGGACGTCTCGTCTTCGACTACCGCGACCCGGAGCCGTACACCGGCGGCCACTTCGGCTTCCGGACCACCTGGAGCCATTTCCGGTTCAGCGGGTTCCGGGTGTGGCGGCTGCCGCAATTGCCGCCTCAACAGCGCTGATGAAGACGCTATTCCTGGTTTGACCAATCCTTGAAGAGTGGCTTATCTCACCGCTCGTCAACCCCTTCCTACGGTCGCGTAGCTCACATCCGAAGGGGAATCATGGGCCGATGTGGCAGACGATTCGAAGAGTGGCAACAGATCAGTGATCGGGTCGTACGTGGCGGTGGGGGACAGCTTCACCGAGGGCGTCGGCGACCCCGGCCCCGACGGGGCGTTCGTCGGCTGGGCCGACCGGTTCGCGGTACTGCTCGCGGACCGGCGGCCCGAGGGGGACTTCCGGTACGCGAACCTCGCCGTGCGCGGGAAGCTCCTCGACCAGGTCGTGGAGCACCAGCTGCGCCAAGCCGTCGAACTGGCTCCGGACCTGGTCTCCTTCTGTGCCGGGGGCAACGACATCCTGCGGCCCGGCACCGACCCCGACGAGGTCGCCGAGCGATTCGAGCGAGGAGTGGCGCAGCTCACCGCCGTGGCCGGCACGGTGATGGTGACGACCGGGTTCGACACCCGCGACATCCCCGTGCTCAAGCACCTGCGCGGCAAGATCGCGACCTACAACGGACATGTGCGGGCCATCGCCGACCGGTACGGCTGTCCCGTGCTCGACCTGTGGTCCCTGAAGACCATCCAGGACCGGCGCGCCTGGGACGGCGACCGGCTCCACCTGTCCGCGGACGGGCACACGCGCGTGGCGCTGCGCGCGGGGCAGGTCCTCGGGCTGGAGATCCCGGCCGACCCGGACCAGCCCTGGCCGCCGCTCCCGCCGCGCGGCACGCTCGAGGCGCGACGGGACAACCTGCACTGGGCGCGCGAGTACCTGGTGCCGTGGATCGGCCGCCGGCTGCGCGGGGAGTCGTCGGGCGACCACGTGATCGCCAAGGGCACGCTGTCGCCGAACGACATCAGGACGCGGATCGCCCGCGTGGCGTGAAGGCCGGTGGGACGGGTCGGTGTGAGGGTGCCCGGTGCGCGCCGGCCCGAGCGCGGTGCGCACCGGGCACCTGGCTCGTGTCCCGGGGGTGGCCGCTCGCCGAGGGTGTGGCCGGGCTCGACCGGTGAGGGGATCGCGCGACCGGCGGCACGGGCCGCATCCACGTCGGTGGTCGTCGACGACGGTGACGGTGCCCCGGGGCGGGGAGGGCGGCGTGGCTGGGGCGTCGGGGGTCGGGTCGTCCTACGTCGTCGACGTCTCGCGCGCCAGCCCCAGTTCCCGGGCGACCGCCTCGTCCACCCACTCCTGCGCCCGGGACCGCGAGACCGCGCCCGAGTACGACGTGAGCTGTACGGCGAGCCCGTCCAGCAGGGCCGTGAGGCGCAGGGCCGTGCCGCCCGGGTCGGGGCAGCTGAACTCGCCCGCCGCCACGCCCTCGGCGATCACCTCGGCGAGGGCCGCCTTCCACTGCCGGTCGAGATCACGGGTGACCTCCTGCAGCGCGGGCTCGCGGAGCGCGGCCGCCCAGCCCTCGATCCACAGCCGCCAGCCCTTGGCCGGCCCGGTCGGGGCGTACCAGCGCACGGCCGCCCGCAGCCGGCGCAGCGCCGTGGTGCGACGGCCGACCAGTCTGCCCAGGTGGGCGAGGTCGCCCTCGGCCGCGTACGTGAACGCGGCGGCGACCAGTTTCTCCTTCGTGGAGAAGTGATAGAGCACGAGAGCGTTGCTCACGCCGAGCGCCGAGGCCACGTCGGAGATCCTGACCGCCGCCACGCCCCGCGCCTCGATCTGCTCGATGGCGGCCCGCAGCAACTCCTCACGCCGCTCGGCCACGCTCAACCGCACTCTCGCCACGCGGTCACCCTAATCCGTGGTCCTGTGCGACGCCGGACGGAGGCCGTTTCCCGGCCGCGAGGCTCCGCACCCTCGTGGAAACGGCCTCGGGTGGCCGTCCCTGCCGCTGGGAGGGGCTTCTCGCGCAGAGGGCCCGGTGCTTGGACTACCGGTACCAGCCGAACCGCTCGGCGATGACCGGCAGTCGGTCCGCGACGATGGCGTGCGCGGCGGTCCGCGGAGTCGTGCCCTCCCGGTCCGCCCGGGCCAGCATCTGCTCGACCAGGTCCCGCATCGAGCGACGGATGTGGGCGAACGCCACGTCCGCGTCGGCCTCGATGTCTCCGAACAGGGTCCACCACCACCAGGCGTTCGTCGCGGAGTTGACGACCACGTCCGGCAGGACCGTCACCCCGCGCGCGGACAGTAGTTCCTCCGCCTCGGGGAGGACCGGCATATTGGCCGCCTCGACGATCCAGCGGGCCGTGATCCGCTCCTGGTCGGCGGTGTCGATCGCGTACGACACGGCCGCGGGCACCAGCACCTCCGCGTCGGCGGACAGCCAGGCGTCGCCTGCCAGTTCACGGTCGGAGGGGCGCAGCACGGACCGGTCCACCGTGCCGTAGGCGTCCCGCGCGGCGAGCAGCGCCTCGACGTCGAGCCCCTCCGGGTTGCTGATCGTGCCCTTGATGTCGGCGACGGCCACCACGGTGAGCCCCGCGCGCGTGAGGAAGCGCGCGGTGGCCCCGCCCATGGTGCCCAGGCCCTGCACGGCGACCCGCGTACCCGCGGACGCCACACCGGCCCGGTCCAGGGCCGCGAGCGCCGACTCCGCCACCCCGCAGCCGCCCGCCAGCGCGTCGAGCCCGATGCCGTCCACCTCGACCGCGAAGGCGTCCGCGAGCCGCCGCCGGGCCACGGCCTCGTCGTCGAGCAGCGGATACACCGCCTGGACGGAGGAGACGAGCCCCGCCTCCGAGACCGCCCGGTCCACCAGGTCCTGGGTGAGACCGAGGTCCTCGCCGGTGGCCCACAGAGTCTCGACATAGGGCCGCATGGCGCGCAGATAACGCACCAGGAGGTCGTACGCCCCCGGCTCGCGGGGATCGCAGTCGATGCCGCCCTTGGCGCCGCCGAGGGGGACGTAGCGGCCCTCGGGGTTGTAGTGGAGGGCCTCCTTCATGGTCATCCCGCGGGCGAGCCCGGTGACCTCGTCCAGGGTGCAGCCCGCGCGCATGCGCAGTCCGCCGCTGGAGACACCGCGCACCAGCCGGTCGACGACGAGGAAACCCTGGCGACCGGTGAGGTGGTCGGTCCAGGTGAGCGACAGCAGGGGGGCGGTCATGCGGGTTCCTCCAACTGAACGGTGAGTCAGTATCGGGATGATGGCCGTGTCCTGTCAATGTGTCGAACCGATCATGGGTGGCCACCCGGTTGTCGCAGGGGTCGACCATAATGGGAAGCCTGACCGACTCCACCTGGAGGTACCGTGACCGGAATCCGTTCCCTGCGCTCCGGGCTCCGCGCGCTGCGGCCCGAGGCCTTCGGCGCGGACGCGAGCGGCGAGCGCCTTGCGCGCATCCGCACATCGCCGCACTTCGAGAACGGGGTCTTCCGGAATCCGGAGGGTGCCCCCCGGCCCGACGGCGCCATGCTCGAGTTCGCGAAGTCCTCCTTCCGCAAGGAGGAGCGCGCCCACCGCGCCCCGGCCGGCACCGTGCCGTTGCACGCCACGACGCTCGCCGACATCGCCCGGCCGCCCGCCACCGGGCTGCGGCTGACCTGGATGGGGCACTCCAGCGTGCTCGCGGAGATCGACGGGCAGCGGGTGCTCTTCGACCCGGTCTGGGGTGAGCGCTGCTCCCCGTTCGCCTTCGCCGGACCCAAGCGGCTGCACCCGGTGCCGGTGCCGCTGGCCGCGCTCGGCCCGGTCGACGTCGTCGTGATCTCGCACGACCACTACGACCACCTGGACATGCCCACGATCAAGGCGCTGGCCGGCACGGACACCCTGTTCGCCGTGCCCCTGGGCGTCGGCGCCCATCTGGAGCGCTGGGGAGTGTCGCCGGACCGGCTGCGCGAGCTGGACTGGCACGAGGCGACGAAGGTCGGCGGCCTCACCCTGACGGCCACGCCGGCCCGCCACTTCTGTGGCCGCGGCCTGCGCAACACACAGCACACGCTGTGGGCGTCTTGGGTCGTCGCCGGGAGCGAGCACCGGATCTACCACAGCGGTGACACCGGCTACTTCGAGGGCTTCAAGGACATCGGCGCCGAACACGGCCCCTTCGACGCCACGATGATCCAGATCGGCGCCTACAGCGAGTTCTGGCCGGACATCCACATGACCCCCGAGGAGGGCGTGCGCGCCCACCTCGACCTCCAGGGCGGGCAACCGCACGGCGTGCTGCTGCCGATCCACTGGGCCACCTTCAACCTCGCCATACACCCGTGGGCCGAACCCGGCGAGGGCACGATCACGGCCGCCCGCGCCGTGCGGGCGCCGATCGCCCTGCCCCGCCCCGGCGAGCCCTTCGAGCCCACGGCCGAGACCGTGCCCACCGAGCCGTGGTGGCGGGGTGTGGCCATCACCCCGGCGGGCGGATGGCCGGCCGCCGAGGCCGACGCACCGGCCGAGGCGGTGACCGGCGCGCCCGCCGTGGCGGTGGCCGAGGCCGCGCCGAAGACCTCGGCGGACGCCGGGACGACGGGTGGCGCGCAGGAGGGCAAGAGCGAGGGTTCGGGGTCGGGCGAGCCGGAGACCGTTCCGGCGGGCTGACAGACGGGACGGGACGGCACGCTCGCGGACGGTTGGGAGCACGGACGTCCGGGAGCGTGCCGTTCCGGAACGGGCACTCCTTGGCGGCTGCTCGTCCGCGGGTCGGCCTCCTACCCATGAGCTCCCAGGGGCAGCACGGAGGTCGCCACCAGGGTGACCGGGGTCGCCCCAGCGCCTGCCGCCGCATCGGGTCGTCGTACCCCTCCGGCGCCCCGAACGACATCACGGGCCGCGCCGGACCGGTGGGGCGTTCATGGTTGCGGATGACGCTCCGGCGGACGCGTCGCACCTGCCGGTGGAGACCGAGAGCGAGCCGTACGTCAGGCCGGCGGCCCTGAGGCACCTGTACCGGACCATGGCCGACATGAACGCGCCCGGCCTCGCGGACACGCTGCAGACGGTCGCCGACGGAGTGGTCGAGAGCCTCGGATACGGACTGGGCAGTGTGCGCCTCGTGCGCCGGGACGGCGACCTGATCGTCGCGGTGGTGGCCGAGGGCTGGGAAAGCGTGGCCGAGCGCTCCGGACGGATCGTCTCCCGCGAGGCCTGGGAACACCGACTGGCGGTGGGCGAGGGCTGGGGCGACCTGCGGTTCGCGCCGCGTGCCGAAAGACCTCGTCGTCCGCCGCGTATCCGGAACCGGGAGCGTCCTGCGCCGGGGCGCCGCTGTTCGACGGGGAGATGCCGACGGCTGGGTCGAACTCCTTCTCGTACTGGAGCACGTGTCCTCCGGGGCCGGTCAACAGGGGGCTGGGGCGGGCGACTTCGCCGGACGCGAGTCGATCGACATTCTGTACCGGTCCGGTCGCGGGGTGGAACGGACGCCGGCAATTCCGGCGGGCACATTCCTCGTGAAAGCCCTTTCGCCGACTGTCCTGTTCACCACGGAGAGTGAATCTCCGGGGGGTGATCGGCGTGGTTCAAGGGCGGTCGGCAGGCGTCCGGCGGGTGCTCGACGGGCTGTCGGGTGGTGTCGCGAGCGGTGGGCGGCCGTGAGCGGTCAGCGGGTCGGGGCGGTGGATTCCCGCGCTGTCGAATCGTTCGTGACCGGTTCTGACCAGCGCTGATCGATCCTGGGCTTGATGGGGACGAGTATCCGGCGAACTTCTCGGTCTGTCGTACGAGGCCTCATACCAGAGCGGGACCCTGTCCGGGGGACTTTGTCAACTGCCCACCGCACATGATGCGTTGCCGACTACTGTCAGTGTCCGTCGGGCGACGCAGGGCCGAAAAGTTCGGTTCTCTCGATCGACACCCGCATGCGCGTGCCCGCGTACGCATCCGACATGTGCAGCAGCGAGCCCCCAGGGCATTCAGGCCCGACGGACCAGTACGACGAGGACACCGATGTCTCACCTCCGCGCACCGGCCGCGCGCGCAGACCGCCGTGAGGGCGGGCGGCACGGCCGACCGGCCGCCCGAGCCGCTCTCGCGCTGCCCGAGACCCACATACGGCTCCAACTGCTGCGGCTCGCCGTGCTGCCGCCCGTCGCCGTCGCCCTCAGCGCCTGCGCCGCCGTCCTGTTCACCGTCCGCTCCACCGGCGCCCGGCCCGGCCTGGCCCTGTGGTGCGTCCTCACCGGAGCCTTCTCGGTCACCTGCGCGGGCATCCTGATCTCCGCCGTGGCCGCCGACCGCGCCGCCAGGTCGCTGAGCGACCGCATCGGCGCCCTGCGCCGCAGCACCGCCCGGGGCGAGGCCGACCTGCGGGCCCTGGTCGACGCGCTGCGCCGCGGCGAGGGCCCGCCCCAGCGCAAGCCGCGCGGCGGCCCGCCCGACGACGCCGACGACTTCGAACTGCTCGCCGCCGACCTCTCCCGCGCCCACGACGGGGCCGTCACCGCCGTCGTCCAGGCCGCACAGCTCTCCAGTCAGGCGGGCAGCGAACAGAAACTGGAGGTCTTCCTCAACCTCGCCCGGCGCCTCCAGTCGCTGGTGCACCGCGAGATCTCGATCCTCGACGAACTCGAGAACGAGATCGAGGACCCCGACCTCCTCAAGGGCCTCTTCCACGTCGACCACCTCGCCACCCGGATCCGCCGCCACGCCGAGAACCTCGCCGTGCTCGGCGGCGCCGTCTCCCGCCGGCAGTGGAGCAACCCGGTCTCCATGACCGAGGTCCTGCGCTCCGCCATCGCCGAGGTCGAGCAGTACTCACGGGTCAAGCTCGTGCCGCCGATCGACGGCACCCTGCGCGGCCATGCCGTCGCCGACGTGATCCACCTGCTCGCCGAACTGGTCGAGAACGCCACGGTGTTCTCCGCCCCGCACACCCAGGTGCTGCTGCGCGCCAACCTCGTCACCTCGGGGCTCGCCGTCGAGGTCGAGGACCGCGGGCTCGGCATGCCCGTCGAGGAGCAGAGCCGGATGAACGCCCTGCTCGCCGACCCCGACCAGGTCAACGTGGCCAGCCTGCTCGCCGACGGGCGCATCGGGCTGTTCGTGGTCTCCCAGCTCGCCAAACGGCACGGCATCCACGTCCGGCTCCAGACCAACATCTACGGCGGTGTGCAGGCCGTACTCGTGGTGCCGCAGGCGCTGCTCGGTACGGCGCCGGGCGCCTCCGGAGCCGTACCGCAGCCCCCGGACGCCCCGGTCGGCGGGGCCGGCCAGCCCGTTCCGCCGCGGCAGCACGCCCGCCCCGGGCCGCCCGAGAGCGGGCACCGGGGCACGCCGAACGCACCGGCCGCGCCGACGGTCCCACCGCGCCCCCAGCACCGTGAGGCGCCGCGCCCCCGACAGCGGGACACCGGCCCCGGTGCACCGCCCGCGCGGCCACCGGTGCGGGGCGGTGGCGGACCGGCGCCGCTGCCCGTGCGCGGGGCCCGGGAGGAGCGGCCCACCCCGGCGGAGGCGGTGCCCGGCGTCCGGTCCGACCACCGGCACCTCGTCGCCGAACACGTCGCCGCACCGCCCACCCCCCGCAACGGTGCGGTGCGCGGCACCATGGGCAAGCCCCAACTGCCCCGGCGCCGGGCCCAGGAGCACATCGTGCCCCAGCTGCGGGACGGGCCGGCGCCCCGCCAGGAGCCCGAGTGCCTGGCCGGACACGACCCGGGCCTGATGGCCGCCTTCCAGCGGGGCGTCGGGCTGGCCGAGGCCCAACAGCACCTGGAGTCGGCGTCCGGCGAGCCGACCGGCTCCATGACGTCGGCCCTGGAGACATCGGCCCTGGAGGGCCCGGCTGTCGAGGGCCCGTCCATGGAGGGTCAGGCCACGAGGGAGCCGGGCCACCGGGAGTCGGCCCACAGGGACGCCGTCCACATGGAGCCGCCCCCTATGACGGAGCAGGCCGACACGGGGCCGATCCACATGGTGCGCACGCACATGTCGCCCACTCATATGACGCCGACCGGCACGGAGTCGGGCCTGGAGCCGTCCTATCGGGAGTCCGCCCCCATGGACCCCGCGGCCACGCCCGCACCGCCGCCCGGGACCGAGTCCCCCACGTTCCACACGCCCCTGGACCTCGGCCACACAGACGTCTCCGACATGCCCACGCCGCTCTCCATGGACGTACGCCCCATGGATCCGTCCCACATAGCCGAGGCACGCCCCCCGCACGGGACCGGATCGCACGACGTACGCGCGGTGCGGGACGGCCTGTCCGCGCCCGGCCCCGGCCTCGACCACACCCACCGGCACGACGGGAGCGCACCCGCCGGATGACCAGCACCGCGTTCACCCCACCCCCCAGCGCTCCCGCAGACCTTCGTACCTCAAGGAGTCGATCCACCATGGCGAGCGAAGCGCCGACCGGCCATGTATCCGATCTCGACTGGCTGATGAGCGGTCTCGTGCAGCGTGTGCCGCACACCACCAGTGCGGTCCTCCTCTCCTGCGACGGGCTGGTGAAGTCGGTTCACGGCCTCGACACCGACAGCGCCGACCACATGGCGGCCCTGGCCTCCGGCCTCTACTCCCTCGGCCGCAGCGCAGGCGTGCGTTTCGGCGACGGCGGGGACGTGCGCCAGGTCGTCGTCGAACTCGACGCGACCCTGCTGTTCGTGACCACTGCCGGATCCGGTACCTGTCTCGCCGTACTGGCCGGCCGTGAAGCCGACGCGGCGGTACTCGGCTACGAGATGGCCATGCTGGTCAAGAGCGTCCGCCCCTACCTGGTGACCGCGCCCCGGCAGCACGCCAGCGAACCGTCGGCGATGAGGCCTTGAGCGTGACGGCGGCCGGCGACGGGCCCTGGCTCGACGACGCGGCCGGACGGCTGGTGCGCCCCTTCACCGTCAGCAACGGCCGTACCCGCCCCACCATCGCCCTCGACCTGCTGTCGCACGTGATGGCCACCGGAGCCACCCCCCTCGGCTATCTCGGCCCCGAACACGCACAGGTGCTCGACATGTGCCGCGCGCCCGTCTCGGTCGCCGAGGTCGCCGCCCATCTGAGGCTGCCGGCGGTGGTCACCAAGGTGCTGCTGTCGGACCTCGTCGACTGCGGTGCACTCACCACCAAGCCCCCCGAGTTCACCCACAACCCGACTGACCGGGCCCTTCTGGAGGCAGTGCTCGATGGACTACGACGACAGCTCTGATCCCTTCCCCACCGCACTGAAGATCCTGGTGGCGGGAGGATTCGGAGTAGGCAAGACGACCTTCGTGGGCGCGGTCAGCGAGATCGCCCCCCTGAGCACGGAGGAGTTGCTCACCACGGTCAGCGCCGCGACCGACAGCCTCGACGGCATCGAGAACAAGGTCGAGACGACGGTGGCGATGGACTTCGGCCGCATCACCCTCGACCCGGAACACGTCCTGTACCTGTTCGGCACCCCCGGACAGGAGCGGTTCTGGTTCATGTGGGACGAACTGTCCGAGGGGGCGCTCGGCGCGGTCATCCTCGCCGACACCCGCCGCCTGGAGGAGTGCTTCGCGGCCGTCGACTTCTTCGAACAGCGCGGCCTCGGATTCATCGTCGCGATCAACGAGTTCGACGGCTCCTACCGCTACGACCCCGAGGAGGTCCGCGCCGCCATCGACCTCGATCCGCAGATCCCGATCGTCCGCTGCGACGCCCGGATCTCCAGTTCGGGGGTCCAGACCCTGCTCACCCTCGTCCGGCACCTCATCGCCCACAGCCCGGCGGTCGCGCCGAGCCACGGTGCCCACATGTGACCCCGCGCGCCGACCCACGGCGCCCACATGTGCCCCACGAACACCCCGCAATGGAGCCGCATATGACGTACGCCCACAGCGACGGAGCCCGCCCATGAGCTACGACCTGCCCCGCCCGGCCGGTCGACTGCTGCTCACGCCCGAGGACAAGGAGGCGCCCGCCCGTGCCCGGCGGCTGCGCGGACTGGGGCTGGGAGAGCATCCTGAGCCGGCGCTCGACGCCTTCGTGGACCGTCTCGCGGAGCGTGCCGGAGCGCCGTACGCCATGGTCAACTTCATCGGAGAGGAACGGCAGTTCTTCGCGGGCCTGCGGGTCCCGCAGGTCTGCCCGCTGACGGACACCGACGAGCCCAAGCCGGAGATCGGCCGCTTCATGGAGCGCGACCACGGCTTCTGCCCCCATGTCGTGGCGCGGCGCAAGGCACTGGTCCTGGAGGACGTGCGCGACTACCCGCGGTTCGCGGGCAACCCGGTCGTCGACGAGTTCGGCATCCGTTCCTATCTCGGCGCCCCGCTCATCGACACCACGGGGATGGTGCTGGGCACCGTGTGCGTCGCCGACATCGAGCCGCGGGCCTGGGGGAAGGCCGGTCTGGAGACCATCAAGTCGACGGCGGTGGACCTGGTGGCACGGCTGGAGCGGAGGGAGAGCGAGGGGGCGGGGCCGTGAGAGCGGCGGTGGGGGCGGTGAGGGTGTGCCGTGGACCAGATCCGGGCCATGGACAGATCCGGGTCGTGGCGCGCACGTGACAACGGCTCCCCTCGACCGGCCGTGCCTCAGAAGCCTCGCCAGACGTTGTCGAAGGCCGCGTCCTCGACGGTCCGCCGCTGCCGTACGGACTCCAGTTCCGTCACCGCGTCGCCGACCGTGGTCAGTACGGTCACGACCGTTTCGTCGGTGAGTCCGGGATAGCCGCCGGCGGGCTCCTCGCGGATGCCGAGGGCGGCCGTCAGGGCGGCGAGGACGGGCTCGTCCGACGCCCGGCGCTCCTCGGCACGGCTCCGGTCCGGCGAGTCGACCAGCGCTGTCCGGCCGGTCCGGGCGGGAAACCGGCGAGCACCCTCCCGGGTGACCAGCCCTTCCGTCTCCAGCGCGGCGAGATATGCCGACCGCAGGTCGCGCCCCCGCCGCCACAGCCAGTCCTCGGCCGACTCGTACGGCTGCTGCCGGACGAGCGACGACGCGGCCTCGTCCAGGAGCCGGTCGCCCGTTGCCGGTGGAGGGCCGGGCACGAGGCGGTCGCCGTCCAGGGTGAGCGCGCCCGCCGCCACGAGGTCGATGAGTTCGGCGCCCGCGAGGGCGAGCGACAGATCGCCCTGTTCCACGGGACGGCCGTCCTCCACGTCCATGGCGACGATCATCAGGTCCCGTGCAGTGGTCATGGATGGCTCCCTTGGAGTCGGCCGACTTGGGACCATGATGTCAGGCCGGGTCCGTCCTGGCCGCCCGGTCACAGGACCGGTCAGCCACAGGTCCGCTCGGTCACAGAGTCCGCTCGGTCACAGAGGCCGGTCGGTCAGGCCTTCGTCGGTCAGTTCTGATCGGACAGGCCCGATCGGTCCGGCCCGGTGCGTCCCGCCCTAGGGTGCGTCCCGGCGGCGGGCAGCTGTTCCCGTTCCGTGGGCGCGTGTCGCACGAGCGCCGGGCGGCGGCGCGGGAAGCCGGACCGCAGGACGGCGGCGGACGCCGCGGCGGCGAGGACGACCAGGGCGGCCATGAGCAGGGCCCCGTGGTAGCCGTGACGGAGCAGCGGGGCGACGGCCGGCGGGCCGAGGATCTGGCCGACGGAGTACCCGGCGGTCAGCAGGGCGACCGAGCGAGGGAACCGCAGCTCTGCCCCGGCGGCCAGCGCGAGCGTACTGATCCCGAGGAACGTGGCGCCGAACAGCACCGCCGAGACGAGGGCGACCGCCACACCGTCGACCAGGGCGGGCAGGGCGATGCCGACCGCCTGGACCACGAGTGCGGCGACCAGCAGGTCGGGGAGGGGGCGACGGCGCCCCAGCCGGGCCCACAGGGCGCAGGACGGCACGGCGGCCAGCCCGACCAGCACCCAGGCGCCGCTGCCGATCCACCCGGGGGAACCCTGCCCGATCGCGGCGACCAGGAAGGTCCCGGCCACGATGTAGCCGGTGCCCTCCAGGCTGTAGCTCACGAACAGCACGCCGAACCAGCGGCGGGAGCGGGCCCGAGGACCGTCCTGTGCCGCCGTACCGGACGCCGTGGGGGCCGGGGGCGGAGGTTCCGGTTGTAGCTGCCATGCGAGTGCGGCGAGGAGTGCGGCGAGTGCGGCGGCGGCCCACCAGGCGGCCCGCCAGTCGGCGACCGTACGCAGCGCCAGGACCAGCAGGCCGGACAGGGCGATACCGGCGCCCACCCCGCCGAAGGCCCATCCGGGCAGGTGGGCGGAGTGCCCCCGCACTCGGCCGAGCACGGAACTCACCGCGACGACGAAGATCAGTGCGCTCGCCACCCCGGCCAGGAACCGCAGAACGAGCCACACCGCGGGGGCGTCCGTGACGGCCATGGCCATCAGCGTGCCGGTCAGCCCGACCAGCGAGCCGCGCAGGACGACCCGGGATCGGACCAGCCGAGGCACCAGGATGCCCAGCAGGGCCCCGCAGAGATATCCCCCGTAGTTCGCGGTCGCCAGATGCGCTCCGGCGTCCGTGGACAGGCCCGCTTGCGCGTGCATCAGGGGCAGGATCGGCGTGTACACGAAACGGCCGATCCCCATGCCGGCCGCGAGCGCCGCGGCGGCCCGGACGACATGGCGCCGGGGCGAGGACGCGGGGGAGGGGTGAGCGGTCACGCGGCGGTGGCGGTGGCGGGGGCGGTGGCGTCGAGATGGGTCGGCCGGTACGACCGGCCCAGGTCGATGGCGACCGGGAACTCTCGCATGGTCCGTCTCCGTTCGGGTCCGTGCCCGGTGAGTCCTGGTCCGACGCGGCAAGGAGGCGTCGCTGAGGCCGCGTACCGGCATCACGCGCCGGACGGGACCGCCGCGCCGGACGCCCGGACGTACAGCCGCGCCGGACGGCCAGGCCCGCCCGCCCGCCGCCGCCGCCGTCGCCGTCGACGTGGCGACCGTGTCACCGGGATCTCCGTACGCCTCATCGTGGATCCGTCCCCGCCCGCGCGCCACGACCGGCCGGCTCCCTGCTGATAGGCGCAGCCTCCCAGGCCGCGTAGCATGGCCGCCGTGGAGCTGCGCCAGTTGCGGTACTTCGTCGCGGTCGCCGAGGAGTTGAACTTCGGCCGGGCCGCCGCGCGGCTCCTGATCGCCGGTCCCTCGCTCTCCCAGCAGATCAAAGTGCTCGAACGTGACCTGGGTGTGCGGCTGTTCGACCGCGACCGTCGCTCGGTCTCCCTCACGACGGCCGGTGCCGCCCTGCTTCCGCACACCCGCGCCCTGCTGGAGCGGGCCGACGACCTCCGGCGCCGGGCGGGCAGACTCTCGGGATCGGAGCCGGTCCGGCTCGGCCACGTCAACTGGCTTCCCCCTGACCTGAGTACGCGCACCGCCCCGGTCGCCCGGGTGCACGTCGACGCGTGGGTCGCGCCCTCGCACACCCAGGCCGCCCGGGTCGCCGACGGCAGCCTGGACCTCGCCGTCTGTTGGGTGCGCGACGAGGACCTCGAACGCCAGGGACTGCAGGCCGTGCTCCTCGGGGCCGACCGGCTGTACGCCGTCTCGGCCGGCACCGACACCGGTGACGTGGCCGCCCGGGAGACCACCGTCCTCCTCGACGACGACACCACCTCCTGGTCGTCCTGGAACGGCTACGCCGAAGCGCTGGCCCACGACACGGGCGCCCGTGCGGAACACATCTCCGACGGCGGCATCACCGGTCCCGCCTTCTTCGACCACGTCCGCCGTTGTCGGCGCCCGGTCGTCAACTGCCCCAAGGGGCAGACCACTCCGCTCCCGCCGGACCTGGTCCGCCGCCCCATCGTCACACCGCGGGTCCACTGGACCTGGTCCCTGATCCGCCGTGAGGGGGAGGCACGCCCCGCGGTCCTCGCCGTCATCGACGCCCTCCGCGCAGGCGTGGGCGCCGGCGACGAACTCGGCATCCACGCACCGGACGCCTGGCTGCCCGACGGAGACCCGTACCGGTACTGAGACCCGTACCGGCGCCGCGACCCGTACCGGCACGGAGACGCGTGCCGACGCCGCGCCCCGTACCGGGAAGGCGGGTGTGAAGCAGAGCTGTGGCGCCGCTTAAGAAATCCTCGATGGACCCCGGGGCCGCCGTACGGCAGATTGCCAGGGGATTCCACCCCTCTCCCCGGAACGGGTCTGCTCGGCATGCCCGGACCCGGGGACCCACGCACAGGAGCCGTAGCGTGAAGGCGCTGGTCAAGGAGAAGGCGGAGCCGGGGCTGTGGCTCGCGGACGTGCCCGAGCCCGTGGTCGGACCCGGCGATGTGCTGATCAAGGTGCTGCGCACCGGGATCTGCGGCACCGACCTGCACATCCGGGCCTGGGACGGCTGGGCGCGGCAGGCGATCCGCACCCCGCTGGTGATCGGGCACGAGTTCGTCGGCGAGGTCGTCGAGACGGGCCGGGACGTCACCGACATCGCGGCGGGCGACCGGGTCAGTGGTGAGGGCCACCTGGTGTGCGGCAAGTGCCGCAACTGCCAAGCCGGGCGGCGGCATCTGTGCCGTGCCACGGTCGGGCTCGGGGTCGGCCGCGACGGGGCGTTCGCCGAGTACGTCGCCCTGCCCGCCGCCAATGTGTGGGTGCACCGCGTTCCCGTCGACCTCGATGTCGCCGCGATCTTCGACCCGTTCGGCAACGCCGTGCACACCGCGCTGTCCTTCCCCCTGGTCGGCGAGGACGTCCTGATCACCGGTGCGGGACCGATCGGCCTGATGGCCGCCGCGGTGGCCCGGCACGCCGGTGCGCGCCACGTCGTGGTGACCGATGTGAGCGAGGAGCGCCTCGCGCTGGCCCGCAAGATCGGGGTGAGCCTGGCACTGAATGTGTCGGAGGCCCGGATCGCCGACGGGCAGCGGGAGTTGGGGCTCCGTGAGGGCTTCGACATCGGCCTGGAGATGTCCGGCCGGCCCGAGGCGATGCGCGACATGATCGCCAACATGACGCACGGCGGCCGGATCGCGATGCTCGGCCTGCCGGCCGAGGAGTTCCCGGTCGACTGGTCCCGCGTCGTCACCTCGATGATCACCATCAAGGGCATCTACGGCCGTGAGATGTTCGAGACCTGGTACGCGATGTCGGTGCTCCTGGAGGGCGGCCTCGACCTCGCCCCCGTGATCACCGGGCGGTACGGCCACCGCGACTTCGAGGCGGCGTTCGCGGACGCGGCGAGCGGCCGCGGCGGCAAGGTCATTCTCGACTGGACCGCGTAACTCCCTTTCGGCGAAGGAACCTTAGGAGCTTTCCCCATGTTCGACTCCGTGCGCGACGACCTCCGCACCACCCTCGACGAGATCCGCGCCGCCGGCCTGCACAAGCCGGAGCGCGTGATCGGCGGTCCGCAGTCCGCGACGGTGAGCGTCACCGCGGGCGGATGCCCCGGCGAGGTGCTCAACTTCTGTGCCAACAACTACCTCGGCCTCGCCGACCACCCCGAGGTGGTCGCCGCCGCCCACGAGGCCCTGGACCGCTGGGGCTACGGAATGGCGTCCGTGCGCTTCATCTGCGGCACGCAGGAGGTGCACAAGGAGCTGGAGGCGCGGCTGTCCGCGTTCCTCGGGCAGGAGGACACCATCCTGTACTCCTCCTGCTTCGACGCCAACGGCGGTGTCTTCGAGACGCTGCTCGGCGAGCAGGACGCGGTGATCTCCGACGCCCTGAACCACGCGTCGATCATCGACGGCATCCGCCTCTCCAAGGCCCGCCGCTTCCGCTACGCCAACCGTGATCTCGCGGACCTGGAAAGGCAGTTGAAGGAGGCGCAGTCCGCCCGGCGCCGGCTGATCGTCACCGACGGCGTCTTCTCCATGGACGGCTATGTGGTACCGCTCGCCGAGATCTGCGAGCTCGCCGACCGCTACGACGCCATGGTCATGGTCGACGACTCCCACGCCGTCGGCTTCGTCGGACCCGGCGGCCGTGGCACCCCCGAGCTGCACGGCGTCATGGACCGTGTCGACATCGTCACCGGCACCCTCGGCAAGGCGCTCGGCGGCGCCTCCGGCGGCTATGTCGCCGCCCGCGCCGAGATCGTCGCGCTCCTGCGCCAGCGCTCCCGCCCCTACCTCTTCTCCAACACCCTCGCCCCGGTGATCGCCGCCGCCTCGCTGAAGGTGCTCGACCTGCTGGAGTCGGCGGACGACCTGCGGATCCGGCTGGCCGAGAACACGGCCCTGTTCCGTCGCCGGATGACCGCGGAGGGCTTCGACGTCCTGCCCGGCGACCACGCCATCGCGCCGGTGATGATCGGCGACGCGGCCCGGGCGGCCCGGCTGGCCGAGCTGCTCCTGGAACGCGGCGTGTACGTGATCGGCTTCTCCTACCCGGTGGTGCCGCAGGGGAAGGCCCGGATCCGCGTCCAGCTCTCCGCCGCGCACTCGACCGGGGACGTGAACCGGGCGGTCGACGCCTTCGTGGCGGCCCGCGCCGAACTCGGGGACTGAGCGGCCCGGACAAATTGCGATAATCGATCTCATGATCGAAGCGCGGCGGCTCCACATCCTCCGTGCGGTGGCCGACCACCGCACGGTCACCGCGGCAGCCGCCGCGCTGTACCTCACCCCCTCGGCGGTCTCCCAGCAGCTGACCGCCCTGGAGCAGGAGACCGGCCACCGCCTGGTCGAGCGCGGCGCCAAGGGGGTACGGCTGACCCCGGCCGGCGAGATCCTGCTCAGCCACACCAACGTGGTCCTCGCCCAGCTGGAGCGGGCCGAGGCCGAGCTCGCCGCGTACGACTCGGGGGCCGCCGGCACCGTCAGCGTGGCGTCCTTCGCGACCGGTATCGCCCAGGTCGTGGCGCCCGCGCTGGCCCGCCTCGCCGAGTCGGCGCCCGGCATCCGTGTCCGCGTCCAGGACGCGGAGGGGGACGCCAGTCTGCCGATGGTCCTCGACCGGCAGGTCGATGTCGCCGTGGCCGTCGAGTACCGCGGGGCGCCTCCCGCGGACGACCCGCGGCTGACCCATGTGCCGCTCTACGCCGAGCCGTTCGACGCGGTAGTCCCGGTCGGTCACCGTCTCGCCGACGCCGCCGAGGTGCCCCTCGCCGACCTGGCCAAGGACCCGTGGATCGGCCCCTACCCCGGCAACCCCTGCCATGAGGTGGTCGTCCTCGCCTGTGAGAGCGCCGGCTTCCGGCCCCGACTCGAACACTCCTCGGACGACTTCCGCGCGGTGGTGGCTCTCGCCTCGGCCGACGCGGGCGTCGCCCTGGTCCCGCGCTCGGCGCTGCGCGGCATGGATCTCACCGGTGTGGTGGTCCGTCCGGTCGACGGGGTGGCGCCGACCCGTCGGGTGTTCGCGGCCGTGCGCCGGGGCGCGGAGGGGCATCCGCTGATCCGGCCGGTGCTGGAGGCGTTGGGGCGCGCGGGGCGGTCGTAGCTCACCGAGGGCGGGCAGCGGTTCACGGCGCCGACGGTGGCTCAGGGAGCCGGCCCACAGCGCGTCCCGTATCGGGGATAGGATCCCGGATGTGAAACGCGAAGTGAGTGAGCGGACGTCCGCCCCGGACCCCGGCGGCGCCCGGCTCGACGCCCGCCTCGGTGTCCGGCTCGCCGAGCTGAGGGCCGAACGCGGCTGGTCGCTGGGGGAGTTGGCGGAGCGCAGTGGGGTGAGCAAGTCGACGCTGTCCCGCGCCGAGCGGGCGGAGACCAGCCCCACCGCAGCACTGCTCAACCGGCTGTGCGGTGTCTACGGGCGGACCATGTCCCAGCTGCTCAGCGAGGTCGAGACGGAACCGGCGCTGCTGGTCAGGGCCGCCGACCAGGCGGTGTGGGAGGACCGGACCGCCGGATTCGTACGACGGTCCGTGTCGCCGCCGCACGCCGGTCTGCGCGGCGAACTCGTGGAGGGACGGCTCGCCCCCGGCGCCGACATCGCCTACGACCGGCCGCCGGTGCCCGGCCTGGAGCAGCACCTCTGGGTCCTCGACGGAGCACTCGACGTGACGGCCCAGGACGTCGGGTACCACCTCGACGCCGGGGACTGCCTGCGGCTGCGGGTGTGGGGGCCGACCCGGTTCCGGTGCACCGGAACCGAGCGGGCCCGGTACGTGCTGGCGGTGGTGCTGCCGTGATCGTGCGCCGACTGGACGGAACCCAAGTGCCGGACCGTGTCGAGGGGTTGGCGGCCCTGCTGGTCGACACCGTGGCCGCCGGGGCCTCGATCGGCTTCCTCGCTCCCCTCGACCGTGCCGCGGCCGTCGCCTGGTGGCAGGAGCGGGCCGCCGGTGTGACCGCCGGGCGACTCGGCCTCTGGATCGCACAGGACGACGGCCGGACGCTCGGCACCGTCGGCCTGGCCTTCCCCGACAAGCCCAACAGCCGCCATCGCGCCGAACTGGTCAAGCTGATGGTGCACCCGGACGCCCGAGGACGGGGCCTCGGCCGCAGGCTGCTGGCGACCGCCGAGGAGGCAGCCGCCGAGGCCGGCGTCACCCTCCTGCACCTCGACACCGAGACCGACAGCCCCGCCGAGCGCCTCTACACGGCCGCCGGGTGGACGCGGGCCGGCGTGATCCCCGACTACGCGGCGGACCCGGCCGGGGTACTGCGGCCGACGACGCTCTACTACAAGCGCGCGGGGACCGTCGCGGAGTGCGAAGCCGGGGCTCTCACCAGGTGATTGTCAGTGGGACCCACTACGGTGCCTGTCATGCCGGACGCCGAAGACGTACACCGAATCGCCTTGTCCCTCCCGGACACGACGGAGAAGATCGCCTGGAACATGCCCACGTTCCGGGTCGCGGGAAAGATGTTCGCCACCCTGCCCGAGGACGAGACGTCCCTCGCCGTGCGCTGCCCCAAGGAGGAGCGCGACGAGCTGGTGCTGGCCGAACCGGACAAGTTCTGGATCGCCGACCACGAGGCGGGGTTCGCCTGGGTGCGGGCCCGCATCGCCGCCCTGGAGGACGAGGACGAACTGCGTGCCGTCCTCGCCGACTCCTGGCGTCAGGCGGCACCGCCCCGACTGCTCGACGCCCACCCGGAGTTGGGGCTGCCGCCCGGGGAGTGACACCCCTCGGCCGTCGTCAGTGCCGTGTGCCGTGCTCCCCGGCGGGTGCGAGGACCGGGTGGGCCGGTCGGCGGAAAGAGGCGCCGGTCGCGTGTCCACGGGCCGCCAGGAACCCGCCGATCCGCTCCCGCAGCGACCGGGCGTCCAGCCCGTGTGCGGCGACATGCTCCTCTACCCGGCCGTAGCGCCGCAGCTCACGGCGGCCCACACCGAGCCCCAGCACCCGGTGGGGTACGTCGGCGAGGGCGTCGTTCGCCGCCGCGGTCGACGTGCCGGCCAGGTAGGGCTCGACGAGCACGACGTCGGTCCCGGCCGCCTCCGTGGCCCGGCGCAGGGCGGGCGCGTCGAAGGGCCGTACGGTCGTCGCGTACAGCACGGTCACGTCCAGGTCCGCCACGCCGTCCAGTACCGCGTCCAGCACGGGCCCGACGGCGAGCACCACGCCCGAGCGCCCTTCGCGGACGGTGCGGAAGCGCTCGCCGTCGACCGGGAGCGGCTCCCGGTTGGCCTGCGCGGACAGCCGTACGTACACCTTGTCGTCACCCGCGGCGACCGCGTGCCGCAGCAGGGTCTCGGCCTCGTCCGGATGTCCCGGCACGTGCACGGTCCACCCGTCGAGGGTGTCGAGCAGGGCCACGTCCCCGGGAGCCATGTGGGTGTACCCGCCGGCGGGCCAGTCGAAGGAGGCGGCGGCGCTCACCAGCACCGCCCCCGCGTCCTGGTGGCCGAGGTCCAGCTTGACCTGCTCGAACGGCCGCTCCACGAGGAAGCTCGCGAAGGTGTGCACGACGGGCCGCAGCCCGGTCAGGGCCATCCCGGCCGCGGCACCGACGAGGAGCTGCTCGCGGATGCCGACGTTGACCACCCGGTCGGGGTGGCGCCGCGCCGCCCCGGCGAAGCCGTCGGCGCCGATCTCGGCGAGGACGACCGCGACCCGCGGATCCTCGTCGAGCAGCCGCGAGACGACAGGGGCGAAACGGTCACGCATGGTGTCCATGGAGTTCTGGCCTTTCCGGAGGGGTGGGGGCGGGGAGGGCGGTCAGGCGGACTTCGGCTCCACCCGGGCCACGACCACGTGGGGCCTGCCCGGGTGCGGGGCGGTGAACGCGGCGTACAGCGCGTCGTGGTCACGGCCGTCGACCGTGACGGTCGACCAGCCGGCGGCCTCGAAGCGGGCGGCGATGCCGCCGGGCCGGGCGTGACGGGCGGAGGAGTTGTCGATCACCACGGTGTGCAGCCGCTCCAGCCCGGCCGGCCCGGCGAAGGCGATGGCCTCGTGATTGCTGCCCTCGTCCAGCTCGGCGTCCCCGACCAGCACCCACACCCGGGGCGCGGTGAGGCCCTGCGCGCGCAGCCCCAGTGCCGTGCCCACGGCGATCGGCAGCCCGTGCCCCAGCGACCCGCTGCCGATCTCGGCGCCCGGCACGAGTACACGGTCGGGGTGGTGGCCGAGCGGCGAGTCGTACGAGCCGAAGCCCGGCAGCCACTCCACGGGAACGAAACCCTTGGCGGCCAGCACCGCGTAGTACGCCATCGGCCCGTGCCCCTTGGACAGCAGGAAGCGGTCCCGCCCGGGATCGTCCGGCCGCCCGGGCCCGATCCGCAGCACCCGGTCGTAGAGGACCCACAGCGCGTCCAGCGTGGACGTCGCCGCCGGCCCGTGCTTCTCGTCGCCCGTCATCAGCCCCATGAGCGGGGGCAGATCGTCGTATCCGTACGTCCCGCCGCGTTCCTCGGTGATCGTCATGTCGACGATCGTGCAACCTCAAGCGCGATCGAGGTCAAGGGCGGCCCCGGAGAAACGGGTGCGCGACCACGGACCCGAGTGCGGTATTGTTTCCCTGCACGCTCGGCCAGGGGAAACCCCAGGTCAGACGGGCATCGGGACGTGGCGCAGCTTGGTAGCGCACTTGACTGGGGGTCAAGGGGTCGCAGGTTCAAATCCTGTCGTCCCGACCAGCGTTTTGCAGGTCGGAAGCCGTTCTCTCATCTATGGGAGGGCGGCTTTTTCGTGTTCCTTGAGGGTGCGCCGGACAGCACACACCACAGCGGTGGGCGTCGTACTGACGACGCCCACCGCTGTGGTACTCGGACTCAGCCGGGACTCAGCTGCACTTACGTCCGGTGTTGATGCACTGGACCGCCTTGTTCATCACCTTCGGGTCGAAGACGTTGATGAAGTCACCGTGGTCGGTGACCGGCTTGTGCTGCTGCTCGGGGAAGCTGTCCAGCGAGAAGAACGGACGGCTCTTGCCGTTGTTCTTCACGCTGGGAGCGGCCACGTCGTACACCAGACGCTGCACCAGCTGCGGAATGGCCTTGAAACCGGCCGGGCAGTTGCCGGCCGCGTCCGCGAAGGCCACATGCGTACGGTGGTTGGCGCTGTCGATGTTCCGGCCGTCCCAGCAGCTCTGGAACTTGAAGGTGCGCACCACGGCACTGCCCGACGGGCAGAGCGGATACTTGTCCTTCAACTGCACCTTGTTCTCGAAGCCGGTGCAGCTCCAGGAGGCGTTGGCGTTGGCCGTGCCGTTGACGAACGCCTTCGCGTCACCGGTGATGATGCGCAGGAACTTGGGCATCGCCACCACCTTGCCGCGGGGGCTGCCCACGAAGTCCAGGGTGGCCTTCTTGGCCGTCAGGATCCGGCCCGTGTTGCCCTCGGCGCCACCGCCCTGCTTGTCGGCGTCGAACTCCTTCGTGCCGTCCTGCACACGCAGCACCGGCCAGTAGTAGGACGACTTGTCGCCCTTGTTCTGGCAGCTGGTCCCGGCCTTGGCGAAGTCCTGGTCGCTGGAGAAGGCGTCGTTGTCCTGGTTGCCGACGTAGTCGTGCACGTGGTGTGCGCCGTTGGTGACACCGGGCGCGACGATGACGTTGTCGCTGTTGTACAGCTTGTTGGCGTTCACCCCGCACTTGCTGACGAAGACACCCTTGGAAGCCTTCGCCGACTTGGCCGGCGTACGGACGTTGGCCTTCACCTTGGTGATGTCCACGAAGTCGGCGGCGACGGGGCCGTTGGCGGCCACTCCGGCATTCGTGTTGTTGCCACCCTGGCCGGCGGTGGGCTGACCGGTGGCGGGCTGACCGGTGGCGGGCGGGTTGCCGGTCGCGCGCAGGGTGCAGGCGGCCAGAGAGTCGAGGCCCTGCGGCTTGGCCGCCACCCGGCCGATGGCGGTGGCGATCCGGTCGATCGTCGCCTTCCGCTTGTCCTTCAGCGGCCCCACGATCGCGTTCTGGGCGAAGTTGGGGTCCTGTGCGATCGCCCTCTGGGAGGTGGAAAGGCGCTGGTATGCCTCGGAGATCTGCTTGTCGAGGAGTGCCAGTTCCTTGTCGACCTGGGCCTTCGCCTGGGCGGGCACGGACGTCAACTGCTGGCCTACGTCAGGGCAGTCGATGGTGGAGCCCGCCGCCGCGAACACCTGGTTCTGGGCGGAGCCCTTCGGCGCGCCGGATTCGTCGGCCGAGGCGTAGATGTTGACCGCCACCAGTCCGCCGGCCCCGATGGCCAGTGCGGCCGCCGCGCCTACCGCCCGGCGGGCAGTCGTCGATCTTTTTCGCGTGTTGCGTCTCATCGGGCCTCTCAAGGACATCTCCGGAGCCGGTAGGACTTCCGGCATGGGTGAAGCGCGTCCTTAGATACGAATGTGCGCGCGGAATGCTCAGTGAATCCTCAGGTTCGTAGGTTCCTCCAGCTCGCAAACGGTGTATGAGGGGGCAATCCGGTCCGGTTCCGTGCCTCTCGTCCGTGCGTGGGCCGGGATCGGCGCGGCGAATGGCCATCCGGAAGCCCTTCGGCCGTCACCGGGGCCCGGCACAATCCCGCACATGACGATCACCACGCCGGTGCGGCCCGCCCTCAACCGCCCGGCCGCCCTGGCGCGGGGCCTCGTGACCGGTGCCGTGAGTGGTGTGTCGCTGGCCGCCTTCGCCGTCGGCTGTGTCGTCGAGAGCGTGCCGCTGTGCGTCATGGGCCTGGCGCTGCCAGTGGCCCACGGACTGCTCCTCTTCCTCGCGGGGGCGCCAAGGCGCGCGCGGGAGGCGGCTGTTGTGCCCCGGACGGCTCTCGCGATGATCGAGAGCCTGCGGGCCGTCGGCGGCGAAACGGGCGACATACCGGTGCGGTTCGATCTCACGGTCGCACCGGACGACGGGCCCGCGTACCGTGTCGCGATCACGCGGTCCGTCAATCTCGCCGATCTCTCCACCTACCGGCCGCGCGGCATCCTCGTGGTCCAGTACCCGCCGGACCGCCCGTGGAAGGTCCGTGTCGTCGAACGGCCCACCCCACCATGGGAGAACCGGGCCGCCGAGGCCCGCCTCGACTCGGCACCCGGGCCGGCCATGGAGAGCGATCCCCCCGAAGGCGGTGCGTTCGCCCTCGCCGCCCTCCTCGGCCTGCTGGCCGGTGCGGCCGTCGTGATCCTGCTGTTCCGGGCGGACCTGTTCGCCGGGGGGAGCGGGGAGAGCCGGGGGAGTGCCGGGCGGTCGTCCTCCTCGTCCTCCTCGTCGTCCACCACGGTCTCCTCCGAGACCGGCACGGTGACCGTCGGCCCGGGCCGGTCGCTGCTGGACCAGGGCGAGTTGAGCCGTGCCGTCGACTCGCTCATCCAGGGCAGGGACACCCAGGGCAGGAGCGCGCACCAGGCCCTCACCGTCGTCGTGCGGGAGCGGCTGATGTCGGTGGTGTTCGCCCCCGGCGGTGACCCGGCCCCGCACTTCGACCCGCGTTCCCTGCCCTACGCGCGCTTCCCCGCCCTCGTCGAGGAGGCGGAGAACCGGCTCGGCGTCCGCTCCCCGCAGACCTGGCGCCTCACCGCAGGCCGCCGTGCCGGGTCCCTCGTCATCAGGGTCGACGTGACCGGCCCCGACGGCACGGGCTCCCTGGAGGCGGACGGACAGGGAAAGGTGGTGCGGCGCGTCCCCGCTCGCTGACAGGGGTCATCCGCCGCCGTCGAGATCGTCGCGCCGACGCAGGATCCGCAGCTCGTCACCGCGGATCTCCATCTCGTACAGCTTCCCCCGGGCGTTCTCGAAGGGGCGGTGCAGGATCATCATCAGTTGTCCGTCGAAGGTGTCGAACAGCATGCCGTGACCGCTGTCCTCGTGGACGAGGGGCCGCCGCTGCTGCCAAGGCCCTTCGATGTCACCGGACTTGGAGACGGCGTACGTCTGCACATAGCCGCCGCCGAGGGTGCCGTCCGCCTCGGGCACGTTCTTCTCGTACGTCGACCACAGCATGAGCAGCGAGCCCTCGGCCGTGCGGTGCAGCTGCGGGCCGTCGGTGACGTAGGGCGGGATCTGGTGCGGCAGGCCCGCGGGAATCCGCTCGCCGATCCAGAACGCGTCCGACCCCTTGAAGAGGAAGACCGGGTCGCCGACCGGCCGGGACAGGTCGTCGGCCAGCCGGATGGCCTCCATGGTGCCGTCGATGGTCTGCAGCCACTCGTGCGCGTACACCATCCAGGGCTGCCCGGACGGGTCGACGTAGAGGGTTCCGTCGAGGGTCATCAACTGCTCGGGCGGAGTGGGGCGGGAGGCGTCGACGACGGTGAACGGGCCCAGCAGGGAGTCCGATACGGCGGTGATCGTGCCGCGCCGGTGGTTCGGGACGTGGAACGGCGTACCCAGAGGGCCGGACGGCGGCACCGGAAGCGGCTCGTTCTCGTCGTGCAGCGTGGTGAACAGGTAGTACCTGCCGGCCCAGGCGTGCACCTCCGGTGCCCATCCGCCGTCCGCCGCCCAGAGGTTCCGCTGTGCGGCGGCCAGGAAGACCACGACGGGGCGGGTCCAGTCGCGCAGGTCGTGGCTGCGGTAGACCATCGTGCCGACGCCGTCCGTGCCGGACACGGACGGGTCGTTGGACGTGTACAGGTGGTAGGTGCGGGTCCGGTCGTCGGCGACGACGAACGGATCGTGCAGCGGCATGTCGGGAAGCCGCATCGGCTCGTTCTCGGGCACGTCGTTCTCGGTCACGCCCGAAAGGCTACGCAGGGCGCGGACCCGGCACGTCGAGCGGGTGTGCCGCCTTCTTCGGGCCGGTGCCCGGGGCCGAGCCGGCCGGGAGGAGCCGGACACCCGGCGGTCGTCGACGTCCGGCCGCGCGAGCGGCGCGACGCGCGTGCCGTGGTGCCGCGGGCCGTCGAGCACAGGGGACGCCTGCCGGACCGTGACAGCCGGCGTGTCGGGACCGTCCCGCTGCGGCACCGGCGGGGACCGGGCCGGCGCTCAGGTCTCCTCGGGAGCCGTCACGCCCTCGACGACCCGGCGCAGGAAGCCGGCCGCGGTGCCGCCGTCACAGACACGGTGGTCGAAGGTCAGCGACAGGGTGACCACCTTGCGTACCTCGACGCGGCCGTCCACCGCCCAGGGCCGGTCGGTGACGCGGCCCACGCCGACCATCGCGGCCTGCGGATGGTTGAGGATCGGGGTGGCGCCGTCGACGTCGAAGACGCCGTAGTTGTTCAGGGTGAACGTGCCGCCGGTGCGGTGCCGCGCCGGAAGCGTGTCGTGCCGCGCGAGGCCGGTCAGCCGGCGCAGTTCGGCGGCGAGGCCGTCGGCGGAGAGGCGGTCGGCGTCCCGGACGACCGGCACGACCAGGCCGTGCGCGGTCTGCGCGGCGAAGCCGAGGTGCACGCCGGGCAGCCGGACGACCTCCCCGCGGTCGGTGTCGACGCGGGCGTTGAGCTCCGGGAACGTGGCGAGCGCGGCCAGACAGGCGCGGGCGAGCAGCGCGAGCAGGCCCGTCCCGAGGCGGTCGCGGGCCGTGAGCAGCCCGGTGGCGTCGGCGTCGGCCCAGATGGTCACGGCCGGGGTGTCGCGATGACCGCGCAGGAACTTCTCGGCGGTGGGGCCGAGGGGGGTCCGCAGGCCGGTCGTCGCGGTCGGGGGTTCCGGGACGGCGGGTGCCAGGCCGCCGGGTTCCGCGTTGGCACGTTCCGCGTCGGTGGATTCCGGCGTACGGGACCATCGGTGCGCCGTGCCGGTGCCGTATCCGGTGAGTACGGCCCCGGAATCGTCCGCGCTGTCGGCCCCGCCCTCCCGCCCGCTCTCCGGCTTGTTCCCCGGCTCCGCCACGGTCAGCAGTGGCGCCCCCACCCGGACGACGTCCCCGTCGCCGCAGTGCAGGGCCGTCACCGTCCCGGTGAACGGACTCGGCAGTGTCACCACGGACTTGGCCGTCTCCACCTCCGCGACGACCTGGTCGTGCGTGACGGTGTCGCCCACGGCGACCTTCCACTCCAGCAGTTCGGCGTCCGCGAGCCCTTCGCCCAGATCCGGCAGACAGAAGGTCGAAGCGGGCGCGACGACCGCGACCGCTTCCGCACGGTCGGGCGCGGGACGCCGGAGCCCGGTCGGCACCAGGCGCCGTAGCCCCTCCAACACCCGTTCGACGCCCGGCAGATGGGCGCCCTCCAGCAGCGGCGGCGGATACGGGATGTCGAAGCCGGTGACCCGCAGCACCGGTGCGCGCAGCGCGTCGAAGCACCGCTCCTGCACCCGGGCCGCTATCTCGGCGCCGACCCCGGCGAAGCCCTGCGCCTCGTGCACGACGAGACAGCGGCCGGTCCGCCGCACCGACGCGGTGAGCGTACGGTCGTCCAGCGGGACGAGGGTGCGCAGGTCGAGCACCTCGACGTCCAGGCCGTCGGCCGCCGCCGCGTCGGCCGCCTCCAGGGCCACCGCCACCGACGGACCGTACGCCACCACGGTCGCGTCCCCGCCGCCGCGGCGGATCGCGGCGGTCCCGAACGGCTCGGTGCGGACGGGGAGTTCGAGGTCCTCCTTCGTCCAGTACCGGCGCTTGGGCTCCAGGAAGACCACCGGGTCCGGGTCCTCGATCGCCTCGCGCAGCAGCGAGTAGGCGTCGGCGGCCGTCGCCGGGGTCACCACCTTCAGGCCCGCGGTGTGCGCGTAGTACGCCTCGCTGGAGTCGCTGTGGTGCTCGACGCCGCCGATGCCGCCGCCGTAGGGGATGCGGACGACCAGCGGCAGCGCGAGGGCGCCTCGGGTGCGGTTGCGCGTCTTGGCCATGTGGGAGGCGATCTGCTCGAACGCCGGGTAGGCGAAGGCGTCGAACTGCATCTCCACCACCGGCCGCCAGCCGGCCATCGCCATACCGATCGCGAGGCCCGCGATGCCGGCCTCGGAGACCGGGGTGTCGAAGCAGCGCCGGGCGCCGAACGTGTCCGCCAGCCCGTCGGTGACCCGGAAGACGCCGCCGAGGCGGCCCACGTCCTCGCCGAAGACGACGACCCGTTCGTCCGCGCCGAGCGCGTCCCGCAGAGCGGTGTTGAGGGCCTGCGCCATCGCTGTGCCGACCGTCATGTCAGCGTCCCTTCCGCTCGGTTCGCTCGGTCCGCCGTGTGGACGCGGCCCCCTCGGCCGACAGCGCGGCTCGTTGCTCGGCCAGCTGCGGGGTCGGTGTGCTGAACACGTGGTCGAAGAGGGCCGAGGAATCCGGTTCGGGTGCCACGGCGATCCGTTCGCGGACGTCGGCGGCGTACGCCTCCGCCTCGTCGGCCGCGGCCCCGACGTCGGCGTCGGTGAGCAGGCCGCGCTCGCGCAGCGCCGCCTCCAGCCGGGCGATCGGGTCGCGGCCCCGCCAGTGCTCGGCCTCCTCGGCCGGGCGGTAGCGGGACGGGTCGTCGGCGCTGGTGTGCGGGCCGACGCGATAGGTGTGCGCCTCGACCAGCCACGGTCCGCCGCCCGTCCGCGCGTCCTCGACCGCGGTGGTCAGCACGGCCAGTACGGCCGCGGCGTCGTTGCCGTCGACCTGCTCGGCGCGGACGCCGTAGCCGACTCCCTTGTACGCCAGGCTCGGTGCCGCGCACTGCTCGGACAGCGGGACCGAGATGGCGTACCCGTTGTTCTGCACGAGGAAGACCACCGGCGCCCGCAGGACACCGGCCAGGTTGACGGCCTCGTGGAAGTCGCCCTCGCTGGTGGCTCCGTCGCCGACCAGTGCGAGCGCGACCGTGTCCGCTCCCTTGAGCCGCTCGCCGTGGGCCAGCCCGGTGGCGTGCGCGGCATGGGTGGCCAGCGGTGTGCACTGGGGTGCGGTGTGGTGCCGCCGCGGGTCGTAGCCGCAGTGCGCGTCGCCGCGCAGCAGCGTCAGCGCCTCCACCGGGTCGATGCCGCGGCTGATCAGGGCGACGCAGTCGCGGTAGGTGGGGAACAGCCAGTCGGTGTCGCGCAGGACGAGTGCGGCGGCCACCTGGCAGGCCTCCTGGCCGAGGCTGGAGGGGTGGACGGCGAGCCGGCCCTGCCGGGCGAGGGCCGTCGCCTGCTCGTCGAAGCGGCGGCCGAGGACCATCTGCCGATAGGCCCGCAGCAGGGACGCGGCGGGCGGCTCGGCGTACGTGCGGGGTTCCGGACTCTCCGGCCGCCGGTCCGCAGACCCGTTCACAGGACCTGCCGCATGCCCTTCCGTGGAGTCGAGTTCACTCTCTTTGCCATTCGATGACAGAAAGGAAACCGGAACATGGGAAGGGAGCCAGTGCGAAGGTCCCACCCGTTTCTCCGCGACGGTGTTCATCGGCGTATCAACCATCATTCCGCCAGCCTTTCGTCATGGCTCGTACGCCTCGGATGATCTACGGATCCCCTGCTTTCTCAACCGCCCGCCGGATACGCGCAGATGAAGTGGAACTGAACACTCCAACAGACACTTCCGCCTGACGGAAAGATCCACATGTGTCAACTGTGCGTCGCTCAGCGGTAATTCGCATGTCACCTTCCCGCCTCCAAGGCCCGGTTCCAATGGATCAGCGGAATGCGGCACTGCGAAAGGCGAGGACCATGTCCCGAGTACGCCCGGGAACACGTCACTACACGATTGTCTGTTCCTCATGCGGAACCCGTCACGAGGACGACGGTCTCCTGCTCGACTGCTCCCGTGGGCACGAGCCGGCATTCCTGCACACCGAGTACGACGGAAGCGGAACGCACACCGGCGAGGGCTCCGGGCTGTTCCGGTACGCCCCGATGCTCCCCGTGGCCCGCACCTTCCCGGACGTGCCCGGGCCGGTCGTCCAGCCGGCGGAGCGGCTGGGCCGCCGGATCGGCCTCGACCGGCTGTGGATCGCCTTCAACGGCCACTGGCCGGAACGCGGCGCGCTGCTGCCCACCTGTACGTTCAAGGACCTGGAGGCGTACACCGTGCTCGGGCGACTGCCCGCCGCGCCGCCGGTCCTGGTGATCCCCTCGGCGGGCAACACCGCCGCCGCCTTCGCCTGGGCCGCGACCCGGCACCGGGTGCCCTGTCTGCTGGTGGTGCCCGCCACGGCGTTGGAGCGGATGCGCTTCCCCGCCCCGCTCGACCCCTGCGTACGGCTCGTCGTCCTCGACGGTGCCGCCACCTACAGCGACACCATCGCCTGCGCCGACCTGCTCGCCAGGCTCCCCGGTCACCACGCCGAGGGCGGCTCGCGCAACGTCGGCCGCCGCGACGGCCTGGGCACCGTCATGCTGGCCGCCGCGGAGACCCTCGGACGCCTTCCGGAGACCTATGTGCAGGCGGTCGGCAGCGGGACGGGGGCCATCGGCGCCCATGAGGCGGCGCGCCGCCTCCGCCGGGACGGCGAGCCGCTGCCCCGCCTGCTGATGTGCCAGAACGCGCCCTTCGCGCCCCTGTACGACGCCTGGCGATGTACCGGCGCGCCCCCGGCGCACCGCGAGCACGAGCCGCTGGCCCGCGAACTCACCAACCGGCGACCGCCGTTCACCGTCCGCGGCGGCGTCCGTGACGTGCTCTCCGAGAGCGGCGGCGACGTCCTGTGCACCGACAACGAGACCGCGCGCGCCGCGATGACGCTGTTCGAGGAGGTCGAGGGCGTCGACATCGAACCGGGCGCCGGAGTCGCCCTCGCCGCCCTGGCCGAGGCGGTCCGGGCCGGACGGATCCGGCGCGACGAACTGGTGCTCCTCAACGTCACCGGCGGTGGCCGCGTCCGCCAGGCCCGCGACCTCGCGCTCGTGCCCGCCGAGCCCTGGCTGCGGCTGCCCTGGCCCGGCGGTGCGGAGGGGCCGCGGATCGTCGCCGAGCGCGTGGCGCGGCACCTGACCGGTGTCGCTGCTCCCGCCACACCCACTGCTCCTGCCTCGCCTGCCGCCCCAACTGCTCCGGTCGCACCCGCTGGTCCCACCGTGTCCGTAGTGGCGGAGGCCGGCCGATGAGCGTGCCCCGGGTCCTGGACCCGTCCGCCGCCCAGCGCTCGATGTGGTTCGGGCAGCGCCTCGACCCCGCCGGTCCCGCCTACAACGTGGGCGAGTACACCGAGATCCACGGGCCCGTCGACCCCGAGCTGTTCCGGGCGGCGGCAGGGCAGGTCGTGGCCGCCACCGAGACCCTCCGAGCCCGATTCACGGCCGACGACGACCACGTCCGCCAGCTCGTCGAGCCCGACCCCGCCTGGGAGTTGCCGGTCGTCGACCTCACGGGCGAGGCCGATCCCCGGTCCGCCGCCGCCGCGTGGCGGACAGCCGACTTCGCCACGCCGTTCGCGCTCGACCGGGCCCCGCTGTTCCGTTACGCCCTGCTGAAGCTCACGGACACCCACTGGATCTGGTACCAGCGCTACCACCACATCGCCGTCGACGGCTACAGCTGCTCACTCCTGGCCCGGCGGGTCGCCGACGCCTACACCGCGCTCGTCGCGGGCACGCCCCACAGCCCGCCACCGGCACCCCTGGCCCCACTCGTCGCCGAGGACACGGCCTACCGCGCGAGCGCCCGGCACACCTCGGACCGTGCGTACTGGACACACCTCCTCGCGGACCGTCCCGACCCCGTGAGCCTGTCCGGCCGCCCGCCGCAGGTCGCCGGCCGGTTCCTGCGCCGCACCGGTCATCTCACCGCAGCGGCCGGGGACTTGGTGCACACGGCCGCCGGGCACGCCGGCACCCGCTGGTCGCGCGTGGTCCTCGCGGCGACCGCCGCCCACCTGCACCGACTCACCGGAGCCCGGGACGTCGTCCTCGGCCTCGCCGTCACCGCCCGCGAGAGCGAGAGAGCCCTCACCACCCCGGGCATGGCGTCCAACGTGCTTCCGCTGCGGCTGTCCGTACGCCCCGACACCGCCGCCCGCGACCTCGTACGGCAGACCGCCGCCGCCACCCGCGACCTGCTGGCGCACCAGTGCCTGCGCGGCGAGGACCTGCGCCGGGACCTGGACTGGCCGGGGGACGGGCGGCGGTTCTTCGGCCCCGTCGTCAACATCATGGCGTTCGGGCCGGAGTTGCGGTTCGCGGGACATCCGACGACCCGACACAACCTGTCCACGGGACCGGTCGAGGATCTCGCCGTCAACGTGTACGACCGCGCGGACGGCGCCGGGGTCCGGGTGGACCTCGACGCGAGCCCCGCGCACTACAAGGACCCCGAACTCACCGACCACCACCGGCGTTTCGTGCGCTTCCTGGAGCGGTTCGCCGCCGCCGCGACCGACGACGGGACGCCGGTCGGCCGCATCGCACTGACCTCGCCCGAGGAACGGCCGGAGGTCGCCGTGCCCGTCCGCGAGGCCGAGGCGACCGTCCCCGGGCTCTTCGCGGACCGGGCCGCCGCGACCCCGGCGGCGACGGCCCTCGTGCACGGCGAACACACCCTCACCTACCGCGAGTTGAACGCCCGCGCCAACCGGATCGCGCACCGGCTGCTCGCCCTCGGGGTCCGGCCCGAGGACCGGGTCGCGGTCCTGATGAACCGCTCCGACGACCTGGTCGGCACACTCCTCGGCATCCTCAAGGCGGGCGCCGCGTACGTCGGCCTCGACCCGCGCGCCCCGGCGGCCCGCACCCGGCGGATCCTCGCCGAGACACACGCGGCGGCCCTGCTGACGGACCTCGCGCTCGCCGAGACGGCGAAGGGGTCCTACGACGGCCCCGTCGTCGTCACCGACGCCGACCCCGCGCTCGACACCGGGCCGGACACCGACCCCGCCGTACCCGTGCACCCCGCCCAACTGGCCTATGTCAGCCACACCTCCGGCTCCACCGGCACACCGAAGGGCGTCGCCGTCACCCACCGGGACATCACCGCCCTCGCCACCGACCCGGCGTTCGGCGGCGGCGCCCACGCGCGCGTCCTGGTCCACTCGCCGACCGCGTTCGACGCCTCCACGTACGAGATGTGGGTGCCGTTGCTGAACGGTGGCACGGCCGTGGTGGCGGGCCCGGCGGAGGACGTGGACGCCGCCGCCGTACGGCGCCTGACGGCACGTCATGGACTGACCGCGCTGTGGCTCACCGCGGGCCTCTTCAGGCTCGCCGCGGAGGAGGAACCGGGCTGCTTCGCCGGGCTGCGCCAGGTGTGGACCGGCGGTGAGGCCGTACCCGCCCCCGCCGTCCGCCGGGTCCTCGCGGCCTGCCCGGAGCTGACCGTCACCGACGGGTACGGCCCCACCGAGACGACCACCTTCGCCACCAGCCGCCCCTGTCCCGCCGGTTCGCCCGTCCCGGACCCGCTGCCCATCGGCCGGCCCCTCGACGGGATGCGCGCCCATGTCCTCGACGGGGCCCTCCAGCCGGTGCCGCCGGGCACGGTCGGCGAACTCTACGTCTCCGGGCCCGGCGTGGCCCGCGGCTACCTCGGCCGCCCCGGAGCGACCGCCGAGCGGTTCGCCGCCGACCCCTACGGCCCGCCCGGGGCGCGGATGTACCGCACCGGCGACCGCGCCCGCCGCACACCGGACGGCGAACTGGAGTTCCACGGCCGCGCCGACGGCCAGGTGAAACTGCGCGGCTTCCGTATCGAACCCGGCGAGATCGAGACCGTCCTCGCCGCCCACCCCGAGGTCGCCCAGGCGGTCGCCCTGATCCGCGAGGACCGCGACCGGCGACTGATCGCCTATGTGGTCCCGGCCGACGGCACGGCCCCCGCCCCCGACGCCCTGCGGGACCATCTCGCCGGACTCCTGCCCGAGTTCATGGTGCCCTCCGCGATCGTCGCCCTGGACCGGCTGCCGCTGACGGCCAACGGCAAACTCGACCGGGCCGCGCTGCCCGCCCCGCCGACGCAGGTGACCGTGACGGGAAGGGCCGCGCGCACTCCGCACGAGGAACTCCTGTGCGCCCTGTTCGCCGACGTGCTGGGCCTGCCGGAGGTCGGCCCCGGCGACGGCTTCTTCGCCCTCGGCGGCCACTCCCTGCTCGCCCTGCGACTCCTCGGCCGGGTCCGCACGGCCCTCGGCACCGAGCTGGCCCTGCGGGACGTCTTCCAGGCCCCCACCCCGGCCGGGCTGGCCCGGCTCACCGGTGCGGGGACGGCCGTACGCCCTGTCGTCCCGCGGCCGGTGGCGCGGGGCGCCGGGGCCGAGGCTCCGCTGTCGTCCGCCCAGCGCCGGCTGTGGTTCCTGCACCGGCTGCAAGAGGACTCGGCCCCGGCCGGGGCCGCCTACCACATCCCCCTCGCGACCCGGTTGACCGGCGGCCCGCTCGACGCGGACGCCCTGCGTGCCGCCCTGGCCGACCTGGTCGTCCGGCACGAGATCCTGCGGACCGTGTACCCGGACACCGACGGCATCCCGGGCCGGCGACTCCTGGACGGTGTACGGCCCGAGGTACGGGTCGAGCACGTCACGGAGGCCGAACTGGACGAACGAGTGGTGGAGTTGGCCGGGGAGGGGTTCGATCTGGCGGAGGATCCGCCGATCCGTGCCCACCTGCTCGTCATGGACCCCGAGGGCCATGTCCAGGGCCGCGCGGGCCATGCGGCAGGGGCCGAGGGCCGTGGAGCGCGGTGCGAGGGACGGGACATCGGCCCCGCGGGGCAGGGAACGGGCTCCGAGGATCACGTCCTCCTCCTCGTCCTGCACCACATCGCCGCTGACGGCTGGTCGCTGGACCCCCTCCTCCGTGATCTGGCGACCGCCTACCGGGCCCGACTCGCAGGCCGGGAGGCCGAGTTCGAGCCGCTGCCCGTCCAGTACACCGACTACTCCGCCTGGCAGCACGACCTCCTCGGGCACGACCGCGAGCGGCAACTCGACCACTGGCGAGGGGTGCTGGCCGGGCTGCCCGACGAACTCGCCCTCCCCGCCGACCGTCCACGGCCCGCCCGCGCCACCCACCGGGGCGGCGACATCCCGGTCCGGCTGGACGCCGCCCTGCACCGGAGGCTGCGCGAACTCGCCACCGAGAGCGGCGCGACCGTGTTCATGGTCGTCCAGGCGGGGCTCGCCGCCCTGCTCACCCGGCTGGGCGCGGGCACCGACATCCCGCTCGGCACACCGGTCGCGGGCCGCGCCGACGAGGCCCTCGACGCCCTGGTCGGCTGCTTCGTCAACACCCTCGTGCTGCGCACCGACACCTCCGGCGACCCCACCTTCCGGGACCTGCTCGGCCGGGCCCGGGAGGCCGACCTGGCGGCCTACGCCCACCAGGACCTGCCGTTCGAGCACCTGGTCGAGGCGCTCAACCCGCCCCGCTCCCTCGCCCGGCACCCCCTCTTCCAGGTGATGCTCGCCTTCCGCCCCACCATCGGCCCCCACCTCGACCTCCCCGGCCTCACCGCACGGACACGGCCCGTGGAGACCGGCACCACCAAGATCGACCTCACCTTCAACCTGGGGGAGCACCGCGCACCCGACGGCACCCCGGACGGCATCGACGGCATCCTCCAGTACAGCGCAGACCTCTTCGACCGGCACACGGCCGAGGAACTGACGGCCCGTCTGGAACGCCTGCTGCGGGCCGCCGTGGACACCCCGGACCGGCCGATCGGCACGCTCGACCTCCTCGCACCGGAGGAACGCCACCGGCTGCTCGTCGAGTTCAACGACACCGCACACGAGGTGCCGGACACCACCTTCACCCGGATGTTCGAGGAGCAGGCCGCCAGGACCCCCGACGCCGTCGCGGTGTCGGACGCGGAGGCCTCCCTCACCTACCGCCAACTCAACGCCTCCGCCGACCGGTTGGCGCGCGCCCTCACCTCGTACGGCGCGGGTCCCGGCCGGATCGTCGCCCTCTCGCTGCCACGCTCGGCGGACCTGGCGGTCGCCGTGCTCGCCGTCCTCAAGGCGGGCGCCGCCTATCTGCCCCTCGACCCGGAGCATCCCGCCGAGCACACGGCCCACCTGCTCTCCGACGCGGCTCCCGTGTGCCTGATCACTGGGGACCACGACCCGACCACACCGGACCGGCCCGACGCGGTCCCCTCCCTCCGACGTCCCGACACAGGCGTCCCCGTCGTACGCCCGGACGCGTCCCCGGCCGACCCGGAGGCGCCCCTCACCCCGGCCCGCCCCGCCGACGCGGCCTATCTGATCTACACCTCCGGCACCACCGGCCGTCCCAAGGGCGTGGTGGTCGAGCACCGCAACCTCACCACCTATGTGGCCCGTTGTGTCGAGGCGTACCCGAGTCTGCGGGGCACCTCCCTGCTGCACGCCACCCTCTCCTTCGACGCCACGGTCACCACCCTGCACGGGGCCCTGGCGGCCGGAGGACGGGTCCACATCGCCGCCTTCCACGAGGCGGGCGCCACCCCGCTGTCCGGCGGCTGCACCTTCCTCAAGGCCACCCCGAGCCACCTCCCGCTGCTGCCCGCCCTGCCCCACGACCTCTCGCCCACCGAGGAGTTCATGCTCGGCGGCGAGGCGCTGGTCGGTGAGGCGCTGCGGGCCTGGCGCCGCGACCACCCGGACGTCCGCCTGGTCAACCACTACGGCCCCACCGAACTGACCGTCGGCTGCACCGACCACCGCATCGAGCCGGGCGACGACCTCCCGACCGGGCCCGTCCCCATCGGCCGCCCCATGTGGAACACCCGGGCCTACGTCCTGGACGCCCGGCTGAACCCCGTACCGGTGGGTGTGGAGGGCGAGTTGTATGTGGCCGGCGACCATGTGGCCCGCGGCTACCGGAACCGGCCCGGCCTGACCGCCGAACGGTTCGTCGCCGACCCGTTCGGTCCGTCCGGCACGGGGGCACCCGGCGCGGGGCGCATGTACCGTACCGGCGACCTGGCCGTGCGCCGCGCCGACGGCACGCTGGAGCTGCGCGGGCGGGCCGACGGGCAGCTCAAGATCAGGGGGCTGCGGATCGAGCCGGGCGAGGTGGAGGGTGTCCTCACCGCGTACGGCTCCGTCGCGCAGGCCGCGGTGGTCGTACGCGAGGACCGGGCCGGCGTACGCCGCCTGGTCGGGTATGTCGTCGGGGCCGCCGAGGCCGACCGTCCCGCCCTGCTCGCGCATGCCACCCGGCAGTTGCCCGCCCACATGGTTCCCGAGTCGCTCGTCGTCCTCGACGCGCTGCCGATGACACCCAACGGCAAACTGGACCGCGCGGCCCTCCCCGCACCGGACGCCGGCCGGCACCCGTCCGGTACCGGCGGGGACCCGTCCGGCACGCACGGCGCGGCTCGCACCCCGCAGGAGAAGGCGCTGCGGGCGCTGTTCGCCGAGGTGCTCGGCATCGCCGAAGTGGGCACCGACGACGGGTTCTTCGACCTCGGCGGTGACAGCATCACCTCCATCCACCTCGTGAGCCGCGCTCTCGCCGAGGGGCTGCGACTCACCCCGCGTGACGTGTTCGAACAGCGGACCGTCGCCGCGCTCGCCGCACTGGCGGCGAACCGGCCCGCACCCGACCGGGCCCGGCGTCAGGAACCGGCCGTCGGCGCACTGCCGCTCACCCCTGCCTTGCACCGGCTGCGCGAACGGGGCGGCCCCATCGGTGCGTTCAGTCAGTCGGTCCTGCTGGTCACCCCCGCGGGGGCCGAGGAGAAGCGGCTCAGGGCGGCACTGAAGGTGCTCGTGGACCGCCACGACGTACTCCGGATGAGGGTTTCGGGTACCGCACGCCCTGGCGACTGGGCCGCGGTCGTGCCGCCACCCGGCGGTGTCGAGGTTCCCTTCGAGCGGGTCGAGGACCTCACGCACGTGCTCACGCCGGGCCCACTGAATCCGGACGAGGGTGAGGTGGTGCGCGCGGTCTGGTTCGACGCCGGACCGGAACGTCCCGGACGACTGCTGCTGACGGTTCATCACCTGGCCGTGGACGGGGTCTCCTGGAGCATCCTCCGCTCCGATCTCGCCGCCGCCTGGCGGGAGGAGGAACCGTCCGTGCCGGGCACGTCCTTCCGGCACTGGGCCCGCCTGCTGGAACGCGAGGCGCGCACCCCGGCACGGGTCGCCGAACTCGCCGTATGGCAGGGCATGTCGGCATCACCCGGTCCGCTGCCCGGTTCCCCCGGTCCAGGCACTCCCGATCCGCGGCCCGGTGTCCTCGACCCGCGGCGGGACGTCGTCGGCGCGATGCGTCACCTCACCCGCGACCTCCCGGCCGAGATCACCGCCGACCTGCTCACCACCGTCCCCGCCGCCTTCCACGCGGGCCCGGAGGACGTGCTGCTGGCCGCGCTGGCCGCCGCGTTCACCCGGTGGCGGCGACACCCGGCGCTGCTCCTCGACATCGAGCGGCACGGCCGGGAGGAGATCGCCGAGGGCGTCGACCTGTCGCGCACGGTGGGTTGGTTCACCAGCGTCGTCCCGGCCCGCCTCGACCTCGCCGGAGTCGACCTCGACGACCCGGCCGACGTCCTGAAGAGCGTCAAGGAGCAGTTGCGGGCCGTGCCCGACCACGGCATCGGACACGGTCTGCTCCGCCACCTCAACCCCGAGACCGGCCCGGTCCTCGCCGCCCTTCCGGCCCCGCCGGTCGGCTTCAACTACCTGGGCCGCGCGGCCCGTCCGGCGGAGACCGACTGGTCCGTGGCGCCGGAGACGCCGCCGCACCTCGGAGTGGTCCACGACCCCGCCACGCCCGCCGCCCACGGGCTGGAGATCACCGCCGTCACCACCGCCGACGGCCGCCTGGAGGTCACCTGGTCCTGGGCCCCCGGCATCTGGTCCGAGAACGACGTCCGCGCGCTGGCCGACCTGTGGCGCGCGGAACTGGCCGCCCAGGCCGACGGCACCCCGGCAGGCGGACACACCCCGTCCGACCTGGCCCTGGTGTCCCTGTCCCAAGCAGAGATCGACGAACTCGAAGCCGAGTTCGGAGCGAGTGGAGGTACCACACGGTGACGAGGTCCGCAATCGCCGACATCCTGCCCCTGTCCCCGTTGCAGGAGGGCCTGCTCTTCCACGCCCTGTACGACGACGAGCGCTCACCCGACGTCTACGCCGCCCAGCAGATCCTGGAACTGGCGGACCCGCTCGACCCGGCGGCCGTGCGCGCCGCCGGACAGGCCCTGCTCGACCGGCATCCCAACCTGCGCGCCTGCTTCCGCCGCAGGGAGACCGGACCTCCGGTGCAGATCGTGCCCACGGACGTCGAACTGCCGTGGGCCGAGGCCGACCTGTCCACTCTCGGGGAGGACGAGCGGGACAAGGAGTGGGAGCGGCTGCTCGACGAGGAGCGCACCCGCCGCTTCGACCTCGCGAAGCCGCCGCTCCTCAGGTACCTGCTGGTCCACTGGAGCCGCGACCGGCACCGCCTGGTCGTCACCAACCACCACATCCTCCTCGACGGCTGGTCGAAGCAGCTGCTCGTCCGCGAGTTCAGCGCCCTGTACGCCGGTGAGCACCCCACCACGCTGCCCCCGCCGCCCGCCTACCGCGACTACCTGGCCTGGCTGGCCCGGCAGGACCGCACCGCCGCCGAGGATTCCTGGCGCGACGCTCTGTCCGACGCGGGGGAACCCACCCTGCTGGCCCCCGCCACGACCGGCACCGCCACCACCCTCCTGCCGGACGAACTCGTCGTCGAACTCCCCGAGGAACTGAGCCGCGCCGCCGACACGACGGCCCGCTCCCTCGGCATCACCCTCAACACCCTGGTCCAGGGCGCCTGGGGTGTCCTGCTCGGCCGGCTGACCGGCCGCACCGACGTCGTCCACGGCCAGACCGTCACCGTCCGCCCGCCCGAGCTGGCCCATGTCACCTCCATGGTCGGCTTCTGCATCAACACCGTGCCCGCACGGGTGCGTTGGGACGACGACGGCACGGTCGCGGAGCTCCTCACCGCCCTCCAGGCCCGGCAGGCGGCCCTGCTGCCGCACCAGCATCTGGGCCTCGCCGACATCCGACGCGCGGCGGACACCGGCTCCGACCCCCGCACCCGCTCCGGCTCCGACCCCCGCACCCGCTCCGGCGCCGGCCCCCGTACCGGCCCCGGCGGCGAACTCTTCGACACCCTGCTCGCCTTCGAGAGCTACCCGGGCTCGACCGGCCCCGGCGCGAGCCGTGTCACCCAGCTCACCGGCCGCGACGCCACCCACTACCCCCTCACCCTCTCCGTCCTGCCCGGCCACCGCCTCGCCCTGCGCCTCGGCTACCGGCCCGACCGGTACGACGAGACGGGCGCCCGCGTGCTCCTGGACCGCTTCGCGGTCACCCTCGAAGCCCTGGTCGCCGACCCCGCGCGCCGTGTCCGTGAGGTGGAGGTGCTGCTGCCGGGGGAGCGGGAGCGGCTGCTCGGGGAGACCTCCCCCGAGGGCGGGCCGACGGCCACCCTCCCCGGTCTCTTCGCCCGCCAGGCCGCCCGCACTCCCGACGCCACCGCCGTGGTGCACGACGGCACCCGGCTCACGTACGCCGAACTGGACGCCCGGGCGGACCGCCTGGCACGACTGCTCGCGGCCCGCGGTGCGGGACCGGAGCGACTGGTCGCCCTCGCCCTGCCGCGCTCCCCGGAACTGGTGGTGGCCGTACTCGCCGTCCTCAGGACGGGCGCCGCGTACGTGCCGATGGACCCCGAATACCCGGCGGAGCGCCTGTCGTTCATGCTCACCGACGCGGCTCCGGTGCTCCTGCTGACCACCGAGGACGCCGTACCGGGGCTGCCCGACACCGAGGTCCCCGTCGTCCTCCTCGGCGAGGAACCACCGGCGGAAGTACCCCTGCCAGCACCGCGTCTGACGGGTGATCACCTCGCCTACGTCATCTACACCTCCGGCTCCACGGGACGGCCGAAGGGCGTCGCCGTACCGCACCGCAACGTGGTCCGGCTGTTCGAAGGGACCCGGCACTGGTTCGACTTCGGCCCGGACGACGTGTGGACGCTCTTCCACTCCTACGCCTTCGACTTCTCGGTCTGGGAACTGTGGGGCGCGCTGCTGCACGGCGGCACCCTCGTGGTCGTGCCGTTCGCGTTGAGCCGCGAACCGGCCGAGTTCCTCCAGTTGCTCGCCCGCGAACGGGTCACGGTGCTGAACCAGACGCCCTCCGCGTTCGGAGAGCTGCTGCGGGCCGGCGTCCCCGGCGACCTGGCGCTCAGGTACGTCGTCTTCGGCGGCGAGGCCCTCGACCCCGCCCAGGTCGCCGAGTGGTTCACCCGCCACCCGCAGGACGGCCCCGTCCTGGTGAACATGTACGGCATCACGGAGACCACCGTCCACGTCACCGGCCTCCCGCTGACCGACGGCCCGTCGACCGGCATCGGCCACCCCCTCCCCGACCTGCGCGCCCACGTCCTGGACGGCGGCCTGCGACTCGTGCCCCCGGGCGTGACCGGCGAGCTCTACGTGGCCGGAGCGGGCCTGGCCCGCGGCTATCTGGGACGGCCGGCCCTGACGTCGGGACGGTTCGTCGCCGACCCCTTCGGGGCGCCCGGCGCGCGGATGTACCGCACCGGGGACCTGGCCCGCAGGTCGGCCGACGGCGAGCTGGAGTACGCGGGCCGGGCGGACGACCAGGTGAAGATCCGCGGCTTCCGCGTCGAACCCGGCGAGATCGAGGCGGCCCTCGCCGCCCACCCCGAGGCGGCGCGGACGGCCGTCCTGGTCCGGGACGGGCGACTGACCGGGTACGTCGTCCCGGCCGACCCCTCCCGCCCGCCCTCCGGAACGGAGCTGCGGCGGCACGCGGCCCGGACCCTGCCGGACCACATGGTGCCCTCGGCCGTCGTCGTCCTGGAGCGGATGCCGCTGACCGCCAACGGCAAACTGGACCGCGCCGCCCTGCCCGCACCCGACGCCGGCACCACGAGAGGCCGTACGCCCCGCACCGCGCGGGAGGAGATCCTGTGCGGTCTCTTCGCCGACGTCCTCGGCCTCGACGCCCACCGCGTGGGCACCGACGACGGCTTCTTCGACCTCGGCGGCGACTCCCTGCTCGCCATGCGGCTCGCCGACCGGATCAGAGGCACGCTCGGCACCGCGCTCCCCGTCCGCGCGGTCTTCGAGACACCCACCCCCGCCGCCCTGGCGGCCCGGACGGACGGAACGCCGGACGCGCCCCGCCCCGAGCCGATCGGCCGGGCCCCGCGCCCCGACCCGCTGCCGCTGTCGTACGCCCAGCGGCGCCTGTGGTTCATGAGCCGGCTCGACGGCGGGCACACCGGCTACACCGTGCCCTGGGCCCTGCGCCTGACCGGCCCCCTGGACCCGGACGTCCTGGCGGCGGCCCTCGGGGACGTCGTCGCCCGGCACGAGCCGCTGCGCACGCTCTACCCGGACGTCCAGGGCACCCCGTACCAGCGGATCCTGCCTCCGGAGGAGGCACGACCGCCCCTGGTGACCGTCCGGACCTCCGAGGCCGAGCTGCCCGGCCTGCTCACCGCCGCCGCGGGCGCCCGGTTCGACCTGGCCGGGGACCTCCCCCTGCGCGCCACCCTCCACACGCTCGACGCCGACACCCACGTCCTGCTGCTGCTCGCCCACCACATCGCCGTGGACGGCTGGTCCATGGCACCGCTGATGCGCGACCTGGAGTCGGCCTACACGGCCCGGTCGGCGGGAGGGGCGCCGGACTGGGCTCCGCTGTCCCTCCAGTACGCCGACTTCGCGTGCCACCAGCGCGAGCTGCTGGGCGCGGACGACGACCCCGATGCCGTGATGGCCCGTCAGATCGCCTTCTGGAAGGAGGCGTTGAGCGGTGCCCCCGAGGAGCTGCCGCTCCCCGCCGACCGGCCCCGGCCCGCCGAACCCAGCGGACGCGGCGACCGGGCCGCCCTCGCGCTCGACGCGGACCTGCACACCGCGCTCACCGGCCTGGCCTCCTCCTCCCGCGTCACCCTCTTCATGGTGCTCCAGGCCGGACTCGCCGCCCTGCTGACCCGGCTCGGCTCCGGCACCGACATCCCCGTCGGCACTCCGGTCGCCGGGCGGACCGACGGCCGGCTCGACGACCTCGTCGGCTTCTTCGTCAACAGCCTCACCCTGCGCACCGACACCTCCGGCAACCCCACCTTCCGCGAACTCCTGCACCGGGTCAGGGACTTCGACCTCGCCGCCTACGCCCACCAGGACGTCCCGTTCGACCTCCTCGTGGACGCGATCAGCCCCCAACGCACCCTCGCCCGCCACCCCCTCTTCCAGGTCATGCTCGCGTTCACCGGCCACACCACCGAACCCGGCCTCGCCCTGCCCGGCCTGCACGTCACCCGCGAGCCCGTCGGGACCGGCACCGCCCGCTTCGACCTCTCCCTCTACCTGACCGAGCACCGCCACGCCGACGGCTCCCCGGCGGGCATCGACGGCGTCGCCGAGTACAGCACCGACCTGTTCGACCCCGGCACCGCCGAGCGGCTCACCCGCAGGCTCGTCCGCCTCCTGGACACCGTCGCCGCCGCCCCCGACCGGCGCCTCGCCGACCTCGACCTCCTCGACGAGGAGGAACACGAACGTCTCGCCGACTGGAACGCCGGACCCGACGAAGTGCCCCCGGCCTCCCTCGCCGCACTGTTCCGGGACCAGGCCCGCCGCACCCCGCACGCCCCCGCGCTGGCATACGCCGAAGAGACGCTGTCGTACGCCGAACTCGAAGCGCACGCGGAGCGGTTGGCCCGGACGCTCGCCGGAAAGGGCGTGCGGCCCGGCGAGTTGGTGGCGGTCCTGATGCCGAGGTCCGCCGACCGGATCGTCGCCGTGCTGGCCATCGCGCTGGCCGGCGCGGCCTTCCTGCCGGTGGACCCCGGACTGCCCCGCGAACGCGTCGACTTCCTGCTGGGCGACGCCCGGCCGGCGTACGTGATCCGTGAAGTGACCGACGACGGCGACGGTGTGCCGGGCGAGCTGCCCGCGGACGGGTCGCCGGCCCACCACCCGCACCAGGCCGCGTACGTCATCCACACCTCCGGCTCCACGGGCACACCGAAGGGTGTCGTCGTCGAGAACCGCGGTCTCGCCGCTCTGGCCCGCACCCAGACCGAGCGCTTCGGACTCGGCCCGGGCTCCCGGGTACTCCAGTTCTCCGCGCCCGGCTTCGACGCCTCGGTGATGGAGCTGCTGATGGCGTTCGCCTCCGGCGGGACACTGGTCGTGCCCACGGAGACCGGACCCCTCGTCGGCGAGACCCTCGAACGGGAGGTGCGGGACGGCGGGATCACCCACGCCCTGATCCCGCCCGCCGCTCTGGCCACGCTCCCCGCCCGGGACCTCCCCGAGCTGCGCACCCTGATCGTCGGCGCGGAGGCGTGCCCCGGCGAGCTGGTCGCCCGGTGGGCGCCGGGCCGGCGGATGGCCAACGCGTACGGGCCCACCGAGTCGACGGTGTGCGCGACCATCAGCGTGCCCCTCGCGGGCGACCAGGCCCCGCCCGTCGGCCGGCCCGTGACCGGCACCCGGGCCCATGTCCTGGACGCCTGGCTGCGACCGGTGCCGCCCGGCGCGGTGGGCGAGCTGTACCTCGGCGGCGCCGGGGTGGCACGCGGCTACCTGGGACGCCCCGGGCTGACGGCCGGGCGCTTCGTGGCCGACCCCTTCGGCCCGCCGGGCGAACGGCTCTACCGCACGGGTGACTTGACGCGGTGGTCGGCCGACGGCGAACTGGAGTACGTCGGCCGGGCCGACGACCAGGTGAAGATCCGCGGCTTCCGCGTCGAACCCGGTGAGATCGAGGCCGTACTGACCCGGCACCCGGACGTCGCCCGCGCCGCCGTCGTCGTACGGGAGGACGAACCCGGTCGGCGCCGCCTGGTCGGCTACGTCGTCCCGGCCGACCCCCGCCGCACCCCCGACCCGGCGGCCCTGCGCGCCCACGCCGAGGAGACACTGCCGGACTACATGGTGCCGTCGGCACTCGTCGTCCTCGACGCCCTGCCGCTGACCCCGCACGCCAAGCTCGACCGCGCCTCCCTGCCCGCCCCCGCGCAGCCCCCGACGACGGGCGCCCCCACCCCCGGGACGGAGGCCGAACGGGTCCTCGCCGGTCTCTTCCGGGATCTCCTGAAGCTGGCCGAAGTCCCTCTGGACCAGGGGTTCTTCGCACTCGGCGGGGACAGCATCGCGTCGATCCGGCTGGTGAGCCGGGCGGCGGAGGCCGGGGTGGTGATCAGCCCTCGGGATGTGTTCGAGCAACAGACCGTGGCAGGGCTCGCCGCTGTCGCGCGAGGACCGGTGGGCACGGCGGGCGGCACGGCCGACAGCGTCGGGACGCTGCCGCTCACCCCCGTGATGCGGTGGCTGCTCGAACGCGGCGGACCGGTCGGGCGGGTCAGCCAGTCCGTGTTGCTGACCGTTCCCGCGGGTGCCGGAACGGGCCGTCTGACCGGCGCCCTGCAGGTACTCGTCGACCATCACGCGATGCTCCGCGCCCGGCTCACCCCGGCCGGCGAACTGGACGTGGCCGAGCGGGTGCGCGCCGAGGACCTGCTCGACCGCCGGGACGTCTCCGGGACCGGGGAACTGGCCGCGGCCGTCGCCGAGGAGTCCGAGCGGGTGCTGGACCTGCTCGATCCGGCGGCCGGCGCGATGATGCGTGCCGTCTGGTTCGACGCCGGACCCGACCGGGCCGGGCGGCTGCTGCTCGTCGTCCACCACCTGGCCGTGGACGGAGTGTCCTGGCGGATCCTCCTGCCCGACCTGGAAGCCGCCTGGACGGCACTCGCCGAGGGCCGCACCCCGAAGCTCCCGCCGGTCGGCACGTCGTTCCGCCGCTGGGCCGGCCTGCTCGCCGAAGAGGCCCGCAGGCCCGCGCGAGCCGCCGAGGCCGAGCTGTGGCGCCGGATGCTCGGCGCCCCGCGCACCCCGCTGGGCGCCCGCCCGCTCGACCCCGCCCGGGACACCGCGGCCACCCTGCGCTCCCTCCGCCTCACCCTCCCGCCCGGGACGACCGGGCCGCTGCTCACCACCGTCCCGTCCGCGTTCGGCATCGGCACGCAGGACGTCCTGCTCACCGGTCTCGCACTCGCCGTCGCCGAGCGGCAGGCCACCGAACACGTCCTCCTCGACGTCGAGGGACACGGCCGCGAGGACATCACGCCCGGCCTCGACCTGTCCCGCACGGTCGGCTGGTTCACCTCCCTCTACCCGGTGCACCTCGATCTGACGGGCCTGGACCTCGCCGACGCCCTGGCCGCGGGGCCCGCCGCCGAGACCGCGGCCCGGCGCGTCGGGGAGCGGCTGCGCGAACTGCCCGACCGGGGCATCGGGTTCGGGCTCCTGCGGTATCTCGACCCTGCCGCGGCGCCCGATCTGGCCGCCCACCCGGCCCCCGCGATCGGCTTCAACTACCTGGGCCGGTTCACCGCCCCCGACCACGCCGCCGAGTGGGCCTTCGCTCCGGAGTCCGGGTCGCTCGGCAGCGGCACCGACCCCGGTCTCGGCGCCGCCCACACCCTCGACCTCAACGCGGTCGTCCACGACTCCGACACCGGCCCCCGCCTCGTCGCCGACTGGTCGTGGCCCGACGGCGTGCTCACCGAGACGGAGGTACGGGCCCTGGCCGACGCCTGGTTCGCCGCACTCACCGCTCTCGTCCGGCGCGCGGACGACGCCACACCCCCGACGGCCGTGCCCCGGAACGGAGCGGCCCGGCACGGACTCGCCCCGGACGAGCTCTCCCAGGACGAACTCGACGAACTCGCCGCCGGCCTCGACGGCTAGCGCCCCCGAAACAGACGGTGAGACACCCCATGACCGCACAGCCGACAGAACCGGCGAAGCCCGCCCCGGTCGACATCCTGCCCCTGACCCCGCTCCAGGAGGGCCTGCTCTTCCACGCCGTGTACGAGCACGAGCAGGACGCCCGGGACGTCTACCTGGTCCAGCTCGTCTTCGACCTCGACGGCGCCGTGGACGCCGGCCGGCTGCGGGCCGCGGCCCAGGCACTGCTGGACCGTCACCCGACCCTCCGCGCGGCCTTCCGGCGCCGGCGCGGCGGCCAGCCCGTGCAGGTCGTGCCCCGCAGGGCCACGCTCCCGTGGACCGAGACGGACCTCACCGGGCCGGGCCACGACACCGAGACGGAATGGGCCCGCCTCCTGGACGAGGACCTCCACCGCGGCTTCGACCCGGCCACCCCGCCCCTGCTCCGCTGCACCCTGGCCCGCACCGGAGAACAACGCCACCGGCTCCTGATCACCCACCACCACATCCTGCTCGACGGCTGGTCGGTCTCCGTCCTGCTGCGTGAACTCCTCGCCCTGTACGACACCGGCGGCGACCTTGCCGCCCTCCCGCCGGCCCCGCCCTACCGCACCTTCCTGGACTGGCTGGGCCGCCGCGACCGCACCGCCGCCGAAGCCGCCTGGCGGGACGCGCTCGCCGGGACGGCGGAGCCGACCCGGCTCGCCCCGCCCACCGCCGACGGTCGCAGCTCGGGCGAACTCGCCCAGGCCCGCACCGAGTTGTCCACCGAGACCGGCACGGCCCTGACCACCCTGGCCCGGCGGCTCGGCGTCACCGTCAACACCCTCGTCCAGTCCGCCTGGGCGATCCTCCTCAGCCGTACGACGGGACGCGACGACGTCGTCTTCGGCGCCACCGTCTCAGGCCGCCCGGCCGAACTGCCCGGCGTCGAGGCCATGGTCGGCCTGTTCATCAACACCGTCCCCACCCGGGTCCGACTGCGTCCCGACGAACCGCTGAGCGGGCTGCTGCGCCGGGTCCAGGAGGGATACGTCCGGCTCCTGGACCACCATCACCTGGGCCTCGCCGACATCCAGCGGGCGGCCGGGATCCCCGAACTCTTCGACACCCTCGTCGTGTTCGAGAACTACCCCGTGGACGAACGGGCGACGGACCCCGGCGAGGGCCTGCGGATCGCCGGAACGGGCGGCCGGGACGCCACCCACTATCCGGTGACCCTGGTGGCCCTCCCGGGACCCCGCCCGCGCTTCCGGCTGGCCTACCGCCCCGACCTCTTCGACGCGGCCTGGGCCGAGGCGACGCTCGACCGTCTCGTACGGCTGCTGTGCACCATGGCGATGGACCCCGAACTCCCCCTCGGGCGCGTCGGGTTGGCACCCCGTCCCGAACATCCCCGGGACATGCCCGCCCCGGCGACCCGCACCCTCACCGACCTGTGGGCGGCCCAGGTGGCCGCCACCCCGGACGCCGAGGCCGTCCGGCACCACGACACCTCGCTGACGTACCGCGAACTGGACGACAGGGCCGACCGGTTGGCCCGTCGGCTGGTGGCCCGCGGTGCCGGACCCGAGCGCGTGGTCGGCATCGCGCTGCCGCGCACCGCGGACCTGGTCGCCGCCGTCCTCGGCGTCCTGAAGTCCGGGGCCGCCTATCTGCCGCTGGACCCCGCCTACCCGCGCGACCGTCTCGCCCACCTCGTCGAGGACGCCCGGCCGGTCGTCGTCCTCGCCGCCGCGCGGACGGCTGCGACCCTGCCCGAGGGCACATCCGTCCTCGACCCCGACGAGGTGGACCATGAGGTGGCCGGGCATCAGAAGCCTCTGGCCGCAGCACAGTTGACGCCCGCGAACCTCGCCTGTGTCACCTACACCTCCGGCTCCACCGGACGCCCCAAGGGTGTGGCCGAGACCCACGGGAGCATCGTCGAGTTCGTCGAGTGGACGCACACCGCGCTCGGCCCCGGGCGGCTGGCCGCGGTTCTGTTCACCACCTCGCTCAACTTCGACGTGTCCGTGTTCGAGATCTTCTCGCCGCTGCTGTGCGGTGGCCGCGTCGAGATCGCCGACAACCTGCTGGCGCTCACCGGCGGCGCCGGCCGGGACGCGAGTCTGATCAGCGGGGTGCCGTCGGTCCTGGCCACCGTCGTCGCCGACCGCCCCGGTCTCTCGCCCCAGGTGGTCGCGCTGGGCGGCGAGCCGATCCCCGAGCAGCTCCTCGCCGCACTCGAAACCGCCTTCCCAGGCGCCCGGATCATCAACTTCTACGGGCCCACCGAGGCGACCGTCTACGCGACCGCGTGGCAGTCGGACACCGACCCGTACGGCAAGGAGGGCCCGCCGCCGCTCGGCCGCCCGCTCGCCCGCAACCGCCTGCACCTCCTCGACCAGGCACTGCGGCCCGTCCCCGACGGCATGCCGGGGGAGATCTACCTCGCCGGCGGCGGTCCGGCCCGCGGCTACCTCGGCAGGCCCGGCCAGACCGGGCAGCGGTTCGTGGCCGACCCGTTCGGCGGGCCCGGGGAGCGGATGTACCGGACCGGCGACCTGGCGGTACGCGGCTTCGACGGAACGCTGCGCTTCCTCGGCCGGGCCGACCAGCAGGTGAAGATCCGCGGCTTCCGCATCGAGCTCGGCGAGATCGAGACCGTGTTGGCGGCCCACCCGGACGTCGTACGGGCGGCCGTCGCGGTACACGAGGACCGGCGCGGCGAGCGGCAGCTCGTCGCCTACGCCGTGACGGCCGCCGAGCCCACCCTGCTGCGGACCCACCTCGCCCGGACCCTGCCCGCCCACATGGTCCCCACCGCGATCGTCGTCCTGGACGCCCTGCCGCTCACCGTCAGCGGCAAACTGGACCGGGCGGCCCTGCCCGCACCCGGCGCACCCGCCCACGGGACGGGCGGCACGCCACGCACCGGCCCCGAGGAACGACTCCGGGCGCTCTTCGCCGACGTCCTCGGCCTCGAACCCCGCCGCGTCGGCGTCCACGACAGCTTCTTCGACCTCGGTGGACACTCCCTGCTGACACCCCGGCTGACCACCCGGATCCGAACGGAGTTCGACGCCGAACTGCCCGTCCGGGCCGTCTTCGAGACGCCGACCGTGGCCGCACTGGCCCGGCGCCTGACCGGACGGCCCGCGACCACCGGCGCCGCCGCCCTGGACGTCGTCCTGCCGCTGCGCGCCCGAGGCGACCGCGAGCCCCTCTTCTGCCTCCCGCCGGCCTCCGGGCTGGCCTGGGGCTTCGCCGGACTCACCCGCCACCTCGACCCGGACCGGCCCCTGTACGGACTCCAGTCCCGCGGGCTGGTCCCGGGAGCGGCACCCTCGGCCACCCTCACCGAGGCCGTCACCGAGCACACGGAACGGATCCGCGAGATCCAGCCCCGGGGCCCGTACCACCTGCTCGGCTACTCCATGGGCGGCCTCGTCGCCCACGGCGTCGCCACCGCACTCCAGACGGCGGGGGAGCGGGTCGAACTGCTCGCCCTGCTCGACTCGTTCCCCGGCGCGTGGACCGACCAGGGGCCGCACCCCACCGACCGGACGGCCGTGCTGCGCGGCCTCCTCGCCATCCTGGGCAGGGAGGAACCGGCACCGTCCGAGGAGCTGACCCACGCCCGGTTCGCGGAACGCGTGCGCGCCGTGCCCGACCTGCCGGGCAGCCTCGACGACGCCGAACTCGCCGCCCTCGTCGAGGTGACGGCCAACAACCGCCGCCTGCTCGACCAGTTCACCCCCGCCACCTACCGGGGCGACCTGCTGCTCTTCAGCGCCTCGGAGGACCCCGACGCCCACCCGGAGCGGCCCGACACCTGGCGGCCGTACGTCACGGGCCGCATCCGCCACCACCAAGTCCCCTGCACACACGGCGAGATGACCCGTCCGGCGGCACTGGACCGGATCGGCCCCGTCCTCGCCCGGGCCCTGCGCACCACCACCGACATCACCCCCGGCACCACCGCCGACTCCGCACCCGACAGGAGCAACTCCGCATGAGCGTCAACCCGTTCGACGACGACACCCTTGAGCACTACGTCCTGGTCAACGACGAGGGCCAGCACTCGCTGTGGCCCGCCTTCGCCGAGATCCCGGCCGGCTGGACCGCCGTTCACGGCCGCGCCAGCCGTCAGGACTGTGTGGCGTACGTCGACGAGCACTGGACCGACATGCGCCCCAACAGCCTGATCCGGGCCATGGGCGAGTAACGGGCCGCCCCGCAACGGGGGAGCCAAGCCATCGGAGACCGGAGCAGAGGAGACACACGGAACATGACCACGCGGCGGACGATCGCTCCGGAAGAGCTAGACACGCTGAACCTGGCCGACCCGCGGCTGCACGCCGAGAGCGACCTGTCCGCCGTATGGCGCCATCTGCGGGAGCACGAGCCGGTCCACTGGAATCCGGCGACCGGCTCGGCGCCCGGGTTCTGGGTGGTGACCCGGCACGCCGACGTCACCTCCGTGTACCGCGACAGCACCCGCTTCACCTCCGAGGGCGGCAACGTCCTGGAGACCCTGCTCGCCGGCGGCGACTCCGCGGCCGGGCGGATGCTCGCCATCACCGACGGCCGGCGCCACACCGCGCTGCGCCGCCTGCTCATGGCCGCGTTCACCCCACGTGCCCTGGAACCGATCGTGGCGAGCGTGCGCCGCACCGTGGAACGCCTGCTGCGGGACGCCATCGACCGGGGCAGCTGCGACTTCGCCGCCGATGTGGCCGCGGGCGTCCCGCTCGGCGCCATCTGCGACCTGCTCGGCGTACCCGACGCCGACCGGGCCCAGGTGCTGAGCCTGACGTCCTCGGCGCTGGGATCCCACGAGGCGGACAGCACGGCCGCCGACGCGTGGATCGCCAAGAGCGAGATCCTGCTCTACTTCGCGAACCTTGCCCGCGAACGGCGCGAAGGCCCGCACGCCGACGTCATCGCGCTGCTCGCGGGCAGCGAGATCGACGGACTGCCGCTGGACGACGACGAGATCATGCTCAACTGCTACAGCCTGATCCTCGGCGGCGACGAGACGGCCCGGCTGTCCATGGTCGGCGCCGCCCACGCCCTCCTGGACCACCCCGACCAGTGGGCGGCCCTCCGGCGCGGGGACGTCCGGATCGAGACCGCCGTCGAGGAGATGCTGCGCTGGACGACCCCCGCCCTGCACTCCGGCCGTACCGCCACCACCGACACCCTCGTCGGCGGTCAGGACATCGCGGCCGGGGACATCGTCACCGTGTGGAACCCCTCCGCCAACCACGACGAACGCGTCTTCGACGACCCCGGCCGACTGCGTCTGGACCGCACGCCGAACAAGCACGTCACGTTCGCCTACGGACCCCACTTCTGTCTCGGCGCCTACCTGGCCCGGGCCGAGATCGGGGCCGTCCTCGCCGGACTGCGCGACCTGGTGGCGCACTGGGAGCGGACGGGCCCGGCGCGACCGGTGTACTCCAACTTCCTCAGCGGCATCAGCTCGCTGCCGCTCGCCCTGAAGGGCACCTGACCTCGGCGTCCCAGGAGGCGCCGAGCGGTGGCGACGCGGGAGACAATTCTGCCTCGCGGTGCGTGACGCGTGGGAGGGGGCGCGTCCGGTGCGCCGCTCCGGCACCATCGAGACGTTCACCGCACCGCACCCTGCGATCCCCGGAGTACGCCATGCCCCGTTCCGAAGCCCGCGTCACCACCGACCGACCGCAGCGCTACGCCAAGCAGCTCGCCGCCCACCTGGGCCGGCGCGCCGAGACCGGCTGGGACGAGGAGACCGGCGAGGGCCGGCTGCTCTTCCAGAACGGCACCGGCACACTCACCGCCGTCGACGGCGCCCTGCTGCTGGCCGTGGAGTCGCAGACCGAGCACCTCGACCGTCTCGAAGACGTCGTCGGACGCCACCTCGTCCGCTTCGGCAGCAAGGACGAGCTGGTCGTCGAGTGGCGGCGCGACACCGGCGAGCCCGGCTCCACCCAGCGCAAGGCCGCGGAGGAGCCGGAGTGAGAGCCGTCAGACCGAGTGGCCCACGTGCGCCAGGGCCTGCTTGAGCAGTACGCCGTGACCGCCCGGCATCTCGCTGTGCACCGCGAGCGACAGGGCGTCCTGCGGGCTGAACCAGACCAGGTCCAGGGCGTCCTGGCGGGGGCGGCAGTCGCCGCTGACCGGGACGACGTAGGCGAGGGACACCGCGTGCTGGCGGGGGTCGTGGTACGGCGTGACGCCGTGGGTGGGGAAGTACTCCGCGACCGTGAAGGGCTGCAGCGAGGTCGGGATCCGGGGCAGCGCCACCGGGCCGAGGTCCTTCTCCAGGTGGCGCAGCAGGGCGTCGCGGACCCGCTCGTGGTGCAGGACACGGCCGGAGACCAGCGTCCGGCTGACCGTCCCGTCGGGCCCGATGCGCAGCAGCAGGCCGACGCTGGTGACTTCGCCGTTGTCGTCGACGCGGACCGGCACGGCCTCGACGTACAGGATCGGCATGCGGGCGCGCGCCATCTCCAGCTCGTCGGAACTCAGCCAGCCGGGTGTGGTGTCGGTCATGTCAGACATTGCTTGATCATACTTTCCGGGAAACGCGAACGCTCGGTCGCGGTATCGGGCTGGGGGAATTCAGGGTGAGGGTTCCGTGTCGGTCGAGGGCAGTCCGTAGAGACGGCGGGCGTTGTCGCCGCCGGTCCACGCCGCGATCCGCAGCGCGTCCGGCAGGCTCAGCTCGTCGGCGTCCACCCGTTCCTGGAGCAGGCCGGTCAGGCCCTGCCGGAAGGCCAGCGCGCCGAGCTGGTAGAACTCGGCCACACCGTACGCGTCGGAGCTGTACAGCAGTTTGCGGAACGGCGTGATCTCCATCGCTTCGGCCAGGACCGCTCCGGCACGGGCGGGACCGACATGATGCAGCGTGAGCCCCACATCGAGGTACACCTGTTCGAACACCGCTGACAGGTAGGCCGCCTGACGCTGGTAGGGCCAGCAGTGCAGCAGAAGCACCGGGATGGTGCCGGCGGTCAGGTGCAGCCAGTCCGTCAGGTGCGTGGGGTCCACCCGGTGCAGCCGGATGTCCGCGTCGCCGAACCCGGTGTGCAACTGGAGGGGCAGCCCCAGGTCCACGGCGGTCCACAGCAACTGTCGTACGAGGACCGGGTCGGCCAGCCGGCCACCGCCCTCCGCGAGCCAGCGCCGGGCCGCCCCGGTGACGTCCGCGTCCGACGGCCGTGCCGGGTCCAGGTCGAAGCCGGTGCGGTAGGCGGCCACCGACTTCACCGCCACCACACCGGGCCGTCGCACGGCCTCCAGCGCGGCCGCGCGGAACGTTTCCGCATAGGCGTCCGGCTCCACCCCGCCCGCCGCCACCGCCTCGGCGACGGCCTCCAGACGGACGACCTCGTACGCCCTCCCGCCCGCGGCCTCGGCCAGCTCCCGGGGCGAGGTGAGGCGGTCCGGGGTGAACCCGGTGTCGACGCAGAACACGCCGGTGCCCGCGGCACCGAGGAACCGGCGGTTCACCTCGCCCGCCCCCAACTCCGCCCGCCGGGCCACGTACTCCTCGGCGGGCGCATGGCGCGGCAGGTCCAGGAGCGGGGCGCAGTGCCGCCGCACGGCCACCCCGACCGGGCTGTCGAACGGCGAGATCCCGGGCCGGACGGCGCCCTCGGTGAGCAGCGCCTCGAAGTCCGCCCGGTCCAGCCCGGCGGTGACCACCCCGTGGCAGTGGTGGTCCACCAGCGGCAGCGCGGCGAGCGCCTCGTGCACGGGCCCCGCGCCCATGTCAGTACCGCCAGCGGTACGCCGCCGCCACGTGTTCGTCGTCCATCCCGGCCACCGCCGCGACCTCCCCCAGGCGTACGGCGGTCACCGCGTCGGCGAGGACGGGGCCCAGCGCGGTCCGCAGCAGCCCGTCGCCGCGGAACGCCTCGACCGCCTCGGACAGGGAGGTCGGCAGCCGGTGCACTCCCCGGGCGGCGGCCTGCCCGGCGTCGAGCCGGGCCGGGTCCCCGGTGATCTCCTCGGGCAGCGGCGCCGCCGAGGCCAGACCGTCCAGACCGGCGGCGATCAGCGCGGCGAGCGCGAGATAGGGGTTGGCGGCCAGGTCGACCGGCTTGACCTCCAGGTTCGCGGCCCGGTCGCGGAGGCCCGCCGTCCCGGTGACCACCCGCACCGCCGCCTCGCGGGTCTCCCGGCCCCAGGCGGTGAACACCCCGGCCCACTGGGACGGCCTGAGCCGCAGATAGCTCGCCGGGCTGGGCGCCGTCACCGCCGTGAGCGCGGGCAGGTGGGCGAGGATCCCGGCCGCGAACGACTCGGCCTCGGCCGTCATGCCGTACCGGCCGCCGCCCCCGGAGTGCAGGTTCACATCGTCGCGCCAGGCGGAGAGGTGGATGTGGCCGCCGTTGCCGACGCCCTGAGCGAAGACCGCCGGGGCGAAGGACACGACCAGGCCGTGGCGGGCCGCCACCGCCCGGATCGTCTGCCGCACCAGCACGCTGCGGTCGGCCGCCGCCACCGGATCCAGCGCGCCCACCGCGACCTCGAACTGCCCGGCCGCGTACTCGGGATGCAACTGCTCGACCTCGACGTCCTGCGCCGCGAACGCGGCCAGCAGGTCGGCGGTGCAGTCGCTCAACTCCACCTGCCGGGTGGCGCTGTACGCCGGCCCCGTCGTCGCGGGCACGAAGTCCCCGGCGGCGGACGGGCCTTGACCGACCGCCCACTCGATCTCGATGCCCGCCCGGAAGGCCAGCCCGTGTCGCTCGTCGGCCTCCCGGACGACCCGGCGCAACAGGGTGCGAGCGCACCCGGGATGCGGTTCGCCCTCCTGTGTGATCCGGTCGACCGGCGCCCACGCCCAGCCCGGCTGTCCGACCAGCGCCACCAGCCGGTCCAGGTCGGGATACAGCCGCAGATCGCCGTCCGGCGAGCCGAGCACGTCGGTGGCGACGATCGAGTCGTCGGCCAGGAAGGTGTCGAACACCGGTGACATGCCGACACCCCAGGCGACGGCCGACGTCAGCTTCGCCGTCGGTACGGTCTTCACCCGGGTGACCCCCGCGGTGTCGACGTAGGAGAGGACGACCCCGTGCACGCCCCGCTCGGCCAGCTCGTCGGCGAGCGCGGCGGCCCGCTCGACCTCACCGGGACGTCCGCCGGGGACCGGGTCGGCAAGGGTGGTCATACGTCCTCCATGACGGGCTCGGCCGGATCGGCGCTGCGTCAGGGTTTCACGGCCACCGCGCCGAACTGCGGTACCACGAGCGGGGAGTCGGGCCCGGCACGCCACTGCGAGCACGACACCAGGCCCGGTTCCAGCAGGTCGAGCCCCTCGAAGAAGGCGGCGATGTCCTCGCGGCCGCGGGCGCAGATCGGCGGCGTGGCGTTCTCGTTCCAGAAGTTCATCGCCGGGATCTGGCCCTCGCCGCCGAGGTCGGCGTCGAAGGTGGGGTGCGTCAGGGCGAGGTAACTGCCCGACGGCATCGCGGCCATGACCCGGTGGGCGATGTCCCGCGCCTTGTCGGCGTCGAGGACGAAGTTGAGGATGCCGAGCATCATGACCGCGACCGGCCGGTCGAAGTCGAGGGTGCGCGCCGCCCGTTCGAGGATGGCGTCGGGGTCGTGCACGTCGGCGTCGATGTAGTCGGTGACACCCCCCGGGGTGCTGGTGAGCAGGGTGCGCGCGTGCACCAGCACGATGGGGTCGTTGTCCACGTACACGATCCGCGACTCGGGCGCGATCCGCTGGGCGATCTCATGGGTGTTGTCCACCGTCGGCAGCCCGGTGCCGATGTCCAGGAACTGCCGCACGCCCCGCTCCTCGGCGAGGAACCGCACCGCCCGGCCGAGGAACCAGCGGTCGGCGCGGGCGACTTCGCGGATGATCGGGAACATCGTGGCCACGTGGTCGCCGACCTGCTGGTCGACCTCGTAGTTGTCCTTGCCGCCGATCCAGTAGTTCCACACGCGCGCGTTGTGCGCCACTCCGGTGTTCAGCCGCGCCGACCTGCCTGCCGGGGTGTCGCTCTCGTTCACGTCACTGCTCCCTCTCGCTCCCGCGTCCGTCGCCGCCATTGTGCCGTCCGATGATCAGCTTGTCCCGCAAACGGGGCAGTGTGAACGCGGTGGCGGGTGCCGGTGGGGAACCGACGGCGGGTGGGGGAGCGGGGTCAGTCGACCTCGCCGGGGGCCGCGGACGGCGTCCGGCCCGCTCGGACGTCCTTGAGCCGCTCGGTGCCCTGCCGCACGGCCTGCTCCAGGGAGTCGTCCTCGTCGCCGTCGAGACCGCCGGCGGTGACGGTGATCGCGTCGGCGGCGACCCGTACGACGGCGATGTCCAGGGTGAGCGTGGAGGCCCCGCCGGAGGTCGTGTCCTGCACGGTCACGTGCAGGCCCTGCCGGGCGTCGCCCACCTTCGGCACGGACGTCTCGGTCACCTGGACCGTCCGCTCGCCGCCCCGGTCGTCGGTCGCCGTGAACCGGTCGCACTCGGTCGGGAGGGTCTTCAGCCAGGCCAGGGAGGTGTCGAGGGCGTCCTTGTCGTAGGCGGCGACCTGCTGGAGGAGGCGGGAGTCGCCGGCCTCGAAGCCGCGCAGCGCGGACGCCCCGGACGGCTTGCCCAGCAGGGTGTCGTCGAAGAGCGCGTCGAGGAGCCGCTGACAGTCGGCGGCCTCGGCCTCGGCGGTGAAGAAGTCGGTGACGTCGACCTTCCCGATGAGCAGGCTGTCGTGCCAGGAAGCGGCCTTCCGGTCGGCGACCTCCGTCCAGTCGTCCTCCAGGTCGGCCTCGGTGACCAGCGCGTCCCGGGCGCCGGCCGCGGTGAGGCGGCCGGACGGGGAGGCGGTCGGCGTGCCGGTCGGCGACTTCGCGGCCACGGGTGACGCGGCGACGCCGGAGGCCGCCGCACCGCTTCCGCCGTCGTCGCCGTCCGAGCAGGCCGTGGCGGTCAGCAGCGTGCCCGCCGCCAGGGCCGAGGCGAGGAACCGGACGACGGGGGCGCCTCCCCGGGCCTTGGGGCGAGGCGGGAGGGACGGACGAGCGGTCATTGCGGATGCCTCCTGGGGACGAGGGGGTGGCGGGGGTGTCTCGTGGGGTGTGTCCTCAGCGCACCACCGGCCCTCCCGGCCCACCAGCGCACACGCCTGTTCGGGTGAGCGACACGGCGTCCGGCCACGGCACGGGCCGGGGCGACTCGAACGCCCCGCCCGGCAGGCCCGCCCCGGCCCGCGCGACGACACTGTCCGCATACGGCCCCCGGATCCCCCAAGGAGCGAGCATGCTGCCCGGATTCCTCGCCAGGGCGGTCGAGGTGCTGCTCGGCCGGGAGGGCCGCACGCTCCATCTGCGGGCGGCGGGCGGGGCGACACTCGTCCTCGTCGTGGTGATGCTCATCGGCTCCTGGGCCGTGGTCGCCGCCGAGCACGGGGCCAGGGGCGCGAACCTCACGACGTACCCGAGGGCGCTGTGGTGGTCGATCGAGACGGCGACCACCGTGGGATACGGCGACTTCTACCCGGTCACCTTGGGGGGCCGGATCATCGGCACGGTGGTCATGATCGTCGGCATCACCACCTACGGCATGGTCACCGCGGCCCTGGCCACCTGGTTCGTCGGCCGGGAACAGCGGCGCCGCCACTCTCTCGCCCACGAGGCCCACGCGTTGACCGAGGAGACCGCCCGGGCCCTGCACGAGCGCTTCGACCGGCTGGAGCGCCTGGTGGCCGGCAAGGGTGAACAGGCCTGACCGCGGGCCGATTTGGGGCCGACGGCCGTTCATGGGCGGATTCTGATTACCCGTGAGTACCCCGACGGGTGACGCGGGTGGGGTTTGAGGTAGCGTCTCCCCGATCCGCAACTCACAGGCTGCAGGCCGCTACGCGCGGTGTCGAAGGGGGCGGCAGAGTCATGGAGTTCCATCTGGTCGACGAGGGGGAGTCGACGACGGGCGGCGCGCGCCTGGAAGCCCTGGACCCGGAGCCGCTGCTGACCCGGGACTACGAGACCCGTCCTGCGCTCGTCTACGAGCGGCTGCGTCAGGTGCACGGCCCGGTCGCGCCGGTCGACCTGCTCGGCGTACCCGCCTGGCTCGTGCTGGGCTACCGCGAGGCGCTGGGCGTGCTCCAGGACGACGCCGCCTGGCCGAAGGGCCTGGAGAACTGGCGCGCCCGGTCGGAGGGCCTGGTACCCGCCGACTGGCCGCTCGGACCCTCCCTGGAGGTCAACCACATCCTGATCCAGGGCGGCCCGGGCTACCCCGCCCTGCGCAGCGCCTGGGACGCCGCGCTGCGGCCCTTCCAGGACCCGCGCCACCCCCAGGCCAAGCGGCTGAAGGCGGCCGTCACGCACTACGCCGACGAACTGATCAGCCTGCTCGCACAGGGCGGCGGCACCGGCATGGCCGACCTGTCGGCGCAGTTCTCCCGCCCGCTCCCGCTGATGGCGGCGAGCCATCTGCTGGGCTTCCCCGGCTCCCAGGGCGACGACGCCCTGATGGACATGTGGCGGGTGCTGGACGCGGGCCCGGACGCCGAACCCGCCCTGGAACGGCTCCTGGAGACGCTCGGCTCGCTGGCCGCCGCCAAGCTCCGAAAGCCCGGCGACGACTTCCCCTCCCACCTGCTGGCCGCCCACCCGGACCTCTCCGTCGACGAGTTGGCCCGGGAACTGTTCATGCTGCTCGGCATGACCTCCGACCATGTCGGCATCCTCATTTCCAACACCGTCGTCGAGGTGATCTCCGGAGAGCGCGAGGGTGGGGTGCGTACCGTGCTGTCCGCCGGGATGGTCCGCGAGACCATCAACCGGGTGGTGATGCGCAAGCCGCCCCTGGTCAACTTCGTGCCGAGGTTCGCCGCCGAGGACACCCCGCTGGGGAACTACACCATCCACGCGGGCGACCCGGTGTGGGTCTCCTCCGCGGCCGCGCACGCCGACCCCGTCTTCGCCGGGCAGATGGCACCGGGTTCCTCCACCATCAGCAGCCGGGCGCATCTGTCGTGGGGCGCGGGACGTCGTCAGTGCCCCTCCCGTGAGCTGGCGTCGACGATCGCGGCAGCCGGGGTGAGCCGCCTCTTCGAACGGTTCGGGCACCTGGAACTCGCCCTCCCCGTCGACCAACTGCCGTGGCGTTCCTCGCCGTTCATGCGCGGACTGCGGTCACTGCCGGTGCGCTACGAGCTGACCGGGCCGCACGTCCCGCTGCCGTCGCTGTCGGAGGAGACCGGGGAGAGCGCGCTGCCCGCGGTGGAGATCCCGGATCGGGCCGCCAAGCGGCGGTCGGCGCTGTGGCGTTACCTGACGGGGCTCATCCGCTCCGGCGGCTGACGCGGGGCCGACCCGGGGACGTCCGGACATCATCCGGAGCCGATCGGGGGCCCGGTCAGGACCCCGGCCCCACCCGCCCGTTCTGCCATGCCCAGGCCGCGATCTCCACCCGGTTCCGCGCCGCCAGCTTCAGCTGGACGCTGGACAGGTGGGTCTTGACCGTGGACAGCGAGACGTACAGCTCGGCGGCGATCTCCGCGTTCGTGCGGCCGAGCGCGACCAGGCGGACCACGTCGAGTTCACGCTCGGTGAGGGACTCGGTGAGAGGCTCGGCAGGGGACGCCGTGCGGACCGGGGCGATCGGCTGCGGAGCCTCGGTGACATGCCTCAGGAGCCGCACGGTGACCGAGGGGGAGACCAGGGAGTCGCCCGCCGCGGCCGCCCGGACCGCCTCCGCCAGCAGGGTCGGCCCGGAGTCCTTGAGCAGGAACCCGCACGCGCCGCCGCGCAGCGCCCCGTACACGTACTCGTCGAGGTCGAAGGTGGTCACCACGACCACCCGCATCGGATCGGCGACGCCGGGCCCGGCCAGCAGCCGGGTGGCCTCCAGACCGTCCAGTTTCGGCATCCGGATGTCCAGCAGGCACACGTCCGGCCTGACCTCGCGGGCCAGCGCGACCGCCTCCTCGCCGTCGGCGGCCAGGGCGACCACCGTGATGTCGGGCTGCGCGTCCAAGAAGAAGCGGAAGCCGGTACGGACCATCTCCTGGTCGTCGGCGATGAGGACGCGGATGGGGGCGCCGCTCGGGGTGGGGCTCGTCATGGCTCGCATCATGCCTCAGGGGGTGAGCACGGGTGGGGCCCGCCCGTGGGCGCGGCGGGCCCCACCCACGCCGCTCGTTCCGCTCGGTCCGTTCAGTCCGCGGCCCGGGCCGGGTCGGCCGTCACCTTCCGCAGCAACGGCCTGCTGCCGCCGATCGCCGCGAACATCACCAGCGCGCCCACGGCCACACAGGCGGCGAGTTGCAGGGCTCCGGTGGTGTTGAGGGAGGCGCCGAACACCGCGTTCAGCCGGTAGGAGGCGTAGACACCGGTGGCGATGGTGCCGCCCGCCAGGACGACGAGCGGGAGGACCGTCTCCCGTACGCGGGCCCGGTCCAGCACCTTCAGCGGGGTGCCGGCCAGCCGCAGCAGACCGTAGACCCGGCGCCGGTCCAGCACGTTCGCCGCGGCGGTGAGCCCGGCCGAGGCGCCGGCCACCAGGAAGCTCAGCGCCAGAGTGGCCTTGCTGACCTCGGCGAACCGCTCGATGACCGTGCGGTCGTTCGCGGTGGCGTAGTCCTCGGTGTACGGCAGCACGCCCGTGCCCAGCGGGGCGAGGGCGGTGACGGCGGTGTCGAGGTCCCGTCCGCCGCCGGAGACATGGGCGACCACGCCCGGGTGACCCCCCGTCAGACTGTCGAAGTCGTCCTCGCCGACGGCGGAGACGGTCGCGGTGACTCCCGCGGCGCGCAGCAGCGTGCGGGCCTCGTCGGTGGCGTGCCGGGCCTGGGCGGCGCTCGCGGTGACCACCGCCACCTGGCCGTGGTAGCGGGCGCCCTCGGTGCCCACCATGCTCACGGAGAAGAACCCGGCCGCGAAGCCCGCCAGCACCAGCCCGCTGACGGTACGCCAGGTGCCGCGCGGGTCGTCGCTGAGCCGGCGTGCCGCCAGCAGGGTCGCCGGCCGTCTGGCGAAGCGGGCCACGGCCTGGCCGAGCCGGTCCACGGCCCAAGGGCCGACCAGCCAGAAGGCGCCGTAGAACAGCAGCAGGAGGACGACCACCTGGCGGCTGGTCATGCTCCCGCCGCCGGTCGATGCGTAGACGTACACCAGGACCGCCAGGAACAGCACGAGCCGGATGACACGGGTGCGCCGCGGGTTCGCCTGCTGGGCGACGCCCAACGGTGAGGTCGCCACCTGGCGGAGCATCGACACCGCGCTGACGGTGATGAGCGCGGTGACCGCGAGGACGACCGCGGCGAGCCGGGCCCCACCCACCCACAGCTGTCCCGGGTACCAGACGCCGATGCCGTACGGGATCTCGGCGAGGGCCGGCAGCGACGCCGTGTACAGCACGGCACCCGTCAGGGCACCGGCCGCGCCGACGGCCGCGGCCTCGACGGCGGTCATGCCGATGATCTGCCGCGGGGTGGCCCCGGCCAGCCGCAGCGCGGCGAGCCGCTGTTCGCGCCGGGCCGCGCCGAGTCGGCCGGCCGCCGCGGCCAGCACGACCACCGGCAGCACCAGCAGCGTCACGCCCAGCAGCGCGGTGAGCCGGTCGAAGGAGGTGAACATGCTCGCGTGGGTGCCCCCGAATCCGGTGATCCCGGCGCGCGCGGTCTGGTCCCCGCCGTAGATCCCGGGGTCGCCGGCCGCCTCGGAGAGCGCGGGGTCGCCCGGTGCCCGCCCCACGACGGCGACCAGTTCGTCCGGTGAGGCGAGACCGGCGGCGCCGATCGTGCCGTAGGACGTCACCTTCGGGAAGCGGTCGGCGAGCTGGCCCGCGGGCAACGCGTGCAGCAGCTTCGCCAGGGCCGGGGAGACGTACACCTCGCCCCGCTTCGGGAAGGAGCCGAGGCCGGGTGGGGCGGGGGTCGCCGCGCGGTCGGGCAGCTGGGCCAGGGAGACGACGCTGAGGGGCTGGTGGCGGACGTAGGTCGTGGCGAGTGCCTGGACGGCGGTGGCGTGCCGGGCGGGCTGCGGGGTGCGCCAGGCCGTCTGGCCGGCGCGGGTGCCGGAGCCCAGGGCGGCGGCGATCATCACCAGCAGTACGAACGCGCCGACGGCGGCGGCCCCGGCCGCCAGCAACTGGCTCTGCAGGCCACGGCGGCCGGAGGACCGGGCCAGGTGCCAGGTCAGGGGCAGGACGGGGGAGCGCATGACAGGTCTCCAGGAACAGGCGGGCAGACGGGGGCGAACAGATGGAGGCAGGCGGGGCGGGCCGGAACGCGGTCGGTTCAGGCGACCGTGTACTGGCTGTAGCTGCTGATCCGGCCGTCCCGGACGTGCAGGACGTGGTCGCAGTGCGCGGCGACATCGGCGTCGTGCGTGACCATCACCAGGGCGGCGCCCTGCTCGCGGGTGACGGAGGTCAGCAGCCGGACGACCTCCGTGCTCGTGACCTGGTCCAGTGCGCCGGTCGGCTCGTCGGCGAACACCACGTCCGGTGCCACGGCCAGGGCGCGGGCGATGGCGACCCGCTGGGCCTGACCGCCGGACAGCTGGCCGGGCCGGCGGTGCTCCAGGCCGTCGAGGCCGAGCGGCGCGAACCAGCGCCGGGCCCGCACGACGGCCTGCCGGCGGGGTACGCCCTCCAGCATCAGCGGCAGCGCCACGTTCTCGTCGGCGGGCAGTTCCGGCAGCAGCTGACCGGACTGGAACACGAACCCGAAGCGCTTGCGGCGCAGCGCGCTGAGCCTGTTCTCGCCGAGATCGTCCAGGCGCTTCCCGCGGAGCAGCACCTCACCGCCGTCCGGGCGGACGATCCCGGCCAGGATGTGCAACAGAGTGGACTTCCCGGACCCCGAGGGGCCCATGACGGCGAGGGAGTCGCGCTCGCCGACCTCGACGTCCACACCCGCCAGGGCGGTGGTGGAGCCGTACTTCTTCACGAGGCCGTGACCGGCCAGGACGATGCTCATGAGATGCCGTGTCCCTTTCTGATGCGGACGCTTCGCAGCGTTTCCTAGCGCTCGAACTTCCAGGTGACGGAGTGGTCCGTGGCCTTGACCACGGTGACCGGGATGTCGACGGTCCCGCCGCCGCTCTTCCTGCCGGTGCAGGTGACGGTGGCACCGGCGACGGCCTTGAGACCGGTGGGGCAGCTGACGTCGGTGACCTTGCCGCCGACCCAGGGCAGCGGGTGGTACTTGCCCTGGGTGCGGGCCGCGACGATGTCGCTCGCGAGGGCCCGCTGACCGCCCACGACGACCGTGTCGGTCGAGTCCAGCCGGGTGGTGGACTCGGTCCCGGACAGCAGATGGGTCCCGACACCGAACACGGCGGCGACACCGGCCGCACCACCGACGACACCGAGAAGGAACTTGCGCTGCATCACGTACTCCTGAGGGCTCTGCGAAGGGGATGGAGGGGAGGAAGTGGCTCCACTCTCGCCCGGGCGCCTGGGCGCGCGCCTCGGCCGAACGGCCACGGTTCGTGCGCCGCCGCCTCGACCGTTCGGCCGATTCCGTCGCCGTCCGTGCCGCATACGGTGAGCGGCATGAAGTCCGTATCTCTCCGGGGCGTGGCCCGGGGCTTCGGTATCGGCGCCCTCCTCGGAGGGGTGGTCGTCGACCTGGCCTTCGCCGTCGACCTGTCCCATCTCGACGGGTACGGCTTCGGCGCGTGGCCGACGGCCCTGCTGCTGATCGTCGGCGCGTCCGCCGTGCTGTGGCCCTCCGACCGGCGTCCCACCCGGCTCACCCCGCAACTGCGCACCGCCGTACCCGCCGTGGCCTCCTGCCTCTACACACTGAGCGCGGTGAAGTACCCGGACGCCCCGTTCGGCCCGGGCGAGGTGACGATCCTGCTGTGCGCGCTGTTCATCGCCGTACGGCACTGTCCGCGTCGCTGGGTCGTGGTCTGCGGGGTGCTGGACGGTGCCGCCGTCCTGCTGCTGCCGGTGCGGTCGCTGCGCGGCATGCACGACACCATGCTGGGCTTCATGCTGATCGGGCTGGCCCTGGTCGGCCTCACCGCCGGGTTCGCCGCCTATCTGCGCTCCATGGACTACCGCCGGACCGTGGCGGTCAGTGAGACCCGCCGCTCGGAGCGCCTCGCCATCGCCGCCGACCTGCACGACTTCGTCGCCCACCACGTCACCGGGATCCTCGTCCAGACCCAGGTGGCCCGCATGATGGCCGACTCCCGGCAGGACGGCCTCGACCCCGTTCTCGCGGGCATCGAACAGGCCGCGACCGAGGCGCTGGCGTCCATGCGCCGCACGGTCGGTGTGCTGCGCGACACCGGCACCGAACCGGCCGATCGCCGCCCGGTGGGCGACCTCGCCGGCATCGTCGGGCTGGTCGACGGCTTCGCGAGCCCCATCCAGCAGGCCACCCTGGTGCGTACCCCCGCCGTCCGCGACGACCTCCCGCACGAGGTGCAGGCCGCCGCCTTCCGTGTCGTCCAGGAGGCGCTGACCAACGTGCGGCGGCACGCGGGCGACGCCACCCGGGTCTCCGTCCGCCTCGGCCACGACGGCGGCCGGCTGGAGGTGTCCGTGACGGACGACGGCCGCGGCGGCAGCCGGCTCCCGGACGCCGCGCACGGCGGCGGCTTCGGTCTGGTCGGCCTCAAGGAACGGGTGACGGCCCTGGGCGGCGACCTGCACGCGGGACCGCGGTCCGGGCACGGCTGGGAGGTACGGGCGGACTTTCCGGCGTGAGGCGGGTCGGCCGGTGGCCGGATCGGCGATCCCCGATCCGCGACGGCCCACCCGCTGTACCCCACCCGCGCGAGCCGTCTGTGAGAGCCGTCTGCGCGAGCCCCTCCGCGATGGCCTGTCCGCGACGCCTGTCCGTGACCGCCGACGCGCCTGTTCAATGGAGCTGCACAGTCCGGCCACGCGGTCGGATCGCCCAGTCGGGCCGGGAGAGGAGCCGCTCGTGTCACTGGCGTCCTTGGGTGAACGCGTCCGGCGGGCGCGCCTGGAGCGGGGGATGAGTCTGCGCGGCCTGGCCCGCGCGGTCGGGGTCTCCGCGAGCCTCGTCTCCCAGATAGAGACCGGCAAGAGCCGGCCGTCGGTGAGCACGCTGTACGCCATCACGACCGTGCTCGGCATCTCCGTGGAGGAACTCTTCGGGGCCCGCGAGACCACCCCCGTCACCCCGGTCAGCCTCCTCGCCCCTGCGACGGCACCGCCACCGGACACCGTGCTGCACGCCCTCGCCGCCTTCGCCGCCGACCCCGGGCGCCGGATCGGCCCGCTGGTCGGTCCGGCCGGGCGGGAGACGCTGGAACTGGACTCGGGGGTCGTGTGGGAGCGGCTCGGCCATGTGCCGGGAACGGACGTCGACTTCCTGCTGGTCACCTACCGGCCCGGGGGAGCCTCCTCCAGCACCGGCGGCCTGATGCGGCACGCGGGAACCGAGTACGGCTATCTGACCTCGGGCGAACTCGTCCTGACCCTCGGCTTCGACGAGCGTGTCCTCCAGCCCGGCGACGCCGTCTGCTTCGAGTCGACGACCCCGCACCGGTACCGCAACGACGGCCCCGAACCGGCCGTCGGCGTATGGCTCGTTCTCGGCGAGAGTGTTCAGTAGCACTTGACACCCGGGTCCCGCGGTTCTTCACTCCGAACCGGGGGTGGTCCCATGGCGATCCGCACCTACGGCCCCAACGCCGTCGACTGGGAACAGCGCGTCGATCTGGACCGGCTGCGCCGCGAGCGCCTGGCCCGGCTGCACACCTCGCTGGACCGCTCCGAGCTCGGCGCGGTGCTCAGCTTCGACTTCGCCAACATCCGCTACATGACCGCCACCCACATCGGCACCTGGGCGATGGACAAGCTGATCCGCTTCGCCCTGCTGGTACGCGGCGGCCAACCGGTCCTCTGGGACTTCGGCTCCGCCGCCCGCCACCACCAGCTGTACACCCCGTGGCTCGACCACGGTGACGGCAAGGAGGGAGGCCCGCCCACCGGGGCCCGCGCCGGTATCTCCACCCTGCGCGGAGCCTTCCACCCGGACGCCGGGATCGCGGCGGACGTGGCCCACAAGATCGCCGTCGAACTGCGCGAACACGGCCTGGCGGACGAGCCCCTGGGCATCGACGTCGCCGAGATGCCCGTCCTGGCCGCCCTGCGCGCCGAGGGCATCGACGTCGTCGACGGACAACAGGTCTTCCTGGAGGCCCGCCGGATCAAGACCGGCGACGAGATCTCCCTGCTCTCCCAGGCCTGCGCGATGGTCGACGCGGCCTACGAGGAGCTGTACGGGTATCTGCGCCCGGGCGTCCGCGAGAACGAGTGCGTCGGACTGGTCAGCAAGATCCTCTACGACCTCGGCAGCGAGTACGTCGAAGGCGTCAACGCCATCTCCGGCGAACGCTGTTCACCCCACCCGCACGTCTACAGCGACCGGCTGATCCGCCCCGGCGACCCCGCCTTCTTCGACATCCTGCACAGCCACCTCGGCTACCGCACCTGCTACTACCGCACCTTCGCCGTGGGCAGCGCCTCCCGCGCCCAGTGCGACGCCTACGTCCGCTGCCGGGAGTACATGGACCAGGCGATCGCCCTCGTCCGGCCGGGCGCGACCACCGCCGACATCGTGCGCGTGTGGCCGCGCGCCGAGGAGTTCGGCTTCGCCGACGAGACCGCCGCCTTCGCCCTGCAGTACGGCCACGGCGTCGGCCTGTCGATCTGGGAGAAGCCGATCTTCAGCCGGCTCGTCTCGCTCGACCACCCCGAAGTCCTCGAAGAGGGCATGGTGTTCGCGCTGGAGACCTACTGGCCGGCCGCCGACGGCTGGTCCGCCGCCCGTATCGAGGAGGAACTGGTCGTCACCGCCGACGGCTGCGAGGTCATCACCCGGTTCCCGGCCGAGGAACTCCTGGTGGCGGGCCGCAAGTACTGGACGGTCGGCGGCGAGCTGAACACCCGCCGTGAGTCGCAGTCCCACCTCAACACCGGCACCGTCACCGGCGACGGTGTGTCATGACGGACGCCGGCCGACTCCTCGCCCGCTACGAGCGGATGCTCCTCATCCGGCTCACGGAGAAGGCCGCCCACGACCTCTTCCTGTCCGGGCTCGTGAAGGGCACCACCCACCTCGCCGCCGGTCACGAGGCCATCGCCGTCGGCGCGAGCGCCGCCCTGCGCGAGGACGACTACGTCTTCGCCACCTACCGGGGCCACCACCACGCGTTGGCCCGGGGCGCCACCCCCGAGGAGTGCCTCGCCGAACTCATGAGCCGGGCCACGGGGTTGTGCAAGGGCAAGGGCGGCTCCATGCACCTGACCAAGGCGTCCACCGGCATGCTCGGCTCGTACGCCATCGTCGGCGCCCACCTGCCGATGGCGGCCGGCGCCGCCTGGTCGGCCCGGCTGCGGGGCACCCGGCAGATCGCGGTCGCCTTCTTCGGCGACGGCGCCACCAACATCGGCGCCTTCCACGAGGCCCTCAACCTGGCCGCCGTGTGGAAACTGCCGGTGCTGTTCGTCTGCGAGAACAACCTCTACATGGAGTACACCCCGATCGCCGACGTCACCGCGGTACCCCGGCCCGCCGCCGACCGGGCGCCCGCGTACGGCATCCCCGGCGAGGTCGTCGACGGCAACGACGTCGTCGCCGTCGAGGAGGCGGTGACCCGGCTGGCGGGGCGGGCCCGGGCGGGAGCCGGGCCCGCCCTGCTGGAGGCGGCGACCTACCGCCACTTCGGGCACAGCCGGGCCGACCCGGCCACCTACCGGCCGGCCGAGGAGGTCGAACGCTGGCTCCGGCACGACCCGTTGGACCTGGCACGGGCGCGGCTGGCCGACCTGGGGGTGCCCGCGAGCACGGTCGCCGGAGCCGACGACCGAGCGCGGGACGTCGTGGAGCGGGCCGTGCGGGCGGCGAAGGACGCCCCGCCCGCCGACCCGCGCGAGGCGCTGACCGATGTGTGGGCGGACGGAGGCGCGGCATGGCGGACCTGATCAGCTACCGCGAGGCCGTCGCCGAGGGGCTCGCGCGGGAGATGCGCCGGGACCCGTCCGTGGTGTGCCTCGGCGAGGACATCGGCGAGGCGGGCGGGGTGTTCAAGACCACCGCCGGGCTGTTCAAGGAGTTCGGGCCGGAACGGGTGTGGGACACGCCGATCTCCGAACAGGCCATCGTGGGCGCGGCGATGGGTGCCGCGATGACCGGGATACGGCCGGTCGCCGAGATCATGTTCTCCGACTTCCTGGCCTGTTGCTGGGACTACCTCGCCAACGAGATACCCAAGGTGCGGTACATGACGGGCGGTCAGGTCACCGTGCCGCTCGTGGTGCGCACCGCCAACGGCGGCGGACTCGGGTTCGGCGCCCAGCACTCGCAGGCCACCGAGAACTGGGCGCTCACCGTCCCCGGTCTGAAGATCGCCGCTCCGGCCACGCCCGCCGACGTGATCGGCCTGATGGCGGCGGCGATCCGCAGCGACGACCCCGTCGTCTTCTTCGAGCACAAGGGACTGCTGGCGACGAAGGGCCCGCCTCCGCCGCCGGGACACGTGGTCGAACTGGGCCGCGCGGCCGTCGTGCGGGAGGGTACCGACGTGACGCTGGTCGCGCTCGCCGCGATGGTGCCGGTGGCGCTGGAGGCCGCCGGGCTCCTCGCCGAGGAGGGCGTCGAGGCGGAGGTCGTCGACCTGCGCTGCCTGATCCCGCTGGACGTGAGCCGTGTCCTCGCCTCGCTCTCCCGCACCTCGCGGCTCGTGACCGTCGAGGAGAACCCCTACCAGGGCGGATGGGGCGCCACCCTCGTGTCGGTCGTCGCCGACGAGGGCTTCGGCCTGCTGGACGCGCCCGTGCGGCGGGTGGCGGGGGAGTGCGTCCCGCTGCCCTTCGCCGACGCGTTGGAGCAGCGGGTGATCCCCACCGTCGACAAGGTCGTGGCGGCGGTCCGCACCCTCGCCGCGTACTGAACCGCGTGACCGAACCGTCGCACCGCGTACCGAACCCATGTACCGAACACCCCGAGGGAGGAAGGGCGATGACCCACCGGACACTCCTGCGCGCCGGACATGTGATCTCGATGGACCCCGACATCGGGGACCTGCCGAGGGGGGACGTCCTCATCGAGGACGGGACGATCGTGGCCGTCCGGCCGGAGATCGACGCGGACGCCGAGGTGCTCGACATGGCCGGCCGCATCGTGCTCCCCGGCTTCGTCGACACCCACCGCCACACCTGGGAGGCCTCGATCCGGGGCGTGGCCCCCGATGCCACCCTGGACGACTACTTCGTCGACGTCCTCGACACCTTCGCCCCTCTGTACACGCCCGAGGACGTGTACGCGGCCAACCTCGCGGGCGCCCTGGAGTGCGTCGACGCCGGCATCACCACCCTCGTCGACTGGTCGCACATCAACAACACCCCCGAGCATCCGGACGCCGCGATCCAGGGCCTGACGGACGCCGGGATCCGCGCGCAGTACGCGTACGGCAGCGCCAACACCTCCCTCGCGGACTACTGGTCCGACAGCAAGATCGCGATACCGGGCGACGACGTACGCCGGATCCGCGAAGCCCACTTCGCCTCCGACGACGGTCTGTTGACGATGGGCCTCGCCACTCGCGGCCCCGGGTTCTGCACGACCGACGTCGTCACCTCGGAGTGGGCCCTCGCCCGCGAGCTGGGCATCCCGATCACCGTGCACGTGGCCATGGGCCGGCTGGCCGGCCGCTTCGGCATGGTGAGGCAACTCCACGACCTCGGACTCCTCGGCCCCGACACCACCTACGTCCACTGCTGCCATCTCAGCGAGGAGGAGTGGCGGATGGTCGCCGACAGCGGCGGTACGGTCTCGATCGCCCCGCAGGTGGAGACGCAGATGGGGCACGGCTGGCCGCCCGTGATGAAGGCCATCGAGCACGGATTGCGCCCCTCGCTCAGCATCGACGTCGTCACCACCGTCCCCGGCGACATGTTCACCCAGATCCGCGCGGCCTTCGGCGCCGAGCGCGCCCGCGTCAACGCCGCGTGCTGGGACGCCGACATGTCCGTCCCCGAAACCATGTTGACGGCCCGTCAGCTCCTGGAGATCGCGACCCGCAACGGCGCCCATGTCGCGGGACTCGAAGACCGCACCGGCTCCCTGACCCCCGGCAAACGGGCGGACGTCGTCGCGATCGACGCCACCGCCCTGAACGTCGCGCCCGTGCACGACGCGGTGGCCGCGGTGACCCTGTCCGCCGACGTGTCCAACGTCGAGACGGTGATCGTCGACGGCGTGATCCGCAAGCGTGACGGCAGGCTGCTCGCCGACGTCGACCGGGCGCGCGCCCTGGTCGTCGCGTCCCGTGACCGGCTGCTGGCGGCGAAGAACGCCGTATGACCGGGCACTTGGTGCGACGGGCGGCCGAGGCGCGGGAGCTGCCCTACGACGCGCACGGCCACCGGCGGCGGGCGCTGGTCGGCGAGGAGGACGGCAGCGTGCACACCGGCTTCGGCGTCTGCGAACTGCGGCCCGACGGCACGGTCGGCGCCCATGTGCACTCCTACGAGGAGAGCTTCCACCTCCTCGACGGCCGTGTGATCCTCGACGTGCCGGAGGGGTCGTACCTCCTCGAAGAGGGCGACTACGGCCTCCTCCCGACGGGCGTCCCGCACGCGTGGCGCGGCGCCGGGGACACGGTCGCCCGCTGGGCCGACATGCTGGCGCCGGTGCCCCGGGCCCGCTACGGCCACGACACCCGGGCGGTGGCCCCCCTGCCCGCCCGCGACCCTGTACGCGTCGACGTCCGCGACCCCCGCACCCGGTCGCTCGGCCACTTCGAACCCGCGCAGATGGACCCCGGCAAGCAGGCGCAGGACCTCCTCGCGGTGTCGGCGAGCATGCGCACCGCGCTTCTCGTCTACAGCGGCATCACCGTGAAGACGATGGTCGACGGCGACCTCGGTGCGGTCGCCTCGACGATGTTCATGGTCCAGTACGCGCCCGAGGGTGTCGCGGGCACGCACGACCACCCCTTCGAGGAGACCTATCTGTTCCTCGAAGGGACCGTGGACGCGGTGTTCGACGGCGAGCGGTACCGGCTCGGTCCGGGCGATCTGGCCTGGGCGGGCGCCGGTTGTGTGCACGGATTCGCCAACGCCGGTCAGGGGCCGTTGCGTTGGCTGGAGACACAGGCACCGCAGCCGCCGGTGCGGCACGCCTACCGGTTCACCCGGGACTGGGAGTACCTGAGGGAGGCACTGGAGCCATGAGCGGCGTGATGAACGGAGCGGCGAGTGGAGCCGCGAGCGGGGCCGTGAGCCGTGTTCTCGTCGTCGGCGGCACATCGGGGATCGGCCGCGAGTTCGCCCGGACCCGCGCGGCACGCGGCGACCACGTCGTCCTCACCGGCCGGGACGCGCACCGGGCCGACACCGTGGCCAAGGAGACCGGTGCGGCCCGAGGACTGGCCCTGGACCTCTCCCGCCCCCACGACATCGCGGGCGCCCTGGCGGACGTCGGGCCCGTCGACCACCTGGTCCTGGCCGGGGTCTCACGGGACGACAACCGCGTCGCCGCCTACGACATCGACGCGGCCCTCCACCTGGTCACACTGAAACTGGTCGGCTACACCGAGGCCGTGCACGCGCTGCGGACCCGACTGCACGACGACAGCGCCCTCGTCCTCTTCGGCGGACAGGCCAAGGAACGGCCCTACCCGGGCGCCACCACCGTGGCCACCGTGAACGCGGGCGTGACCGGACTGGTGCACACCCTCGCCACCGAACTCGCCCCCGTCCGGGTCAACGCCGTCCACCCCGGAGTCGTCGGCGACAGCCCCTACTGGGCGGACAAACCCCTCGACGCGCTGGTCGCGCGGACACCCACGGGCCGGCTCGCCACGATGGGGGACGTCGTGGACGCCGTCGACTTCCTGCTGCGCAACCGGTCGGTCAACGGGGTGGATCTGAGCGTGGACGGGGGGTGGCTGCTGCGCTGACGGCCGTTCCCCGGGGCTGACGGCTGGTGTGAGGGGCCGGTCGTCAGAGCTTGCGGCCGACCGCGCCGTACAACGACACGAGGCCCGGTCCGTCGGACTCCTCGCCCGGTGCGGCGAGTTCGGGATGCCAGTCGACGACCGACACGATGCCCGGCTCCAGCAGCTCAAGTCCCTTGAAGAACCCGCCCATCTGGTCCTGTGACCGCGCCACCAGGGTCACTCCGCCGGCCGCGTAGGCGGCGATACCCCGGCGGACGGGTTCTGGCTCGAAGTCGGCGGTCATCGCGGACAGCACCAGACAACTCCCCGGCGCGAGGGCCTCGACCAGGGTGTCCACCAGCTCGTACGCGCCGTCCTCGTCCGCGACGAAGTGCAGCAGCGCGATCAGCGACAGGGCGACGGGCCGGTCGAAGTCGAGGATGCGGCGGGCCTGTTCGAGGATGGTGGCCGGTTCGCGGGCGTCCGCCTGGAGATACTCGGTCACCCCCTCACGCGTGCCGTGCAGCAGGGCCTCGGCGTGGGCCAGGACGATCGGGTCGTTGTCGACGTACACGACCCGGGTGTCCGCGGCCACGGACTGGGCGATCTGGTGGAGGTTGGGCTCGGTGGGGATGCCGGTGCCGATGTCGAGGAACTGCCGGATTCCCGTCTCCCGGGCGAGCAGGCGGGTGGCCCGCTGCATGAACCGGCGGTTCGCGCGGGCCGCCCGCGGGGCTCCCGTGTCGATCGACATGATCCGCCGGCCGAGTTCCTCGTCGACCGGGTAGTTGTCCTTGCCGCCGAGGAACCAGTCGTAGACACGGGCCGGGTGCGGTCTGGTGGTGTCGATGCGCCGCCGGCCGGGCCGGTTCGGGTCGGCCGGGTTCGTGCCGGTCCGGTCGACGGCGGGCTCGGTCCCGGTCACGCGGTGCTCCCCTGCTCGACAGGGCCCGCGCACCCTTCGGCAGGCCGTGTCGAGCAGTCTGGCACGATCTTGGCGCGGGACGGAGGCGGTCTTCGGCCACCTGTTCGGCCAGACCTCGACACCTCGGCGCCTCGACACTGCAGGCGATCAGCGCCTCGACGGATCGATGCCTCAACGCCTCAGCGGGTCGTGACCGATCGCCATCAGGCGTTGCCGGCGGCGGGTCTGCTCGGCCTCGGGTTCGTTCGCCATGTCGGCCTGCTCGGCGACGGTGTCGACGACCTCGTACATCACGTCGAGGTCGGCGTCGTCGAGATCCGTACGCCGCTTCTGCAGGATCGCGAGCACCTGCTCACCCAGGGGAGCGCCCGCGTGCTCCGGCGGCGGCTCGGTGTTCTCGTCGGCCTCGCTGACCCGCAGCCACGCGGCCAGTTCCTGCGAGGTCATGTTCACCGCACGGTGGAAGTCCTCCCACAGCGCGTCGAGTTCGAGCGCGTCCGTCATCAAGTCCCCCTGCCTACGCGGTGGGTCGGGTGCCGGTCAGCTGTCCTTGGGCCAGTTCTCCGCGTCGAACATCCAGCGCTGCTTCTCCAGTTCCGCGGTGATCGTGATCAGCAGGTCCTGGGTGACCGGGTCGGCCTTCTCGGTCGTCTCGATGCGCTCGCGCAGCCGTCCGATGGCCGCCGCCAGCGTCTCGACCATCACCTCGACGACCTCCGTGTCACGGACCCACCCCTCCTTCGGGCTGGGCAGCGTGAACGCCGAGGCCACCGTCTCCGGGCGGCCGTCGGGCGGCAGGCCGAGCGCCGAGGAGCGTTCCGCGACGGTGTCGGCGAAGTCGCGGGCGGCGGTGACGACCTCGTCGAGCTGGAGGTGGATGGACCGGAAACGCGGGCCCACGACGTTCCAGTGCGCCTGCTTCCCGATCAGGGAGAGCCCGAGAAGATCCACCAGCGTGCTCTGCAGTGCGTCCCCGGTGACCTGACGGGCGGGCTCGGGAATCGTGCTCTTCACGACAGTCATTCGGTGCGTCTCCTTACGGCGTCGCCTGGGGGTACGGATCGGTGTGTCGTACGACGCCACGGGAGCGCGGGTGCCCAGTGCGAACCGGTGCAAACACCGCGCCCGCGGGACCGGGGATCTTCCCGGGGCGGCACGATCCCCACGACGGCACCCTTGGCCACCTGGCGAGACGCTCCTTACGGATGCCCGATACCTGCATCTAGCATCGGTGTCCGCATGAACACGATGACCCTCTGGCACCTCACCGGCTGGGAGTTCGCCGCCCTCGCCTTCGCCGCCCTGCTCGTCGGCTTCTCGAAGACCGCCGTGAGCGGGGCCAACACCGTCAGCCTGGCGATCTTCGCCGCCGTCCTGCCCGCCCGCGCCTCCACCGGCGTACTGCTGCCGATCCTGATCGCCGGGGACGTGCTCGCCGTGCTCACCTACCGGCGTCATGCCCACTGGCCCACGCTGTGGCGCCTTTTCCCGGCGGTCGCGGTGGGTGTGGTCGCCGGCACGCTGTTCCTGGTGTGGGCGGACGACGGGATCGTCCGGACGTCGATCGGCGCGATCCTGCTGCTGATGGCCGGAGTGACGGTGTGGCGCCGCCGTACGGCGGACTCCGAGCGGGAACCGGACTCGGTCGCCACCCGGTCCGGCCGGGTCAAGGCCCGCTCCTACGGTGTCCTCGGCGGCTTCACCACCATGGTCGCCAACGCGGGCGGCCCGGTGATGTCGATGTACCTGCTCTCCGCAGGCTTCCGCAAGCTCGGCTTCCTCGGCACCTCCGCGTTCTTCTTCCTGATCGTCAACGTGTCCAAGGTGCCGTTCAGCGTCGGCCTCGGTCTGATCGACGGCCACTCGCTGCTGCTCGACGCGACACTCGTGGCGTTCGTCGTGCCCGGCGCGTTCCTCGGCAAATGGGCTGTGAACCGAATCAACCAGCGATTGTTCGAACAACTCGTGATCGCGGCGACGATCGTGGGCGGCCTCCAGCTCCTGCTCCGCTAGCGCCCGTCCGGCGGCCCGGCCCCGATGGGCCGGCCGGGTCCCCGCACCTCGTAGGCTCGGCGCCATGCCTTCGCACGTCCTCATCCTCGGCGGAACCGCCGAGGCCCGGGAGCTGGCCGCCGTGCTCACGGCCCGCCGCGGTCTCCGGGTCACCACCTCCCTCGCCGGACGCGTGGCCCGGCCGGGGGCCCTCGCGGGGGACGTACGGATCGGCGGATTCGGCGGGGCGGCCGGCCTCGCCGACTGGCTGCGCGAGCGGCACGTGGACGCACTGGTCGACGCCACCCACCCCTTCGCCGCCGGCATCACCGCGAACGCGGCGGCGGCCGCGGCCACGACCGGTGTTCCGGCGGTCGTCCTGCACCGCCCGGCCTGGCGCCCCGGCCCCGGGGACCGCTGGCATCCGGCCGCCTCGCTGAGCGCGGCAGCGGACCTGCTGCCGGGGCTCGGCCGCCGCGTGTTCCTGACCACCGGCCGCCTGGGCCTCGCCGCCTTCGCCCACCTCACGGACCTGCACTTCGTCGTACGGTCCGTGGAACTCCCCGAGCCGCCGATGCCGCCGCACACCGAAGTCCTCCTGGCGCGCGGCCCGTTCACCGTCGACGCCGAGTCCGCACTCCTCTACGACCACTGCGTCGACGTCCTGGTCACCAAGGACAGCGGCGGAGACGCGACGGTGGCCAAACTGACGGCCGCGCGTCGACTCGCCCTGCCCGTCGTGGTCGTGGCCCGCCCGCCGCTCCCCGGCACGGTGACCGCCCTGACCGACGTGCCCGCCGTCCTGACCTGGCTCGGCGTCGCCCCGCCCTGAGGACGCTCCTCAGCGGGCGGTGCTCGACACCGGGTCCGTCGCCGACTCGGCGGGCCGCCGCGGCAGTCCGTGGCTGAGGTCCTCCACCAGGAGCCGTTTCGCGATGGTGTCCACCGCGGACCGAAGATCCGTGCCGGACGGCCGCCCGATGTCCTTCTCCACCCGGTCGGCCAGCCAGTCGGCCCAGGCCGTGCCGATCACCCGGGCCTCCCGCGCCCCCGCCTCGGTGTGGGAGAGAAGGGAGCCGTCGCGGGTCAGATACCCCTCCTCGACCATCCGGTCGAAGGCGGGCAGCAGGACCTCCGGGGGCAGATGGCGGCGGGCGGCGATCAGGCCGAGGCTGGCGTGGCCCACCAGCCGGGTGAACAGCTCGACCTGCATCACTGCCCAGGCGCCGGCGATGTCGAGCCGGGTGTCGGAGTCGCTCATGATCCGACGCGCGGTGCTCAGGTCCGTACCGCCGATGATCTTTCCGACGGCGGCCTCCAGGACCCGCCGGGAGTCCGCGCCGGACGGCTGGGCGAACCCCTCGCCCATGTCGGTCGAGCCCGCCCGCGCACTGTCGCGCAGCTCCACCTGCTTGAGAAACAGGGCGACGACGAAGCCGACGGCCGCGACCGGCACGGTCCACAGGAAGACCGTCTGGATGGTGTCGGCGTAGGCGTCGATGATCGGGGCGGCGACGTCCGCGGGCAGCCGGTGCAGGCCCTCGGGGCTGGTGGCCGCCTTGGTGACGGTCGCCGCGTCCACGGACCCCACCTCGACGGCCGACGTGATCCCGTCCTTGAGGTGGGGGGTGAGGGAGTTGGCGTAGATCGTGCCGAAGACCGCCGTGCCGAAGGAACTGCCCAGGGTGCGGAAGAAGGTGACCCCGGAGGTGGCGGTGCCGAGGTCGGCGTACTCGACCGTGTTCTGCACGGCGATCGTCAGGACCTGCATGCACAGCCCGATGCCGGTGCCCAGCACGAACATGTACAGGGACTCCAGCCAGGCACCGGTGGACGGATCCATGAGGGACATCAGATACAGGCCGAGGCCCATCACCAGCGAGCCGACGATCGGGAAGAGGCGGTACCGCCCGGTCTTGCTCACCACGTTGCCGCTGAAGACCGACGCGATGAGCAGTCCGATCACCATCGGCAGGGTGCGCACCCCGGACACGGTGGCCGAGTCGCCGTCGACGTACTGCAGATAGCTCGGCAGGTACGTCATCGCGCCGAGCATCGCGAACCCGACGACGAAGCTGAGGACGGAGCAGACCGTGAACACCGGGTTCGCGAACAGCCGCATCGGCAGCATCGGTTCGGCCGCCCGGGTCTCCACCCAGCAGAACAGGCCGAGCGCGATCACACCGCCCACGAACAGGCCGATGATGACGCCCGAACCCCACGCGTACTCGTTGCCGCCCCAACTGGTGCCCAGGATCAGCGCGCTGGCGCCTACCGCGACGAACGCGATGCCCAGATAGTCGATGATCGGCCGGGTGGCGGACTTCACGACGGGGATGGTGCGGGCGGCCGCGATCACCACGACGATCGCGATCGGCACATTGACGTAGAACGCCCAGCGCCACGTCAGATGGTCGGTGAACAGGCCGCCCAGCAGCGGCCCGACGACCGTGGCCACCCCGAACACCGCGCCGATGGCGCCCTGGTACTTGCCGCGCTCGCGCAGCGGGATCACATCGGCGATCAGCGCCATGGCGGTCACCATCAGACCGCCCGCGCCGACGCCCTGCATCGCCCGCCACAGGATCAGCAGCGTCATGTCGGAGGCCAGGCCGCACAGGAACGACCCCGTGATGAACACGATCGCCGAGACCTGGAAGACCACCTTGCGGCCGAACATGTCGCCGAACTTGCCGACCAGGACCGTCGCCACGGTCTCCGCGAGGAGATACGAGGTGACGACCCACGACATGTGCTCGGCGCCGCCCAGGTCGGACACGATCGTCGGCAACGCCGTGCCCACGATGGTCTGGTCGAGCGCCGCCAGCAGCATCCCCAGCATGATCGTCACGAAGACGACGTTGCGGCGGCGTTTGTCCAGCACGGGCGGCTGCGAGGCGGCGGGAGGCGCGGATCCCTCGACGACTGTCACGAGGTCACGATCACACCGGTACGCCGTCCGTGCACGCGGGAGCGGTCTGCCCGGGTGCCCTCCGCCGACCCGCTGCCCCCCTGCCTCCCCGCCCGTTCCCCTTACCGTTCCCCGGGGTTGCGGCGCAGCAGGTACGTGTCCATGATCCAGCCCTTGCGCTCACGGGCCTCCGCGCGCAGCCGCTCGATACGGGGCGCGGCCTCCGCGATCGGCCCGGCGGCGAGGATCTCGTCCGCGGTGCCGATGTAGGCACCCCAGTAGATGTCGATGTCCTGGTCGACGTATTTGCGGAAACTCTGGTGGGCGTCGAGCATCACCACCACGTCGTCCACCCCCTCGGGAAACCCCTCGGCGAGCCGTCGGCCGGTGGTGATCTGGACGGGGCGGGCCACCCGGTTCAGACCGGTCCGGTGCCGGGCGACGAGCGCCGACACACTGCTGATCCCGGGCACGACGTCGTACTCGAAGGGCACGGCATCCCGGTCGAGGATCTCGTCCAGGATCCCGATCGTGCTGTCGTACAGCGCGGGATCGCCCCACACCAGGAACGCGCCGCTCTCGTCCTCGCCGAGCTCCTCGGCGATCATCTGTGCGTAGATCTCCGCCCGAGCACTGCGCCAGTCCCCGACGGCGGGGGAGTACGCGGCCCCACCGGCCGCCCGGTCCCGCTCCGGGTCACGCGCCTCGACCACCCGGTACGTGCCCTGCGGCACATGGGTGTCGAGCATGTCCCGGCGCAGCCCCACCAGGTCGGACTTCACCTCGCCCTTGTCCAGGACGAAGAACACGTCCGTGCTCCGCAGCGCCCGCACCGCCTGCAGGGTCAGCTGGTCGGGGTCGCCCGCGCCGATACCGATGACATGAATCTTTCGCACGCCCCGAGTCTGCCGCACCCCACCGACACCGCGGACACCGCGTCCTGGGCGCGAGCCGCCGGACCGGATTCAGGGGCCGCCCGGCCCTCGCAGCCGCGGCGCTTCTTCACCGGCGTCGACGGTCGCGAGATCGCGCTCGACGCGCTCCGCCAGCCGCCGTGCCCAGCCCACGACCCCCGGCAGGTCCATGCCGTACGGCCGCTCCCGTCCCGCCGCCGACGCCCACCCCTCCACGGCCCCGGCCCCGCGCCGCAGCAGCCGGGCACCACCGGTGACATTGCCGCGGGCGGAGTGGGTGAGCCCCACGGCGAGCTGGGCCAGGCCACGCCACAGCCCGCGCTCCTCCTCGGGACCCGACTTCCAGGCGTCCTCGAACACCTCGTGCGCATGGAACGGCTTCCCCGCGTCCAACAGTTCCTGAGCCTCGGCGACGCTCTCCCGGGGGGCCCGGACGACCCCCTCGGGCTGCCGCTCCACACCGTCCGAGCCGTACGGCAGCGGCCGGCCGAGCCCGTCCCGGGGTCGCGCGTTGCGCGCCCGCCCCTCGTCGTCACGGTCCCGCGCGTCGGCCTGTCGTCCCGAGGATGCACTGCCACTGCCCATACGCCGATTGTCCCGCGTCCCCCCTCCCGCGCGCCCCGCACCCGCCTCCGGCGAGGCCTCCCAGGTGGGGTAGGGTGCTCTTCGCGCGATCACGCGGGTCACCGCGGGCAGCGCACCGGGACGTGGCGCAGCTTGGTAGCGCACTTGACTGGGGGTCAAGGGGTCGCAGGTTCAAATCCTGTCGTCCCGACTTGTGAAGACGCAGGTCGCAGGCCGCTTCGGAGTGATCCGGAGCGGCTTTTCCGTGTGTCGGGGTTCCTCCGGAGGGTCCCGGCGCTCAGCGCCCGGGATCCACCCACATGAGCCCGTCCTCCGAGGCGATCAGACCACCCGGCCGCACCGGGATCTCGTCCTCCAGTGGGCCGCCGAAGACGCCCCGTTCCTGGAGCACCGTTCCCTCCTGGAACACCTGGCGGATCGTGCGGGCCTCGAAGAGCGGATTGCGCAGGCCGTCGGAGTCCGGTAGCCGGCCCACGGCCTCGTCGAGCTCCGAGGCGGCGGCGGTCAACCGGTCGGCACCCGCCCCACCCGCCCCACCGGGCCCGCCGAGGGACGCGTCGCCGGAGGCCAGTCCGCCCACCAGGTCGACGAACGCCTCCACCTCCGTCGTGTCGACATGGGTGACCTTGCGGGCCTTCCAGAAGTACGACCGCTCGTCCTGGTGCATGTCGTAGAAAGAGACCAGGAACTCGTGGAACAGGCCGTACTCGTGCAGGTAGCGGGTCTCGAACTCGGTGAAGAGACGGTCCTCGTCCAGCGTCCCGGCCAGACCGGCGTTGAGGGAGCGGGCCGCCAGCAGGGCGCCGTACGTGGCGAGATGCACGCCCGAGGACAGCACCGGGTCGACGAAGCACGCCGCGTCACCGACCAGCACCATGCCGGGCCGCCACAGCCGTGCCTTCCAGTACGACCAGTCCTTGCGGACCCGCACCTGGTCGTACGGCGCCTCGGTGGCCCGCGGAACCCCGGCGAGGAGGTCCCGGACCTCGGGGCAGGCGTCGATCAGCCCGCGCCAGGCCGTCACCGGGTCCCGCCCGATCGCGGCGGCACTCTCCCGGCTCACCACCGCGCCGACGCTCGTGAGGTCGTCCCGGAGCGGGATGTACCAGAGCCAGCCCTCGTCGAAGGCGGCACAGAAGATGTTGCCGTCGTTCGGCTTCGGCAGCCGCCCGCCGCCGGCGAAGTAGCCGAACACCGCGATGTTCCGGAAGAAGTCGGAGTACGTGCGCCCGCCGCCGACCTCGCCGTGGATCCTGCTGCCGTTCCCGGAGGCGTCCACCACATAGCGGGCCCGGGCCTGGTGGCTCCCGCCGCCCGGGCCGGTCCAGCCGACGCCCCGCACCCGCTCCTCGTCGGCGAGCACGCCCCTGACGCGGCAGCCCTCCCGCACGTCCACGCCGACCCGGCGGGCGTTGTCGAGGAGGATCGCGTCGAACCGGGACCGCTCGACCTGGTAGGCGAAGGAGGTCGGGTCGGCCAGCCGTGGGGACAGCGCGAAGGAGAACTGCCACGGGTCCGGGTTGCGGCCCCAGCGGAAGGTCCCGCCGCGCTTGGTCTTGAAACCCGCCCGCGCCACCTCCTCCTCGACGCCCAGGATGCGGCACACCCCGTGCACCGTGGACGGCAGCAGCGACTCGCCGATCTGGTAGCGGGGGAACGTCTCCTGCTCCAGGAGGAGCACACGGTGGCCCCGCAGGGCGACGGCCGACGCGGCGGTCGCCCCGGCCGGGCCGCCGCCCACGACGATCACGTCGAACTCCTCGACCGCCGCGCCCTGGTCCGTCCGCCGCTCATCGATGGGCTTCACCGCTCTTCCCCTTCCGTGACCGATGTCGACGCCGAGTCCGACGCCGAGTCCGACGGGGAACCGCCGCTACCGAGTGAGTCGATCCAGGTGCGGACGGCCGCTGCCGTCGTCCCGGTGTGTTCCCGCATGAACGAGAAGTGGTCGCCCGGCACGTCGACCCGGGTGTGCGGGAGGGGCCACGAGGTCCGCCACTCGTCCTGGTCGGTGCCCGCCGCCATCTCGGGGGTCGGCCGCGTCGCCCGGACCAGCAGGGTGGGCACGCCGACCGGTTCCGGATCCCAGCCGAGGAACATACGCGTGTACGCCCCCAGTGCCGCCACCCCGGTGTCCTCGTCCCCGGTGAACTGGTTGCCGCCCAGACGCGGTGCGATGACGGCGGCCAGGGAGAGCAGCCAGTCCTTGTCGCTGTTGCCGTCGTCGACGAGGTACGTGTCCAGCAGCACCTGCCCGACGGGCGGCCTCCCCAGCGCCTCCAGCCGCCGGGTCACGGCGTGGGCGACCGCACCCCCGGTGCACATGCCGACGACGGCGAAGGGCCGGTCACCGACCTGCCGCAGCACCGTCTCCGCGTGCGTGCGGGCGAGCGTGTCCCGGTCGGCCGGCACGGCACTGCCCGCCCCGATGCCGGGGTGCGGGAGTTCGAGGACGTCGCGCTCGCCCTGGAAGTGGGCGTGGAACCCGGCGAACTCCCCACCGGGGGCGGCGAAGGGCGGGTGGTACCCGGTGAAGAACACGAGCATCGGCCTCTCGCCGGAGCCCTCGGCACGCCGCAGCGGCGGCAGCGCGTGCTCCCGCCCGGCGTCCGGACCGAAGGTCGGTACCGCCCAGGAGGCGGTGACCAGCATGTGCATCGCGGCGACCACCTGACCCGCCTCGCAGACCCGCCGGTAGAGGGCGGACAGGGTCTGCGGGGGACGGACGTCGGTCGGCGCGCCCTTCGGTTCCGTCGCGTCCGTTGTGCCCGTTCCGTCTGCCGCGTCTGCCGCATCTGTTGTGTCCGTGGTGTCCGTGGGCAGGTCGTCGAGGAGGCCGAGGACGTGGCGGGCCAGGTCCCGGGCCGTCGGGTGCTCGAACACCACGGCGGCGGACAGCCTGAGCCGCAGCGCCATGCTCAGCCGGTTGCGGACCTGGACCGCCATCAGTGAGTCGAAGCCCAGCTCGGCGAAGGACTTTCCGGCCGGCAGCGCGTCGGCGTCCGGATAGCCGAGGACCGTCGCCACGTCGGTGCGCAGCAACTCCGCGAGCGTGGACTCCCGTCGAGCGACGGGCAGTCCGGCCAGCACCTTGCGCCACGCTCCCGGCTGCCAGGCCTGGTCGGCGCCGGGTGAGGGCTCGGCACCGGCGTCCCCGGCGGCGGCCTTCCGAGGGCCCGCCAACCCGCGCAGGAGTGGCGGCAGTGGCCCTCGGGCGGTGCGGAGGGCGGCCCGGTCCAGCAGGATCGGCGCCCATGCGGGCTCGCCCGCGGGGAGCGCCGCGTCGAACAGGGCCAGGCCCTGGGGCACGGTCAACGCCCGGAGCAGCTCACCGGCCCCGGCCCCGGTGTCTCGGCCGGGTGTGCCCGTGTCGGCCATGCCGCCGCCCGCCTCCCACGGGCCCCATGCCAAGGACACGGCGGGCAGGCCCAGTCGGGCGCGGTGGCGGGCGAGGGCGTCCAGGAAGGCGTTGGCCGCCGCGTAGTTGCCCTGCCCGGCGCGGCCCAGCAGGCCGGACACCGAGGAGTACAGGACGAACGCCGACAGATCCAGGTCACGGGTCAGCTCGTGCAGATGCCAGGCCGCGGCCGCCTTCGGCCGGAGCACCGCGGCCATCCGCTCGGGGGTCAGCCCGGCCAGGACACCGTCGTCCAGCACCCCGGCGGCATGCACCACGCCGGTCAGTGCCGGCGCGCACCCCTTGATCAGTTCGGCCAGCGCGGTCCGGTCGCCCGCGTCGCAGGCCACGATCCGCACCTCGGCGCCCAACCCCTCCAGCGACTCGCGCAGTGGGGTGGCGTTCGGTGCCTGAGGGCCCTGGCGTCCGGTGAGCAGCAGGTGGCGTACACCGTGCGAGGTGACGAGATGGCGGGCGAGTTCCGCGCCCAGCGCACCGGTTCCGCCGGTGATCAGAACGGTGCCGTCCGGGCCGAACGTGGCCCCGGGAACGCCACCGGTGCCGGACTCTCCGCCGACGACCAGGCGAGGTGCGGTCAACCGGCCGCCACGAAGGGCGAGTTGGGGCTCGCCGGTGGCCACCGCCGTGGGGAGGAGCCGCAGTGACTCGGGCCGTCCGTCCAGGTCGACGAGCACGACGCGCCCCGGCGACTCCGCCTGGGCCGTGCGGACCAGCCCCCAGACGGCCGCACCGGCCAGATCCGGGTCCGGCGCGGTTGCGTCCCGTGTCACCACGACCAGGCGGGAGCCCGCCGTCCGCGGATCGTCCTGCCAGTCCTGGAGCGTGCGGAGCACCCTGCCGGTCAACCGGTGTACGGCGGGCAGCGGATCGGCGTCCGGCAGCGGGCCGCCGACCGCCGTGACGACGAGGACGTCCGGCGCCTCGGCGCCCGCGACGCAGGGGAGCGCCCCCCGTAGTTCCAGGTCGTCCGGGCCGACGAGTTCCCAGTGACCGGTGGCCGGGGGATGCCCGTCGCCGGCCGGTGACGGCTCGACGGGGGTCCAGTCGGGGCGCAGCAGCGCGCGCCGCACCACGTCGGCCGCCGATCCGGCCGCGTCCGCCGGGAGTTCGCGCGTCACCAGCGAGTCGACCAGCGCCACCGGCCGCCCGGTCGGGTCGGCGACGCTCACCGAGACCGTGTCCGGGCCGCCGCCCACGGTGACCCGTACCCGCACCTCCGAAGCACCCGCCCCGTAAAGGCGCACACCGTTCCACGCGAACGGCACCCGGATCGCGGAGGAACCCGGCCGGGAGCCGGCGAGCAGCGGGGCGTGGAGGGCCGCGTCCAGGAGGGCGGGATGGATCCCGAACCGGCCGGCGGACGCCGACTCCGCCTCGGGAAGCCGCACATGCGCGAACAGGTCGTCGCCGCGCCGCCAGAGGGACCGTACGCCTCGGAAGGCCGGACCGTAGGCGAGGCCGTCGTCCGCGAGGCCGGCGTACGCGTCGGTGAGGTCGACCTCGGTCGCTCCCCGCGGAGGCCACACCGTGAGTTCGGCGTCGGGCGGCGGGGCCGCTGCGGGCGTCCCGGCGAGCAGGCCGGTGGCATGCCGGGTCCAGGAGGACTCGGGGGTGTCCGCGGCGGGCCGGGCGTGGATGTCGACCGTGCGCCGACCGGACTCGTCCGCCCCGCCCAGGACGACCTGGACGCGTACGTCCGAACCCTCGGGCAGCGGGAGCGGGGAAAGGACGACCAGCTCGTCCAGCGCACCGCAGCCGGCCCCGGCGCCCGCCCGTACCGCCAACTCCACGAACGCCGTCGCGGGGACCAGCACGGTCCCGCCGACGACATGGTCGGCGAGCCACGGGTGGTTCGCGGCGGAGAACCGGCCCGAGAACACCGTCCGGTCGGTGTCCGGCACGGCGAACGCCGGTCCCAGCAGCGGATGTTCGTCGCCGTCCGGAACGGAGGGCCGGGGGCGCGGGGGGTCCAGCCAGTACCGCTGCCGCTGGAAGGCGTACGTCGGCAGGTCCACGCGCCGGGCGGTACCGCCCGCGAACACGGCGGGCCAGTCGACGCGTGCGCCGCGGACATGGAGCCGGGCCATGGCGTCGAGCAGGGTCTGCGGCTCGGCCTCGCCGCCACGGGTGGCGGCGGCACACACCGGGGCCGGTCCCGGGCCGTCCGGGCCCGTCAGACAGTCCTCGGCCGCGGCGGTGAGCGCGGGGCCGGGGCCGATCTCCAGGAACGCCGGGACCCCACTGTCCCCGAGCCATCGCACCGCGTCCGCGAACCGCACCGGCAGCCGGGCGTGCCGTACCCAGTACTCCGGGGAGCCCAGCTCCCCGGCTTCGGCCGGGCGGCCCGTCACGGCCGAGACCACCGGGATCCGCGGCGCCCGGAAGGTCAGCCCCTCGGCGACGCGCCGGAACGCGTCGAGCATCGGTTCCACCAGCGGCGAATGGAAGGCACGGCCGACCCGCAGCCGTACCGTCCGGCGACCGCGGGCCTCGAACCCGGCCGCGACCGTGAGCACCGCGTCCGTCACGCCCGAGATCACCACCGAGCGCGGCCCGTTGACGGCGGCGACGGCCACCCGGTCGGCCCACTCGGGGAGGACCGCGAGGACTTCCTCCTCCGTCGCGTGCACGGCGACCATCGCCCCGCCCTCGGGCAGCGCGTGCATCAACCGGCCCCGGGCCGCGACGAGTTCCGCCGCGTCCGGCAGGTCCAGCACCCCGGCCGCATGGGCCGCCGCCAGCTCGCCGACGGAGTGGCCCGCCAGGAAGTCGGCGCGCACCCCCCAGGACTCCAGCAGCCGGAACAGCGCCACCTCGAAGGCGAACAGCCCGGCCTGCGTGAAGTCCGTACGGTCGAGGAGGGCGGCCTCCGGTGCACCAGGGCCGGCGGACAGCACCGTGTCCAGCGGTCGTTCGAGACGGCCGTCCAGGGCCCGGCACACCTCGGTGAAGGCCCCGTCGAACACCGGGAACGCGGCCCGCAACTCCGTGCCCATACCGGCACGTTGAGCGCCCTGACCGGTGAAGAGGAACGCCGTGCGGGCACCGGGCTCGGCGACGGTCCCCGTCCCGCCCCGGCCGTCGGCGAGCGACTCCAGCGCGGCCAGCATCCGGGTGCGGTCCCCGGAGGGCACCCTCACCCGGTGGGTGAGCGCCGACCTCGACACGGCGAGCGAGAAGCCGACGTCGGCCGCCGACAGGCCGGGCCGGGCCGACACATGGGCCGCCAGCCGACCGGCCTGCGCCCGCAGGGCGGCCTCGTCGGCACCGGACAGCAGCCAGGGCACGGGCAGTTCGGCGCCCACCGCCACCGTCTCGCCGGCCACCCCCTTCCCGTCGGCGGCCGTGAGTTCTCGGGTCCCGGATCCGGGCATGAGCCCCTCCGTACCGGTCCCGGGCAGCCGTGGCGGCTCCTCAAGGATCACGTGCGCGTTGGTCCCGCCGATCCCGAAGGCCGACACCCCGGCCCGGCGTGGCCGAGGCCCGTCCGAGGCCGGCCACGGGCGCGCCTCGGCCAGCAGCTCCACCCGGCCCGCGGACCAGTCGACGTGCGGACTGGGCGCCTCGGCGTACAACGTGCGCGGAAGTTCCCCGTGCCGCATGGCCTGCACCATCTTGATGACCCCGGCGACCCCGGCCGCGGCCTGGGCGTGCCCGAGGTTGGACTTGACCGAGCCCAGCCACAGCGGCGGCCGGTCCTCGGCGCGTCCCCGGCCGTAGGTCGCCAGCAGGGCCCCCGCCTCGACGGGGTCGCCGAGCGTGGTGCCCGTGCCGTGCGCCTCCACCACGTCCACGTCGTCCGCGCCCAGCCCGGCATCGGCCAACGCCCGGACGATCAGGCGCTGCTGGGCCTGGCCGTTGGGGGCCGTCAGACCGTTGGACGCGCCGTCGGAGTTGACGGCGGAGCCGCGCAGCACGGCCAGCACCGGATGGCCGTTGCGCCGGGCGTCGGACAGCCGCTCCAGCAGCACCAGGCCGGCGCCCTCGCCCCACGAGGTGCCGTCCGCCGAGGCGGAGAAGGACTTGCAGCGGCCGTCGGGCGAGAGGCCCCGCTGGCGGCTGAACGAGGTGAACGGCTTCGGCGACGCCATCACCGTGACCCCGCCCGCCAGGGCCAGGGAGCACTCGCCGGAGCGCAGCGCCTTCGCCGCCCAGTGCAGGGCCACCAGGGAGGAGGAGCACGCGGTGTCGATCGTGATCGACGGCCCGCGCAGGCCGTACACGTAGGAGAGGCGGCCGGAGGCCACGCTGCCCGCCGAGCCCAGGCCCAGGTGGGCCTCCAGTTCGTGCCGGTCGAAGCGGGCGGCGTAGTCGGCGTGCATCACGCCGACGAACACCCCCGTCTCGCTCTCGCGCAGCCCCGCCGGATCGATGCCCGCCCGCTCCCAGACCTCCCACGACGTCTCCAGGAGCAGCCGCTGCTGCGGATCCATCGACAGCGCCTCGCGCGGTGAGATCCCGAACATCCCGGCGTCGAACTCCGCCGCCCGGTGCAGGAATCCGCCCCTGCGGGTGTACGAGGTGCCGATCCGGTCCGGATCGGGGTCGTACAGGGCGGCCAGGTCCCAGCCCCGGTCGGTCGGGAAGTCCGAGACCACGTCCCGGCCGTCCGACACCAGGTGCCACAGGTCCTCGGGGGAGTGGACGTCACCGGGGTAGCGGCAGCCCATGGCGACGATCACCACCGGATCGTCCGGCGCCGGTTCCGTGCCGGAGTGCGGCGGCGCGGTGGTGTCCGGCGTGAGCCGGGTCGTGAACAGGGTGGAGTGCAGGTGCCGGGCCAGGGCGGCCGGGGTCGGATGGTCGAAGACCAGCGTCGAGGGGAGCGTCAGCCCGGTCGCCTCGCCGAGCCGGTCGATCAGTGTGACGGCGCCCACCGACGTCAGCCCGAGGTCGGTGAAGGGCCTGTCGGCGTCACCGGCCGGCCGTTCGCCCGGCCCGTCACCGCACACCGCGGCCGTCTCCGCGAGCACCACCTCCCGCAGCGCACGCTCCCGCGCCTCCGGCGGCAGACCCGACAGCCCCGCCGGATCGGGCGGCCCCGCCGCGTCCGGCAGTCGTCGGGGCACGGCGCCGTCGGCGGGCGGGGCGGAGGCGAGGGCCGGCCGGGCCAGGTCCGGCAGGACCGCGTGGCGGGCGATCTTGCCGGACGCCGTACGGGGGACGGCGGCGATCTCCAGGAGGTCGACGGGCACCTTGTACGCGGCCAGCCGGGCACGGCACACGGCCAGCACCCGGCGCGGGTCGAATCCTTCCGGTTCCGGGACGACGTAGGCCACCGGGACCTCGCCGAGGACGTCGTGCGGCCTGCCCACCACCACCGCGTCCCGCACGCCCGGACCGTACAGCAGGGCCTCCTCGATCTCCGTGGGGTGGATGTTCTCCCCTCCCCGGATGATCAGCTCGCTGACCCGGCCGGTGAGGGTGAGATGACCGTGCCCGACGCGCCGTCCGAGGTCACCGGTGCGGTACCAGCCGTCCCGCAGCGCGGCCCCGGTCGCCTCGGGCCGGTCGTGGTATCCGGTCATCAGGCTCGGGCCGCGCGCCCAGATCTCGCCCTCCTCACCGTCGTTGACATCGTTGCCGGATCCCGGGTCGACGAGCCGTACGTCCATCCCGGGGACCGGCGGCCCGCAGGAACCGTCCACCCAGGGTCCCTCCGGCCGGTTCACGGCGATCATTCCGCAGGTCTCGGTGCTGCCGTACGCGTCGAGCAGCGGCGCCCCGAGCAGCGCCTCCACCGCCCGGCGCAGCGGCGGCGCGCTCGGGGCGCCCGCGACGACACAGGTCCGCAGACCGGGCACGGGTGAGTCGTCCTCGGCGGACGCGACCAGTTGGTGGTAGACGGCGGGCACGCCGGCCAGGACGGTGTAGGGCCCGCCGAGGTCGCGGTGCGGGGTGCGCAACTCCCGCAACAGGCCTCCGGGCGGCAGGAGTTCGCCGGTGATGCGGGCGCTCGCTCCCACCGCGGTCACCCCCAGGATCGCCAGCGAGTGGCCGAAGCTGTGGAACAGCGGGAGGGGCCACAGCAGCCGGTCCCGCGGCGAGAGCCCGAAGATCGGGGCGTAACAGGCCGCCACCGACCACAGGGCGGCGCGCTGCGTGGACAGCACGCCCTTGGGGCGGTGGGTGGTGCCGGAGGTGTAGAGCATCCAGGCCGGCTCGTCGAGCCCGAGGTCGTCGCGGGGCGGCCCCGAGCCCTCGGTCTCGGCCGCCTCCGAGAAGAGGGCCGTCCCCTCCGGGGCGTCCGCCGGGACCGGCCCCGGGCCGGTGAGCAGGACACGGGCACGGCCACGGCCGTCCAGGAGGCCCGCGCGGTGCAGCCGGGTGAGGTGCGCGGGGTCGGTGACGACGACCGAGGCGCCGCTGTCCCGGAGGAAGTGGGTGAGTTCGGCTTCGGAGGAGCGGGGGTTGAGCGGCACGCCGACCGCCCCGGCGCGCACGGCCGCAAGGACGCTCTCCACCATCTCCACGCAGTTGCCCAGGCAGACGGCGACCCGGTCCCCGCGCCGCACCCCGGACCGGGCGAGATACGCGGCCAGCCGGCCGGTGCGCCGCTCCAACTCGACGTAGGTGACGGCCCGTACGTCGTCGGCGTAGGCCACCCGGGACGGTGACCGCTCGGCGTGTGCCTTCAGCAGCTCCGGCAGCGGCCGGACCAGTTCCTCGTGCGTCATGGACCCGCCCCTCCGGCGCGTGCCGGGGCACGGCCGTCGTCAATCTCCTCGCAGAGCAACGGTATTGAGCGTACGGGCCGGTCCGCCGGATGATCGAACGTTTCGACGGCCGGCGTTGCGCAGTGAGCGGACCCGCGCCGCCGGATGGTAGAAGCGGTTCATGACCAACTCGTACTCCGCCTCCCCCGCCCGCACGGCCGGCCCTCGATGACCGCCGGCGTCGACACCCCCGACCGCCGGGGCCGCACCGGGCTCGACCGCACCGGCCTGGACCTCACCGGCAACCCGCGGGTCAAGGTGCGGGACGTGACCCTCCTGTCCAGCCACTGGTACGTCGAGCGCACCACCGTCTTCGACCTCCAGCTCGCCGACGGCACCTGGAGCACCCAGGAGCGCGAGACCCACGACCGCGGCAACGGGGCCACCATGCTGCTGTACGACGCGGAGCGCGAAACCGTGCTGCTCACCCGCCAGTTCCGCTTCCCGGTGTACGTCAACGGCCACCCCGACGGCCTGCTGGTGGAGACCCCGGGCGGACTGCTCGACGACGAGGACGAGCACCCGGAGATCGCCGTACGCCGCGAGGTCGTCGAGGAGACCGGGCACACCATCGGCGAGGTCCAGCACGTCTTCGACGTCTACATGAGCCCCGGCTCGGTCACCGAACGCGTCAGTTTCTACGCCGCCGCCTACGGTCCCTCGACCCGCACCCACGAAGGGGGCGGCCTGGACGAGGAGGGCGAGGACATCGAGATCCTCGAACTGCCCTTCCGGCGGGCCCTGGAGATGATCCGCACCGGCGGGATCGCCGACGCGAAGACCATCATGCTGCTCCAGTGGGCGGCGCTGGAGGGCCCGTTCGCCCGCCGGGAACCGTAAGTCCGCTCCGGCGCCCTTGACTTGAAGTGCGCTCGAAGACGAAGACTCCCGTTCGTGCCCCGAAGGCGGGCGCGCGAACGGGAGGACCACCATGAAGTACCGCACCATCGGCACCACCCCGGACCACCGCCGCGAGGTGAGCGTCCTCGCCCTCGGGGCCATGCTGTTCGGTTCCCGCACCGACGAGGCGACGTCCTTCGCCGTGCTCGACCGCTATGTCGAGGCCGGCGGCAACTTCATCGACACGTCCGACAACTACGCGTTCTGGATCGACGGCGGTCAGGGCGGGCAGAGCGAGGAACTGCTCGGCCGCTGGCGGCGCAGCCGGGGTGTCGGCGACGAGATCGTCATCGCCACCAAGCTCGGCGCCCGTCCCCTCGCCCCCGGCACGAGCTATGTCGACAACGCCGAGGGACTGTCCGCCAAGGTGATCCGTGAGGCGGCCGAACGCAGCCGGGAGCGCCTCGGCGTCGAGAAGCTGGACCTGCTCTACGCGCACATCGAGGACCACGGGGTTCCGCTCCAGGAGACCGTCGAGGGGTTCGCCGAACTGGTCGCCGAGGGCACGGTCGGCCTGCTCGGTGTCAGCAACCACGCCGTGTGGCGGGTGGAGCGGGCCCGCGCCCTCGCGGCGGCGGCCGGCCTGCCCGGCTACGAGGTGCTCCAGTACGAGCACAGCTACCTCCGCTCCCGCACCGACCTGCCCGGCGACCTCTTCCCCGACGGCTCCCTGGGCGCCGTGGGACCGGAACTGCTCGGTTACCTGCGGGCCGACCCCACCCTGACCCTGGTCGCCTACTCACCCCTGCTGAAGGGCACGTACGCGCATCCCGAACGGCCCCTGCCGCCCGGCTACGACCACCCGGGCACCCCGGCCCGGCTCGCGGCCCTGCGTGCCGTCGCCCGGGAGACCGGCGCGACCGTCAACCAGGTCGTCCTGTCCTGGCAGATCGGCGGCGCGCTCCCGGTCGTGCCGCTCGCGGGAGCGTCGTCCCTCGCCCAGGTGGAGGAGAACCTGGCGGCGGTCGACCTGGAGCTGACGGCGGAACAGCGGGCCCGCCTGGACGAGGTCCACTGAGCGGGGCCGGGGATCAGGGTCTGACCAGCAGCTGGAAGTCGAACGCGTACCGGGAGGCGCGGTAGATGTGGGTCCCGAACTCGACCGGCCGGCCGGTGTCGTCGTACGCGGTGCGCTGCATGGTCAGTACGGCGGCGCCCTCCGGTTCGTCGAGGAGGGCGGCCTCCTGGGCGGTGGCGGAGCGGGCGCCGATGGTCTGGCGGGCGCTGTGCAGGGTGAGACCGGCGGAGCGCAGCATCCGGTAGAGGCCGGTCGACTCCAGGCGCGCGGTGTCGAGGTCGACGAGGCCGGTGGGCAGGTGGTTGCAGAGGAAGGCCACGGGCTGGCCGTGGGTGGAGCGCAGCCGCTCCAGGACCGTGACCTGGCTGCCCTCCGCGACCCCGAGGGCGGCCGCGACGTCCGCGGTCGCCGGGACGGCCTCGTTGCGCACGACCCGGGTGGCCGGTCCCTGCCCGGCCGTCTCCAGGTCGTCGTAGAGGCTGCTGAGTTCGAGCGGGCGCTTGACCTGGCTGTGCACCACCTGCGTGCCGACGCCTCGCCGCCGCACCAAAAGTCCCTTGTCGACGAGGGACTGGATGGCCTGGCGGACGGTGGGCCGGGACAGGCCGAGGCGGATGGACAGGTCGATCTCGTTGCCCAGCAGGTTGCCGGGGGCGAGCACGCCGTGCTCGATCGCGGCCTCCAGCTGCTGGGCGAGCTGGTAGTACAGCGGCACCGGACTGCCCCGGTCCAGGGCGAAGTCCAGGGAGCTGAGCGCGGGGGTGGTCGCGGCACGTGAGGGGCCGCCGGTCTTCGCCATGGAACGTGTACCTCCCTCGGAGGGTCGGAAGCGGGGGTCAGAGGTGGTGGCGGCGGGCGGCGACCTGACGGTCGTACTCCTCCCGTGCCCGTACGGCCGCCTCACGGGAGGCGACCTCCGCCACCGGTACGTCCCACCAGGCCTCGGCCGGGGGAGCGGTCGGCGTCGGGTCGGTCTCGACGTACACACAGGTGGGCCGGTCCGAGGCGCGGGCCGTGGCCAGTGCCTCCCGCAGCTCGCCCATGGTCCTGGCGCGCAGCACGTCCATGCCGAGGCTGGCCGCGTTGGCGGCGAGGTCGACGGGGAGCGGGGCGCCGGTGAAGGTGCCGTCGTCGGCCCGGAAGCGGTAAGGGGTGCCGAAGCGCTCCCCGCCGACCGACTCCGACAGACCGCCGATGGAGGCGTAGCCGTGGTTCTGCACCAGGACCAGGTTGACCGGCAGGCCCTCCTGGACGGCCGTGACGATCTCCGTCGGCATCATCAGATAGGTGCCGTCGCCGACCAGCGCCCACACGGGCGTGTCCGGGGTGGCGTGCTGGACGCCGATCGCGGCGGGGATCTCGTAGCCCATGCAGGAGTAGCCGTACTCCAGGTGGTACTGACGGGGGCTGCGGGCCCGCCACAGCTTGTGCAGGTCGCCGGGGAGCGAGCCGGCCGCGTTGATCACCACGTCCTCGTCGCCCACCACCGCGTCCAGCGCGCCGAGCAGCTGGGTCTGGGTCGGTACGGCGTTCTCGTCGTCGCAGCGGTAGGCGGCCTCGACGACCCGGTCCCAGCGGTCCCGGCCGGTGCGGTACTCGGTGACGTACGCCGGGTCCACGCGGTGCCCTTCGAGGGCGGCGGTGAGCGCCTCAAGCCCGGTCCTGGCGTCGCAGACCAGCGTCCGCGCGGCCAGCTTGTGGGCGTCGAACGCGGTGATGTTCAGGTTGAGGAACCGGGCGTCCGGGTTCTGGAAGAGGGTGCCGGAGGCGGTGGTGAAGTCGGAGTAGCGGGTGCCCACCCCGATGACCAGGTCCGCGGTGCGGGCGAGGTCGTCGCAGACCGCCGTGCCGGTGTGGCCGATGCCGCCGAGGTCGGCGGGGTGGTCGTGGCGCAGGGAGCCCTTGCCGGCCTGGGTCGAGGCGACCGGGATGCCGGTGGCGTCCACCAGCGCCCTGAGGGCCTCCTCGGCCTCGCTGTGGTGCACGCCGCCGCCGGCGACGATCAAGGGCCGGGAGGCGGCTCTGAGGGCGCGGACGGCCTCGGTCAGCTCGGCCGGGTCCGGCGCGGGACGCCGTACGGGCCACACCCGCTCGGCGAAGAACCCGGCCGGCCAGTCGTACGCCTCGGCCTGGACGTCCTGGGGCAGGGCGAGGGTGACGGCGCCGGTCTCGGCGGGGTCGGCCAGGACGCGCATGGCGTTCAGCGCGGCGGGGATCAGGGCTTCGGGGCGCAGCACACGGTCGAAGTACCTCGACACCGGGCGCAGGGTGTCGTTGACGGACACGTCGGCCTCGGTGGGGTGCTCCAGCTGCTGGAGCAGCGGGCCGGCGGCGCGGGTGGCGAAGTAGTCGCCGGGCAGCAGGAGGACGGGCAGCCGGTTGATCGTGGCGAGGGCCGCGCCGGTGACGAGGTTGGTGGCCCCCGGGCCGATCGACGTGGTGACGGCCTGCGCGGAGAGCCGGTTGAGCTGGCGGGCGTAGCCGACGGCCGCGTGCACCATGGCCTGCTCGTTGCGGCCCTGGTGGTACGGCATCGCGGACCCGACCTCGGTGCCCTCCTCCACGAGGGCCTGCCCGATGCCCGCCACGTTGCCGTGGCCGAAGATGCCCCAGGTTCCGGCGATCAGCCGGTGCCGTACCCCGTCGCGCTCGGTGTACTGGACGGACAGGAACCGCACCAGCGCCTGGGCGACGGTCAGACGGACGCTCGCGGGGTGACTCATCGGGATCCTCACTGGGCGGGGGTGGCTGTGGGGGGAAGGCGTCGTCCGCGGGAGTCAGCCGGCGGTCGTGGGCCCCGAACTCCCGTGGCCGGCGGTGGAGATAGACTCCCCAACCGCCTGTGTCAGGAGCACGTCCGACTGGACGGGGTGGAGATCCACTCGGATTCGGCCCATAGTGATCAGGTCGGTGAAAGTGGCAGGTCCGGCCATGGACGACCTCCTTGCGCTGCGCGGGGGGAGACGGGTCCCGAAAGATCCGTCGTACCCAGGTGTAGGGCGCGGAGGGCCTGACTGTCAATGGTTTGTACTTACATTCGGACCTGCTTGTGAAATGATGTCTTAACAAAGTATTGACAGTGGGCGGCCCAGAGGATTGGATCCCGTCCCAGCGCACCAGTCGCGTTTTTCGCGGCGTACGACCCGAATCTTCTTTCAAGGTCCCGGGTCCCCGACACCCCGTGATGGCCTTTCCCCCGTAGCACAGTGAGGTGCAGGAAAGATGGACCGCTCTTCTCGCTTCCGTTCCCGCCGAATCACCCCCGTGGTGGCCGTCGCCGCGGCCGCGGCCCTGACTCTCGCGGGCTGCTCCAGCAGTTCCGGAGGGAAGAAGTCCGAGGAGAGCGAGGCCGGTGCCTCTGCGGGCAAGGCCTCGACTCCCCGGATGACGGTCGCCCTGGTGACCCACCAGTCGCCGGGCGACACCTTCTGGGACATCGTCCGCAAGGGCGCGGAGGCCGCCGCCGCCAAGGACAACATCAAGCTCATCTACTCCGCCGACCCGAACGCGGGCAACCAGGCCAACCTGGTGCAGAACGCGATCGACCAGAAGGTCGACGGCATCGCCATCACCCTCGCCAAGCCGGACGCCCTCAAGGACGTCGTGAGCAAGGCGAAGGCCAAGAAGATCCCCGTGGTCGGCCTCAACTCCGGTGTCAGCGAGTGGCAGAAGCTCGGCCTGATGGAGTTCTTCGGCCAGGACGAGACCGTGGCCGGCGAGGCGCTCGGCAAGCGGCTGAACGAGGCCGGCGCCAAGAACGCCGTCTGTGTCATCCAGGAGCAGGGCAACATCGGCCTCACCCAGCGCTGCGCCGGTGTGGAGAAGACCTTCACCGGCAAGCTGCAGACGCTGAACGTCAACGGCACCGACATGCCGTCCGTGAAGTCGACGATCACCGCCAAGCTCAGCCAGGACAAGTCCATCGACTACGTCGTCACCCTCGGCGCCCCCTTCGCGCTGACCTCGGTGCAGGCGGTCGCCGACTCCGGCAGCAAGGCGAAGATCGCCACCTTCGACCTCAACAAGGACCTGACCGGCGCCATCGACAAGGGCACCATCGACTTCGCCGTCGACCAGCAGCCCTACCTCCAGGGCTACCTGGCGATCGACTCGCTGTGGCTCTACAAGAACAACGGCAACTACATGGGCGGCGGCGAGCAGCCCGTGCTGACCGGTCCCGCCTTCGTCGACAAGACCAACGTCGACACCGTCGCGGCCTTCGCCGCGAAGGGCACCAGGTGATGGGGATGACCCAGCATGCCGAGCCGGCGGTGACCACACCGCCGGCCCCCGGCCCGAAGGAAACCGACGGCCGGACCTCCCGACGGCCCCTGGCGCTCCGCCTGTTGGCCCGCCCCGAAGTGGGCGTCTTCCTCGGCGCCGTCGCGGTCTACGTGTTCTTCCTCGTCTCGGCGCCGCCGGTTCGCGACGGCAGCGCGATGGCCAACATCCTGTACCAGTCGTCGACCATCGGGATCATGGCCATTCCGGTGGCCCTGTTGATGATCGGCGGCGAGTTCGACCTCTCCGCCGGCGTCGCCGTGATCGCCTCCGCGCTCACCGCGGCCATGCTCAGCTACCAGTTGAGCATGAACGTCTGGGTGGGTGTGATCGTCGCGCTCCTGGTGTCGCTGGCGATCGGCTTCCTGAACGGCTGGCTGGTGGTCAAGACCGGCCTGCCCAGCTTCCTGATCACGCTGGGCACCTTCCTGATCCTCCAGGGCGTGAACCTGGCCGTCACCAAGCTGGTCACCGGCAACGTGGCCACCGACGACATCAGCGACATGGACGGATTCGACCAGGCCAAATCCCTGTTCGCGTCCTCCTTCGACGTCGGCGGCGTCCAGGTGAAGATCACGGTCGTGTACTGGCTGGTCTTCGCCGCCCTGGCCACCTGGCTGCTGCTGCGCACGAAGTACGGCAACTGGATCTTCGCCGTCGGCGGCAACAAGGAGTCCGCGCGGGCGGTCGGTGTGCCGGTGGCGTTCACGAAGATCTCCCTGTTCATGCTGGTCGGCCTGGGCGCCTGGTTCGTCGGCATGCACCAGCTGTTCTCCTTCAACACCGTGCAGTCCGGCGAGGGCGTCGGCCAGGAGCTGATCTACATCTCCGCGGCCGTGATCGGCGGCTGTCTGCTGACCGGCGGTGCCGGCTCCGCGATCGGCCCGGTCTTCGGCGCCTTCATGTTCGGCATGGTCCAGCAGGGCATCGTCTACGCCGGCTGGAACCCCGACTGGTTCAAGGCCTTCCTCGGCGTCATGCTCCTCGGCGCCGTCCTCATCAACTTGTGGGTCCAGCGCACCGCGACCCGGAGGTGACCCGAATGACGACCAACGAAGCCGGAACACACGGCGCCATCCTCCAGGACACCGCGCCCGAGAACGGCGACCATCCCCTCGTCGAACTGCGCAACGCGGGCAAGTCGTACGGCAACATCCGTGCCCTGCACGGTGTGGATCTCCAGGTCCACCCCGGCCAGGTCACCTGTGTGCTCGGCGACAACGGCGCCGGCAAGTCCACCCTCATCAAAATCATCTCCGGCCTGCACCACCACACCGAGGGCGAGTTCCTCGTCGACGGCACCCCGGTACGGTTCTCCACCCCGCGCGAAGCCCTCGACAAGGGCATCGCCACCGTCTACCAGGACCTCGCCACCGTCCCCCTGATGCCGGTGTGGCGGAACTTCTTCCTCGGCTCCGAGATGACCAAGGGCCCCTGGCCCGTGCGCCGTCTCGACATCGAGACGATGAAGAAGACCGCCGACCGGGAACTGCGCAACATGGGCATCGTCCTGGACAACCTCGAACAGCCCATCGGCACCCTCTCCGGCGGCCAGCGCCAGTGCGTGGCCATCGCCCGCGCCGTCTACTTCGGCGCCCGCGTCCTCATCCTCGACGAGCCCACCGCCGCCCTCGGCGTCAAACAGTCCGGCGTCGTACTCAAGTACATCGCCGCCGCCCGCGACCGCGGCCTCGGCGTCATCTTCATCACCCACAACCCCCACCACGCCTACATGGTCGGCGACCACTTCAGCGTGCTGCGCCTGGGCACCATGGAACTCTCCGCCGCCCGCAGCGACGTCAGCCTCGAAGAACTCACCAACCACATGGCCGGCGGCACCGAACTCGCCGCCCTCAAACACGAGTTGTCCCAGGTCCGAGGCGTCGACGTCGACAAACTCCCCGAAGCCGAAGACCTCACCGCACCCACCGCACCCGCCGGCGAAGGGAAGGCCTGACATGGCTGCCCCGCTCGACCGGATCCGGGTCGGTTCGGCCCCCGACTCCTGGGGCGTCTGGTTCCCCGACGACCCGGTCCAGGTGCCCTGGGAACGCTTCCTGGACGAGGTCGCCGAGGCCGGCTACCCGTGGATCGAGCTCGGCCCCTACGGCTATCTGCCCACCGACCCGGCCAAGTTGAGGGACGAGGTCGCCAGGCGCGACCTGAAGGTGTCGGCGGGCACGGTCTTCACCGGCATGCACCGGGGCCCCTCCGTCTGGGAGTCCACCTGGGAGCACGTCAGCCAGGTCGCCGCGCTCACCCAGGCCATGGGCGCCCGGCATCTCGTCGTCATCCCGTCCTTCTGGCGCGACGACAAGACCGCCGAGATCCTGGAGCCGCCGGAGCTGACCGGCGCCCAGTGGGCCCACCTGACCAAGGGCATGGAGCGGCTGGGCCACGAGGTCAAGGAGGCCTACGGCCTCGACATCGTCGTCCACCCGCACGCCGACACCCACCTCGACACCGAGGACCACGTCGAGCGGTTCCTCGACTCGACCGACTCCGAACTGGTCAACCTCTGCCTGGACACGGGGCACTACGCCTACTGCGGCGGGGACAGCGTCAAGCTCATCGAGACGTACGGCGAGCGCATCGGCTACCTCCACCTCAAGCAGGTCGACCCGGCGGTCCTCGCCGACGTGGTACGCGACGGGGTTCCCTTCGGGCCCGCCGTGCAGCGCGGGGTGATGTGCGAACCGCCCGCCGGAGTGCCGGAGTTGGAACCGGTTCTGGTGGCCGCGCAGAAACTCGGCGTCGAGCTGTTCGCGATCGTCGAGCAGGACATGTACCCCTGCGAGCCGGACAAGCCGCTGCCCATCGCGGTCCGCACCCGCAAGTTCCTGAGGTCCTGCGGCGCCTGAAGGGACGACCATGACCACCCCTCGTGGCACGACCGGCACGACCGGAGAGCTCCGGGTCGCCGTCATCGGCGCCGGCCGGATGGGCGCCGACCACGTCCGACGTCTCCGACAGGTCATCAGCGGAGCCCGGGTGACCGCCGTCGTGGACGTCGACGCGGAGCGCGCCAAGACGGTCGCGGGCCCCGTCGACGGCTGCACTGCCTACACCGATCCGGCCGCGGCGATGGCGGCGGCCGACGTCGACGCCGTCCTGGTCGCCTCCCCGGGCCCCGCCCACGAGGCCGCCCTGCTCACCGCCTTCGAGCACGGCCTGCCGGTGCTGTGCGAGAAGCCGCTCACCCCGGACGCGGCTTCCGCGCTGCGTGTGCTGGAGGCGGAGAGCGCACGGGGCCGACGGCTGGTCCAGGTCGGCTTCATGCGGCGCTACGACGCCGAGTACCTCAGACTCAAGGCCCTCCTGGGGACAGAGCAGTTGGGCCGCCCGCTGCTGCTGCACCACCGGCACCGCAACGTGGCCAGCCCGCCGGGCTTCACCAGCGCCATGCTCATCAGCGACTCGGTCGCGCACGAGAGCGACGTGACGCGCTGGCTGCTCGGCCACGAGATCACGGCCGTCACCGTGCTGCGCCCGACCCCGTCCGCGAGCGCGCCGGAGGACCTTCAGGACCCCCAGTTCGTCGTGTTCGAGACGGACGGGGGCGTGGTCAGTGACGTCGAGATCTTCGTCAACTGCGGCTTCGGCTACCAGGTCCAGGCCGAGGTGGTCGGCGAACGCGGCACCGCCCGCGTCGGCGACGGCCACGCCATGGTCACCCACATGGCGGGCCGCTGGGGCGGCACCGTCGACCAGGACTACACGGTCCGCTTCGCCGACGCCTACGACCGCGAGGTCCAGTCCTGGGCCGACGCCACCCGCCGCGGCGAGGTGACCGGCCCGAGCGTCTGGGACGGCTATGCCGCCGCGGCGGTCTGCGAGGCGGGAGTGCGGGCGCTGAACGACGGCGGCCGGGTCCCGGTGGAACTTGTGGAGAAGCCCGCGCTGTACGCGTGACCTCCCGCGAGCCCGACGTGGGACCCCGGCCGGACCGGCCGGGGCCCCACTGGCGTCAGCCGCCGATCGTGGTGCGCGGCCGGGGCTCGAACCCCGCCGCCCGATAGCTCGCGTCGATCAGCGTCATCGTCGCCAGCGCGTCGTCGGCGTCCACCGGGACGGACGCGCCGCCTCGCACCGCGTCCGCGAACGCCTCCAGCTGGTACGTGTACGAGGACCGCGTCCCGAGCCGTTCCGTCCGCTCGCCCTCCGCCGTCCGCACCACGATCCGGTCGTCCAGCTGCGGCAGCACGAAGTTCGGGGCACTCGCCTCGCCGAGGGAGCCGACGATCCGGCAGCTCATCTGAAGCCCGGCGTCGTACGCCATGTGGCAGCGGGCCGACGCGGTGGCGCCGCCCGGGTACTCCAGTTCGGCGTCCAGCCACTCGTCGACGCCCGGCGCGCCCGCGCGTTCCCCGCCTCGCGCGGACAGGAGCCGGGGCGCGCCGCCCGCCCAGGGGGCGAGCATCCGCACCGCGTGCAGGCTGTAGCAGCCCAGGTCCATCACGGCACCGCCGGCCAGCGGCAGCGACCAGCGCGGGTCGGCGGCGCCCGGTGCGGAGATGGCGACGAGCGTCTCCACTCGTCGCAGTTCGCCGAGTTCACCGCTGTCCAGGATCTCGTGCAGGCGCCGGGTCAGGGGGTGGAACAGGTAGTGGAAGCCCTCCATGAAGACGGTTCCCGCCTTCGCCGCCGCCTCCCGTACCGTCGCGGCCTCCTCGGCGTCGCTCGCCGACGGCTTCTCCGTCAGGACGTGCTTGCCCGCCGCGAGGGCGGCCAGGTTCCACGGCCCGTGCAGGCCGTTCGCCAGGGGGTTGTAGACGGCCTCGACCTCGGGGTCGGCGATCACGTCGGCGTAGGAGTCCGCCACCCGCTCCACGCCGTGCGCGGCCGCGAAGGCCTCGGCGCGGGAGCGGTCGCGGGCGGCCACCGCGACGAGGCGGTGGCCGGTCGCCCGGGCCGGTTCCACCAGGGAACGTTCGGTGATGTTCGCGGCGCCCAGTACTCCGATGCGCAGTGGTTCCCGGCCCGGTTCGCTCATGCCTGCCGTACCTCCTCGATCGTCACGGGGCGGTGCTCGCCCAGCGACAGTGTGCACGCGTCGGCGATCCAACCCGCCTCCAGGGCGTCCTCGATCGTGCACGGCGAGGTGCGGGTGCCCGCCACGACCTCGGTGAACGCGGTGAGTTCGGCACGGTAGGCCTCGGTGAAGCGGTCCATGAAGAAGTCGTGCGGGGTGCCGGCCGGGAAGGTCACGCCGGGCTCGACCGAGCGCAGCGGCAGCTTGTCCTCCAGGCCCACCGCGATGGAGTCCTCGAAGCCGTGGAGCTCCATGCGGACGTCGTAACCCCGGGCGTTGTGGCGGGAGTTGGAGACCACCGCGATCGTGCCGTCGTCCAGGGTGAGGATCGCGCCCGTGGTGTCGGCGTCGCCCGCCTCCTTGATGTAGTCGGCGCCCCGGTTGCCGCCGACCGCGTACACCTCGGTCACCTCACGGCCGGTCACCCAGCGGATGATGTCGAAGTCGTGCACCGAACAGTCCCGGAAGATGCCACCGGAGGCGGCGATGTACGCGGCCGGCGGCGGCGCCGGGTCCAGCGTGGTCGACCGCACGGTGTGCAGCTTGCCCAGCTCACCGCTTCGCACGGCGGCCCGCGCGGCGACGAACCCGGCGTCGAAGCGCCGGTTGTAGCCGATCTGGATGGGCACGCCACTGCCCTGGACGGCCTTGAGGACCTCGACGCCCTCCCGCATGGTGCGGGCCACGGGCTTCTCGCAGAACACGGGGACACCCGCCTCGACGGCGGCGCGGATCAGCGCGGGGTGGGCGTCGGTCGCCGCCGCGACGACGATGCCGTCCACCCCGGCGGCCAGCACGGCCTCGGGGGAGTCCGCGACCGTGGCACCGAACCGCTCGGCGGCGGCCTTGGCGGCCTCCGCGAACGGGTCGGCGACGACGAGCGAGGTGACCGTGTCGAGTCCGGAGAGGGTCTCGGCGTGGAAGGCGCCGATGCGGCCGAGGCCGAGGATTCCGATGCGCATGGGGGTGGTGCTCCTTGGGTGCGGGGTACTGCGAGCGGGTGGTGCGGGGTGATGAGGGTGGGACGGGGAAGGTCAGTCGAGGCCGCCGAGCACGTTCTGGTCCCAGTCGATCACCGATCCGGTGACCACGCCCGACCGGTCGGACAGGAGGAAGACCACGAAGTCGGCGATCTCGTCCGGCTGGCCGAGCTTGCCCATCGGCAGCCGGGCCGCGGCCTCCTCTCGCCAGTCGTCCCCGGCGCCGTGGAAGGCCTTCTGGGTGGCGTCCTCGCCCTCGGTCGCGGTCCAGCCGATATTCAGCCCGTTGATGCGGACCCGGTCGAAGCGGTGCGCGTGCGCCGCGTTGCGGGTGAGCCCGATCAGGCCGGCCTTCGCGGCGACGTAGGGGGCGAGGAAGGGCTGCCCGCCGTGTGCCGAGGACGTGATGATGTTGACGACCGTGCCGGGTGCCTGCCGGGCCACCATGTCCGCCACCGCCCCCTGCATGGCGAAGAAGGGCGCCTTGAGGTTGATCGCGATGTGCTGGTCGAACAGCTCGGGCGTGGTGTCGAGGAGCGTGCCCCGCGAGGTCAGCCCGGCCGAGTTCACCAGGCAGTCGACGCGGCCGTACGCCGCCACGACCTGCGCGACGGACGCCTTGGCCTGCTCGGCGTCGGCCAGATCGGCCCGGACGAACATCGCCTTGCCGCCGGCCGCGGTCAGCTCCGCCACCAGAGCGTCGCCGGGCTCCGCGCGCCGGCCGGTGACGGCCACCACCGCGCCCTCCCGGACGGCGGCCCGCGCGATGGCGGCGCCCACTCCCTGGCTGCCGCCGTTGACGAGGACGACCTTGTCGTCGAGAAGCCCCATAGGTGGTCAGGTCCTTTCAGCTCTCGCGCCGTACGGCGCCGGCCCGCAGCTCGTCCCGAAGAGCGCGCGGGGTCCACTCCTCGCGCAGCGCCCGACGTACGACGTCCGCCTGCGAGGGCGGGGCCGTGCCGTCGACCGGCGGATCGCTGTCGAGGTTGGTGGGGAACGGGTAGCCCTCGGCGCTCGCGGCGATCACGCGCTCCAGCCAGGCCTCGTCCGCGCCCTCGGCCCGGCGCCTGCGCAGCACGGGGAACACGGCGTTGGTGACCGCGTCCCGGTCCACCGTCTCCATGGCCCGCCCGAACGCCGAGGACACCTGGAGGAGATTGGCCACGCGCCGGGTGTCGAGGGTGCGGTTCGTCCCGGCCGCGTGGAAGACCGCCGGGTTGAAGAAGACGGCGTCGCCCTTCGCCAGCGGGAGCTGGACGTGGTGCGCCTCGAAGTACGCCTGGAACTCGGGCAGCCGCCAGGCGAGGTAGCCGGGCTCGAAGCGCTGCGAGTACGGCAGGTACATGGTCGGGCCGGACTCCACGGGCATGTCGCCGTGCGCGACCGCGCCCTGGAGCGTGAGCACGGGGGAGAGGCGGTGCACGTGCGCCGGGTAGCCGGCCGCCACCTCGCCCGAGAGGAACCCCAGGTGGTAGTCGCGGTGCGGGGTCTGGGCCGCGCCGCCCGCGTTGACCACGTTGACCTGCGAGGTCACCTGGTAGCCGGGGCCGAGCCAGGCGGTCGAGGCCAGCGCCAGGATGTCGTTGGCGTAGTAGTCGGCGAACGCCTCGGGGTCGTAGAGAGCCGCCTTCTCCAGCGCGTTCCACACCCGGTCGTTGGCGCCCGGCTTGGCGAAGTGGTCGCCCGCGTCCGTGCCCGCGGCGCGCTGCTCGCCGATCAGGGCGTCGAAGGCACCGGTCAGCCGGTCGACGACCGAAGGGTCGGGGAAGGCGCCCCGGAACACCACGACGCCGGGCCCGTCGGTGAACGCCCGGACCAGTTCGGCCCGCACCTCGCGGCCCGCACCGGCCGCCCGGAGCCGCTCGCTGTCGTAGACGAGGACGTTGCCCTCGACCGCCGAGGCGTGCGGATGGTCGGCGAGGTCGGTCGCGCGCTCGACCAACGAGCGGAAGACATCGAGATCACAGTCCTGCTCGGTCAGCCAGGCAGGGTGCTGAGCGGTGGTGACGGACATCGGCGTCCTTCTTTCGAGTCACGGGGAGCGACACGCAGCCGGTCACGGGGTGGCTCGGCTCTGTCATTCTTGTCAGTACAAACCCCTCGAACAACCGGCAGCGAGCCATCAAAAACCCCTCAAGGAGTCCCCGGTGGGTCACCCCTTCCCGATCCGGGAGATCGCACGTCAGGCGGGCCTGAGCGAGGCCACCGTCGACCGGGTCCTCAACGGCCGGGGAGGCGTGCGCGAGAGCACCGTCCGCGAGGTCCGGCAGGCCATCACCGACCTCGACCGGCAGCGCACCCAGGTCCGGCTGGTCGGCCGCACCTTCATGATCGACATCGTGATGCAGACCCCGGAGCGGTTCTCCACGGCCGTCCGGGCCGCCCTGGAGGCCGAACTGCCGTCCCTGCACCCGGCCGTCGTGCGCTCCCGCTTCCACTTCCGCGAGACCGGCCCGGTCCAGGAACTCACCCGGACCCTGGACCGGATCGCCCGGCGCGGCTCGCAGGGCGTGGTCGTCAAGGCCCCCGACGTCCCCGAGGTGACCGCGGCCGTCGCCCGCCTCGCCGACGCGGGCATCCCCGTCGTCACCCTGGTCACCGACCTGCCCGCAACCGCCCGCCTCGGCTATGTCGGCATCGACAACCGGGCGGCCGGCGCGACCGCCGCGTACCTCACCGGCCAGTGGCTCGGCGACCGCCCCGGCAATGTCCTCACCAGCCTCAGCAGCGGCTTCTTCCGCAACGAGGAGGAACGCGAGATGGGCTTCCGCAGCGCCATGCGCACCCTCCACCCGGACCGCACCCTGGTCGAGATCGCCGAAGGGCAGGGCCTGGACGCCACCCAGTACGACCTGGTCCGGGCCGCGCTGGAACGCGACCCGGACATCCGGGCGGTCTACTCGATCGGCGGCGGCAACATCGCCACCCTGCGCGCCTTCGAGGACCTGGGCCGGGAGTGCGCGGTGTTCGTCGCCCACGACCTCGACCACGACAACACCCGACTGCTGCGCGCCCACCGGCTGTCCGCGGTGCTCCACCACGACCTGCGCCAGGACCTGCGGGAGGCCTGCCGGCTCGTGATGCGCGCCCACGGCGCGCTGCCGCCCGCGGGACCCACCCTGCCGTCCGCGATCCAGGTCGTGACGCCCTACAACATGCCTACGCCACCTGCACGTTGACCCACGAGCGGCTCTCGGCCGACCGCGCCATCGCGTCCAGTACGGCGGCACTGCGCACGGCGTCCGCCAAGGTGGCCCCGTGCGGGGTGCCCTCGGCGATCGAGCGGAGGAAGCGGTACGCCTCGACGACCTTGAGGTCGTCGTAGCCCATGGAGTTCGCCGCGCCCGGCTGGAAGGCGCCGAACTCGCCGTCGCCGGGGCCCACGTACACCGTGCTGACCGGCTGGTCCTGGTAGGTCGTGCCGCGGCTGACACCCAGCTCGTTCATCCGCCGGAAGTCCCAGAACACCGCCCCCCGGGTGCCGTGCACCTCGAAGCCGTAGTTGTTCTGCTCGCCGACCGAGACCCGGCAGGCCTCCAGGACACCGCGGGCGCCGGAGGCGAAGCGCAGCAGACAGTTGACGTAGTCCTCGTTCTCGACCGGGCCCAGTTCGCCGCCCGAGGCGCGGCTGTGCCCGGCCGTCGCGCCGGTGGGGCGGGCCCGCTCCGGCACGAAAATCGCCGTGTCGGCGGTCACGGAGGCGATGTCGCCGAGCAGGTACCGGGCCAGGTCGGCGCCGTGCGAGGCCAGGTCGCCCAGCACTCCGCTGCCGCCGCGCTCCCGCTCGTACCGCCAGGTCAGGGCACCCTCGGGATGTGCCGCGTAGTCACTGAAGAGACGAATGCGGACATGGGTGACCGTGCCGATGTCACCGGCCGAGATCAGCTCGCGGGCCGCCTCCACGGCGGGCGCGTTGCGGTAGTTGAAGCCGACGGCGCTGTGCACGCCGGCCTCGGCCACGGCGTCCGCGACCGCCCGGGCGTCGGCCGCGCTCAGCCCCACCGGCTTCTCGATCCACAGGTGCTTGCCGGCCTCGGCCATCGCGACACCGATCTCACGGTGCAGGAAGTTCGGCGCGGTGACACTGACCGCCTTCACCCGCGGGTCGGCCGCCACCTCGCGCCAGTCGCGGGTCGTCGAGGCGAACCCGAACTGCGCGGCGGCCTCCTCGGCCCGGCCCGGCACCTCCTCGGCGACCATCACCAGCTCCGGCCGCAGGCCGAGCCGCGGGTAGTGGTGCGGGACGCGGGCGTACGCCTGGGTGTGCACCCGGCCCATCCAGCCGAACCCGACGACGGCGACCCCGAACGCATCCACCATGACAGCCCCTCTTTGGACCGGTCCATACTCTGTCCAGGCCACCCTGAGCGGGGTTCTGCCAGGTGTCAACCCTTTGACAGGGCGACCATCCACGTGGAACGGTCCACCCCATGGGACAGCCGACCATCCGGGACGTGGCCGAGCGGGCCGGCGTCTCCAAGTCGCTGGTCTCGCTGGTCCTGCGCGGTTCCGAGCAGGTGCGCCCCGAGAAGCGGGAGGCCGTACTGCGGGCCGTACGGGAGCTCGGCTACCGGCCGAACGCCGCCGCCCGCAGCCTCAGCGAGCAGCGCACCCGCACCGTCGGAGTCCTCCTCAACGACCTCCGCAACCCCTGGTTCGTCGACCTGCTCGACGGCCTCAACCCGCTCCTGCACGACCACGGCCTGCACATGCTGCTGGGCGACGCCCGCCTCAACCGCCGCACCGGCCAGGACCTCGCCCGGCCCTTCCTGGACCTCCAGGTCGACGGCCTGGTCGTGGTCGGCACCCTGCCCGACCCGGCCGCCGTCGCCGCCGCGCGGATGCCGGTCGTCGTCGCGGGCGCCCGCGAACCCGTCCCGCCCGGCGTCGACGTGGTCGCGGGCGACGACGAGCGGGGCGCGCGACTGGTCACCGAGCACCTCATCGGCCTCGGCCACCGCCGCATCGCGCACATCTCGGGCCACGGAGCCGTCGGCGACCTGCGCCGCACCAGCTTCGAGGCGGTGACGCGCGCCCACGGCCTCGCCGACCAGGCGCTCGTCGAGCCGGGCGACCTGACGGAGGAGGGCGGCTTCCGGGCCGCCGTCCGGCTGCTCGGCCGGCCCGGGCGGCCCACCGCCGTGGTCGCCGTCAACGACATCACCGCCGTCGGCGTGCTCTCGGCGGCAGAGGAGCTCGGCCTGCGCGTCCCGCACGACCTGTCCGTCACCGGCTACGACGACACCAGCCTCTCCCGGCTGCGCCACCTCTGGCTCACCACCGTCGACAACGCCGGCCACGAGGTCGGCCGGCACGCCGCCCGCTGTCTCCTCGACCGCTTCGAGGGAGCCGCGGGAGCCGGACGCCTCCACCTGGCCACCCCCACCCTGGAGATCCGCGGCACCACCGCGGCCCCGCCGGGCGCCATGTGAAGGCGTTCCGCCGCGCCCGGCATCGGGACGACTGGCGGAGCCGCCGGGCCCGGGTGATCGTGGGGGCATGGCGGACACCACGGCGGCCGTCCCCGCGCCGCACCGGCACGACATGCGCGAGGCCGTCCTGTTCGGCGGTGTCTACGGCTCCGTCCTGGCGTGCTCCATGGTCGCCGCCCTCACCCAGTACGGCCACACCTCCCGGGGCAGCCGCCGCTACGACGCCGCCTGGCTCCTGGTGACCGCGCTGGCCTCCGCCCTCGCCCACGGCTACGCGCACTTCATCGCCGACCGCGCGCCGCACCGCCGCTGGGACGCCGTGCGCGCCCTCGTGGACGAGTGGCCCCTGGTCGCGGCCGTGCTGCCGACCGTGGTCGTCCTCGCGGGCGCGGGCTGGGGGTGGTGGCCGGCCGACGGGGTGGAGTACGCGGCGTTCGCCCTGAACATCGTGCTGCTGTTCACGCTGGGTCTGGTCACCGCCCGGTTCTCGCACCGCTCGTGGGCCGTGGCGCTGTTCATCGGGGTGGTGGACGCGCTGCTGGGCGTGGTCGTGGTCGTGGCCAACACGGTGATCAAGTAGCGGGTGCGAGACACAAGTCGGCCGCCCCCCGTCGTCCGGGTGGCGGCCGTCTCGGTTCTCGTGGGTGCGGTCAGACCTTGGCCGCGGTGACGTCCGTGGTCCTCTCCGGTCCGTCGGTGGCGGGTGCGGTCCGCGCGGTGCGGGGCTTGGGGATGAAGGTGGCGATCAGGAAGGCGAGGAGGGCTGCTCCGGCGCCGAGGGCCATGACGACCTTGAAGCCGTTCTCCGAGGGCAGTGCGGAGCCGCCGAAGTCGGTGGTCATCTGGGCGAGGATGACGCCGGCGATGGCGCTGGCGAAGCTGGTGCCCAGGGAACGCATCAGGGTGTTGAGGCTGTTGGCGGCGCCGGTCTGGGTGGGGTCGACGGCGCCCATGATCAGGGCGGGCAGGGCGCCGTAGGTGAAGCCGATGCCGCCGCCGATGACGCAGGAGACCAGGACGAGGTGCCAGACCTCCGACATGAGCACGATGTTCAGGCCGTATCCGGCCGCCACGATCAGTGCGCCGATCATGAGGGTCAGCTTCGGGCCCTTGGCCTTGGTGATGGCGGCGGACACCGCGGACATGGCCATCATGACCAGGCCCTGCGGGGCCAGCACCAGGCCGACGGTGAGCATGGACCGGCCGAGGCCGTAGCCGGTCTGCTCGGGCAGCTGGAGCAGCTGCGGCAGGACCAGGGACATCGCGAACATCGAGAAGCCGAGCGCGATGGACGCGAGGTTGGTGAACAGCACCGTGGGACGGGCGGTGGTGCGCAGGTCGACCAGGGGCTGGCCGCTGCGCAGCTCGTACCGGCCCCAGGCGAGCAGGATCACGACCGAGGCGATGCCGAGGCCCAGGGTGGTGGCGCTGGTCCAGCCCCAGTCGCCGCCCTTGGAGACGGCCAGCAGCAGGGTCACCAGTCCGGCCGACAGGCCCAGCGAGCCGACCAGGTCGAAGCGGCCACCGGCCCGTACCGCGGACTCGGGCACGATCAGCAGCACGAGCAGGAAGGAGACGGCGCCGAGGGCGGCGGAGGTCCAGAAGAGGAGGTGCCAGTCCCAGTTGTCGGCGATGAAGGCGGCGGAGGGCAGGCCGAGGGCACCGCCCACCCCGAGCGAGGCGCTCATCATGGCGGTCGAACCGGCGAGCCGTTCGGCGGGCAGTACGTCGCGCATGATGCTGATGCCGAGCGGGATGACACCGGCGGCCAGGCCCTGCAGGGCGCGTCCGGCGATCATCGGGATCACGGAGTCGCTGAGCGCGCAGACGACCGAGCCGGAGATCAGCAGGACGATGCTCACCAGGAGCATGCGGCGCTTGCCGTACATGTCGCCGAGGCGGCCGACCACCGGGGTGGCGACGGCGGCGGCGAGCAGGGTGGCGGTGACCGCCCAGGCGGTGTTCGACGCGGAGGCGTCGAGAAGCTTCGGCAGCTCGGGGACGATCGGGATGACGAGCGTCTGCATCAGCGCGACGACGATTCCGGCGAAGGCCAGTACCGCCACGACGGCGTTCGACCTCGGCGGCGCGGATGTCCCCGCTACGGCGGGTCGGGCAAGGGCGTCGGACATGGCAGGGGCCTCCGTCGAAGGAAAAAAGGGGGGTGGGGCGGGTTCGGGCGGGTTAGGTACACGCCGTATTGCTTGACTTACTCAAGCTAATCTCAATTGATTGACTTAAGCAAGTGGAATCGGCGTGTGGCGAGCGCCACGCACGGGCGGGGGTGCCTCGCGGGGTGCCTCGGCGATGCCTCACGGGGGTGTGGGCCCCGATCGACCGGTCCACCGCGACGGCCGCTCCGTCGAGAAGCCGGTCTCCCGGCTGCGGTGCGCGGTGGACCAGGAGGGCCCCGCCCTCATCCGTACCCGCCGCGGTCCCGGCCGCGCCACCCGCCGACGGCCTTCCGTGGTGCCGGTCGGGCATCCTTGGGGGAAATCCGTGCCTGCAATGCAGCGGACAAAATTGTTGACAATCTTGTTTGGCTGGTTTTAGGTTCGACAGGCACTCACTCAGGGAGGGCAACGATGCCGAAGGAAGCCCGTCCGAGCACCGGAGAGCAGGCCAAACAGCATGCGTTCACGCAGCTGCGGCAGGCGATCCTGCACGGCGAGATGGCACCGGCGCAGCGGCTGGTGGAGAACGAGCTCGCCGAGCAGTTCGGTGTGACACGGGCCAGCATCCGTGCGGCGCTGATCGATCTGGAGTCCCAGGGACTCGTCGAGCGGATCCGCAACCGCGGCTCGCGGGTGCGGGTGGTGGGCGCGGACGAGGCGGTCGCCATCACCGAGTGCCGCATGGCCCTCGAAGGGCTGTGCGCGGCGAAGGCGGCGGTCGCGGCCAGCGACGAACAGCTGGCTGAACTGACGGACCTGGGCACGGCGATGACCAAGGCCGTGGCCGACGGCGAGCCGGTGACCTACTCCGACCTCAACCACGAACTGCACACCAGGATCCGGGAGTTCTCCGGCCAGCAGACGGCCCTGGAACTCCTGGAGCGGCTCAACGCCCAACTGGTGCGCCACCGGTTCCAGTTGGCGCTGCGGCCGGGACGCCCGCAGCAGTCCCTGGGCGAGCATCTGGCGATGATCGAGGCGATCAGGGCCAGGGACCCGCAGGCGGCCGAGACGGCCGTCCGCGCCCACCTCACCAGCGTGATCGAGGCGCTGCGCGACTGATCCGCACGAGGCGGGCGCACATCTGTCACCCCCAAGGAGATCCGAGCAATGACGCACCCAGGCGCCGCGCCCGCCACCCCACGATCGACCCTCGTCGTCACGGCCCACGCCGGGGACTTCGTGTGGCGGGCGGGCGGAGCCATCGCCCTGTCCGCCGCCCGCGGGGAGAAGGTCACCATCGCCTGCCTGACCTTCGGGGAGCGGGGCGAGTCCGCCAAGGCCTGGCGCGAGGGCCGCACGCTCGACGAGATCAAGGCGATCCGCCGGGACGAGGCCGAGCGCGCCGCCGCCACCCTCGGCGCCGAGGTCCTCTTCTTCGACGCCGGCGACTACCCGCTGCTCGTCACCCCCGAACTCACCGACCGGCTCGTCGAGCTCTACCGCGACACCCAGCCCGACGTCGTGCTCACCCACCCCGCCGAGGACCCGTACAACGGCGACCACCCCGCCGCCCACCGGATGGCCCTGGAGGCCCGGATCCTCGCCCAGGCCATCGGCTACCCGGGCGAGGGCGAGATCATCGGCGCTCCGCCGGTCTTCTGCTTCGAGCCGCACCAGCCCGAGATGAGCGGCTTCAAGCCCGAGGTCCTGCTCGACATCACCGAGGTCTGGGACACCAAGCGCCAGGCCATGGAGTGCCTCGGCGCCCAGCAGCACCTCTGGGACTACTACAGCGACCTCGCCGTCCGCCGGGGCGTCCAGCTGAAGCGGAACGCCGGCCCGAACCTGGGCCTGCCCCACCGGACCATGGCCGAGGCGTACATGCGTCCGTACCCGCAGATCGCGAAGGAGCTGGCATGAGCGGCGTCATCGTCACCAACCCGCCGAAGGCCGACGCGAAGGACGTCGACGACCTCGCGGGGTACGGCGTGGCCACCGTCAGCGAGGCCATGGGCCGCACCGGTCTGCTCGGGCCGGGGATCCGCCCGGTCCAGCAGGGCGTACGGGTCGCCGGCACCGCGGTCACCGTGCTGGGCTGGCCCGGTGACAACCTCATGATCCACGCCGCCGTCGAGCAGTGCGGCGAGGGCGACATCCTGGTCGTCACCACCACCTCGCCGTGCACGGACGGCCTGTTCGGCGAGCTGTTCGCGACCGCCCTTCAGACGCGTGGCGTGCGCGGCGTCATCATGAACACGGGCATCCGCGACACCCAGGAGCTGCGGGACATGGGCTTCGCCGCCTGGTCCCGGGCCGTCTCCTCGCAGGGCACGGTCAAGGCCACCGGCGGTTCGGTCAACGTCCCCGTGGCGATCGACGGTCAGGTGATCCGCCCCGGCGACGTGATCCTCGCCGACGACGACGGCGTCGTGGTCGTACCCCGGGAGCGCGCCCGCGAGACGGTGGAGAGGTCCAGGGCCCGCGAGGCCAAGGAGGCCGCCACCCGCGCCGCCTTCATCGAGGGCCAACTCGGCCTGGACCGCTACGGGTTGAGGGAGACGCTCACCCGGCTCGACGTCCGGTACCAGACGTACGAGGAGTACACGGGGGAGCGGTCGTGACCTCCGGGCCCGAGGAGGTGCCCTGTCTGCTGATGCGGGGCGGCACCTCCAAGGGCGCCTACTTCCTCGCCGCCGACCTGCCCGCCGAACCGGCCCTGCGCGACGCGCTGTTGCTGCGGATCATGGGCAGTCCGGACGAGCGCCAGATCGACGGCCTGGGCGGCGGGCACCCGCTCACCAGCAAGGTGGCCGTGGTCTCGCCCTCCGCGGATCCGCGGGCCGACGTCGACTATCTGTTCCTCCAGGTCGGCGTCGACCGGCCCGAGGTGAGCGACCGTCAGAACTGCGGGAACATCCTCGCCGGCATCGGACCGTTCGCCGTGGAGCGCGGGCTGGTCCCGGCGGGGGAGCGGGAGACCTCGGTCCGGATCCGCATGGTCAACACCGGCGACCACGCGACGGCGACCTTCCCCACTCCCGGCGGCCGGGTCGACTACACCGGGGACGCCGAGATCTCGGGCGTACCGGGGACGGCCGCGCCCGTGGTGATCGAGTTCCCGCCGGGCACGAACCCGCTGCTGCCCACCGGCAGGGTCCGGGACGAGATCGACGGCGTACCGGTGACCTGTGTGGACAACGGCATGCCGACGGTCCTCGTCGAGGCCGCCTCCCTCAAGGTCACCGGCTACGAGTCGCCCGAGGGCCTGGAGGCGGACGCGGCACTCGCCGACCGGCTCTGCGCGATCCGTCTGGAGGCGGGCCGGTTGATGGGCCTGGGTGATGTCTCGAACACCACCGTGCCCAAGCTGACGCTGCTGGCCCCGCCCAGGGACGGCGGCGCGGTCACCACCCGCACCTTCATCCCCGTGCGCTGCCACACCTCGATCGGTGTGCTGGGCGCGGCCAGTGTGGCCGCCGGTCTGCGCATCGAAGGCGGCGTGGGCGCGGACCTCGCGGACCTCGCCGCCGAGGGCGACCGGGTGCGCATAGAACACCCCACCGGGTTCCTCGACATCGAGAGCGGCATCGCCGCCGCCTTCGACGGCCCGCCCGTCGCCCGCCGCACCGCCGTGGTCCGCACGGCCCGCAAGATCTTCGACGGGACCGTCTTCCCCCGGCCCGCCGGGACGGCGCCCATTCCCCCGCAGACCCGAGGAGGTCAACGATGACTCCGCCGCTCGGCGACATCGCCCACATCGGCCACACCCAGCTGTTCACGCCGGACCTGGACGCCAGCGTCGCCTTCTTCACCGACTACCTCGGACTCACCCTCAACGGGCAGGACGGCGACACGGTCTACCTGAGGACCTACGACGACTACGAGCACCACAGCCTGGTCCTCACCGCCCGCGAGCGGCCCGGCCTCGGCCGGCTCGCCCTGCGCACCTCCAGTGAGGAGGCCCTGCGTCGCCGGATCGACGCGGTCGAGGAGGCGGGCGGCACCGGCAGGTGGGTCGAGGACGAACCCGGTCTCGGCAAGCTGTACGTCACCACCGACCCGGACGGCCACGAACACGCCCTGTACTGGGAGAGCGAGTACTACCGGGCGCCCGACGAGCTGAAGCCGGCGCTGAAGAACCAGCCGCAGGCCAAGCCCAACCGGGGCGTGGGGGTGCGGCGCCTGGACCACGTCAACTTCCTCGCCGCCGACGTGCTCGCCAACGCCGAGTTCCAGCAGAACGTCCTCGGCGCCCGGCCCACCGAGCAGATCCGGCTCGACACGGGGAAGATCGCGGCGCGCTGGCTGACGTACACGAACAAGTCGTACGACGTCGTCTACACCTCGGACTGGACCGGCAGCGAAGGGCGGCTGCACCACATCGCCTTCGCGACCGACACCCGTGAGGACATCCTGCGCGCGGCCGATCTCGCCATCGACAGCGGGGTGTTCATCGAGACCGGTCCCCACAAGCACGCCATCCAGCAGACGTTCTTCCTCTATGTCTACGAGCCCGGTGGGAACCGGATCGAGCTGTGCAACCCGCTCACCCGACTGGTGCTGGCACCGGACTGGCCGCTGATCACGTGGACCGAGGAGGAGCGGAAGAAGGGGCAGGCCTGGGGCCTGAAGACCATCGAGTCCTTCCACACGCACGGGACTCCACCGGTCGCGTAGGGGCCGCTTCCGCCCCGGCGCATTCATTGTCGATGAGATTGTTGACAAAAACGTTGACGAGAATCGTCGCGGGTATCTAGCGTCGGGGCACCCCGCCCGCACGAGAGGAAAACAAGGATGTCCTCCTCCCCCTCCCTCCTGCCCGCCCGCGGCAGCGGACTGGCCCTGCTGGTCGTCGGTCTGTGTTGGCTGGCCGTGCTCTTCGACGGCCTCGACATGTTCATCTACGGCTCCGTGCTGCCGCACCTGCTGGAGACGAAGACCTTCGGCCTCACCCCGGACACCGCCGGCGACCTGGGCAGTTACGCCACCTTCGGGATGCTGGTCGGCGCCCTGACGGCCGGTACGGTCGCCGACCGGATCGGCCGCAAGAAGCTGATGGTCTCCTGCGTGACCCTCTTCTCGCTGGCCTCCGGCGTGTGCGCCATGGCCGACGGCGTCGCGGTCTTCGGCCTCGGCCGGACCCTGGCCGGCGTCGGCCTCGGCGGCCTGCTGCCCACCGCGATCAGCATGGTGTCCGACTACGCCCCGCGCGGGCGCGGCGCCCTCGTCATCGGCCTGCTGATGACCGCGCACCACGCGGGCGGCATCCTCTCCGCCTACGTGGCCAAGTGGCTCATCGACCCGGTCGGCTGGCGTGCCGCGTTCTGGGTCTGCGTGCTGCCCCTGCTCTTCGCCCCGGTGCTCGCCAGGTTCCTGCCGGAGTCGCTGAGCTTCCTGGTCGCCAAGGGGCGCGCGGAGGAGGCCCGCGAACTCGCCGCCCGCTACGACGTCGAGCTGCCCGCCGCCAGGTCCGGCAAGCCCGGCCCCGCCGACCGCTGGACCAACCTGGCCCACCTCTTCCGCGGCGGCGAGTGGACCCAGACCGTGCTGTACTGGCTCGCCTCCTTCGGCGGACTCCTCCTCGTCTACGGCGTCGCCACCTGGCTGCCCACCCTGATGCGCGCCGAGGGCTACGAACTGGGCTCCGCACTCTCCTTCGTCGTCGTCTTCAACCTCGGCGGCATCGTGGGCATGCTGGTCGCCGGCCGGGCCGCGGACCGCTTCGGCGCCCCGCGCATCTCGGCGATCTGGTTCGCGCTGACCGCCGCCGGTGTCTTCCTGCTCAGCGTCCACATGCCGATGGGCGTGACGATGATCGTCGTCTTCCTCACCGGTGTCTTCCTCAACAGCGCCCAGACGATGATCTACGCGACGGTCTCCCTCCGCTCCCACCCGGACAACCGGGCCACCGCCGTCGGCTGGACCTCCGGCATGGGCCGCTTCGGAGCCGTCTTCGGCCCGTGGCTCGGCGGCCAGCTCCTCGCCGCGGGCAACGGCGAGTGGGGCTTCACCGCCTTCGCGCTCGCCGGCCTCTCCTCCATGGTCTTCATCGGCATCGCCGCGGTACGCGGCGCCCGGCAGACGCCGAGGAGCGGCGCCGACCAGGAGCTGATCGGCGCCCGCTGAGCGGGCCGCCCCAGGGGGTCAGGACGGGCGCCGGTCACCGTGACGGACACGGGACCGGCGGCCGGTCCCTGCCCATCCGGTCCTCGTCCCAGAGGTGCGCCACCGTCTTTCCGGTCTCGGCGCACGTCCGGGCACGGCCTTCGGCGGTACGGAGGCGTTCTCCGAAGGGTGTCGAGGTCCCCTGTATCGGCTGTATCGGCAGGTTCGGATATTCGAGGGTGCGGAATAGAGCCAGGCACCGGGTGGCGGGCTCCCGCAGTTGGCGGTCGAGGTCAGGCCGCTTTGTCGTGCGCGGGGATCGGCGGGGCATGACGGACGGCCGGACTGACGGTGGCGATGACCGCGGTAACAAGCATCACCGTGGCCAGCACGAACACGGAGCCGATGGGTCCGATGGTGGTGAGCAGGTATCCGGCACCGAGTGAGGCCAGCGGCATGACCCCCCAGGACAGGGTCATGGCCGCGCTGGTGACACGCCCCAGTAGCTCGTTGGGAACCAGGACGGTTATGTAGGTGATGATCACGACATTCCACAGCGGTCCGATGAACGCGGTGGCTGCACCGATGGCGCCGATCAGCAGAGGGCTCGACGTGAGTGCGAACAGAGGCAGAAGCGCGGCCCAGATCCAATTGACGCCGACGATGACGGTCTTGGGCTTGAAGTGACGATGGAGCCTGCTCGCCGCGAGTGCGCCGATCAGACCACCACCGCTGTAGATGCCGAGCATCATCCCGATGGTGATGGATGTGGCGCCTTGGCGCTGGGCGAGGACGACCAGGATCAGTACGAGGGCCTGGAAGACCAGGTTGCTGACGGCGATCAACAGGATCGCTGCGCGGATGAGGGGGTGGCGCCAGACCCAGCGCAAACCTGCGGTGGTCGCCTGCCACAGAGGCTCCGATGGAGGCTTTGTCTGGTTCTGCAGGTCGCTTCGGATGAACAGCAGCCCGATGGAGGCAACGACGTAGGAGACCGCGTCGGCCAGGAACGGCATGGCGCGGTCGATGCCGAAGAGCATGCCGCCCAGGGGAGGACCGGCCAGAGCCGCACCGCGGCTCCTGGCCTCGTTGTGGGCCACTGCGGTGGACAGAAGTGCGACTGGGACGATCTTCGGGAGTGCGGCGCGCTCAGCCAGGCCGAAGAAGACGAAGCACAGGCCCTGCACGAAGGCGGTCACGGCGAGGTGTGTGACCGTGAGTTTGCCCCACCACAGGGCAATCGGGACGGTGGAGAGTGCCAGTCCCGCGACGAGTTCGCTGATCAGCAGGATCCTGCGCCGGTTCCACCGGTCCACCAGCGCGCCGGCAGGCAGGTGAGCGATGAGGAAGGGGAGCGTGCCGGCGGCTCCGACGATCCCGGCGTCGGAGGGTGATCCAGTGGTCGCAAGCACAAGCAGCGGCATCGCCGTCCCGCTGATCTGCGCGCCCAGGGTCGAGACGACCTGACCGCTCCACAGAGCGACGAACTCGCGGTTGCGCCATAACGAGGGTCGTTCGGTGGTTTCTTCGGCGGTCGGGGCGGTCACGATGCGTCCCCGCTGTCCGGGGTGGGGAAGGCATGGAACACCACGGAGATGTGCCGACTGCCGGGGGGCGCCTGACTGGGATCCCGGTCCCAGCGCTTGAGGAAGGCGATGTACTCCTCGCCGAACTCGGCCAGTTCCCCAGCGGTGAGCACGGTGCTGCCGAAGGAGTGCATGGCGCTCGCCGCAAACTCGCCAAACGTTTCTCTGTGGGACAGGTAGGCGGTCAGGTCGCGATCAGCACGGTCCATCCATTGCCGGTGGATTTCCTCGGCGGCGAGAGCAACCTCGGGTTCCGTCGGGCGGCGCGGCAGCCGCACGTCCTGGGGGATGGCTCGCCAGTACTTGCGACGCCCGGATGAGCGGTCCGTGTCCTCTTCGATGAACCCGAACCGGGCCAGTTGCCGCAGGTGATAGCTGGTCGCGCCGCGGTCCTCACCGAACTCGGCGGCCAGGTCGGCGGAGGTAGCCGGACCATGGCGCTGAAGCCAGGTCACCAGTTGTTGGCGCAGCGGGTGGGCGAGGGCCTTGAGCGCGTCGATGTCAGACAGCAGGCGTGGTCGCGATTCAGGCATGACGAGAAGATATCTATGCAAAGACTTCTTCTCAATGCTCTTCACATGGCTTCTCAGGATCGGCGGGCCGCCTCGGCCGCGTAGGCGGTCCTGACGGCCCCGGCGGCCCACCGTTCGGCGGCTGACGGGCTGATGCCGAGAAGGCGTTGGAGGACGGCCGGTGGCATCTGTGTGCAGAGATCGAGCAGGGCTGCGCATCGTCCGGCTTCGGCAGGGAGTCCGATCTTGCGGAGGCGGCGGCTGAGTTGCTTGCTGCCCAGTGGCTTGCCGGGCCGCAGAGTCGTGAAGAGCCAGGGTGCGTTGAGGCCGTTCGACATCACGGTGCGTTGATGATCGTTTGCGATGTCGACGAGCTGGAGGGCTAGGCCGTCAAGGGGCGGTGGCAGCCTCAGCGGCGTTTTTGTCGAGGCGGAGTGCGACGCCGTTCTCGTCCTGGATGACGTGCGCGGTGGTCAGCCGACAGGCCGTTGCAGGGAACTGGCCATAGAGCAGGACCATCAGCCCCGCGACGCGGTCTTTGGTCTCGAAGGAGTCGTCGTGGAGTAGCCCGCGGGCAATGGCCCAGCGCTCCTTGGCGTCGAGCGGGCGGTGGAAGATCCGCCGCGGTTCGGTGGGGATGCTGACTCCGCAGGCGCGCTCCCCGGCGCCCGCGGCTGACCTGCGCGCAGCCGGGCGGACCGCCCGGATGGGGTAGGGTTGACCCGCGCGCTCACACGAGCAACCGTGCGAGCGCACCGGGACGTGGCGCAGCTTGGTAGCGCACTTGACTGGGGGTCAAGGGGTCGCAGGTTCAAATCCTGTCGTCCCGACGGTGTGAAGGGTCTTCACCGGCGAGAGCCGGTGGGGGCCCTTCTTCGCGTGGTGAGGGCCCCGCCCCGCGTCCTTCGGGCCGTCGCGTGGCCGAGAAAAACGCTTGGACCCGGCGGTCGCCGTCGCGGGACACTTCGGTTTCCCGCCCGCCCGTTCGCGGACCTCGGCGCGCGAGGCGCGGGACACCGTCGCGCACCGCGGTAGGCGGCGGGCTGCCTGACCACGACACCGCACGACGACACCACGGGGTGGGGGATGGGATCGCCGGAATCGCGTGAGGTGCCCCGGACCAAGGGTTCCGTGCGGCTCGCGCTGCGCTACTACGGACGGGAACTGGCCCGCCTCCGGTGGCTCACGATGCCCGCGATGCTCCTCACCACCCTGGGCAACATCGGCCTCAACTACATCGCGCCGCTGGTCGTCGCGAAACTCGTCGGCCGCATCGCCGACGACGCCGATATCGCCGTCGGCACGACACTGCCCTATCTCCTCGGCTTCGCCGGCGTCCTGCTGCTCTCGGAAGCACTGTGGCGCGTCAGCCTGCACTGCCTGAACCGGCTGGACGCCCTGGGCATCGAGCACCTGTACGTGATCGGCATGGACGAGCTGTTCGCCAAGGACGCCGCGTTCTTCCACGACAACTTCGCCGGATCGCTGACCAAGCGGGTCCTCAGCTTCGCCTCCCGCTTCGAGGAGTTCGTCGACACCCTGACCTTCCAGGTCGTGGGCTCCTTCGTGCCGTTGCTGTTCGGCTCGGTGGTGCTGTGGCGCTACGAACCGCTCCTGGTGGTCGGACTCCTGGCGATGATCGCGCTCACGGCACTGTGCGTCGTGCCCCTGATCCGCCGCCGGCAGGCCCTCGTCGACGAGCGCGAGGAGGCCATCGCCCGGGTGTCGGGCCATGTCGCCGACAGCCTGATGAACATGGACACGGTCCGGGCGTTCGCCGCCGAGGAACGCGAGGCCGCCGAGCACCGGTCCCGCGTCGCGCTCTCCCGGCGGCTCACCCTGAAGTCCTGGGACTACGGCAACCTGCGCATCGACACCCTGGTCGCACCGATGTCCGTCCTGACCAACGCGCTGGGCCTGTTCCTCGCGGTCACCATCGGCGGCGGTGAGCACGGCGTCGAGGCGGTCGTCGTCGCGTTCACCTACTACAGCAACGCCACCCGGATCATGTTCGAGTTCAACCAGATCTACCGCCGTCTGGAGAGCTCGATGACGGAGGCCGCGCAGTTCACCGAACTGCTGCTGGCGCCGCCCACCGTCCTCGACCCGGACTCGCCCGAACCGCTGCTGCCGGGCGCCGCCGAGGTCCGCTTCGAACGGGTCGACTTCGCCCACGCCGGTGCGGAACCGCTCTTCGAGGGCCTCGACCTGGCCGTGCCCGGCGGCGCGAAGATCGGCCTCGTCGGCCGGTCCGGCGGGGGCAAGACCACGCTCAGCCGACTGCTGCTGCGGATGACCGACATCGACGGGGGCCGGATCCTGATCGGGGGGCAGGACATCAGCAGGATGCGCCAGGCCGACCTGCGCGGCCTGATCGCCTACGTGCCGCAGGACCCGGCGATGTTCCACCGCACCCTGCGCGACAACATCGCGTTCGCCCGGCCGGACGCCACCCCCGCGGAGATCCGCCGCGCTGCCGAGGCGGCGCACGTCACGGAGTTCGCCGACGCCCTGCCCGACGGCTTCGACACCATGGTGGGCGAGCGCGGCATCAAACTCTCCGGCGGGCAGCGCCAACGGGTCGCCCTCGCCCGCGCGATCCTGCGCGACGCACCGATCCTGCTGCTCGACGAGGCCACCAGCGCCCTCGACTCCGAGAGCGAGCTCCTCGTCCAGGAGGCGCTGTGGCGGCTCATGGAGGGGCGGACGGCACTGGTGGTGGCGCACCGGCTGAGCACGGTCGCCGGCATGGACCGGCTCGTCGTCCTGGACCGCGGACGGATCGTCGAGCAGGGCACACACCAGGAACTGCTCGCCTCGGAAGGCGCCTACGCGAAGCTCTGGCAGCACCAGTCGGGCGGGTTCCTCGACGACGGCCCGGTGGAGGACGACACAGCGGGGGAGCGGCCGGTGGAGGACCGGGCCGACCTGCGCTGACCACGGGCCTCCTCGGGCCCGGGCCGCCGGAGTGGCGACGGCCGGGAGAGCGGAGGGTGAGGGGCGGACGTGGTCGCGCGCACACGTTCCGTGCCCACAGCATGGACACCCTCTTGACGCCGCCCGGAGCGCGTCCGACACTCCATAAGGGAATCCTAGTGAACAGGTAGGGAAACATGGGGCGCCTTGGGCCGGTCACCAGCCGCGTGAGCCGTACGTCCGAGCCGTCCACCCCTCTCGCCTCCCCTCTTCTCACCTCCCGCCGGCACATCGATCTGCTGCGCGTCTGCAGCGCGATCGGCCCACTGGGCTGAACCCGGCCGCGCCCCGCCCGGTTGTCGGCTCCGCTCGGGCCGGGGCCCCTCCCGACGTCGCTTCCGCCGCGCGTACGTCCACGCACTCACCCCGGGGAGAACCATGTCCGTCACGCCGCTCGCCCCTGTCCCCTCCACCCAGGCCCCGGCGTTCCGGGGAAGGATCGGCCGCGACGCGCGCAGTGGGCACTACGCCGTGCCCCGCCGCTACCGCCTCCACCTGTCGCCCACCTGTCCCGACGGTCTTCGGATCGCGGTGGCCCACCGTCTGCTCGGGCTCGACGACATCTGCCCCGTCACGTTCCTGGACGTCGTTCCGGACTGTCCCGACGGAGGGCACTCCGCGCTGCGTCCGCTCTACGAGGCGAGCGTGCACCGGTACCGCGGCGCCGCCCTCGGCCCGGTGCTCAGCGACGACTGGTCGGGGCGGATCGTGAGCACCCACGCCCCCGACATCACCCGCGACCTGGCCCGGCACTTCGGCGGCGGCCGTGCGGCGCTGTATCCGTGCGGGGCCGAGTCGGAGATCGAGGCCGTCGAGCGGCTGTGCGCACAAGGCATCGAGCAGGCCGCCCAGCGGGCGGGCGCCGCGGGCACCGAGCCGGCCGAGCGCGAGGCGGCGCTCGGCAAGCTGCTGGAGACCCTGGGCGCTCTGGAGCGCTGGCTCGTCGGGCAGGAGTATCTGATCCGGGATCAGATCACCGCCGGTGACGTCGAGTTGTGGGTCACCCTGGTGCAGCTCGACACCGTGCACCGGCACCACCTGGACGCCGCCGCGGTGCACCGCATCGCCGACCACCCCGTCGTCTGGGCCTACGCCCGCCGCCTGGCCGCCCACCCGGCCTTCGGCGCGCACCTCGACCTCGACGGCATCGCCCGCCGCCACCACGCCCACTGCCGGGGCCTGGAGGCCGCCGGGGCCGCCGTGCAGATTCTCGACTGGGCCGCGCACGCCGCCCAGGGCGCGTAGCCGGTTCCCACTGGGTGGACCGGCGTTGACAGGCGCCCCGGCGTTTGTCTTGAATGACGGCCAGAACGGTCATGAGTGTCAGCGACAGGCCCTGGCTTGCTGACCGGCAACCCTCGCACGCGGTGGGGTGCCCCAGGTGACGACCGGACCGGATGACAATTTCGGTAAGCGCGAGGGCCCTTCGGGCCGGAAGAGCAGGGTGACGGACATGTACGCAGCTCCCAGGACGGCCATCCGCCGCCCTCAGGGCTGCGTACCGCCGTGCGCGAGCCCGCTCGTCGCCGACCGGGCCGTCGACCTGCTCCGCGTGAGCAGCGCACTGTGTACCGCACCGGGCCGTGCCCGCTGTCGGGGCTGACGTCTCTCCCCAGCCCCCGCGTTCCTGACGAACACCGCCCGCGCGGTGTGCCGTTCTCCGCCCAGCTCCCGGTTCCCGTGCGTTGCCCGCAGCCGCCCCGTCCCGCCGTCCGGCGGCCGTCGTGGCGGCGGCGTGTCCGCCGTGTCCGGGGGATCCGACCCTGCCGGAGCCCACCATGAGTGAACCCCCAGGCACCGCCGTGTCCCTCGCCGAGGCGCCCCCGCCCGTCGACGCACCGTCAAAACAGCTCGCCGCCCAGCGAGTTCTGCCCCTGCGGCGCCCCGGCCGCTGGATCGCCACCGCCGCCGTGCTGGTCCTGGCGGCCCAGTTCGTCCACGGACTGGTGACCAACCCCTTCTACCAGTGGGACCGCTTCGGCTACTGGTTCCTGCGCCCCACCATCCTCGACGGACTGCTCATCACCCTCGAAGTCACTGCCTACAGCGCGGTGTTGGGCCTCCTCGGCGGCATCTTGCTGGCCCTCGCCCGGCTCTCCCGCAGCCCGGTGCTGCGCGCGGTCAGCTGGACCTACGTCTGGGCACTGCGCTCCATCCCGCTGATCGTCGTCCTACTGTTCCTCTACAACTTCAGCGCCCTCTACAAGACGCTCAGCGTGGGCGTCCCCTTCGGGCCGGCCTTCTTCACCTTCGACGAGTCCCGGCTCGCCACCGACATGGCCGTCGCCGTCATCGGTCTCAGCCTCAACGAGGCGGCCTACGCGGCCGAAGTCGTCCGCGGCGGCATCCTCTCCGTCGACCAGGGCCAGCACGAGGCGGCCTCCGCACTCGGCCTGCCGAAGAACTACCAGTTCCGGAAGATCGTCTTCCCGCAGGCGCTGCGCTCCATCACCCCGAACTACGTCAACCAGCTCATCGGCCTCGTCAAGAGCACCTCGCTGGTCTTCTACGTGTCCCTGCTCGACCTGTTCGGCACCGCGCAGGCCATGGGGTCGACGTACCCGGGCGACATCGTGCCGCTGCTCCTGGTCGTCACCGTCTGGTACCTGATCCTCACCAGCGTCGTGTCCGTCATCCAGTTCTACGTCGAGCGGCACTACGCCCGGGGCGCCACCCGCAACCTGCCGCCGACCCCGTTGCAGAAACTGCGGACCGGTCTCACCGATCTGCGCGCCCGCATCCGCAGGGAGACCGCCGTATGACCGCCGAAACGATCACGACCGAGATCGGGGCCACGACCGAGGCCGCCGCCGTCGAGGTGCACGACGTGCACAAGTGGTACGGCACCCACCGCGTCCTGGACGGCGTCGACCTGACGGTGCGGCCCGGCGAGGTCACGGTGATCCTCGGCCCGTCAGGCTCCGGCAAGTCCACCCTGCTGCGGGTCGTCAACCACCTGGAGAAGCCGGAGATCGGCTACGTCAGCGTCAACGGCGAGCTGATCGGCGTACGCCGGCAGGGCGACCGGCTGAAGGAGCTGAGCGAGCGGGCCATCCTGACCCAGCGCAGCCGTATCGGCTTCGTCTTCCAGAACTTCAACCTCTTCCCGCACCTCACCGTGCTCGACAACGTGGCCGCCGCCCCGGTGGCGACCGGCAGACTCGTCAAGCCCGAGGCGCGGGAACTGGCCCGCGAACTCCTCGACCGGGTCGGCCTGGCCGACAGGACCCACGCCTACCCACGGCAGTTGTCGGGCGGCCAGCAGCAACGCGTGGCCATCGCCCGCGCTTTGGCGCTGCGCCCCGGAGTCATCCTCTTCGACGAACCGACCTCCGCCCTCGACCCCGAACTCGTCGGCGAGGTCCTCGCCGTCATCAAGAACCTGGCGACGAGCGGCACCACCCTCGTGATCGTCACCCACGAGGTGGGGTTCGCCCGCGAGATCGCCGACCAGGTCGTCTTCATCGACGAGGGCCGCATCGTCGAACAGGGCCCGCCCTCCGAGGTCCTCGACCGGCCCCGGCACGAGCGCACCAGGGACTTCCTGAGCAAGGTGCTCTGACCTTCCCGTGCCCCCGACCCCCGGCTCCCCGACCCCGCTTCCCGACCCACTCCGTCCGCGCCGTACCCCGACCCCGAGGACAGCCATGCCCAGCCTCAGCCTTCGCAGCAGCCTTCTCCGAGGTCTCACCGCGAGCACCGCCGTCGTCGCCCTCGCCGCCGGGCTCGCCGCCTGCGGGGGAGACAGCGACGCGGCCACCACCACCGACCGTGCCGCGGCCGGGACGGTGATCGTGGGCCAACTGTCCAACGGTGCCGCGAAGGAGACCACCCTCAAGGTCTCCGAGGTGAAGTCCATCAGCGCCCTCCTGCCCGCCGCCGTCCGCAAGAGAGGCACCCTGAACATCGGCGTCGGCGCCCTCCCCGCCGGCTTCGCGCCGCTGGCCTACGTGGGCAGCGACCAGAAGACCCTCACCGGCGCCGAACCCGACCTCGGACGCCTGGTCGCCGCGGTCCTCGGTCTCAGGCCCGAGGTCAAGAACTCGACCTGGGACAACCTCTTCGTCGGCATCGACAGCGGCAAGACCGACGTCGGCTTCTCGAACATCACCGACACCGAGGAACGCAAGCAGAAGTACGAGTTCGCGTCCTACCGGCAGGACAACCTCGGCTTCGAGGTGCCGAAGGACAGCAAGTGGAACTTCGACGGCGACTACGAGAACCTCGCCGGCAAGACCGTCTCCGTCGGCAACGGCACCAACCAGGAGAAGATCCTCCTGGAGTGGAAGAAGAAGCTGGAGAGCGAGGGCAAGAAGCTCACCGTCAAGTACTTCCAGGACCGCAACGGCACCTACCTGGCCCTGAACAGCGGCAAGATCGACACCTTCTTCGGCCCCAACCCCGGCATCGCCTACAACGTCGCCAAGACCGCGGGCACGCCCAACGCCACCCGCAGCGCGGGCACGTTCTCCGGCGCCGGAGAGACCCTCCAGGGCCTGATCGCCGCGACCGCCAAGAAGGACAGCGGCCTCGCCGAGCCGGTCGCCGCCGCGATCAACCACCTCATCGAGAGCGGCCAGTACGCCAAGTGGCTGAGGGCCTGGAACCTCGCCAACGAGGCCGTCGCCAAGTCCGAGATCAACCCGCCCGGCCTGCCCCTCGACAACTCCTGACCCACCGTCATCACACCTTCCCCACCTGCCGGTTGGGGGAAGAGGAAAGAAGGGGAGCCGCCTCCGTGGCCCATCAGACCGAGCTCCGCGGCGGCGGAGCGGCACCCACGGTCGCGCCCGTACGCGCCAGGACCGGGGTTCCGCCCGCAGGCGACACGGCCACGGTCCCCTCCCCATCCGACAGGTCCGCACTCCCGTCCGCCTCCGACACCGCCGTTCTGGACAACGCCGTCTGGGCCGCCCTCGACGGCCCGCACGCCCACCTCGCCGAGCGGGTCGGCCGAGCCGCCCGCTACCCGGCCGACGTCTACGCCTTCGCCGCCCTGGCCGATCCGCTGGACCCGGCCGCCTGGGCCGACCTGCACACGCTCGTCGGCCCGGGGACCGTCGTACGGATCAAGCCGGTCGTCAAGGTCCCCGACGGCTGGGAGGCGGTCGGCGGCGGGGTGGGTGTCCAACTCGTCGACACCGGGCTGCGGGCCGAACCCGCACCCGAGGCCGTCCGGCTCGGGCCCGACGACGTCCCCGAGATCCTGGACCTGGTCGCCCGCACCCGGCCGGGGCCCTTCCTGAAGCGGACCGTCGAACTCGGCACCTACCTGGGCATCCGGGAACGGGGGCGGCTGATCGCCCTGGCCGGCGAGCGGATCCGGCCGCCCGGCTGGACCGAGATCAGCGCGGTGTGCACCGACCCGGAGCACCGCGGCCGGGGCCTGGCCACCCGGCTGGTGCGCGCGGTCGCCGCGGGAGTCCGCGCCCGCGGCGACACCCCGTTCCTGCACGCCGCCGCGGACAACACCGCCGCGATCCGGCTGTACGAGTCGATCGGCTTCACCGCGCGACGGCGCTCCACGATCCAGCTGGTGCGTACGCCATGAAGGGGAACATCCCGCGAGACCAGGGCGTTGTGGCTCACGACGAGATCCGTGCGGCGCCGCCCGTCGCGCCCGGAGACCAGGAGGTGACGGACGCGTGATCCGCCCACTCCACGCCGTCCACCTCCACACCCGGCCCCACATCGATCTCCAGCGCGTGGCCGGCGCGCTCTGTTGCTCCTGACCCCGTTGTCCAGCCGCTGGGCCCCTCGACTCGTGCGCGGCCGGCGATCTCCCACGGACCTCCAGGAAGGCACCCACCCGTGTCCCCTTCTGCACCTTCTTCCGCACTGCATCTCGCCGTCGCCCTGGACGGCACCGGCTGGCATCCCGCCTCCTGGCATGAGCCGGTGGCCCGCCCCCGCGAACTCCTCACCGCCGGATACTGGGCCGACCAGGTCGCCGAGGCGGAACGCGGCCTGCTCGACTTCGTGACCATCGAGGACGGCCTCGGCCCGCAGTCCTCCCACTTCCTCGACCCGGACGAGCGCACCGACCAGGTCCGCGGGCGCCTGGACGCCGTCCTGATCGCGGCACGCATCGCCCCGCTGTCCCGGCACATCGGCCTGGTCCCGACGGCGGTCGTCACCCACACGGAGCCGTTCCACCTCTCCAAGGCCATCGCCACCCTCGACTACGTCAGCACCGGCCGGGCGGGCCTACGGGTCCAGATCACCGCCCGCCCGAACGAGGCCGCGCACTTCGGCCGCCGCACCCTTGCGCGCATCGAGGCCTACGACAGCCCCGACACCCGCGACCTGGTCGCCGACCTCTTCGAGGAGACCGCCGACTACGTGGAGGTCGTGCGCCGCCTCTGGGACAGCTGGGAGGACGACGCGGAGATCCGGGACGTGGCCACGGGCCGCTTCGTCGACCGGGACAAGCTCCACTACATCGACTTCGAGGGCCGGCACTTCAGCGTCAAGGGCCCCTCCGTCACACCCCGCCCGCCCCAGGGCCAGCCGCTGGTCAGCGCCCTCGCCCACGACACCGTGCCGTACCGGCTGGTGGCCCGCGCGACCGACGTCGGCTACGTCACCCCGCACGACACCGGCCAGGCCCGCGCGATCGTCGCGGAGATCCGCGCCGAGCAGGAGCGGGCCGGCCGCGCCGACGAACCCCTGCACATCTTCGGCGACCTGGTCGTCTTCCTCGACGACGACCCGGCCGAGGCGGCGGCCCGCCGGGAGCGCCTCGACGCCCTCGCGGGGGAGCCGTACACCAGCGACGCCCGGATCTTCACCGGCAGCCCCGGCCAACTGGCCGACCTGCTTGAGGAGTTGCGGACGGCCGGGCTGACCGGCTTCCGGCTGCGCCCCGCCGTCGCCGGACACGACCTCCCGGCGATCACCCGCGGCCTGGTCCCCGAACTCCAGCGCCGGGACGCCTTCCGCCGCGCCTACGAGGCCGACACCCTGCGCGGACTGCTGGGCCTGCCCCGCCCCGCCAACCGCTACGCCCACGCCTGAGCCGGAGGGACCGCAGACCCATGAGCAAGCCACTGAAGCAGATCCATCTGGCCGCCCACTTCCCGGGCGTCAACAACACCACCGTGTGGAGCGACCCCGCGGCCGGCAGCCACATCGAGTTCAGCTCCTTCGCCCACTTCGCGCAGACCGCCGAACGCGCCAAGTTCGACTTCCTGTTCCTCGCCGAAGGACTCCGGCTGCGCGAACAGGGCGGGCATATCTACGACTTGGACGTCGTCGGGCGCCCCGACACCTTCACCGTCCTCGCCGCGCTCGCCGCCGTCACCGAACACCTCGGCCTGGCCGGCACCATCAACTCCACGTTCAACGAGCCCTACGAGGTGGCCCGCCAGTTCGCCAGCCTCGACCACCTCTCCGGCGGCCGGGCCGCCTGGAACGTCGTCACCTCCTGGGACGCCTTCACCGGCGAGAACTTCCGCCGCGGCGGCTTCCTCCCCCAGGAGGAGCGCTACTCCCGCGCCCAGGAGTTCCTCGCCACGACGACCGAACTCCTCGACTCCTGGCAGGGCGACGAGATCCTCGCCGACCCGGTGACCGGCACCTTCCTGCGGGACGCGAAGGCCGGCTCCTTCGTCCACACCGGCCGGCACTTCGACATCCACGGCCGGTTCAACGTGCCGCGCTCCCCGCAGGGCCGCCCGGTCATCTTCCAGGCGGGCGACTCCGACGAGGGCCGCGAGTTCGCCGCCGCGGGCGCCGACGCGATCTTCAGCCGGTACGCCACGCTCGACGCCGGGCAGGCCTTCTACACGGACGTCAAGAACCGCCTCGCCAAGTACGGCCGCCGCCACGACCAGCTCAAGATCCTGCCCGCCGCGAGCTTCGTGCTGGGCGACACCGACGCCGAGGCCGAGGAGATCGCCAAGGAGGTACGCCGGCAGCAGGTCAGCGGGGCCACCGCGATCAAGCACCTGGAGTTCGTCTGGAACCGGGACCTGTCGGCCTACGACCCGGAGGGCCCGCTCCCCGACATCGACCCGGACCTCGGCGAGCAGCACATCGCCCGCGGACGCGCCCAGGTGCGCATGTACCGCGACCCGCTGGCCACCGCCCGCGAATGGCGCGAACTCGCCGCCGCCCACCACTGGTCGATCCGCGACCTGGTCATCGAGACCGGCAACCGGCAGAACTTCGTCGGCTCGCCCGCCACCGTCGCGAAGACCATCAACGACTACGTGCAGGCCGACGTGAGCGACGGCTTCATCCTCGTCCCGCACATCACCCCGACCGGCCTCGACGTCTTCGCCGATCAGGTCGTCCCCCTGCTCCAGGAACAGGGCGTGTTCCGCACCGCGTACGAGGGCCCGACCCTGCGCGACCACCTCGGTCTCGCCCACCCCGACGCCCCCGGCGCGCGGGCGGCGTCGTGAAGTTCCTGGCGATCACCCTGATCGTGCACCGCCCGGACCCGCTCACCGGTGTGCTCACCCCCACCCACGACCGGTTCCGCGAGGTGCTCGACAACGCGCTGCTCGCCGAGGAGCTGGGCTTCGACGGCTTCGGCGTGGGGGAGCGGCACGAACGGCCGTTCCTCTCCTCCTCGCCGACCGTCGTGCTCAGCCACATCGCCGCCCTGACCCGGCGCATCCGCCTCTTCACCGCGGTGACCACCCTGAGCCTCCTGGACCCCGTGCGCGCCTACGAGGACTACGCCACCCTCGACCACCTCTCGGGCGGCCGGCTCGACCTGATCATCGGCAAGGGCAACGGGGCCGCCCAGCGCGACCTGTTCCACGTCACGCCCGAGGACCAGTGGGACCGCAACGCCGAGAGCTACGAGGTGTTCCGGCAGCTCTGGCGGCAGGACAAGGTCACCGCGGCGACCCGCTTCCGCCCTCCGCTCCAGGACGCCGAGGTGTGGCCGAGGCCGTACCAGCAGCCGGTCCGGGTCTGGCACGGCAGCGCCACCAGCCGGGAATCGGTCGACCTGGCCGCCCGCTACGGCGACCCGCTGTTCTCCGCCAACGTCACCCATCCGATAGAGCCGTACGCCGAGTTGATCCGGCACTACCGCGAGCGCTGGGAGCACTACGGCCACGACCCGACCGGCCTCGCCGTCGGCGCCGGCACGGCCGGGCTCCTGGTGACCCGCACCTCCCAGGAGGCGCTCAGGCTCTACCGGCCGGTCTTCGAGGCGAACCTGGCCTTCCAGAAGCAGGCCGGCCTGCCGGTGGTCTTCGAGACCCTGGAGGACTTCGTCGACCGCAGCTCCGCCCTGATCGGCAGCCCGCGGCAGATCATCGAGAAAGTGCACCGCTACCACGACCGGTTCGGGCACACCGTGCTCCATCTGCAGGCCGACGCAAATGGACTGACGGACCCTCAGCACCGTTCCTCCCTCGCCCTGTTTCAGTCCGAGGTCGCCCCCGTGCTGCGCCGCGAGATCCCCGACCCGCCCTTCGCCTGGGCACCCGTACTGCCCAAGTCACCGGTCTCGCCGGTCCCCGAGGAGTCCGCCCATGTCTGACATCCCCCTCGGCGTCCTCGACCTGGTCCCGATCCCGTCCGGCGCCACCGCGGCCGACGCCCTGCGCAACTCCATCGACCTCGCGCGAGAGGCGGAACGCTTCGGATACGCCCGCCACTGGTTCGCCGAGCACCACCTGAACCCGGGCGTCGCGGGCACGTCCCCCGCGGTCCTCCTCGCGCTCACCGCCTCCGCCACCTCCAGGATCCGGCTCGGCTCCGGAGCCGTACAGCTCGGCCACCGCACCGCGCTCTCCACGGTGGAGGAGTTCGGCCTGCTCGACGCCCTGCATCCCGGCCGGTTCGACCTCGGCCTCGGCCGCTCGGGAGGGAAACCGCCGGGACAGCCCTCGACCCCCCTGGCGACCGCCACCCCGGTCGTCGACGGCCGTGCCCCGAACGGCCTGCGCGTCCCGCCCCGCTTCTCCTTCGCCTACCTGCTCGGCTCGCCCCGGATCGCACTGCAGCGCAGGCTGCTCCTGCTGCCGGGCGCCGAGTCGCAGGACTACGCCCAGCAGATCGACGACCTCCTCGCCCTGCTCGCCGGCACCTACCGCTCCCCGGAGGGCATCGAGGCGCACGTCGTGCCGGGGGAGGGCGCCGAGGTGGAGATGTGGATCCTCGGCAGCAGCGGCGGCGAGAGCGCGGAGGCGGCGGGCGCCCGCGGGCTGCGGTTCGCGGCCAACTACCACGTCAGTCCGGGCACGGTCCTGGAGGCCGCCGAGGGCTACCGCGCCGCCTTCCGGCCCTCCGACATCCTCGACAAGCCGTACGTCAGCGTCTCCGCCGACGTCGTCGTCGCCGAGGACGACGACACCGCCCGCGAACTCGCCACCGGATACGGCCCCTGGGTCCGCAGCATCCGCACCGCGGAAGGCGCCATCCCGTACCCGACCCCCGAAGAGGCCCGCGCCCACGTCTGGACCGACGAGGACCAAGACCTCGTCCAGGACCGCCTCGACACCCGGTTCGTCGGCTCCCCGAGCCGGGTCGCCGACCAGCTCGAACAACTCCAAGAAGCCACACAGGCCGACGAGTTGCTCATCACGACGATCACCCACGACCACCGGGCCAGGGTCCGCTCCTACCAACTCCTCGCGCAGGAGTGGCGCGGGCGAGGTCACTCCTCCCAGTCGAGCTGATGCCCGGGAGTACCCACCGACCTGCCGTACGCGACCGCCGCGGCGCGGCCCGCCGCCTCGCCGCGTCGGTAGCGGAAGACCTTCCCCGCGAAGACGACCACCCGCTCGTCCCCGGCGGTGAAGTCGGCGTACCAGCCGTTCGCCGGTTCCAGTGCGTCGGCGAGAGCGGTCGCCAACCCGGCGACGTCGTGGTCGTCGTCGGCCTCCCACTCGACGAGTGTCCACAGCGGGGGCTGCGTGCCGGTCGCGCTCGCACCGACGTCGATCCGGGCGACCCTGCGCAGCCGCACTCCGGGCGGGGCGAACTCGGCGCCGGGACGGAGGCTCTCGCCGAGGACGTATCCGGTGATCACGTGCTGTCTCCCTGAGGCTGAGGCTGAGGCTGAGGAGCGGGGCGTGCCTGTGGGAGACGCTACGACGGTATGGCTGACATCCTGTGTCAGCCATCCGGTTCGGGTCCCGCGACGAGGAGGCGATCGCCCGATGAGAGCGGACCGACTGCTGTCGCTGCTGCTCCGCCTGCAGTCACGCAGACAGATGACGGCCCGTCAACTCGCCGACGAACTGGAGGTGTCGGTCCGCACCGTCTACCGGGACCTGGAGGCGCTCGGCGCGGCCGGGGTCCCGGTGGTGGCCAGTGGCGGCCCCGGCGGCGGCTGCCGGCTGCTGGAGGGCTGGCGCAGTCCGCTGCTCGGTATCAGCGCCGAGGAGGCGACGGCCCTGCTGGCGGTGTCCGCGGGCGGCCCGCTGGAGCGGATCGCGCTGGGTGACGCGCTCACGCAGGCCAGGCTGAAGCTGCTGGCGTCGTTGCCGGCGGCCGGCCGGGAGCACGCCCACACCGCGGCGAGCCGCTTCCACCTCGACACCCGGGCATGGTTCAAGCCGCCCGAGCCGGTCCCGCACCTCGCCGTGCTCGTCGATGCCGTACGGCGGGACAGACGTCTGCGCCTGACGCACGCGAGCCGGCCCGCCGCGAGCGAGGTGGACCCGCTGGGGCTCGTCGCGAAGGCGGGCGTGTGGTACCTGGTCGTACGGTCGGACCGAGGCATCCGCACCCACCGGGCGTCACGGATCACGCGGGCGGAGCTGCTGCCCTGCTCCTTCACCCGGCCCGCCGACTTCGACCTGGCGGAGCACTGGGCCCGCTGGACGGCCGAGTTCGAGGCGAGCCTCGACCAACTGCCCGTCACCGTACGCCTCACCACGGCCGCCCTCGCCGCCCTCCCCGAGGTGCTCGGCGACACCACGTCCGCGGCGCGGGCGACCCCCGACCCGGAGGACGGCTGGCACCGTCTCGTCCTCCGCTTCGACTCCCCGCGGGCCGCCTGCCGCCGCCTCCTCGGCTTCGGCCCCGACGCCGAGGTCCTCGAACCGGCCTCGGTGCGAAGGGAGTTGGCGGAGAGGGCCCACCGCACGGCAGCCCGCTACGGGTAGTCGGCCGGCTCCGTGCCATGAGCGATGCCATGGCTTTCCGTGTCGTCCCCGCCGCACCGCCGGCCTCCACCAGCCGCTGGTGGACCAGCCCGCCAACCCGCTTCTGTCGCCAGGGTGTCGGCACGGCATGGGTCAGGGGACGCCTCCCTCCCCCGAAGGTGACGTCCCCTGACCGCTCCCCCGGCGCCGGACTGTGGTCCGAGCCCCGCCCGTGTGCGGCCTGCCTGCGCTGTCACCAGCACATGACGGCTGTTTCCCCCGAACCCCAGCCGGAGTACAGGCGCACACGGACGAAGTAGCGGCGGCCCTTGACGAGACGGGCCTTGATCGTGGCGTTGTGGGCGGTGCCCCCGTCGTCCTCGCCGGTGAGATAGCGGGGTTCGCCGTCCCGCTCCTCGAAGAGCACCACCAGGGCGTCGCTGTCACCGAAGGTGCCCACCGTGTACTCGCGGGTCTCCGACGGCTCGACGACGAAGTCGGCCTGCTCGCCCGGGCCCAGACCGAGCGGCACCGAACGGAAGGGCACCAGCCCGGGCGCCCGCCCCGGGGCGGCCGGCGGATACCAGCGCAGGACGTACTCCTTGTCGGCGGCGGAGAGCGTGCCGGGCGGGTTCAGACCCGCGCGGTACTGCTCGGGCTCCAGGATCAGCCCCGCCTCGAAGGGATACTCCATGATCGACTGCGGGTCCCAGACGGAGCCGTTCACCTCGCGCCGGTCCAGCTTGCGCAGGATGTTGAAGAACGTCCGGTCCCGGCTCCAGAAGTTCGGCGAGCCCGCCAGATCGGCGTAGACGGCCTCGTCGTCCCAGTGGATACCGGCGAACGGGCTCTGGTGCTCGTGCAGCATGCCGAGCCCGTGCCCGATCTCGTGCAGGGCCGTCCCGTGCTCCCCGGGCACGGTCAGGTCCCAGCCGAAGTTCATGGTCCGTTCGTTCAGCCCGATCAGGAGCGCGTCCTTGCCCACCGTCGACCACGAGCCGTCGCCGAGCTGGAACCCGATCCGCAGTTCGGCCTCCGAGCGGTCGCCGACCTCGGTGAACGACACCCCGATACCCAGGTCCTGCCACTCCCGGAAGGCCTCGCGTACGACGTCCCGCTGTTCCTTCGCGCCGACCCACGACACCCGCCTGGTCGCGCCGGAACCCGGGACGGCGATGACCGAGCCGTCGGAGTCGTCGTCGAAGAAGTAGTAGTGCAGCACGGTGTGGTTGGCCCACATCCGGCGGCCGGCGATGAGCGCACTGTGCCGCTCGGCGGCCAGTCCCGGCGCGAAGGCGGGGGCCGGCTGCTGCGCGAGCGAGCAGTAGCGTGCGGTCATGGCGAACAGCCTGCCGTGGGCCGGCCCAGGGCGCCTGAGTCGGGGGCTACTCAAGTCCGCCTGTATCAGAGGTGAGTATGGCGACTCATCCTGTCGTGACGACTTACGAACGGGACGCGAAGACCCTGGAACCGCTCTGGCCGTTCACCGGCCGGGAGGACGAACTCGCGCTGGTCCGCGGGGCGCTGACCGCGGCCCGCCACGGCATCGTGGTGACCGGCCCGGTCGGCAGCGGCAAGAGCCGCCTCGCCGCCGAGGCCGTTCGCGGCACCGACTGCGCCAGGGTCGCGGGCACCCCCGAGACCCGGCAGCTCCCCTTCGCCGCGTTCGCACACCTGCTCCCCGAGTCCGTCTCCCTGTACCGGGCGGTCCAACTCCTCTCCGGAATCCGGCTGTTGCTGGTCGACGACGCCCATCTGCTCGACGACTCCTCGGCCGCCCTCGTGCACCAGCTGGCCGTCCACGGACGGACCCGCCTCCTGGTCGTCGCCGCCGACAGCGCCCCGGTGCCCGGCGCGATCTCCCGCCTGTGGACCGGCGAACTCCTGCCCCGCCTCGCCCTGGAACCGCTGCCCCGGGAGGAGACCGCCCACCTGCTCGGCGCGGGCACCGACGACGGCCCCGAGCCGCTCACCGTGAACCGTCTGTACCGCCTGTGCCGGGGCGATCTGCGTCTGCTGCGCGACCTGTTCGGCGCGGTCCGCGACCGGAGCACCTCCGTCCCGGGCGCCTCGGGCACCTGGGCCTGGCGCGGCCCCGTCCCGCTCACGGCGACCGTCAGGGACCGCACCGCGCACCTCCTCGACCGCACCGGCCCCGACGGGACCCTCGAACGGCTGGCCTTCGCCGAACCCCTCCCGCTCGACCTCGACGACCTCGATCTGCACACCCTCGAACACCTGGAGGCCGACGGCCTGGTCCACGTCGACGACCACGGAGCCGTCCGCCTCGCCCACCCCCTGCACGGGCCCGTCCTGCGCGCCGCCGCCGGACGGCTGCGGGCCCGCCGGCTGGCCCGCGCGCCGGAGAGCTGCGCCGCCGCCCTGGCCGCCGAGTCCGCCGCGCTGACCAGGGGCATCGAGCGGGCGGACGTACGGGCGATCCCGGCACCGGTGGGGGAGTGGCTGCTGGACGAGGGCGCTGCGGTGCCCGCCGGGCACGCGGCCGTACGGGCGCGGTTCTCGCGGTTGCGGGGAGAGCTGCGCGAGGCGGCGGCCTGGGCGAAGGAGGGGCTGCGGGACGCCCCGGACGACCGGTCCTGCCGGGCCGAACTCGCCCTGGCGGCCGTCCAGTCGGGCGAGCTGCCCGAAGGCACCGTGGTGGCCGCCGCGACGGCCTGGCAGGCGGCGGCCCGCGGCGACCTCGACGCGGCGCTGACCGCGGCCGCCGACGACCCGTACGACGCCGTCCGCCTCGGTGCGCCCGACGCGGCCGTCGGCCGGCTGACCGGCGTCTTCGCCGCCCACGCCGACGCGCTCGCCCGCGCCGACGGCCCGGCCCTGGACCGGGCGGCCCTGCGCCTGGAGGAGCGCGGCTTCCTGCTGTTCGCCGCCGAGGCACACGCCCAGGCCGTCCACGCCCACCGCGACCCGCGCGCCGCCCGCACCGCACGCACCCGTGCCGTCACCCTCGCCCGGCGCAGCCAGGGTGCCCGCACACCGGCCCTGTCCGGGCTGGTCCTCGGCGAACTCACCGCCCGCCAGCGGCAGATCGTCACGCTCGCCGCGGCCGGCCTGAGCAACCGGCAGATCGCGGAGAAGCTCACCCTGTCCATCCGCACGGTCGGCAACCACCTCTACGGCGCGTACGCCCGCCTCGGCGCCAGCGACCGCGGCGCGCTGCCCTGGCTCGTCGAACTGCCCGAGGCGCAGCCGGCCTGAACCACCCACCGGACCGGCGGTCTGACCCTTGTGATCGGGGGAGGGGTCAGGCCGCCCCGAACGCCGAGAACGCCCACCCCGTCGCCTGATGGGTCGCGTCGCCCGGCAGCGCGGCGCGGGCGTCCCGCAGCGCCTCCGCCAGGGACAGGCCCGCGCCGATCCCCTTGTGCAGCGCGAGCATCAGGGGCACCACCGCGGCGTCGTTGACGGGCGCGCTGCACGCCACCACCCCGGCCGTGCCCAGCGGCAGCAGCGCGGTGACCAGGCCGAGCAGCTCGTCGGCGCCGACGGACGCGAACCGGGCGGTGTCGCAGCAGGACAGGATGATCCGGTACGGGCTGCGGGCCAGGCGCTCGAAGTCGTGGACGATCAGCGGGCCGTCGGCCATCCGCAGCGACGAGAACAGCGGGCTGTCCGCGCGGAACGTGCCGTGCGCGGCGATATGGGCCAGCGCCGAGCCGTCCAGCTGCTCCAACACCTGCGGAACGCGCGCCTCTTCGTGCTCCAGCACGGTCGATCCGCCGTACCGGTCGGCCAGTTCGGGCACCTCGGCGCCACCGGTCGCCAGCCCCGGCCCCCGCACCAGCACATGACGCCCACCGGACGGCGGAGCCGTCTCCCGGGCGCGCAGCCAGCTGCTCGCCGACGGCGACACACTGAACACCCGCTCCCGCAGCGACGGCAGCAACGCCCACGGCACCCGGTGCAGCCGGCCCGGCGGCACCACCACGACCGGACCGGAACCCAGGTGCGCCACCGCCGGACCGAGCAGCAGCTCCTCCAGACGGCGCCCGGCCGCCTCCACCACGGGCAGCCGCGCGTCCGCCCCCGGATGGGCCAGCCGCCGCAACCCGGCCTGCACATGCTCGGCCTCGGTCTCCGCCTCCGCCAGCAGCCCCGCCTCGAACCGCCGCACCCGCCCCCGTCCGCACAGCAGCACGTGCACCCGCCCGTCGAGCACGGCCAGTTCCACCAGCCGTACGTCGTCACCCAGGCGCTCCAGCAGCCGGGCGGGATCGAACCGGGCACCGTCACCGTGTGCGTCGCCACGGATGTGCAGGGTCCGGGACCGGATCTCGCGTTCCAGACGCCGCCGGTCGCGCTCCAGCGCCGGCACGGGACGGCCCTCCATACGGGCGGACTCCGCGCGCGCGGCGATCTCCCGGAACGCCGTCAGACCACGCTGCAGAGCGGGGTCGGCCGGGGGCCGGGTCGGCGGCGCCGACAGCACCGTCGCCCGCCACCGCTCGCTCCACACCAGGAGCCGCCGCGGACCGCCCGAGTCGAGACTGGCCCGCTGGGCCATCGCGGCGAGTTCCGCACCCTGCGCGGTCGCCCGGGCCCGGAGCTCCGAGGCCCCGAGGGTCATCCGGTGATCGTCCAGCACGTCGAGGCCGTGCCGGCAGGCCTCCAGGACCCCCCGGCCGGAACCGGCGGCCCGCGCCCGCAGCGCCTGCGCCGCCCAGCCCGTCATCCGCGCCAGCGGCGGACCGCTGTGCCGGCTGCGGGCGGCGACCGTCAGATGCCGTTCGGCGTCGGCCGTCCAGCCGAGCCCCAGCGCGATCCGCCCGGCCAGCAGCGAGGCCTCCGGCGCCGCCGGCGCCCCGAACGACGCCAGCTTCTCGGCGACCGCGGCGGCGTCCGCGACCAGCCGCCCCGAGCCGCGCCCGGCGGCGACCCGGGCCTCGATCAGCACCAGCCGGGCATGCGTCTCCCACCAGGTGCGCCGCTGCCCGGCGAACAGCCGTACGGCCATGTCGGCGCGCGCGATGGCCGTGTGCGGGTCGCCCGCCAGACGGGCCGCGCGCGCGGCGGCCAGCAGCAGTTCGGCCTTGCGGGTGGACTGCCCGCCGATGCCGTCGAGGACGGCGATCGCCGAGTCCGCCTCGCCGAGCGCCTCGGGGGCGAGCCCGGCGGCCATCAGGACCTCGCAGCGGCGGATGTTGAGCATGAAGGTCGGGGTGCCGAGCTTGGCGTACCGCTCCTCCGCCTCGTCGAGCAGCCGCAGCGCGGCGGGGATGTCGCCCGACCGGTACGCGGCGAGCCCGCGGCTCTCCACCGCGTCCGCCTTGTCGTGCTCCTGGCCGGTGGTGTCCCACAGCGCCTCGGCCGCGCCGAAGTCGGCCTCCGCGCGGTCCACCGCCCCGAGCGCGAGATGCACGGTCGCGCGCAGGGTCAGCGCGCGCGCCGTCCAGATGACGTCGTCCGCCTGCCGCAGCACGGGGATCGACCGGCGCACGTCCTCCAGCGCCGGCCGGTGATGTCCGAGCACCCAGGACGCGTAGGCCCGCCGGAACAGGACCTTCGCGCGCATGTGCCCGCTGCTGACCGCGACACCCCGCTCCAGTTCCTTCAGGCCCTCCCGGGTGCGGCCCGCGTGCACGAGCGCCACCCCGAGGGCGGCCAGGACGTCCGCCTCCCGCTCGGCCGACTCCGCGCGGACCGCCAGGTCGCGGGCGCGGCGCAGATGGTGCAGCGCGATCCGCAGGTCCCCCCAGTCCCGCTGCCAGATGCCGATCACCTGGTGGGCCACGGAGGCGTGCCACGACGACGGATCGGAGTCGAGGACGACCTGTGCCTGTGCGCGTGCCTCGTTCGGTGCGGCGAACACCATCGGCAGCAGTTCGAGAACCGAGTCGCTTCCTGCTGTCACTCCATGGATGGTAGTGGCCGCGGTTGTACGTCACACCGGTTTGGCGCTGTATCAATCGGCGCTCCCGCTGCTCTGACTGACGAACCACCGTCCCTAGGGGAGGACATGCCATGGCACCACAGCGTTTCCACGAGCAGTTCGACCAGATCCAGCGCTCCATGCCCGACGTCCCCCTGGCCCTGGGGCCGGACGACGCGGCGGAGTTCATCTACGAGAAGGGCGTCGTGCTCGCCCGCGACGAGGAGGCCCAGCGCGTCGAGGACAGCGTGCGCAGCCACTTCACCGCGGCGCCCGACCTGAGCGCCGACCACGTGCGCCGGGTGAGCCCGCAGACCAACCGCTCCGGGATCAGCCGGATCCAGGTCGGCGACCCGGGCCAGGGCGACCGGCACGCCGACCTGGCCGTCGCGAGCGCCCTGCGGGCCCTGCGCGAGCCCGAGGGACGCGCCGGACGCCGGCTGGTCAGCCGCAACCACGTGGTGTCGATCGCCGTCAACTCCTGCCCCGGCGACGAGCCTGTGCCCGCCCCGCGCGCGCAGGGCACCAACCCGGCGCCGGCCGACACCGGCCACGACCCGGACACCGCGATCGACGTCCTCGTCATCGACAACGGCCTCACCCACGACTACACGGCGGCGGGCGCCCTGCTCGCCCACGTCCAGGGCGACCAGCACGGCACCGAGACCGACGGCCAGGGCAACCTCCTGCAGTACATCGGGCACGGCACCTTCGTCGCGGGTCTCGTCGCGGCCGTCGCGCCCAACACGGACATCACCGTGCTCAGCACCCTCACCGACGCCGGCGCCATCCTGGAGTCGGAGTTCGGCGACCGGCTCTTCGACGCCGTCGAGACGCACGGCTGGCCGGACATCATCAGCCTCTCCGCCGGCACCTCCAACGGCCGCCTCGACGGCCTGCTCGGCCTGGATGCCTTCATGGAGGAACTGAGCGGCCGGCGCACCCTGTTGGTCGCGGCGGCCGGAAACAACGCCAGCGCCACACCCTTCTGGCCCGCCGCCTACGCGGCGCTGCCCGCCTACCAGAACGCCGTCCTGTCGGTCGGCGCGCTGCGCCACGACGGCGAGTACGGCGCCTGCTTCAGCAACCACGGCTCCTGGGTGAGCGCCTACGCCCCCGGCGAGCGCCTCACCAGTGTCCTCACCGGCTTCGACACACCCGTCCCGTACGTGTACCAGCACTCCACCTACCAGGCCTGCCGCTACGGCTTCGGGTATGCCTGCACCTGCCAGTCCCCGCAGCACACCGGTGTGTTGAGCGAGCCGGGCGACGACGGCACACCCGACCAGGTGGAGTTCGCCGGGTTCGCGCAGTGGAGCGGCACCTCCTTCGCTACCCCCGTCGTCGCCGGCCTGATCGCCGCCTACATGACGGCGAACAAGGAGACCGGCCCGCGCGTCGCCGGGCAGCAACTGCTCGCCGCGAACACCGAGTTCGCGGAGGTGCGCGGGGCGGAGGTACCGGCGCTGCGGCCGGGCACCTGGCGGCCGTTCCCGGACGTACCGCCTCCGGCGGGCGCATGACGGCCGGAACGGCCCACTCCACGGCGTACGATGACTTGCCGTACACGAGGGGTGGGACCGTGGACCGTGCAGATGTCGGCGCGCTCGTCCAGTCCGCCGTCGACGGCGACGCGGCGGCCTGGAAAGCTCTGGTGGAGGGCCTGAGCCCACTGGTGTGGTCGGTGGTGCGAGCACACCGGATGTCCGACGCCGACGCACACGAGGTGTACCAGACCGTCTGGTTCCGCTTCGCCCAGAACCTGGGCCGGATCCGCGAACCGCAGAAGGCGGGATCCTGGCTGGCCAGCACCGCGCGGCACGAGTGCCTGAAGGTGATCAAGAGCCTGCGGCGACTGATGCCGACGGACGACCCGCAGGTCCTGGACCGGATCAGTGAGGACCGGACGCCCGAGCAGTCCTTCCTCGACTCGGAGGAGGCCGCCGCCGAGACCGAGCGGATCCGGCGGGTGTGGCAGGAGTTCGAGGAACTCGGCGAACGGTGCAGGCAGTTGCTGCGCGTACTGATGGCCTCGCCGCCGCCGACCTACCAGGAGGTGTCCGCCGCCCTGGGTATCGCGGTGGGCAGCATCGGGCCGCTGCGCCAGCGCTGTCTGCGCCGCCTTCGGGCCCGACTCGACGCACGGGGAGCGTTGTGAGCGACATGAACGGCATGAACGGCATGAACGACCTGAGTGATGTGAACGGCGACTCCTGGGCCGAAGAAGGCATCGACGCCGAGGAGTTCGACGACGGAACCGGCGCGGAGGCGGACGACGGACTCCTGGAGGACCTGCGGCTGGCCGCGGGCATCCTGGACCCGGCGCCGGCCGCACTGCGGCAGCTCGCCGTGGAGGCCTTCGCGCTGCACGACCTCGACGCCCGGCTCGCCGAGCTGACCTTCGACTCGCTGGTCGACGCGATTCCGGTCAGAGGGGCGACGGACCCGCCGCGGATGCTGACCTTCCGCTCCGGCGACGTGACCGTGGACGTCGAGGTGACCGCACAGGGCCTGATGGGGCAGGTGCTGCCACCGCAGCCGGCCGGCATCGAGGTGCTCAACGGCCCTCGGACCGGCGTCGCCCTGGTGGCCGACGCCATGGGCCGCTTCACCTCCGACGTGCCCCCCGCCGGGCCCTTCGCACTGCGTCTGCGGGCCGGTGGCGAGGTAGTGGTCACGGAGTGGCTGCGCGCCTGAGCCGGTCATGGAACGCCGGCGCGGCCTGACACCGCGCCGGTCGTCCGTCACCGGACCCCGTCCGTCACCGGACCCCGCTCGTCACCAGGTGACGGGCAGCGTCCGCGGGCCGCGGATCATGGTCTTTTGGCGCCAGACGACCTGGTCGGCGGGGACCGCCAGGCGCAGGCCGGGCAGCCGGTCGAGCAGGGTCGCGACCAGGAGGTCGGTCTGGAGGCGGGCGAGTACGGCGCCGGTGCAGTAGTGGGCGCCGTTGCCGAAGGCCAGGTGCGGGTTGGGGTCCCGGACCGGGTCGATCCGGTCCGGGTCGGGGAAGACGGCGGGGTCGCGGTTGGCGGCCAGGTAGGAGACGTACACGGCGTCGCCCGCGCTGATCCGCAGCCCGTGCAGCTCGACGTCCTCCAGGGCGATCCGGGCCAGGCCCACCGAGGTGCGGTGCGGGATGTGGCGGAGCAGTTCGTCGATCGCGGTGTCCCGGGCCTCGGGCCGCTCACGCAGGTGCCGCATCAGCTCGGGCCGGGTCAGCAGCAGGTAGAGCATCTGGCCGCAGTTGTGGGTGACGGCCTCGCCGCCGATCTGCAGCGGACCGGCGAGGCCGACCGCCTCGCTCTCGCCGACGTCGCCCCGGGCCACGGCCGCACCGAGCAGGGAGTACACGTCGTCGCCGGTGCCGTGGGCGCGGGCCCGTACGGTGTCCGTGATCCAGCCGTACAGGCCGTTCTTCGCCTGCTCGGCGGCCTCGGCCCCACCGGAGGTGGAGATGATCCGCCGGGTCCAGGCGTGCACCTGGGCGCGGTCGGCGGCGGGCACCCCCATGACCTCGCTGACCAGGGCGATCGGGAACGGTTCCAGGACCCGTTCGACCAGGTCCGCGGGCCGTCCGTCGCTCACCACGCCGTCCACCAGTCCGTCGAGCATCTCCTGTGCCCGGGGCCGCAGCAGCTTCATCGCGCCGACGGTGAACGCCCCGGCCACCGCCTTGCGCAGCCGGTTGTGGTCGGGCTGGTCGGCGAAGGCGAGGGAGCCGGGCCGGGGCTTGAAGTGCGGGGCAAGACGGGTCACTTGACGGTTCGTCACCTCGGCCCGGCCGAACCGCGGGTCGTTGGTGATCGCCTTCACGTCGGCGTGGCGGGTGGCCAGCCAGGCCCAGCCCTCGCCGTGCGGCAGCCGGATACGGGTCAGCGGTCCCTCGCGCATGAGGTCCGCGAGGACGGGGTCGAACTCCGTCCCCGCCAGGTCGAGCGCGGGCCAGTCCCGTACCGGCGGTTCCCGCCCGGTCAGCGTGGTGGTCTCCTCGGTCATGCCCCCACCCTCACCGCCGCCCGGCCGGGTGTCGCGCGGGAGTGGTCCAGCCGGAGGTCAGCCCGTCACGGCCGCGACGAGGGCGGCCAGCGCCGACGAGAGACGGGTCAGTCCGGGCCCGGCGGGGCCGCCCGGCTCGCTCATGTAGGTGTCCCGGCGGATCTCCACCATCAGCGCGCTCACCCGGGGATCGCGACCGTAGAACTCCAGCGGCACGTACGCCCCGCCGAACGGAGTGTCCAGCCCGATCTCCCCGCACCCCGCGAACGCCTCCCGGGCCGCGCCGAGCAGCTCACCGGGTGTGTGGAAGGAGTCGGTGCCCAGACAGACCGGTGGCCGGGGCCCCTCGCCGTGCAGTTCGTAGGGCAGCGCACGCGTGGGATAGGAGTGCACGTCGATGATCACGGCCCGCCCCGCCACGGCGAGCCGCCCGGCCACCGCCTCCGTCATCGCCTGCGCGTACGGCCGGAAGTACCGCGCGATCAACGGCTCCGGGTCGGCGTCCGCGGGCCGCAGCGTCGCCCCGTGCGTGGTCCGGGTGTACACGGCGCCCATCCCGGCCGCGAGCATCTCCTCCCGCTCGTCGGGGAACCGCTCCGGATCCACGACCAGCCGGGAGAGCCGGTTGACGAACCGCCAGGGAGCGACCGGGGCGATCCGGGCGGCCTCGGCGGCGATCCGGGCGGTGTGCGCGTCGGTGATGTGGTCGAGCTCCCGCTCCAGCGCCGCGTCGTCCGGCACGATCCCCGCCCGCACCGCCGGCGGTATCTCCCGGGCCGAGTGCGGCACATGGAGGAGCACCGGGGAGTCCGCCGCGCCGGGCAGCAGCTCGAAGGACGGTGCGGCAGGGGTCATGGGGCGGCTCCCGGGGCGTTGTCAGTGGCATGGTGCACGATCAAGGTGGCACATCGGAACGTCGAGGAAGGGCGGGGAAACAGCATGCCCGTCAGCAACCAGCAGGTGACCGCACACCCGTTTCTCAAGGGGCTCTTCGGCGACGACTACTACCCCGACCAGGTGGTGGACCGAGGCCGGGAGATCCTGCTGCGCCTGTGCGGGCGCATCGAGACCGAGCGGCCCGCGGACCTGGCGGCGCTGTACGCCCTGACGCAGGCCGCCACCGAGGAGTTCAACGACCTCCAGACCGCCTTCGAGGAGGCCGGCAGCGACATCGAGACGGTGGCGCGGGAGGAGATAGCCGAGAACTTCTGGTTCGTGGCGCAGGCCTACGGCTTCACCGCCGCGGACGTGGAGGAGCTGATCGCCACCCGGGACTGGTGAGCCACGGCGGAGCGGACAGGACCGCAGGGACACGACCGCGCCCCGGCCGGGCGGCTGCCGGCCGGGGCGCGGTCGCGCGAGGTCTCCGAGGGGAGGCCGTCGCTCGCGTCAGCTCAGGGACGCGAGCGCCTCGTTCCACGTGGTCGACGGACGCATGACCGCCGCCGCCTTGGCCGGGTCGGGCTGGTAGTAGCCGCCGATGTCGGCCGGCTTGCCCTGGACGGCGTTCAGCTCGTCGACGATCGTCTGCTCGCTCGCGGCCAGCGTCTCGGCGAGCGGGGCGAAGGCCTTGGCCAGGTCCGCGTCGTCGGTCTGCCGGGCCAGCTCCTGCGCCCAGTACAGGGAGAGGAAGAAGTGGCTGCCGCGGTTGTCGATGCCGCCGACGCGACGGGTCGGGGACTTGTCCTCGTTGAGGAAGGTCGCCGTGGCGCGGTCCAGGGTGTCGGCGAGGACCTTGGCGCGGGTGTTGCCGGTGAACTCGGCGTACTGCTCCAGGGACGGGACCAGCGCGAAGAACTCACCGAGGGAGTCCCAGCGCAGGTAGTCCTCCCTGACCAGCTGCTGGACGTGCTTCGGGGCGGAGCCGCCGGCGCCCGTCTCGAAGAGGCCGCCGCCCGCCATCAGCGGGACGACCGACAGCATCTTGGCGCTGGTGCCCAGCTCCAGGATCGGGAACAGGTCGGTGAGGTAGTCACGCAGCACGTTGCCGGTCACCGAGATGGTGTTCTCGCCGCGGCGGATGCGCTCCACCGACAGCTTGGTCGCGTCGACCGGGTTGAGGATCCGGATGACCAGGCCCTCGGTGTCGTGCTCCGACAGGTACGCGTTCACCTTGGCGATCAGGTTGGCGTCGTGCGCGCGGGTCTCGTCCAGCCAGAACACGGCCGGGTCGCCGGTGGCGCGGGCGCGGGTGACGGCCAGCTTCACCCAGTCCCTGATCGGGGCGTCCTTGGTCTGGCAGGCGCGGAAGATGTCGCCGGCGGAGACGGCCTGCTCGATCACCGCGTTGCCGGCCTCGTCCACCAGGCGGACCGTGCCGGTGGTGGGGATCTCGAACGTCTTGTCGTGGCTGCCGTACTCCTCGGCCTTCTGCGCCATGAGGCCGACGTTCGGGACGGAACCCATGGTCGAGGGGTCGTAGGCGCCGTTGGCACGGCAGTCGTCGATGGCGACCTGGTAGACACCGGCGTACGAGGAGTCCGGCAGCACCGCGAGGGTGTCGGCCTCCTGGCCGTCCGGGCCCCACATGTGGCCGGAGGTGCGGATCATGGCCGGCATCGAGGCGTCGACGATCACGTCGGACGGCACGTGCAGGTTGGTGATGCCCTTGTCGGAGTCGACCATCGCCAGCGCGGGGCCCTCGGCGAGCTCGGCGTCGAAGGAGGCCTTGATCTCGGCGCCCTCGGGCAGGGACTCCAGGCCCTTGTGGATGCCGCCCAGACCGTCGTTCGGGGTGAGGCCGGCCGCGGCGAGGGTCTCGCCGTACTTCGCGAAGGTCTTCGGGAAGAAGGCACGCACCACGTGACCGAAGATGATCGGGTCGGAGACCTTCATCATCGTGGCCTTCAGGTGGACGGAGAACAGCACGCCGTCCGCCTTGGCCCGGGCGATCTGCGCGGTGAGGAACTCGCGCAGCGGCGCCACGTGCAGGACGGAGGCGTCGACGACCTCGTCGGCCAGCACCGGTACCGACTCGCGCAGCACGGTGGTGGAGCCGTCGTCGCCGACCAGCTCGATCCTGAGCGTGCCCGCCTCGGAGATCACGACGGACTTCTCGGTGGAGCGGAAGTCGTCGACACCCATCGTCGCCACGTTGGTCTTGGACTCGGGGGTCCAGGCGCCCATGCGGTGCGGGTGGTTCTTGGCGTAGTTCTTGACCGACGCGGGAGCGCGGCGGTCGGAGTTGCCCTCACGCAGGACCGGGTTGACCGCCGAGCCCTTGATCTTGTCGTAGCGGGACTGGATGTCCCGCTCCTCGTCGGTCTTCGGGTCGTCCGGGTAGTTCGGCAGCGCGTAGCCCTGGGCCTGAAGCTCGGCGACCGCGGCCTTCAGCTGCGGGATCGAGGCCGACACGTTCGGCAGCTTGATGATGTTGGCCTCGGGCGTCTTGGCGAGCTCGCCCAGTTCCGACAGCGCGTCCGGGATCCGCTGGTCCTCGGTCAGGTACTCCGGGAACACGGCGATGATGCGCCCGGCCAGCGAGATGTCCCGCGTCTCGACGGCGACACCCGCCTGCGCGGCGTAGGCCTGGACCACCGGCAGGAAGGAATACGTCGCCAGGGCCGGGGCCTCGTCAGTGTGCGTATAGATGATGGTCGAGTCAGTCACCGGGTGCTCCGCTCCACGTCTGCAACATTGCTCGACATCAAGATATCTCCTGATCGACCTCGGCTCGACAGGGGTCCGCACAGTCGTGCGGTTCGTCGGCAGAAATATCGCCTTCGACGCAACCGACTCGTCCGATCATGTGGTCATGGAGAGTGATCGACCACGATCGCCCGATCGCCCAATGGACGTGACGGCCGGAACCGACCAGCCGGCCGTCCGAGCGAAAGCGGACCATGAGATATCGCACCAGAGTGACGGCCCCGGCCACCGCCCTTCTCGGCACGGCCGTGGCCATGACCACGGGGACCCTGGCACACGCGGCCCCGAAGACGAACGGCACCCCGGGTCCCGAGACCCTCGGTGACCCCGTCTACCCGAGCCTCGGCAACGACGGATACCGCGTCTCCGCCTACCACCTCGACCTCGCCTACGACGCCACGACGCGGCTCGTCGACGCCGAGGTGACCCTGCGGATCCGCACCACCCAGGCGCTGACCCGCCTCTCCCTGGACGCGCTCGGCCTGGACATACGCGCCGTCCGCGTCGCGGGCCGCCCGGCCACGTACGAGCAGGTGGACGAGAAGCTGCGGATCACGCCGGCGAAGACCCTGCCGGCGAACGCGACCGTCACCGTCTGCGTGGAGTACGGCGCCGACCCGCGCCGGACACTCGCCCACACCGCCTGGGTCGCCACCCCGGACGGCTTCGCGGTGTGCCCCCAGCCGAAATCCGCGCACACCGTCTTCCCCTGCAACGACCACCCGGTCGACAAGGCCGACTTCACCTTCCGGATCACCGTCCCCGCCGGCCTGCGCGGTGTCGCGTCCGGCCACCTGGTCCGCACGGAGAGCCTGGACGGCGACCGCACCGCGTACACCTACCGCTCCCGCTCGCCGTTCGCCACCGAGCTGGTGCAGATCACGGTCGGCGACTACGTGATCAAGGACCGGCAGGGCCCGCACGGGCTGCCGCTGAGGGACGTGGTGCCGGTCGCGCGGGCCACCGCCCTGGAGCCCGCCCTCGCGCTCACCCCGAACCTGGTCGACTGGATCGAGCAGCGGCTCGGGGCGTACCCCTTCGAGACGTACGGGCTGCTGCCCTGCAACACCGACGACCCGAACGCCTTCGACTTCACCGGCCTGGAGACGCAGACCCTCACGCTCTACAAGCCGAACTACCTCCTCCAGGAGGAGTCGAAGATCGGCTCGCACATGATGCACGAGCTGGTCCACTCCTACTTCGGCAACAGCGTCAGCCCCGCCACCTGGGCCGACCTGTGGATCAACGAGGGCCACGCCGACTTCTACGGGCTGCTGTACCGCTACGAGCGCGGCTGGACCGACTCGCTGGGCCTCACCACGATGGAAGCCCGGATGAAGGACACGTACGCGCGCGGCGACCAGTGGCGCAAGTCCTCCGGGCCGGTCGCCGCGCCGAACGAGGCCAACCTCTTCGACAGCCAGCGCTACCTGGGCGGCGTCCTGGTCCTGTACGCCCTGCGGCAGGCCGTCGGCGAGGACGTCTTCCACGCGATCGAGCGGGCGTTCCTGCAGCGCTACCGGAACTCCTCCGCGTCCACGGAGGACTACATAGCCGTCGCCACGAAGGTCTCCGGCCAGGACCAGTCCGGCTTCCTGCGGGACTGGCTGTACGGCACGAAGACCCCGCGGATGCCCGGCCACCCGGACTGGACGGTCACGCCGGCGAGCGCCTCGCTCGTCGCGCCGCGCAACCGGACGGGCGGGCACCACCACGACAACTCGGCCACCCTGTAAGGGACGTGGAGGTCAGTCGAACCGGGCGGGGGCGACCTCGCCCGGTTCGAGTTCCGCGCCGCGCTGCTGCGGGATCACCACAGCGCCCTGCTGCAACGCCACGGTCCGGGCGGGCGCCGGGATGCGGATGCCCTCCGTGCGGTAGCGCCGGTGCAGCCGCTTGATGAACTCGTGCTTGATCCGGAACTGGTCGCTGAACTCGCCGACACCCAGGATGACCGTGAAGCCGATCCGGGAGTCGCCGAAGGTGTGGAAGCGGACCAGTGGTTCGTGGTCGGGGACGGCACCGGTGATATCGGTCATCACCTCGGCGACGACCTCGACGGTGACCCGCTCGACGTGCTCCAGATCGCTGTCGTACGCCACCCCGACCTGGACCAGGATGGTCAACTGCTGCTCGGGGCGCATGAAGTTGGTCATGTTCGTCCTGGCGAGTTCCCCGTTGGGGATGACGACCAGGTTGTTGGAGAGGGCGCGGACGGTGGTCTGCCGCCAGTTGATGTCCTCGACATAGCCCTCCTCGCCGCTGCTCAGCCGGATGTAGTCGCCGCGCTGAACGGTCTTGGAGGCCAGGATGTGGATACCGGCGAAGAGGTTGGCGAGGGTGTCCTGGAGGGCCAGGGCGACCGCGAGGCCGCCGACGCCGAGGGCGGTGAGCATCGGCGCTATCGAGATGCCCAGGGTCTGCAGCACCACCAGGAAGCCGATCGCCAGGACCAGGACCCGGGTGATGTTGACGAAGATCGTGGCCGACCCGGCGACCCCGGAGCGGGACTGGGTGACCGTCTGGATCAGGCCCGCGACGAACCGCGCCGCCGCCACCGTCACCACGAAGATCAGCAGCACGGTCAGGGTCTGGTTGACGGTGTGCTGGACCGCCGAGGTGAGCGGCAGGGCCGCCGCCGCGGAGGCCGCGCCACCGGTGATCGCGGCCCACGGGACGACCGCGCGCAGCGAGTCCACGATGACGTCGTCGCCGCTCCAGCGGGTGCGGTCGGCGTGCTTGCCCAGCCAGCGCAGCAGCATGCGCAGCAGGAAGGCCGCCAACAGGCCCGCGGCCAGGGCGATGCCGGCGATCACCAGGTCGTCCATGGTGAGATCCCGCTTCACCGGTCACCTCCGGAAAGAAGTCCTGCGGCGAAGGTCCTCGCCGACGGCCGGATGTGAAGTTGCGTCACGTTGCCACCTGTTCGATTCCGGGATGAGCGATCGCGCCGATCGTGAGGGTTCCGTGGTCGGCGCGATCGCTCATCCTGCCGTATCCGGTACGGGAGTTCGTACCGGGAGCGGCGCCGGATCGCGGGGTTTCGGACGATTCCCGAGGCTTCGGGATTCCTCGGGTCTTCTCGGCCTCAGACGATCCCTTCGGCCAACTCGGCCTGTTCCCGGTCGGAGTACGCGGCCGTGGTGGGCGTTCCGTACGAACGGCGGGCGACGAACCACCACACCGTGGCCAGGACCAGCACGACGGCGAGGGCGACGGACGCGTAGTTCATCGTGTCCACCGTCACCGGCGACGACTGCGGCAGGCAGAACAGGACCGTCACACAGGCCACCCACACCACGGCGACCCAGCCGATCGGCCTGCTCCACCGGCCCAGACTCCACGGACCCGGCTGAAAACGGTCGCCCGCGCGCAGTCGCAACAGCACGGGAATGGCGTACGCCGGGGTGATGCCGATGACGTTGATGGCCGTCACCGCGCCGTACGCCGTCGCCGAGTACAGGGACGGCACGGCGAGCAGACAGGCCACCGTCACCGACAGCCAGACCGCCGCGACCGGTGTCTGGGTGCGCTCGCTGACCTTGCGCCACAGGGCCGAGCCCGGCAGGGCCTTGTCCCGGCTGAACGCGAACACCATCCGGCTGGCCGCGGCCACCTCGGCGTTGCCGCAGAACAACTGGGCCACGATCACCACGAGCATCAGCGCGCTCGCGCCGTCCGTGCCCAGCCCGTCGAGGAGGATCTGCGCGGGCGGCACCCCGGTCTCGCTGGCCCGGGTGGCGTCGTAGTCCTGGATCGCGAAGGTGAGGCCGGCGAGCAGCACGAAGCCGGCGAGCCACGACACCCAGATCGAGCGCACGATGCCCTTCGCGGCCGACACCGACGCGTTGGACGTCTCCTCGGAGAGGTGCGCGGAGGCGTCGTAGCCGGAGAACGTGTACTGCGCGAGCAGCAGGCCGATCGCCGCCACATAGACGGGGTGGGACCAGCCGGTGTCGTTCACGAACTCGGTGAACACGAAGGACGGCGACTGGTGGTGGTCCGGGACGATCGCCAGCGCGCCGACGATGAGTGCGACGCCCGCCAGGTGCCACCACACGGATATCGAGTTGAGCACACTGACCAGCCGCACTCCGAACAGGTTCAGCACGGCGTGCAGCAGCAGGATCGCCATGAAGATCAGCATCGTCTTCTCCGGCGTCGGCTCGAAGCCCCACTGGAGGTTCAGGAACGCGCCGGTGAACAGGGCGGCTCCGTAGTCGATGCCGGCGATGGCGCCGAGCAGACCGAGCAGATTCAGCCAGCCGGTGTACCAGCCCCAGCGGCGCCCGCCGAGCCGGTCGGCCATGTAGTACAGGGCACCGGACGTCGGATAGGCGCTGGTGACCTCCGCCAGCGCGAGTCCCACGCACAGCACGAACAGGCCGACGCCCGCCCAGCCCCACAGCATCACGGCCGGCCCGCCGGCACCCATGCCGAAGCCGTACAGGGTCATGCAGCCGGACAGGATCGAGATCACCGAGAAGCTGATCGCGAAGTTGCCGAAGCCGCCCATGCGCCGGGCGAGCACGGGCCGGTAGCCGAGTTCGCGCAGCCGCTTCTCCTCGTCCTGCGGCGGGACTCCCGGAGACGTCGACGGACCTGGGCTGGGGGACATGCGGAAACCTCCGAAGGGAAGAAAAGGGACGGGACAGGACGGGGCGGGGCGGGCGCAGATCCTGGAGAGGCGTCAGACGCCGGGGTCGCGGGCCGCGGCCGACCGGCTGCGCGCGCGGGCCTGGAGGAAGATCTGTACGGCCTGTGCCTGGTCGCCCTGGTCCTCGGTGCGGCAGGTCCAGGGAACCGGCGTGTAGTAGGGGCCGATCGCCTCGAACACCCGGGTCGCTTCCTCGAACCGCAGGGCTCCCCACAGGCCGTGGGCCAGATGGTTGAGGTCGAGCGGGGTGTGCTCGACCGGCAGGGACCGTTCGAACCAGGCGTGCTGGGCCCGGTCCGTCTCCCGGATGGCGTCCTCGGCCACCCAGTGCAGGTCGAGGGCGGCGGAGCGCCCGCCGCCGCGCCGGTAGCGCTCGACGCGCACATAGAGCGGCAGGACGTGCAGCGCGGAGCCCGGCGGGGCGGTGTCGGCCACCCAGTGCGCGAAGCCGACCGCCTCCGGAACCCGGCCCGAGGTCGCCTGCGCGTACAGGAACTGCAGCATCCGGTGGTGGGCCTCGCGGTTGTACGGATCGCGCTTGTCGGCCTCGGTCAACAGGCCCCAGGGCCCGGGCGGCAGCATCGGCTCGGGCGGCGGCGCCCGGTGTTCCTCCCACAGCCGTCTGCGGTCCAGTTGGGCGAGCGCCAGCAGACACACCCAGGGCACCGGGTCCTGGGGGGCGGTGCGGGTCGCGGCGTCGCTCAGGTCCCAGGCCTCGATCCACAGTTCGTGGGTACGGCGGTGTCCCTCGCGGCGCGCCCGCAGTGCGCGTTCCACGGCGACCCGGGCGTTCATCACCGCCGCCGGCACACTGTCCGGCTCCTCGGCGAGCCAGGTCCGCACCACGTCGGTGCCGGCGGCGGCAGCGGCCAGGATCTGGGTGCGCTGCGTCCACTGCCACCAGGTCGCGGTCCGCTCCAGCAGGGTGCGCATCGACATCCAGCGCCCGGTCCGCACCTCCTGGAGAGCGGCGCGCAGTTCGGTGTCGTGACCTGCGGGGTCGTAGGCGGGTCGGGCTCCGTCTCTGGCCATCAGCCGTCCGCCCCGGTCAACGGGAACGAGTCGGACAAGACGGCAGGGTGGAGTAACAACAGCCCTCCTCGGGGCGGCGGTTGAGGAGATCGCGTTGGTCGGCGGTCACTATAGGGGCGTGCGTGGAGTGTCACCCGTGGTTCCTGAATCATTCCGAACACCTTGTCCGGAAAGGCGAATTGACTGGTCATCAGCCAGTCGACGCGGCGGTGTCGCCGCTGGTCGGCGGTGCTTGACGCGGCGCTGTCGACGGCGGCAGGCTGTCGGACTGTGATCACCTGAGGGACGTCGGGGACGTCGGGGAGGACGTGATGGCAGGTCCGGTGCTCGCCGTCGACCAGGGCACGTCCGGCACCAAGGCGCTGGTGGTCTGTCCCGAACGCGGGGTCATCGGGGCCGGGTTCGCGCCGGTACGGCCCCGTCATCTGCCCGGCGGACTGGTGGAGGTCGATCCGGCCGCGCTGTACGACTCGGTGGTCGAGGCCGGTACGCGCGCTCTCGCCGAGGCGCGGGAGCCCGTCGTCGCGCTGGGTCTGGCCAACCAGGGCGAGACCGTGCTCGCCTGGGACCCGGAGACGGGACGTCCGCTCACCGAGGCCCTCGTCTGGCAGGACCGGCGCGCCGAGAGCGTGTGCGCCGAACTCGCCGACCATGCCGAGGAGTTGCGGCAGCTGACCGGACTGCCTCTCGACCCCTACTTCGCCGCCCCCAAGATGGCCTGGATTCGACGGCACCGAACGGTCGAAGGGGTGGTCACCACCAGCGACGCCTGGCTGGTCCACCGGCTCACCGGCGCGTTCGTCACGGACGCCACCACCGCGGGACGTACCCAACTCCTCGACCTCGACAACGTGGCGTGGTCGCCGCGCGCACTGGACCTGTACGGACTGTCCGAGGAGCGGCTGCCAAAGGTCCTCGACAACGCGGGCCACGTGGCCACCACCAGCGCGTTCGGCCCGGAGATCCCGCTCACCGGACTCGTCGTCGACCAGCAGGCGGCCCTCCTCGCCCAGCGGATCACCGCACCCGGCGGCGCCAAGTGCACCTATGGCACCGGCGCGTTCCTGCTCGCCCACACCGGCGACACACCCCGCCGGGGCGACTCCGGACTGGTGAGCTGTGTCGCCCTGCGGCTCGGCGGCCGGACCGGCTACTGCCTGGACGGCCAGGTGTACACGGCCGCCTCCGCCGTCCGCTGGCTCACCGACCTCGGCGTCATCCGGGGCGCCGCCGACCTCGACGCCGTGGGCGGCGCGGTGCCCGACAGCGGCGGTGTCACCTTCGTCCCGGCCCTCGCCGGACTCGCCGCCCCCTGGTGGCGCGGCGATCTGCGCGGCTCGCTCACCGGACTGGGCCTGGACACCGGCCCCGGGCACCTGGTGCGCGCGCTCTGCGAGGGGCTGGCCGCGCAGGTGGTGCTCCTCGCGGAGGCCGCCGCGGCCGATCTCGGCGACCCCCTCGACGTCCTGCGCGTCGACGGCGGTCTGACTCGTTCCGCCCTGCTCATGCAGACCCAGGCCGACCTGCTGCAACGCCCCGTGGAGGTGTCCGCGCTGCCCGACGCGACCGCGCTCGGGGTGGGCGCGCTGGCGCGGCTCGGCGCCGAACCCGCACTGGCCGTGGCCGACGCGCTGCCGGCCTGGAAGCCGGCCGCCGTGTACGAGCCGCTGGTCTCGGCCGACGAGGCCGCGGAACGCCTCGGCCGCTTCAGGGCGGCCGTGACCGCGCTGCTGGCCGGGACACCGGGATGACGGGCACCGGGCGAGGGGTTCCGGGCGCCGATCGGCGCGTGCGGGTCACCGGCCAGGGGGTATCGGGCACCGGCCGGGGGATGCCGGGCATCATCGGTCAGGAGATGCCCGGCACCGGCCGAGAGGGGACGGTCACCGGCCGGGGGATATCGGTCACCGGTCGGGGGATGCCGGTCACCGGCCGAGAGACGCCCGGCACCGGCCGAGAGACGACGGTCACCACCAGGGGCCCGCTGCCCGCCGACCCGTACGACGTCGTGGTCGTCGGCGCCGGAGTCGTCGGCTGTGCGGTCGCCCGCGCGCTGGCCCGCCACCCCGGGCTGCGGGTCGCCCTCGTCGAGGCGCAGGACGACGTCGGCCAGGGCACCTCGAAGGCCAACACGGCGATCCTGCACACCGGTTTCGACGCGGTGCCCGGCTCCCTGGAGGCACGCCTCGTCCGTGCCGGCGCCCGGCTGCTGGCCGGGTACGCCGCCGAGTCCGGTATCCCCGTCGAACCCGTCGGCGCACTCCTCGTCGCCTGGGACGAGGAGCAACGCGCCGCCCTGCCCCGCCTCGCCGAGAAGGCCGAGCGCAACGACTACCGGGACGCCCGCCCGCTCGGTCCCGCCGCACTGTACGAGCGTGAACCCCACCTCGGCCCCGGCGCCCTCGGCGCGCTGCACGTGCCCGGCGAGAGCATCGTCTGTTCCTGGACGACGACCCTGGCGTACGCCACCCAGGCGGTCCGGCACGGAGTCGACCTGCACCTCAACTGCCGCGTGCGGCAGGTGAGTCCGACCGGCGAGGCGCACGTGCTGCACACCTCCCGGGGCCCGCTGCGGACCCGCTGGCTGGTCAACGCGGCCGGGCTGTACGCCGATCGGCTGGACCGCGCCCTCGGCCACGACGACTTCACCGTCACCCCGCGCCGCGGCCAGCTCCTCGTCTTCGACAAGCTCGCCCGCGACCTGGTCCGCCACATCCTGCTGCCCGTGCCCACGGCACTGGGCAAGGGTGTCCTGGTCGCCCCCACCGTCTACGGCAACGTCCTGCTCGGCCCCACCGCCGAGGACCTGGACGACCGACGGGCCACCGGCTCCACCGCCGAGGGCCTGGCCGTGCTGCGGGAGAAGGGCCGCCGGATCCTTCCCGACCTGCTCGACGAGGAGGTCACCACCGTCTACGCGGGGCTGCGCGCCGCCACCGAGGAGGACGACTACCGCGTCACGGCCCACCCGGGCGAGCGGTACGTCACCGTCGGCGGCATCCGCTCCACCGGCCTCACCGCGTCCCTGGCCCTCGCCGAACACGTGACGGCCCTGCTCGTGGAGGCCGGGCTGGAGCCGGGCCCGGCACGGGAGTTGGAGCCGGTCCGCATGCCCAACCTCGGCGAGGCCTTCCCACGCCCCCACCGACAGGCCGAACTCATCGCGGCCGACCCGGAGTACGGCACCCTCGTCTGCCACTGCGAGCGCGTCTCCCGCGGCGAGATCAGGGACGCCCTCGCCTCCACGATCCCACCGGCCGGCCTCGACGGACTGCGCCGCCGGACCCGCGCCCGGGCGGGCCGCTGCCAGGGGTTCTACTGCGGTGCCGCGGTGCGCGACCTGCTCGAAGGAGCCGGGGCGTGAGGGCACGCGAAGGAGCCGGGACATGAGGCAGGTCGACGTCCTGGTGGTGGGAGCGGGCCCCGCCGGACTCGCCACAGCGGCCCGCCTGGCCGCCTCCGGCACCGTCGGCACGGTGGAGGTACTGGACCGGGAGGAGCACGCCGGGGGAGTCCCCCGGCACTGCGCGCACGGCGGCTACGGCACCTGGCCGCACCCGCTCACCGGCCCGGAGTACGCCCGGCTCCTCGTCACCGCCGCCGAGGCCGCCGGAGCCGTCGTACGCACCGGGGTGACGGCCCTCGACTGGGACGGGCCGCTGGCGCTGCGCACGGTGGGGCCGCGCGGCCCGGAGACCGTCGGCGCCCGGGCCGTCGTCCTGGCCACCGGCGCCCGCGAACGGCCGCGCGCCGCACGGCTGGTGCCCGGCACCCGGCCCGCGGGCGTGTACACCACCGGGGAACTTCAGCAGGCCGTGCACCTGTACGGGCAGCACATCGGCACGCGGGCGCTGGTGGTGGGCGCGGAGGACGTCTCGTACCGGGCCGCCGGCACCGTACGGGCCGCCGGAGCCACGGTCGTCGCGATGCTCACCGACCTGCCCCGCCCGCAGACCGCGCCCGCCCGCGCCCTGGACGCCCGCCTCCGTCAGGGACTCCCGCTCCTCACAGGCACCACGGTCACCGAACTCCTCGGTCACGGACGCCTGTCGGGCGTGCGGGTGCGCCACCGTGACGGCCGGACGGCCGTACTGCCCTGCGACACCGTCGTGTTCACCGGCGACTTCGTGCCCGATCACGAACTGGCCCGGCGCGGCGGCCTGATCCTCGACACCGGCACCCGCGGCCCGGCCGTCGACGGCTCCCTGCGCACCTCGCGGCCCGGCGTCTTCGCCGTCGGCAGCGTGCTGCACGCCGTGGAGAGCGCGGCCACGGCGGCACGGGAGGGCGCGCACGCGGCCGGCACCGTCCTCAAGGCCCTCGCCGGGACCGAACGGCCGGACGGTGTGCCGCTGTTCGTGGCCCCGCCGCTGCGCTGGATCGCCCCGAACCTCGTCACCCCGTCCGACCGGCTGCCGTACGTCCTGCGCACGGCGGTCGCGCTGCCTTGCCCGGTGCTGCGGGTCGACCAGGACGGCCGGACCCTGCACCGGGAACGCCCGCGGACCGCCGTACCGAACCGCACACTGCGCCTGACCGCATGCTGGACCGGACGGGTGGACCCCAAGGGCGGTCCGGTGCGGGTGACCCTCACGGACCGCTGACCGTCGGCCCGGCGGGCCCGCTGTGTCAGATCACCTTCAGCCGGACCAGCGCGCCGAGCGTCAACGCCCCCGGCAGCAGCGGCAGCCACACCGTGATGATCCGGTAGGCGAGGACCACGGCCGTGGCCACGGCCACCGGGCTGCCCACCGCCACGAGGGCCACCACGAGCGCCGCCTCGACCGAGCCGATCCCGCCCGGCGTGGGGACCAGGGCGACCGCGACGGTCGCCGCGAGATAGGCGAGGGCGATGTGCGCGGCCGGTACCGGCAGACCGAGTGCCTGCCCCACCGCGGCGAGACCGGCCGCCTGCAACGCGGGGAAGGCCAGCGAGCCGCCCCACAGCGCGAGCGCCCGGGACGGCCGGGTGTGCACCGACCGTGCCTCGCCCAGCGCGGTGCGCAGGAAGGCGAACACGGGCGTACGCACCCGCCGTACGCCCGCCAGCACCCCCGCCGCCACGACCAGGACCGCCAGGGCGCCCAGCAACAGAGGGCCCGTCGCCCCGTCGGGCAGGAGCGTCCCGAGCCGCAGCGCGTCGGGGAAGACGACGAACAGCGCGGCCAGCAGACCGAGCCGGCCGATCGACTCCGCCAGCAGATACAGGGCGAGCGCGGCCGAGGAACGCGCCAGGGGCAGCCCGCACACCGTCATGAACCGCAGGTTGACCGCGCTCGCGCCGAGGCCCGTCGGCAGCAGGTGGTTGGCCGCGCCCGCCGCGAACTGGGTGGCCAGCAGCCGCCGTTTGGGCAGCGACTCGACCACGGCACCCTGCCGGGTGAGGGAGGCGGCGACCCAGGTCAGACAGGTGGCACCGACCGCGACCAGCAGCCAGGGCCATCGCGCGGCCCGCAGATGACCGAAGCCCTCGACGAGCACGGACCGGTGCTCCACCGCGACGACGGTGACGAGCAGGAGCGGGAGCAGGCACAGGATCTGCCGGAGCCGGCGGACCGGAAGACGACGAGGGAGCCGGGGAGACCCGGGGAGCCGGGGGAATTCTGCCGCTGTCACATCCGCAGAGGCTTCCCACCCCGCACCAACTGCGGGTTGCGGAAGCGCGGACACGGGATTGCGTACGGTCATCGGGTCCTTCGTGATCGGGTCCTTCACAAGGGTGGACGACGGAGACACCTTGACCTCAATCATGCTTGAGGTCCTACGGTCTCTCCCATGAGCATGGAGACCACAGCCTGGACCCAACTGCAGAGTGTCATGAACGCCGAACAGGAACGCCGGCCCCTGGCCCGCGCCACCCTGCGCCGTATCGGCGCCTTCGCGCGCCCCCACCGCCGCCGCATCGCCCGGTTCGTGGCGCTCGGCGTGGTGACCGCGCTGCTCGCGGTGGCGACACCGGTCCTCGCCGGACGGGTCGTGAACGCGATCGTGTCGGGCGGCGACGAGGGCACGGTCGTCCGCCTGGCCCTGCTCATCGCGCTCATCGCGGTCGCGGAAGCGGCCCTCGGCGTGCTCGGCCGACGGCTGTCGGCGACGCTCGGCGAGGGACTCATCCTCGATCTGCGGACGGCCGTGTTCGATCATGTCCAGCGCATGCCGGTCGCGTTCTTCACACGTACCCGTACGGGAGCGCTCGTCTCCCGACTCAACAACGACGTCATCGGCGCCCAACGCGCCTTCAGCAACACTCTGTCCGGAGTGGTCAGCAACCTGGTCACCCTCGTCCTCACCCTCGCCGTGATGCTCACCCTCTCCTGGCAGGTCACCCTGCTCGCGCTGGTGCTGCTCCCGGTGTTCGTGATCCCGGCCCGGCGCATGGGCCGGCGGATGGCCGGGATGCAGCGGGAGGCGGCGGCCCTGAACGCGGCGATGGGCACCCGGATGACCGAGCGCTTCTCCGCCCCGGGAGCCACCCTCGTCAAACTCTTCGGCCGCCCGGACCAGGAGTCCGAGGAGTTCGCGGCCCGGGCGCGCCGGGTGCGGGACATCGGCGTACGGACGGCCATGGCCCAGTCGGTCTTCATCACCGCCCTGACCCTGGTCTCCGCCCTCGCCCTGGCCCTGGTCTACGGCCTCGGCGGCCGGCTCGCCCTCCAGGGCAGCCTCGACCCGGGTGCCGTCGTGGCCCTCGCCCTGCTCCTGACCCGTCTGTACGCCCCGCTCACCGCACTCGCCGGCGCCCGCGTCGAGGTGATGAGCGCCCTGGTCAGCTTCGAGCGGGTCTTCGAGGTGCTGGATCTGAAGCCGCTGATCGAGGACGGGCCGGACGCCCGCGAGGTCCCCGAGGGGCCGGTCGCCGTCGAGTTCGACGACGTCCGCTTCGGCTACCCGTCCGCCGACAAGGTCTCCCTCGCCTCCCTGGAGGAGGTCGCCTCCCTCGACACCCGGGGCGGCGACGAGGTCCTGCACGGCGTCTCCTTCCGCGCCGAACCCGGACAGACGATCGCCCTCGTCGGCTCGTCCGGCGCCGGCAAGTCCACCGTCGCCCAACTCCTGCCGCGCCTCTACGACGTCGACGCGGGCGCCGTGCGGGTCGGCGGCGTCGACGTCCGCGAGCTGAGCGCCGCCTCGCTGCGCGCCACCCTCGGCATGGTCACCCAGGACGGCCACCTCTTCCACGACACCGTCCGCGCCAACCTCCTCCTCGCCCGGCCCGCCGCGACCGAGCCCGACCTGTGGGACGCCCTGCGCCGGGCCCGCCTCGACGCACTCGTACGCTCGCTGCCCGACGGCCTCGACACCGTGGTCGGCGAACGCGGCTACCGGCTCTCCGGCGGCGAACGCCAGCGCATGACCATCGCCCGCCTGCTGCTGGCCCGCCAACGGGTCGTCATCCTCGACGAGGCCACCGCGCACCTGGACAACACCTCCGAGGCGGCCGTGCAGGAGGCGCTCGCCGAAGCCCTGGCGGGCCGCACGGCGATCGTGATCGCCCACCGGCTGTCCACGATCCGCACCGCCGACCTCATCCTGGTCGTCGAGGCCGGCCGGATCGCGGAACGCGGCACCCATGAGGAACTGCTGGCCCTCGACGGCCGCTACGCCCAGCTGTACCGCACCCAGTTCGCCCACCGGGCGGACGCCGTCACGGAGATCGCGCCGGCGGACGAGGCGGCGGCATGAGGGGGACCACGGTCTGACACGGGGGCGCGGCCCTCGTACCAGTGGTGCACGCCGGGGGCCGGTCAGTACTGCGATCCGAGTAGCGGAGAGTGTCGGCAGGTGCACGACGACAGGACGGGTCCCGCCCGGAGAACCTGGGGCGGACAGTCGGCACCAGATCTGGAGACCTCCTGCCGTGGCAACTTTCCTGTACCGAGTGGGCCGTCTGGCCTTCCGGCGACGCTGGTACGTCGCCCTTGTCTGGGCGGCCGTCCTGGCCGCCGTGGGCCTGGGCGCCGTCAAGGCCCCGGCAGCCCCCGACGAGGGGTTCTCGATGCCGGGCATCGAGTCCCAGAAGGCGTTCGACCTGATGGAACAGCGCTTCCCCGGGGCCACGGCCGACGGTGCGACCGCCCGCGTCGTCTTCGTCGCGCCGAGCGGAGAGAAGGTCACCGCCGCCGGGAACAAGGCGGCCGTGGAGAAGGCCGTCGCCGCACTGGGCGACGGTTCGCAGGTCGCAGGCGCCGCCGACCCGTTCCGGGCGAAGGCGGTCAGCCGGGACGGCACGACGGCCTACGCGACCGTCACCTACAAGGTCGCGGCCCAGGACCTCACCGGCACAAGCAAGGCGCAGTTGGAGAAGACCCTCCACGAGGCCCGGGACTCCGGACTCACCGTCGAGGCCGGTGGCACCGCGATGAACGACGGCGGCGGCGCGGGCGGCGCGGCCGAGGTGATCGGCGTCGCCATCGCCGCCGTGGTCCTGCTGATCACCTTCGGTTCGCTCGCCGCGGCCGGACTGCCGCTGCTGACCGCCGTCATCGGCGTCGGCGTGAGCATGGCCACCATCTTGACCCTGGCCGACGCCCTCGGCCTGTCCACCACGACCGGCACCCTGGCGATGATGCTGGGCCTGGCGGTCGGCATCGACTACGCCCTGTTCGTGGTCTCCCGCTACCGCGAGGAGCGCGCCAAGGGCCGTACGCCCGAGGAGGCGGTCGGCCTCGCGGTCGGCACGGCCGGATCCGCGGTCGTGTTCGCGGGTCTGACCGTCGTCATCGCCCTGGCCGGCCTCGCGGTGGTCGGCATCCCGATGCTCACCAAGATGGGCCTGGCCGCGGCCGGCGCGGTCGTCGTCGCCGTCCTCGTCGCGCTGACCCTGGTCCCCGCGTTCCTCGGCTTCTGGCCCCACGCGGTCCTCACCCGCCGGGCCCGCAGGAGCCCTCGTGTCGAGGAGGCCGCCGAGACCAACGGGGGCACCCGCTGGGCGCGGTTCGTGCTCCGGCGCCCCGTGCCGGTGCTGCTGCTCGGCGTGGTGGGCCTCGGCGCCCTCGCGGTGCCCATGACCGACCTGCAGCTGGGCATGCCCGGTGACGAGGCGAAGCCGACGTCCACCACCGAACGCCGGGCCTACGACGCGCTCGCCGAGGGCTTCGGGCCGGGCTTCAACGGTCCGCTGACCGTCGTCGTGGACGCCAGGGGGGACGCCGACCCGAAGGGCGCCGCGGAGGCGGTCGCGCAGGAGATCGGCGCCACGATGGGTGTCGTGTCCGTCTCCCCGTCGCGGTTCAACGAGGCCGGTGACACCGCCGTCTTCTCGGTCGTGCCGTCCACCGCGCCGACCGACGAGAAGACCAAGAACCTGGTCACGACCATCCGCGGCGAACGTCCCGGGGTCGAGTCCGAGACCGGGGCGACCTTCGAGGTCACCGGCACCACCGCGCTGAACATCGACCTCTCCGAGAAGGTGCAGTCCGCGCTGGTGCCGTATCTCGTGGTCGTGGTCGGCCTGGCGATCGTGCTCCTGCTGATCGTCTTCCGGTCCCTGCTCGTACCGCTCAAGGCGGCGCTCGGCTTCCTGCTGTCGGTGCTGGCCTCCCTCGGCGTGGTCGTCCTGGTCTTCCAGCAGGGCCACGGCGCCGAACTCCTGGGTGTGGAACAGACCGGCCCGATCATGAGCCTGATGCCGATCTTCCTGGTGGGCATCGTCTTCGGCCTCGCCATGGACTACGAGGTGTTCCTCGTCTCCCGGATGCGGGAGGCGTACGTCCACGGGGAGGGCCCCGGCCAGGCGATCGTGTCCGGGTTCCGGCACAGTGCCCGCGTGGTCGTGGCCGCCGCGCTGATCATGATCGCGGTGTTCGCCGGGTTCATCGGCGAGAGTGAGTCCATGATCAAGATGATCGGGTTCGGGCTCGCCACCGCCGTCCTCTTCGACGCCTTCGTCGTCCGGATGGCGATCGTGCCCGCCGTGCTCGCCCTGCTCGGCCACAAGGCCTGGTGGCTGCCCGGCTGGCTGGACCGGCTGCTGCCGCGGGTCGACGTGGAGGGCGAGGCGCTCGGCCGCCTGCCCGGGGAGGATCCGGCCCCGGCCGACACGACCGACCTGGAAGTGGCGCGCACCTGACGACCACCTGACCCACCCCCGCAGGGGCCGCTCGTGGCGAACGACACGGGCGGCCCCGTCGGTCGTTCGCGCCACGAGCGTTCACGATGGACCCAGCACCACCGACCGGAGACCCTGATGAGCATCAGCCTGGAGCGCTACACGGGCCGCTTCGAGCAGTACGCGGACCGGCATCCCCTCGTGGTCGACCTGGTGGTGGTCCTGGCACTGATGGGCTGCGCCACGCTCGGCGGCTCGCTCACCATGCCCGGCGCCGACCCGCCCGACCAGGACAAGACCGCCACCCTCCTCATGGGGGTGTCCTGCCTCTCCCTGCTGAAGCACCGCAGGTACCCGCGCGCGGCCGTGACCGTGACCGCGGTCTGCACGGTGGTCACCATCGCGATGGGATATCTGCTCACCCCCCTCCTGCTGGCCCCCCTCATGGCGGCCCTGTACTGGCTGGCCTCACTCGCCGACCGGAAGACCACCCGCGTCTACGGCATCGCCACCATGGTGGCGATGATGATCGCGGCCGTGATCTCCGACTCCATGGAGCATCTCTCCCTGCTCCTGAGGACGATCGGCCCGTTCTTCTGGCTGCTGCTGCCCCTGGCCGCCGGCAACATGACCCGGCTGCGGCGCGCCTACCTGGAGTCGGTGCAGGCCCGCGCAGAACACGCCGAGCGCACCCGCGAGGAGGAGGCGCGGCTGCGCGTCACCGAGGAACGCATGCGCATCGCCCGCGAGCTGCACGACGTCGTCGCCCACCACCTGGCCCTGGCCAACGCCCAGGCGGGCACCGCCGCGCACCTGGCGCTCGTCCATCCCGAGCAGTCGCGGAAGATCCTCACCGACCTCACCGGCACCACGTCCTCCGCGCTGCGCGAGCTGAAGGCCACGCTGGGGCTGCTGCGCCGGAGCGACGAACCGGGCGCCCCGTCGCTGGAACCGGCCCCCGGCCTGGCCCTGCTGCCCGACCTGGTCTCGTCGTGCGCCTCCGCCGGGCTCACCGTGACGGTCACCACGGAGGGGGAGCCGCAACCGCTCTCGCCCGGCGTGGACCTGACGGCGTTCCGGATCGTGCAGGAGGCGCTGACCAACGTCACCAAGCACGCCGCCGCCGAGCACGCACACGTACGGCTCGCCTTCGTCCCCTCCCGGCTGCTGATCACGGTCACCAACGACGGCCCCACCGCCTCGCCCGCCCCCGCCGCGAAGGGCCGTGGGTTCGGCGTCGTCGGCATGCGGGAGAGGGCCCACTCCATCGGCGGCGAACTGTGCGCGGGCCCGCGCCCCGAAGGCGGCTTCGAGGTCACCACCGCGCTGCCGCTCCGGCCCGCCGCGGTCGTGCGGGCCGCGGGAGGCGCACACCTCCCGGTGGCCACGGGTGCCGGCGATGTCCCCCGAGCCACCGAAGCGGCCAGAGCCGTCGACGTCACCGAAGTCACCGAGGCCGCTGAGGTCACCGAAGGAGAAACGCCATGAGCACCAGGGTGCTGCTCGCCGACGACCAGGCCCTGCTGCGGGCCACCTTCCGGATCCTGATCGACTCCTGCGACGACATGGAGGTGGTCGGCGAGGCATCCGACGGCAAGGAGGCACTGGACCTGGCCCACCTCCACCACCCCGACGTGGTCCTCATGGACATCCGCATGCCGGGTATGGACGGCCTCGCCTCCACCACCGCCATCTGCGCCGACCCGCGCCTGGCCACCACCCGCGTCCTCATCCTGACCACCTTCGAGACCGAGGACTACGTGGCGCAGGCGCTGCGCGCCGGGGCCAGCGGCTTCCTCGGCAAGGACGTCACCGCGGACACCCTGCTGGCCGGGCTGCGCACCGTGGCCTCCGGCGAGGCCCTCCTCTCGCCCGGCGCCACCCGCTCCCTCATCACGCGCTTCCTCCTGAGCCCCACCCCCGGCGTGCCGCTGGCCCGCCCGGAACGCCTGGCCGAACTCACCGTCCGTGAGCGGGAGGTGATGGCCCTGGCCGCCGAGGGCAGATCCAACACGGAGATCGCCGAGGACCTCACCGTCAGCCCGCTGACGGTACGCACCCACGTCCACCGGGCGATGACCAAGCTGGGCGCCCGCGACCGTGCCCAACTGGTCGTCATGGCCTACCAGACGGGCCTGGTCCAGGCCGCTCCGCCGGCCTCTTGATCCGGGGATGCCCGGCCGCTCGCGTGGAGTTCGCCCGCGGTTCGCCGCGCGTACGCACACGCTTGCTTCCATCGCGGGATGGACGAACTGCTGTCAGGGATGCGCGTCGACCACTCCGACCACGACGATCCGGTACTGATCGCGCCGGACGGCAGCCCCGTGGACACCTGGCGGGAGAACTACCCCTACGACCGGCGCATGGAGCGCGGGGAGTACGACCTGCACAAACGGCTCCAGCAGATCGAGCTGCTGAAGCTGCAGAGCTGGATCAAGGAGACCGGCCGCCGCCTCGTCATCGTCTTCGAGGGCCGTGACGCGGCGGGCAAGGGCGGCACGATCAAGCGCTTCACCGAGCATCTCAACCCGCGCGGCGCCCGGGTGGTGGCCCTGGAGAAGCCGACCGAACGCGAGCGCGGGCAGTGGTACTTCCAGCGCTACGTCGAACACCTGCCGACCGCGGGCGAGATCGTGCTGTTCGACCGGTCCTGGTACAACCGGGCCGGCGTGGAGCGCGTCATGGACTTCTGCACGGACGACGAGTACCGCCGCTACATGCGCCAGGCACCCCTGTTCGAGCGCATGCTCGTGGACGACGGCGTCGACCTGGTCAAGTTCTGGTTCTCCGTCTCCCAGAGCGAGCAGCGCACCCGTTTCACGATCCGTCAGGTCGACCCCGTACGACAGTGGAAACTCAGCCCCATGGATCTGGCCTCGCTCGACCTCTGGGACGACTACACCGCCGCCAAGGTCGCCATGTTCCGGGAGACGGACACCGACCACGCGCCCTGGACCGTGGTGAAGAGCAACGACAAGAAGCGGGCCCGTGTGGAGGCCATGCGCAGTGTGCTGGCCCGCTTCGACTACGCGGACAAGGACGCGGAGGTCGTCGGCAGCCCCGATCCGCGGATCGTCGGCGCGGCGGCCGGCCTGTTGGAGGCGGGCGAGGACGACAGCGCGCACGCGCGGTGAGCCCCGCCCCGCCGCCGGCGGAAAAAGGGTTGGGCGGGGCGACGCCCGGGCTGGTACCTTCCGGGCGACCGTGACATCGCGCGAGGAGGTGGGACCCGTGAACGCCGTATCCAGGTGGGTGCTCCCCCTCTTCCTCGCGGTCGGGCCGACGGCATAGGTGTCGCCGGGAGCGCCTCGACAAGGCACTCCCGAAAGGCAACACCCCATGAATTCCGCACTCTTCACCACGGACACCTCGTCGAACGGTGTCCGCGAACGCGACTTCACCGTGGGCGAGGTCCCCGGCGTCCTCTGGTCGCCCGCGTCCGGCTCCGATCGCGCGCCCCTGGTCCTGATGGGCCACGGAGGCGGCACACACAAGAAGGCACCGGCGATGACCGGCCGCGCGCGACTCCTGGTCACCGGCTGCGGTTTCCATGTCGCCGCCATCGACGCGCCCGGGCACGGCGACCGGCCCCGCACGGCGTACGACGAGCGGGAGATCGCCGTCATGCGGCAGGCCATGGCGGCGGGCGAACCGGTCGGCGCGATCGTCGTCCGGTACAACGCGCACCTCGCGGAGCGTGCCGTACCGGAGTGGCAGGCGACTCTGGACGCCCTCCAGGAACTGCCGGAGATCGGCACCGAGGGACCCGTCGGCTACCTCGGCCTGACCCTGGGCACCGCGATCGGGGTGCCGCTGACGGCGATCGACCCCAGAATCACCGCCGCGGTCCTCGGCCTCCACTGGCCCGACGCCCTGGCCGCGTACGCGCGGCGGATCACCGTACCGATCGAGTACGCGCTCCAGTGGGACGACGAGCACATCCCCCGGGAGTCCGGCCTCGCGTTGTTCGACGCCTTCGCCTCCAAGGAGAAGACGTTGCACGTGAACGCGGGCACACACCAGGAACTGCCCAGGTTCGAGGCCGACAGCGCGGTCCGGTTCCTCGCCAGGCATCTCGGGGGACGGACGCGCCCGGTCTAGGGCTGGACGGGCATGCTCCAGCAGTTGGAGGCGGCCCGCTTGCCGGACAGCCGGTCCGTCAGCCAGTCGACGGCGGCGCCCTGGTCGGTCAGCAGCGGGGCGAAGTGGTTGATCAGCGCACTGCCGACACTGGGCAGGACGACGGCCTTGTACGTGACGTCGGCGCCCTTGCGGCACCAGTCCACGGCGAGATCGCGGGCCTGGCCGTGCGGGACCAGGTTGTCGCTGACACCCGTCGCCAGACGGACCGGCCCCGACGGCTTCAGCGTGCCGATGCGCTGGCTGTCCAGGAACGCCCGGAGCGCGGGGGTGGCGGCGATGATGTCGCTGACGGAGCGTCCGTCGGTGGTCCACCTGGTGCTCTTGGTGTAGGCGTAGCCGAAGAGGGCGTCGCCGACGCACATCGTCGACAGGTCGGTCAGGGCCGCCCTTCCGGCACTGTTCAGATGTGCCTCGGCGATGGGCTTCAGGGACGGGTCGGACTGGAGGAAGCCGTTGAGCGACCAGCCCAGCGCGCCCGCCAGTTCACTGCCGTCGATGGCCCGGGTGACCGAGGCCAGGTCGGCGGGCGGCGCACCCGCGTAGGTTCCGGCGAGGGTGATGTCGGGGGCGTAGGAGGCCTGGAGTTCGGCGGCGGCCGCGGTGGCCCCGCCGCCCTGGCTGTAGCCGAAGAGTCCCACCGGCGAGTCGGCTCTCACCGAGGTCCCGCGCAGGGAGCGGGCGGCGCGGACGGCGTCCAGCACGGCGTGGGCCTCGTCGACCCGGTTGACGTAGGTGTGCAGCCGGTCGGTCGCGCCCAGGCCGGCGTAGTCGGTGACGACCACGGCGGCGCCCTCGGCGAGGAGGCGGTAGATCGACAGGTCCTCGTAACCGACGGACACCGTCTGGCCGTTGAACGACAGCGGATGTTCCAGGCCCAGGGACGCGGCGCACTGGTCGCCCTGTCCCATGGTGCCGGGCGCCACCGCGACCAGGGGCCGTGGTCCGGCGCCCTTCCAGGCGGCGGTCGGTTCGATGTAGGCGCCGGTGACGGCGACCGGCTGTCCGTTCGAGTCGGTGGACTTGTACATGATCCGGGTCGCCTCGCCCGGCAGCGGCCCGTCGAGCGTGGGCAGGCTGAGGGCCAGCGGGAGGGGCTCGCTGCGGACGAGAGTGCCGTCGGCGGCGGGCAGGGTGGCGGGTGGGGTGTAGAACGCGGGGATGGTGACGCCCCGGGACACGACCTCGTCGGCCGCCGTGGCGGCTGTGGACGAGAGTGTCTGGGCGCCGAGGCAGGCGGCAGTGGTGACTGCCGCGGCCAGAAGCCTTCTGCGTGCGGGCATGACGAACCTCCTGCGAAGCGGCCGGCACAGAGGTGCTGAACTACGGCGGCACGGCGCGCACCCGCGTCCCACGGGCTTGCGCCTACCGATCGGTAGTGATGCGCCAGGACCTTACCCGCAAGTAAGTTACTCGTGGTAGCACTCGGGAGGTTACGGTTCAGTAATGTGGCTCCCCGTCCGGCTGAGGGGCCCGGTCGCCCGACCGCTCTGCAGGGGCGCCCCCGCCGAGCCGCTCTCGTCGTCGACACCTCGACGCCGGCCCGACCCAGGACCACGGCCACGGCCACGTCTCAGGCCACGGCTGTCCGGGACCACCCCGTACGAGGAGCCACGCCCCCCGAAGCCCTCGTACGGGGTGACCCGGGAGAGAAGGCGCGGCCTAGGGGACGAGCTTCCAGTCCTGCGAGCCGTCCGTGGCCGCGTTCTCCAGGGTCAGCGGGGCCCCGTCGGACGCGCCGGTCAGGTACAGGCTCGTGTTCTTGACCGACTGCAGTCGGTAGAACCCCCTGCCGGTCCTGATCAGGTTCCAGCTGCCGGTGGCGCTGTCGTCGACCCACTGGCCGATCCGCTGCCCGGCCGTCGCGTTGCCCGTCCAGACGGCCGCCGCCCGGCCGCCCGACTTGTTCAACAGGGTCTTGCCGCCGTTCGGCTCGGTCACCACGTGCCAGTACTGGGTGTCCGGGTTCGCCGCCGAGCCGGGCTCCTCCAGCACGACGTCGGGAACGTCGCCGTTACCGATGTTCGCGTCGTTGGTGTGGTTCCCGGTGCCGATCACCTGGGCGGTCCTCCGGTTGACCAACCGGTGGTAGGCGCCGTCCGATCGGCCGAGATCGACCTCGGCGTAGGCGATCGTCGACGTGCCCTGATTGTTGAGGATCGCGACGCGGCCGGTGCCGTCGACGTACTGCAGGTTGCGGCTGTAGCCGGCCGGCGAGGTCGTCTGGTACTCGGTCCACGTGCCGTCGCTGCGCCCGCTCGCGTTGACCCAGACGTTGCCGCTGCCGGCGGCGTTGTAGACCAGGCGCCCGTCGGGGAGCCGGACGATGACCGGACTGCCGCCTCCCGCGAGGGGACGGGAGCCGGCGGTGACGGGCAGGGAGGCGATGTCCGTGCCGGTGGCGGAGCCCCGGAAGAACTCCAGCGGGCTGTCGGCGACGACGTAACGGGTGTTGGCGCCGCCGGCCCAGTACTCGAACGGGAGCATCCACTTGCCGTCCGTGGTGCGGACGACGTTCGTCATGCCCGGCCGGCCGCCGCCGATCTCCGTCTTTCCGCCGCCCATGTTCTGGGTCAGCCCGGCGATGTCGACGACGGGGGCGCTCCACGGGGCGCCGCTGCCGTCCCAGGTCCGGTGGGCGAGGATCTGGCCCTGCGAGTCCGTGGCGGTGTCGTTGGCGGGATCCGGGGTCGGGACACCCGTGGTCGCGTTGAAGCCGGTGTAGTCGTTCTCGTCGGAGTAGTAGCAGACGAGCCGGCCCTTGTAGACCATCAGGTAGGGCTCCCAGAGGGGGTCCACCTGCCTGTTCGTGTTCGCGCCCGCGATGTTCTGCCCGGTGGCGCCCGCGCTGCCGCCCTGCCAGCCGCCGGTCGCGACGATGTTGAGGACCTTCCACGTCACGCCCTGGTCGGTGCTGGAGTACAGGGCGATGGCCAGGTTCGCGCGGTCGCCGTCGTTGGACGGCGTCCAGTTCGGGTCGGCGGCCTTGTGCTCCTTGTAGTAGTGGTCGTCGCCCGAGACGACACTCGCGAGGAGCAGGGTGCCCCGCTTCAGCTTCCCGACGTCCTGCGGCAGCGTGTACAGGTACGGGTTCGTCCAGTTGCTCGTGTACTTCGCGTACTTGGGGTTGGCGGAGAGATACGCGGGAGCCTTGACCTGGGACAGCGGCTGCCACGACGTACCGTGGTCGTCGCTCTTGTACACGGGGAGGGTCTGCCGGTCGGCGCTGCCCGTCGACGACACCACCGTGGACTTCTCGAACGACGCGACGAGGCGTCCGCTCGGCAGTTGCGCCGACTTCGGGTAGACCGCGCAGTTGGCGCGCCCCTTCAGACACGGTTCGTTGCCGAGCTGGTAGAGGATCCCGCCCGTCGGGTTGTACGCCCGCGCGCTGCCCAGGGGTATCGCCAGCATCGCGGACGCCGCGACGAACGTACCCAGTGCCTTCGCCGTTCTTCTCTTCACAGCCGCTCCTTCGGGGAGACGAGTACGCGGACGTCCCAGGCACCGAGCTCCAGCGCCGTGCCCGCGGGGAGGGACGTGCCGGTCAGGGCGTCGGAGAGATCCGTCGGGACCTGGACGCGGGCCGGTTCCCAGCTCCAGTTGTGGACGATGTGGACACGGCGGCCGTCGGGGGACGTGCCGGTCGTCGCGGTGGCGCAGACCGGGAGGTCCTGCCAGGTGTCGCCGCGGGAGGCCGATGCCATCCAGGTGGCCAGCGCCCGCGCGAGGTCGCGGCCGGGGACCGTGCCGACGGTGGTGACGCGGCCGGTGCCGTGGCGGCGGGTGGTGACCGCGGGCCAGCGCCCGAAGTGCGGGTGGTCGTAGGTGGCCAGCACGTCGGCGTCGGTGACGGTCAGGCCGTCCGCCCAGAGGGTCGCCGTCGCGTCCTCGGGCAGGTCGAGCGGACCGCCGGGCGCCGACTTGACGGGGACCGCCCGGGTGAGGTTGCTGAACTCGTCGTAGTGCACGCCCGCCGCCTCCACCAGCCGCCCGGGGGCCGGTTCCTGGCGGGCCCTGGCCTCGTGGTCGGCGTAGCCGGTGCGCGGGCCGAGCACCAGATGGCCGCCCGCCTCCGCGTAGGCCGCGAACCAGTCGAGCGTCGAGTCGGCGGCGATGTACAACGCCGGGACGACGAGGACGGGGTGACGGCGGACGGCCTCCTCCGGCGTCAGCCCCTCCCGCTCGCCGCGCGGGTCGTGCAGTTGGCGGGCGTGGACGATACGGACCTGGCGGCCGGCGTCGAAGGCGCCACGGTAGAGGGGGTCGAAGATGCGGTGATAGGCGTCCCCGTCCGGCTCGCCGTCGGCGGTCGGGACGGGCGGGTACTTCTGCATGAGCCACTTGCTCGGCGTCGAGTAGACCATCGTGATGTCCGCGTCCGGTTCGAGCCCGGCGACCAGCGGACCCGCGGCCTCGAACTCGGCTCCTAGACGGGCGAGTTCGGTATACGTGCGGCCGGGCTGTCCGGTGTGGGGCAGGACGCCGCCCCAGTAGGTCTCCGCGCCGAAGTGCAGTGTGTGCCAGTGCCAGTACTCGATCATGCGGGCCCCGCGACCGACGAGCGCCCAGGCCGCCTGTCGCCACTGGCCGTCGTAGGCGGGGTGGTTGTCCCACGGCATGCCGATCGAGCCGGCGTTGGTCTCGGTGACGAGGAAGGGCTCCTGGCGGGAGGAGAACATCCAGTCGGCGGTCTGGTACAGCGCCCAGACGCCGGTGGTCTGCCACTGCTGCTGGTGCTCGTCGGGCGTGGGGTCGGGCAGCAGCAGATCGTCCTGCATGCCGTAGTACGGGTTGCCCGAGGCGATGTCGAGGCGGTCGGTCAGCTCGTCGTCCTCCACCCCGGGGCGCTTGTAGGAGATGCAGGTGGTGACGAAGTGCTCGGGCCGGGCGTACTCGCGGACGAGGTCGGCCTGCCAGCCGATGAACTCGGTGACCTGGCGGGCCTGGAACTCCCGCCAGGCGACGTCGTACTGCGGCTGGGCGTTGCCGTCCGGCGTCCACAGGTCGGCCCACGTGGACAGCCGGTGCGACCAATAGACCAGGCCCCACTCGCGGTTGAGGGTCTCGACGTCGCCGTACCTGGCGCGCAGGTGGTCGGTGAAGCGCTGGAACACCCCGTGGTTGTGGAAGAGTTCCAGGCCCGGTTCGTTGTCGACCTGGAAACCGATGACGGCCGGGTGGTCGGCGTACCGGGCGACGACCCTGCGGATGATCCGCTCGGCGTGGAAGCGGAACGCGGGGTGGGTGAAGTCGACCTCCTGGCGGGCGCCCCAGCCGATGCGCTGACCGGTGCGCCGCTCGCCGGTGATCTCCGGGTACTGGCGGGCCAGCCACGGCGGGACGGCGTACGTCGGGGTGCCGAGGACCACGGAGATGCCGCGTTCGTGGGCTCCGTCGAGGACCGGCTGGAGCCAGTCGAGGTCGAAGCACCCGCTCGCGGGCTCCCAGGTCGACCAGACCGACTCGCCGACCCGGATGACGGTGACATGCGCGTCGGCCATCAGGTCGAGGTCGGTCTTGAGACGCTCGTCGGCGCGCTGGGTGTCGTGGGGGTGCCGGTACTCGTGGTAGTACGCGGCGCCGAAGAGAACGCGGGCAGGCAGAGCCGCCATGGACAAACCTCCGGAGAAGCAAGGGGAGTCGGGGTGTGGGGGTGTCACTGCTTGACGCCGCCGGTGGCGAGGCCGCTCTGCCAGTACCGCTGGAGCATCAGGAAGGCCAGGACGAGCGGGACGATCGAGATCAGGGAGCCGGTCACGACGAGGGCGAGCAGGTCGCTGCTGGCGCCGGCGCCGCCGTTCTGGGCCTGGTCCGCCCAGCGGGACAGTCCGACCGTGATCGGGTACAGGTTCGGGTCGTTGAGCATGATCAGCGGCAGGAAGTAGTTGTTCCAGGTGGCGACGAGCGTGAACAGCACGACGGTCACCAGGCCGGGGGCGAGCAGCCGCAGCGCGATGGTGACGAAGATCCGGAACTCTCCGGCGCCGTCCACGCGGGCGGCCTCGATGAGGCTGTCGGGGACGGCGTCCTCGGCGTAGATGCGCATGAGGTAGAGGCCGAAGGGGCTGATGAGGGAGGGCAGGATGACGGCCCAGGGGGTGTTGACCAGGCCCGCCTTGGCGAAGAGGAGGTAGGTGGGGATCGCCAGCGCGGTCGTGGGGATCATGATGGCGCCGAGGACGAGGTTGAAGGCGGCTCCGTGGCCGCGGAACCGGTACTTCGCGAACCCGTACCCGGCGGCGGCCGCGAGCAGCGCGGCGCCGAGTGCGCTCACCCCGGCGTACAGGACCGTGTTGAGCAGCCAGCGCCCGAAGACGCCGTCGTCCTGGGTGAAGGTGGCCTTGATGTTCGACAGCAGTTGCGGGGCGTCCGAGAACCACAGACCGAAGCTGTTGAAGAGGTCCTGGGTGCTCTTGGTGGAGGCGACCAGCAGCCAGAACAGCGGCAGCAGGAAGTACCCCAGGACGGCCAGCATGGCGATCGTGAGCGGGGTGCTGCGGCGGGCCGGCGACCGGCGTCGGGACCGGGCCTCGGCGGGCAGCCGCTTCGCCGTCGCGGTGGTCGAGGCGGTGGGCGTCACGGTGGTCACGAGGTCCTCCTGCGGTTCGCGGTGAGCAGGAAGGCGTACGACACGATCACGATGACCAGACCGAGGATGAAGGACACCGTGGCCGCGTAGTTGGTCTGCTGGCTGATGAAGGCGACGGAGTAGGCGTAGAGGTTGGCGGTGTAGGAGCTGTCGATGACGTCCGGGGCGACCTTCGTCAACAGGCTCGGCTCGTTGAAGAGTTGGAAGCTGCCGATCACCGAGAACAGCAGGGTGAGGGTCAACGCCGGTCGCAGCGCGGGGAGTTTGATGGACCAGGCGATCCGCCAGGATCCGGCACCGTCCATGGCGGCGGCCTCGTAGAGCTCGGCGGGGATGGTGCGCAGCGCCGCGTACAGGATGATCATGTTGTACCCGACGAACTCCCAGGTCACGATGTTCGCGAGGCTGCCGAGCATCCAGCTGTCACTGAGGAAGTCCGGGGCCGGCAGGTGGAGATCGCGGCTGATCTGGGCGAAGGGGCCGAAGTCGGGGCCGTAGAGGTAGCCCCACATGAGGGTGGCGATCACGCTCGGGACGGCGTACGGGACGAAGATGCCGAGCCTGATCACCCGGGACAGCCGCAGCAGGCCGCTGTCCAGCGCGAGCGCGAAGAACAGGGCGAGCAGCAGCATCACGGGGACCTGGATGACGAAGAACAGCGCGACGCGGCCGATGCCCTTGCGCAGCAGCGGATCCTTCAGAGCCGTCACGTAGTTGTCCAGGCCGACGAACGACGAGCCGCCGATGAGCTTCTCCTGGAACAGGCTCAGGTAGGCGGCGTAGCCGAGTGGGGCGAGGAAGAGCAGCACGAACAGCACCATGAACGGGGCGATGAACAGCGCCCCTGCCGTGCCGTGCCGCCGGCGGGGCGGGGCCTTCGTGCGGGCGGTGCCCGTGCCGGTCACCGCTGTGGTGGTGGCCATCGTCAGCCTCCCTTGACCGTGAAGCCCTGGCCCTTGGCGAAGGTCGTGATGCGCGACTGCCACGCGCCGAGCGCACGGACGGTGTCGGACCGGTCGGCGAGGGACTTGCCGACGGTCTCGGTCCAGTCCGTGGCCACCCGGTCGAGGAACGGCGGCCACTGGAAGGAGGGGTTGACCTGGGTACTGATGTCCGCGAACACCTCGTTGACCTTCTGGCCGCCGTAGAAGGCGGGCGTGTCCCCGAGGAAACTCGCCTCGGCGAGCAGGGACTTGGTCGCCGGGAAGAAGAACTGCTCGGTGGCGAACATCTTGGCGCTGGCGGGGTCGCTGTTGAGGAACTGCGCGAACACCGCCGCCTGGACCGGGTTCTTGGTGGAACGGATCACCGCGGTGGTCGAGCCGCCCCAGTTGCCCGCGCTGGGCTTGGCGGCGTCCCACTGCGGCATCGGGGCCGCCCGCCACTTGCCCGCGGTGGCCTTGGCGGAGCCGGAGAGGAAGGCCGGACCCCAGGCACCGGTGAGCCAGGTGGCGTACTTGCCCCTGTTGAGCGCGGCGTACCAGCCGTCCGTGAAGTCCGGCTCGACACCGATCACGCCCTCCTTGGCGAGACCGCCCCAGTACTCGCCGAGCTTCCTGGAGACCGCGTCGTCCACGCTGACGGTGATGTCGCTCTTGCCGGCGGTGACGTACGGCTTGGCACCCGCCTGCCACAACAGGCCGTGCCAGGCGGCGACCTGGTTGGCGGCGAGGTTGGTGAGGTAGACGTCCGGGTCGGCCTTGTGGAGCTTGCGGGCCGCCGCGGCGAACTCGTCCCAGGTGGCGGGGACGTCGATGCCGTGCTCGTCGAAGATGTCCTTGCGGTACAGCATGCCCATCGGGCCGGTGTCCTGCGGGATCGCCCAGACCTCGCCGCCGCTGCCGCTGACCTGGCCCCACGTCCAGTCGACGAACGTGGACTTGAGCGCGGAGGCGCCGTAGGGGCGCAGGTCCAGCAGGCTGTCGGTGATGGTGAACGTCGGGATGGCCTGGAACTCCATCTGCACCATGTCCGGGGCGCCGCTGCCCGCCTTGAGCGCGGTGCGCAGCTTGGTGTACTGGGGCGTGCCCTGACCGGCGTTGACGACCTTGACCTTGACGGCCGGGTACTTCTTCTCGAAGAGCGCGATCTCCTTGTCGATGTTCGGGACCCAGGTCCAGAACGTCAGCTCGGTCGGCGTCCGCATCGCCTTGTCGATGTCGGCCTGGCCGACAGGCTCGGCGGAACTTCCGCCGCTGCCGCCGCTGTCGCCGCCACAGGCGGACAGTGCGGCGCCGAGCGACAGCGCTCCGGTCGCGGTGAGGAAGAGCCGACGGTTCATGGAGGAGGAGCCGGACATGGGCATGGTGAACTCCCGCCGATGGCGAAGGGGCCGGCACGCCGGGGGAGGGCGTGCGGAAAGAGGATGGGGAAGGGCAGAGGTGGCGCGACGATCCGGTCGTCGAAGCCGACGTGTTCGGGAAGCGCGGCGGCGCGGCCGGTGTGCGGCACACCGGGGTGTGCGGGACAGTCGGGGAGCGCCGAGCCGCTGCGGCTCAGGAGCCGCCGGGTGAAGCGGAGTTCGCGTGATGCCCGTGCCGCGGGGTCGTCCGTGGCGCCGGGGCGCGGTCGGGATGGACGGGGCCGAGCGATGGCCGGTACGGCGGCTCGCCCCTGGGATCACCTGCCGGGTCCGGGCTCCGAGGCGGGACCGGGCGGTGCTGTTCAGAGGTGGGTGGACGGGCCTCCCTTCGGAAGCGGGGGACCGGACGTGCCCTCATCGGATCGCGAGGGGGTGCGTCGTCGACGTCCCGAGGCCGTCCGGGGCGGCGGCGGGGGCCGGGTCGAGGCACGGACGACGAGGTCGACCGGTGGGTCGCTCGCCGGCAGTGGCTCCGCCTCCGGGTTCTCGATGGCGTGCACGAGTCTCTTGAGGCCTTCCTGCGCCACGGTGTCGAACGGCTGCCGCACCGTGGTCAGCGGGGGAGTCACATAGGCGGCGACCGGGATGTCGTCGAAGCCGACGACGCTCACGTCCTCCGGCACCCGCCGGCCGGCTTCCGCCAGCGCGCGGATCAGACCGATCGCCATGTCGTCGTTGGCGGCGAAGACCGCCGTCGTCCCGGGGTCGGCGGCCAGTTCACGGCCCGCCGCGTAGCCGGAGGCGGCCGACCAGTCGCCCTCGATGACCGGCGGTACGTCCCTGCCGTGCGCGGCCAGCGCCGCCCGCCAGCCCTGGAGACGGTCCTTGGCGGCGTACCACCGCTGCGGACCGGCGAGGTGATGGACCGTCACATGCCCCAGGTCCAGGAGGTGTTCGACGGCGGCCTGCGCCATCAGGTCGGCGCCGCCCGCCCCGGCCAGCACGGTGGAGGCCGTGAAGGGCGGTGGTGCGCCCAGCACCAGGACCGGCACGCCGACCCGTACGGAGGGGGCGCCTTCGTCCCCTTCCTCCTCGATCGGTTCGGAGATGACGATGCCGTCCACGCCCTGGTCGAGGAGCGAGTCGACGGCGCCGGCGACGCCCGAGGGGTCGCCTTCCATCGTGTTGACCACGCGGAGCGCGTAGCCCGTGTCCCGGACGACCCGTTCCACACCCATGAGCAGGGAGGCGGGACCGTACAGGGCCGTGCCCAGCGTCACCACGCCGATGGAGCGGGTCCGTCCGGAGGCCAGCGCCCGGGCGGCGTTGTTGCGCCGGTAGCCGAGCTGTTCGGCGGCTTCGAGGACCCGCCCGCGCACCTCGGCGGAGACGTACGGCTCGTCGTTGAAGACCCGCGACACCGTCTTCTGCGAGACCCCGGCCAGACGGGCCACGTCCACGCTGCGCGGCGCTCCGGAACTCCCGTCCCGCCCTGTCCCTCGCGTCATGACGTCTCCCGGTGGCCGCGATGTCGAGCCCGATTCTGCCAGACGCCGTATGTCTGACTGCGCGGTCATGTCTACGCAGTCAGAAGACGGGCGTCAAGAGTCCGGAACGTATCCGTAACGTTGAGCGGCTCGGCGTGGAGCGCGGAGGGTCCTCGTCACCGCGTGACGAGCGCGCTCCGACCGCGAATCGTTGTAGCCTCCGGAGACCGCCCTTGACCCGCAGAAAGCGGGCAGGGAGCAGGCAGGACAGGAGTTTTCCCATGCTTCGCACCATGTTCAAGTCCAAGATCCACCGCGCCACCGTCACCCAGGCCGACCTGCACTACGTGGGATCGGTGACCATCGACGCCGACCTTCTCGACGCCGCCGACCTGTTGCCCGGCGAGCTCGTGCACATCGTCGACATCACCAACGGCGCCCGCCTGGAGACGTACGTCATCGAGGGCGAGCGCGGCTCCGGTGTGGTCGGCATCAACGGGGCGGCGGCCCATCTGGTGCACCCCGGCGATCTGGTGATCATCATCAGTTACGCTCAGGTGACCGACGCCGAGGCGCGGTCACTGGAACCCCGGGTCGTGCACGTGGACCGGGACAACCGTGTCGTGGCCCTCGGAGCCGACCCGTCCGAGCCGGTGCCGGACTCGGACCAGGAGCGCAGTCCGCAGGCCGTGGTGGCCTGACCCCGATCTCCGGACCAGGAGCGTGCCCATGAGCGACATCGAGATCCGCGACGACCGGGCGGCGGGCCGCCTGGAGGCGATCGGCGACGGCGAAGTCGTCGGCCACATCGAGTACTTCGTCCTCGAATCGCCCCGGGCCGCGTTCGTCCCGGTGCACACCATCGTCGAACCGGCCCACGAGGGGAAGGGCATCGCGGGCTCCCTGGCCCGCGAGTTGTACGCCACGGCCGGGCGCGAGGGAATCGTCGTCGCCCCGCTGTGCCCGTACGTCGTCAAGTGGGCCGAACGCCACCCCGAGGAGGCGCCGGCCGCCGACCCCGAGCTGCTGCGCGCGGCGAAGCAGTGGCTCATCGCGCATCCGGGACGGTTCTGAGCCGGCTGTTCCGGGCCGACTGACCTGGGTGGGTTGTTCCGAGGCGGCTGAACCGGGTGGGCCGTGCCGAGTACGCCGTTCCGCGTCGGCTGTACCGGTTCCGCCGTTCTCGGTCGCCGCACACCGGTGGACCCACCCGGCTCAGCCCCTTCATGCGGCGGGGTGAGTGGTGGGTCCGCCGTCGGGTACGCGGGGGAGTGGTCCAGAGCCGACGCAGACGACTGGCCGGAGGACGCCATGACGTACCCGCACCCCGACCCCGTCCACCCGGACCCCACCCCGGGGCCCGGGCCGGACCCCACACCGGGCCCCGACCCACAGCCGTTCCCCGACCCGGTCTCGCCCCCGGAGCCGCCGGCACCGGGCCCCGACCCGACGCCGCCCCCGCGGCCCACGCCGGGACCCCCGCCCGTACCGCCCTCGCCCGTCCCGCCGGGCCCGGAACCGGTCCCGGGCCCGGAACCGGTCCCGAGCCCGGAACCCGGACCACCGCTCACCTGAGCCACGGGCGGCCGGTGACGAACCGACGCCGCCCACCGCACCCCCTGACGGGGTGCGGTGGGCGGCGCGATCGGTCTCTGTGCAGCGGCGGACGCTACTCGGAGACCTCCGACCGGTCCCCGCCCCACAGCGTGTGGAACGAGCCGTCACGGTCGGTCCGCCGGTAGGTGTGCGCACCGAAGAAGTCCCGCTGCCCCTGCGTGAGCGCCGCGGGCAGCCGCTCCGCGCGCAGGGCGTCGTAGTAGGCGAGGGCCGCCCCGAAGCCCGGCGTCGGCACCCCCTGGCGGGTCGCGGCGATGACGACCTCGCGCCAGTCGTCCTGGGCCGCGGCGATCTCCTGCGCGAACGTCTCGTCGGACAGCAGGCTCGGCAGGTCGGCCCGGGTGTCGTACGCGGCACGGATCCGGTCCAGGAAGGCCGCGCGGATGATGCAGCCGCCCCGCCAGAGCGCGGAGACGGCACCCAGGTCGATGTTCCAGTCGTACTCGTCGCTGCCTGCCGCGACCTCGTGGAAGCCCTGCGTGTACGACACGATCTTCGAGGCGTACAGCGCCTGCTCCACCCGGTCCGCGAAGGCCCCCGCCTCGGCCTCGCTCAGCGGTGTCGCCTTCGGCCCGGCGAGCCCCCGCGAGGCCTCCCGCAGCGCCGCGTGACCGGACAGGGAGCGGGCGAAGACCGCCTCCGCGATACCCGACACCGGCACACCGAGGTCCAGCGCGATCTGGACGGTCCAGCGGCCGGTGCCCTTCTGCTCGGCCTGGTCCACCACCACGTCCACGAACGGCTTGCCCGTCGCCGCGTCCACGTGGGACAGCACCTCGGCCGTGATCTCGATCAGGTAGGAGTCGAGGCGTCCCGTGTTCCAGGTGCGGAAGATCTCGGCGATCTGCGCGGGCTCGTAACCGGCGACGTCACGCAGCAGTTGGTACGCCTCGCCGATCAGCTGCATGTCGGCGTACTCGATGCCGTTGTGCACCATCTTCACGAAGTGCCCGGCGCCGTCCGGACCCACGTGCGTCACACACGGCGTCCCGTCGGCCGCCTTCGCGGAGATCTTCTCCAGCATCGGGCCCAGCGAGTCGTACGACTCCCTCGGCCCGCCCGGCATGATGCTCGGCCCGTGCAGCGCGCCCTCCTCGCCGCCGGAGACGCCCATGCCGACGAAGTGGATGCCCTGCTCACGCAGTTCGCGCTCCCGGCGCCGGGTGTCCGCGAAGTGCGCGTTGCCACCGTCGATGATCATGTCACCGGGTTCGAGGAGCGGGGCGAACTCCTGGATCACCGCGTCCGTCGGGTCACCGGCCTTCACCATGATGACCAGGCGCCGCGGCCGCTCCAGCGCCGCCACGAACTCCTTGGCGGTCTCGGCCGCCACGAAGTCGCCCTCGCTCCCGAACTCCTCCACCAGCGCGTGCGTACGCGACGCCGTCCGGTTGTGCAACGCGACCGTGTAGCCGTTGCGCGCGAAGTTGCGGGCGAGATTGCGGCCCATGACCGCGAGTCCGGTGACGCCGATCTGGGCGGAAGTACTCATATGGCTGGCTCCTGTAAGTGCGGGAATCGGTGCTGCCGGCAGTGCACGTCCATACTGCCTCCCGGCCATCCTGACGTGCCCGTGCACCGATCGCACCTCTGGGCTTGTGCGGAGGTGCGTACGCAGATACGGATCAGAGCCGCGTGTGGCTCAGTACAGGAGCGAGTCGGGCAGGACGAAGGAGCCCTTGCGGGGGAGGGGGCGGTCGGGGGGCAGGCTCAGTACGGCCCGTGCGACACGTTCGACCTGTTTCACGTACTCCTTCGGAGAGTTCGCCCTTCTGAAGTCGATGACAGGCTCGCCTGTCACGAAATCGGGCAATTTGGGATCTCCCAGGATCACGGGAATCACCCGCTGCCTGAACCGGGCCTCCAGGTACTCCTCGACGGCCCACTTCGACCGTGTCCAGTCCGACGTCACCACGGACACCAGAACCTCGGAGTTCGCCAGCGCGTTCTGAAGCCGGGACGTCCACTCTTCCCCCGGCACCCTGTTCCACTGGTCCACCCACACACTGACCCCCAGCCGCTGGAGGTTCTCCGCGAGCGCGAGCGCCCAGTTCTGGTCCGCGTGCACGTAGGAGAGAAAGACGTCGAAGTGGTGCTCGGGAGTCCGCCGAGGCGCACCGAACTCCGGGTCCGGTTCCTTGCGCAACTGGGCCGCCACCGCACGCGCGGCCTGGGCCAGCGTGCCCTGCTCCAGGTTGAACGCCTGCAGGGATCGCGCGATGTGCGGCAGATTGCCGAGCGCCTCGGACGAGGTCACCACCGGCAGGGTGAGCCGCTCGGTGACCCCGCTGACGGAATGGCGCAGAAAATAGCCGAGGTCCTGTTCCTGTTCCGTGGCGGGGTTCCCGTCCACGACCATGGCGAAGTGGCGGCACTCGTCCATGAGTTGCTGCCGTAGCTCGGAAGACCAGAACAGGTCGGTCGGTCCGGCGGCGTGATCGCGGGGATGGGTCGTCACGCCGTTTTCGTGCAGCAGCGAGATGAAGTCCTGGGCCAGCATGGCGGTCGAGCGGCTGTAACTGACGAAGAGGTCCGCTTTGTACGTCCGGCGCGCCGCCTGCCGCGCACTGTCGACGTACGAATCCCGGTTCTCGATCAGCAGACTCGCGTCCTCCAACCGGCGTGCGAGAAGCGCGGCCAGGGAGGCGATGCTGTACGTGACCTGTTCCGAGTTGCGATGGCTCTCGGTGAGGGCGGGCAGCGCCTCGCCGAAGGACCAGATCGGGAAGTACGGGATGGTGATGCGCTGGAGGAGTTCCGTCGCGGTGCTCCCGCGCGGGGCCCAGTCCCTGAGACGCGGTTCCATCCGCTCGGCCAGCCGGCGGCGCCAGGTCTCGCCCTGTTCGTACTCGGGCTGCGCGTCGAACCGGCTCAGCAGCGGCACGGTCAGCAGGCGCGGCCGGTCGTAGGGAAGCGCGTCCCGCGCCTTCATCGCGCGGTCGACGATGTCCAGGACGCCGTCCACGTTCTGCTGGTTCGCGGTGAACGCGAAGACCAGCACGTCGGGGACCTGCGCGGTGCAGATACCGCCGGAGTCGGTGATGCCGGTGCGGCTGTCGACGAGGACGACGTCGTAGTGGGCCATCCACTCGGCCCGCCACGATTCGAGGGTCTCGCCGAAGCCGTGGTCGCCGTACAGCCGCTCCCAGTCGACTCGCTGGAGGCGGGACACGTAGGTGTCGTCCTGGTGGCCCGCCGCGATCAGATCCAGCCGTACGTCTTCGGGGAGACGGACCGTGGTCCGGTGCTCCAGGGCGAGGGACGGGCGGGCGGGTGCGTCGCGGGCCTCCTCGATCATCTCCAACAGCCCGGCCCGGGGCGGAGAGCCCAGATACGGGTCGAAGAAGTACGAGAGCCCCGGTGCCTCCAGGTCCCAGTCCACGCACAGCACCCGGTATCCCCAACGGGCCAGCAGAACAGCCGTGTTGGCGAGGGCGAAGCTGCGGCCCACTCCGCCCTTGTAGGAGTAGAAGGTGACGATCTGGCCGGTCTCCGTCCGGCGCGGCTCCCTCATGCTCCGAACCGGGGCAGCGGGGCGGGCCGAGGCGCGATGGCCTGGGGTGTCATGGTCGGCCAGTCCTCACACCACTCGGGTACCTGTTGCAGGCGTTGCCGAAGGTGACCCGCGAGGCGTTGCACCTCCTGGTGGAAGTCCGCGTACGACTCGGAGTCCCGGTACTTCGGGTGCGGCACGCTGTAGTTCTTGAACGCGTTGTCGAGTTGCCGGTCGTGTACCTCCGCCGGAAAGTTCTCGCCGTCCGCGAACACGACGGGAAAGATGAGGCCGTTGCGCTCGGTCAGCCTTTCCCGTTCCTCCATCGTCCCCCACTCGGCCGTGCACCACTCCGAGTGGAAGTAGGGAGCGGAAAGGACGGGAACCAGGAGCTTGCTCCTGTGGAGCGATCCCACGAGTTCGTCGGGCCAGGGGATACCGATCTTGTCGTTGAGATGGCGGTCGATGAATATCTCCGCCTTCCCGATCTCGTCCTCCAGGCAGCCCTTGAGGATGGGGAAGAAGTGATTCCAGACCCATTCCCGGACGTGCCCCGCGCTCCGTCTGTAACTGATGAACACATCGAACTCGTAGTCCATCGCCGCCCCATTCCCCGCGTTCAGAAACCCGCCCGAAGGCGCCTCCACCCCTGGTGGGAGGGAGTGTAGTCGCCTGATGACTGATCAACTCCGCTTTGATCAGGCTTGTTTGGACGGCCCATGGGCGCGGGACTATTGCAGGGCGGCCGATTGCCGTCTTGTCATGGCCTGTTCGCAGCGCTTACTTTTGCCCCTCCTGACGCATGTCATAGGGGGCACCTCATGGCCGTACGCGGCCGGCACCGCCGGTATCAGCCGAACAGGATCAACCGCGCCTCGCTCACCGTGACGGCGGGTGGTGCCGGGATGGCGATGCCGCTGATGGGGGCCGGGACCGCACAGGCCGCCGACGTGGACACCTGGGACAAGGTCGCCGCGTGCGAGTCCACCAACGACTGGAACACCAACACCGGTAACGGCTACTACGGCGGGCTGCAGTTCAGTCAGTCCACCTGGGAGGCGTACGGCGGCACGCGGTACGCGCCCCGTGCGGATCTGGCCACCAAGGACCAGCAGATCGCCGTGGCGGAGAAGGTACTGGACGGGCAGGGGCCGGGCGCCTGGCCGACGTGCTCCGTACGGGCCGGCCTGACGCGGGGCGGCGACACCCCGGACATCCACCCCGCCGGGACCGGCGACAGCGCCTCGAAGAAGTCGGGCAGCGGCTCGGCGCCGGACATACAGCCGCAGACCACGCCCCAGTCGCGGGCCGGGACCGCCGAGATGTACACGGTGGTCCGGGGCGACTCTCTCTCCGAGATCGCCGACGCCCAGCGCGTCCGGGGCGGTTGGCGGGGGCTGTACACGGCCAACCGGACGACGATCGGCTCGGACCCCGACCTGATCATGCCCGGTCAGCGGCTGAGGCTGCGCGCCCAGGACGGCACGGGCGGCACCGGGGCGACCCGGACCGGCGACAAGTCGACGAGTGAGAAGAAGACCTCCTCGAACGCTCAGGACACCAAGGACACCAAGGACGCCGAAGAGAAGGCGACGGCCGGCGGTTCCCTGGTCTCCCCGGTGAACGCCACCACGGGCACGCCCTACCGCAAAACGGGTTCCTCCTGGTCGAAGGGCTACCACACCGGCGTCGACTTCGCCGTGCCCACGGGGACCTCGGTGAAGGCGGTCGCGGCCGGCAAGGTCGTCACCGCCGGGTGGGGCGGTTCGTTCGGTTACCAGGTGGTGGTCCGGCACTCCGACGGCCGCTACACCCAGTACGCGCACCTGTCGGCGATCTCCGTGAAGTCCGGGCAGGCGGTGGGCGGCGGACAGCGCCTCGGGCGCTCGGGCTCCACCGGCAACAGCACGGGCCCGCATCTGCACTTCGAGGTGCGGACGGGGCCCGGCTTCGGATCGGACATCGACCCGGTGGCCTATCTGAAGGCGGGCGGCGTCAGGATTTGACGCGTGTACGGTGCCGGTCGATGACCGGCAGCGGGATGAACGGGCCGCCGTAGAAGGGACCGTAGAGATACGGCGGCACGGCCGTGCCCGGGCCCGGATCCGACGGCTCCACGTCCTTGGGCGCGGCCGAGAGGCCCGGCGGGACGGTCTCCGGCGTAGGTGTCGGAGTCCCACGGACGGGCTCCGGTGCCCGCGGGACGGTCTCCAGGGTCGATACGACGCTTTCCAGAGCCGGCGAGGGTCCCGGGCCGGGCACGAGCACGCCGTCCGGGACCACCACCGCACCCGCGGCGGCCAGGCTCGGGACGAGCGCGTCCTTGCGCGCCAGGGCCTCCCGCGTCCCCACCGATCCCGGCTGCTCGGGCATCCGCGTCAGCAGCACCTCGGCGGGTACCGATCCTGTGGCCACCGACCCGGCAGGTACCGGCTCGGTGGAAGCCGTCGGGGCCGTTCGGACGGGGACCGGCTGCTCGGGCAGTGGCTCCGCCGCCTCCGCGTGCGACCGCTCCATCCGCTCCGTGGTCAGCAGGATCAGACCGCCCGCCGCGACCACACCGCAGCTCAGCGCGAGCGCGGTACCGGTCGTGCCGTAGCGGAAGGTCTCGCCGAACATCGTGATGCCGACCGCGGCCGCCACCACCGGGTTCACGACGGTGAGCGTGGCCAGCGGGGCCGCGAGCCCGGCGCCCCGGTAGGAGGCCTGGGAGAGCAGCATGCCGGCCGTGGCCAGGACGCCGATCACGGCGAGGGAGGGCAGGTCGGCCGCGGTGACGCCGCCCGTCCAGTCGACGGCGACGGTCTTCGTGAACACCGAGGACATACCGAACGCGATACCGGACGCGATGGCGAGCAGGATGCTGCGCACCGCCGGGTGCCGGTGCGCGGCCCGGCCGGCGATCATCAGCGCGACGACCGCACCGGCGGTGACGACGGCGACGGCGATCCGCTGCGTGGTGTCCAGCGACTGCGCGTCGGACGCGCCGACCAGGGACAGCAGACCGGCGAGACCGACGGTCGCCATGATCGCGCCGCGCCACGCGGTCGCCCCCGCCCTGCGGCCGACGAACACGGCCGCCATGGGGAGGGCGAAGACGATGGTCAGTGCGCCCAGCGGCTGGACCAGGCTCAGGGGGCCGTAGGCGAGCGCCACCACGTGCAGCAGGCCGCCCAGGCCGTTCAGCGCGACCGCCGCCCACCAGCCGGTCCGGCGCAGCGGTGCGTACTGCTGACCGGGGGAGGAGACCGCCACCTGCTCCTGGACGATCGCCCCGCCCGCGTACGCCACGGCGGAGACGAACGACAGCAGCACGGACAACGCGAGGGCACTCATGAGCGACTCCTCTGCGTGAGGCGGGGGCACTCGGCCCGGCGCGGCGTACGGTCGGCTTCCATAAGGAACACGATCCCGTGAAAAGTTCTTCCCGTCGTCGTACCTGAGCAGGCAATGGGTCCTACTGCCGATGGAGTACGAATCGGGCGCCATCATCCCCAAGGTGGGTGACGCGGGGGTGAGACCCCTTGCATGGGACCCCTAAGGGCCTTGGTACTACTGCTCTTCGTGGACCTCGACCCGGATCTCGCCGCGCTCCGTCCGCTCGGCGGCTTCTTCGCCCTGCGCACGCCACTACCCACGGCAGGAGCGCCGCACGCGGTGCCGCGCGTGCCACCGCCGACGCTCGCGTACGTGTACGAGAACGGGTCGTCGGATGTTTATGGAAATTCTATGACTTTTCGCGTCCGGAAGGTAGCGGACGCCCTACGCGCCCCCGAGACGCGGATCGCGGCCTCGGTCGCGCAGCAGGGACTCGCGGCCCGGCTCTGGTCGGTGGCCCTCGGCTGCGCCGCCCTCTACGGCCGGATCCCCGACCTCGACCCGCGGCTGCTGCACTGGGATCCCGACGCCACCGCCCCCGACGACCTGTGGCTGTCCGCCGTACGGCCCCTGCCCGCGAGGGCGGGGAAGCCCGTGGACGCGCAGAGCCTCGTGGAGGCCGTTCTGGACGCCCACCTCCGGCCACTGGCCGACCACGTGCACGCCCGCTACCGGGTCGCCGAGGGACTGCTGTGGGGCAACGCCGCCTCCGCGCTGGCGGGCGCCGCCCGGCAGCTGGACGGCTGGGCGCGCGCCCACGGCCGCGCGGAGGCGGGGGCGAGGGCGCGCGGCCTCACCGCGGAACTCCTCGGCCATCCCCTCCTCGCCGGCACCGGCACGCTCACCGGCACCTCCTTCCGGCGGCGCAGCTGCTGCCTCTACTACCGGGTGCCCGGCGGGGGCGTCTGCGGCGACTGTTGCTTCCCGCGACCCCCGCGGTCTTCCCCGCGCGCCGCATCTGGGTGACCATGAGGGCAACCAGCCGCTGAGACAGGGGGTTCCGGGTGCGAGTGGGACTGCTTTCCCGGGAGTACCCGCCGGATGTGTACGGCGGTGCGGGTGTCCATGTCGAGTTCCTCGCGCGGGAGTTGCGGGCCCTGGTCGACCTGGACGTGCACTGCTGGGGCGAGGTCTCCGCGGCGGAGAAGGCGGCGGGCGTGATCCGTCACCGTCCCTGGCCCGGGCTGGACACCGCCAACGACGCGCTGCGCACGTTCTCCGTGGACCTCGCCATGACCGCCGGCCTCGAAGGCCGCGAACTGGTCCACTCCCACACCTGGTACGCCAATCTCGCCGGCCACCTCGGCAAGCTCCTGTACGGCATCCCGCATGTGATGACCGCCCACTCCCTGGAGCCCCTGCGCCCTTGGAAGGCCGAACAACTCGGCGGCGGGTACGCCCTGTCGAGCTGGGCCGAACGCACCGCGATCGAGTCCGCCGACGCGGTGGTCGCCGTCTCCGGGGCCATGCGCGAGGACATCCTCGGCTGCTATCCGGCGCTGGATCCGGCCAAGGTCCACATCGTGCACAACGGCATCGACACCGCTCTCTACCGGCCCGACCACGGCACCGACGCGCTGCGTCGCGTCGGCCTCGACCCGGACCGCCCGTACGTGCTGTTCGTCGGCCGCATCACCCGCCAGAAGGGCGTGCCCCACCTGCTGCGGGCGGTGCGGGACATCGACCCGGCCGCGCAGGTCGTGCTGTGCGCGGGCGCCCCCGACACCCCCGAGATCGACCGGGAGTTCCGTGAGCTGTTCGAGGAGCTGAGCCGGGTCCGCGAGGGGGTGCACTGGATCCCGCAGATGCTGCCGCGCCCCGAGGTGATCCAACTCCTCACGCACGCCGCGGTGTTCGTCTGTCCTTCGGTGTACGAACCCCTCGGCATCGTCAACCTGGAGGCCATGGCGTGCGGAACCCCCGTCGTGGCCTCCCGGGTCGGCGGTATCCCGGAGGTGGTGGACGACGGCCGGACCGGGGTACTGGTCCCGGTGGACGACGACTTCGAGGCGGGGCTCGCGCGGGCGCTGGACTCGGTGCTCGGCGATCCGGTGGCCGCGCGCCGGATGGGCGAGGCGGGACGGGAGCGCGCGGTGGGCGAGTTCGCCTGGGACGCGGTCGCCCGGCGCACGGTCCGGCTCTACGAGGAGATCCTCAAGCAGGGCTGAGGGCCGCCGGTGGCCGCCGCAGGGCGACAAGTGTTCTTCGAACAGGCGTAGTCGGCCCTGCTCAGGGGCAGGCATGGGTCAACCAGGGTGAGGGGAGCGGCCATGCGTCGTGGTGGTGGTCCTTCGGTGCTCGGCATCGTGCTTGCGGGCGGAGAGGGCAAGCGTCTGATGCCCTTGACCGCGGACCGGGCGAAACCCGCGGTCACCTTCGGCGGCACCTACCGCCTCGTGGACTTCGTGCTGTCCAATCTCGTCAACGGCGACATCCTGCGTATCTGTGTCCTCACGCAGTACAAGTCGCACTCGCTGGACCGGCACATCACCACCACCTGGCGGATGTCCAGTCTGCTCGGCAACTACGTCACGCCCGTCCCGGCCCAGCAGCGCCTCGGTCCGCGCTGGTACCTGGGCAGCGCGGACGCGATCCTGCAGTCCCTGAACCTCGTGTACGACGAACGGCCCGAGTACGTGGCGGTGTTCGGTGCCGACCACGTGTACCGCATGGACCCGCGCCAGATGCTCGCCCAGCACATCGAGAGCGGCGCGGGGGTGACGGTCGCCGGCATCCGGGTGCCGCGCTCCGAGTCGTCGGCGTTCGGCGTGATCACCCCGGGCTCCGACGGGCTGACGGTGGAGGGCTTCCTGGAGAAGCCCGCCGACCCGCCGGGTCTCGTCGACGACCCCGAGTGCGTGTTCGCCTCGATGGGCAACTACATCTTCACCACCAAGGCCCTCATCGAGGCGCTGCAACGGGACGCCGAGGACCCCCAGTCGGTGCACGACATGGGCGGTTCGATCCTGCCCCAGCTCACCGACCGCGGCGAGGCCCAGCTCTACGACTTCAGTGCCAACCACGTCCCCGGCGAGACCACCAGGGATCAGGGCTACTGGCGTGACGTCGGCTCTCTGGACGCCTACTACGACGCCCACATGGACCTCATCGCCGAGCGCCCCGCCTTCAACCTCTACAACCGCAGCTGGCCCGTCTACACCCACTCCGGCCAGCTCTCCCCGGCCCGCTTCAACGCCGGCGGCATCGCGAGCGAGTCCATCATCAGCGCGGGCTGTCTCATCCGGGGGCAGGTCACGCGGTCGGTGCTGTCGCCGGGTGTGGTGGTCGACCCGGGAGCCGTCGTCCAGGGATCGGTGCTGCACGACAACGTGCACATCGGGCGGGGCGCGGTGGTGCGCGGAGCGGTGCTCGACAAGAACGTGGAGGTGCCGCCGGGCGCGACGATCGGCGTCAACCCGGAGCGGGACGGCGAGTTGTACACGGTCTCCAAGGGCGGAGTGATCGCGCTGGGGAAGGGGCAGCGGGTTCCCTGACGGGCCGGCGCAGGCTCCCGGAGGGCCGGAGGATTCCCCGAAGTCCCCGAGCGGCCTCGGTGTGTTCCGCACACCGAGGCCGTTGTCATGTCCCTGGACGAGAAACGGAATCCGTGTTGTCATGCCAACTCCTGTCCATGACAACGTTGTTATGGGAGTTCCGTGCTCACCAGACACCTCAGAAACCGACTCGCGTTACTGTTCGCCGCGCTGCTGGGCCTCAGCGGCCTCACCGCGGCACCCGCCCTGGCCGACGGCCCCGACGAGGCCCGCGGACTGAAGGGGGAGTACTACACCCAGTCCGCCCCCGGAGCCTTCGACTTCCACGCGCTCAAGGCCACCACCTTCGACCCGGTGCTCGACTTCGACAACCTGGAACCGCGCCTGGTCTCCACCACCGGCCGCTCGGACGACGTCAGCGTCCGCTGGACCGGCCGGATCGTGCCGGAGAAGACCGGTCCGCACACCTTCTCGGTCATCGGCGACAACGGCTTCCGGCTGTGGGTCGACGGACGGCTCCTCATCGACCACTGGGTCGACGACTGGGACCGCGAACAGACCGCCCCACCCGTGGACCTGACCGCCGGCACGGCCCACGACATCAGGGTCGAGTACTTCGAGCACTACGGCGGCTCCAACCTCCACCTCCGCTGGACCCAGCCCGGCGGCGCCAAGGAGACCGTCCCGCAGTCGGCGTTCCGGCTCCCCGCCGGATTCGACTATGACGGACCGGTCGCGACCACGGTCCTCGGCGACGGCCGCACCCTGAAACTCGACTTCGCCCAGCCCCTCGCCCCGCCCCCGCCGGGCCTGACCACCCACCTCACGGCGGTCATCGGCGGCGCCGCGTGGCCGCTCGGCGCCGCCGGGCAGGACCCCGCCGACCCGAGCGCCCTCCTCGTGGCCCTCGACGAACCCGTCGTGGGGAACAAGACCGGCACCGCGCGCGGCACCGCCGACGTCCGCTACGACGGTGCCGGCGGACTGACCGCCGTCGACGGCAACGTTGTCGAGCCGTTCTGGAGCAGCGGCCCCAACCACTCGACGTACCGGCTGCGTACCGAGTGGGCCGACGAGGTCGGCCCGGACAACGCCCTTCCGGAGTATCCGCGCCCGCAGTTGACCCGTTCCGACTGGCGCAACCTCAACGGCCGCTGGCAGTTCGCCGCGGCCGAGGCGGGCGAACAGCCGCCCGTCGGCAGGACCCTGCCCGAACGGATCCTCGTCCCCTACCCCGTCGAGTCGCAGCTCTCCGGCATCGAACGGCACGAGGACCGTATGTGGTACCGCCGCACCTTCACGGTCCCGGCCGACTGGCAGATCGGCTCCGGCAAGCGGCTGCGGCTCAACTTCGGCGCGGTCGACTGGCAGACCGAGGTGTACGTCAACGGCACCAAGGTCACCGAGCACAAGGGCGGTTACGACAAGTTCGGCGCCGACGTCACCGACGCGCTCAAGCCGGGCCGCACCCAGGAGCTGATCGTCGGCGTCCACGACCCGACGGACGCCGCGGGCGGCGAGAACCCCCCGCTCGGCAAGCAGCGCCTGGACCCGAGCGGCATCTGGTACACCCCGTCCTCCGGGATCTGGCAGACGGTCTGGATGGAGCCGGTGGCCCGCGACCACGTCGACTCGCTCAGGCTGACGCCCGACGTCGCCAGGAGCGAGCTCACCGTGGCGGCACGGGGCGTCCGGGACGGCGTACCGATCACGGCGACGGCGTACGAGGGGAAACGCAGGGTCGCCACGGCCCGCGGCCGTACCGGCGGCCCGCTCACCCTGACCGTCGAGGACCCGAGGCTGTGGTCGCCCGACGACCCGTTCCTCTACGACCTGAAGGTGACCGTCGGCGCCGACCGGGTCGGCAGCTACTTCGGGATGCGTTCCATCGCCGTGGAGCGGGTGGACGGGGTGCCGCGCACGGTCCTCAACGGCGAACCCGTCTTCATGATGGCCACCCTCGACCAGGGCTTCTGGCCCGACGGCCTGCACACCGCGCCGACCGACGAGGCCCTCGCGTACGACCTGAGGGCGCACAAGCGGCTCGGCTTCAACTCGGTGCGCAAACACATCAAGGTCGAACCCGACCGCTGGTTCCACTGGGCCGACCGGCTGGGCCTCCTGGTGTGGCAGGACATGCCCGCGATGACCGCGGGGGTGAACCCGAGTGCCACGGCCCGCGCCCAGTACGAGCGCGAGCTGAAGGAGATGATCGACGAGCACATCAGCAGCCCCTCGGTCGTGATGTGGGTCACCTTCAACGAGGGCTGGGGCCAGTACGACGTGGGCCGGGTCGCCGAGCAGGCCAAGGCCTGGGACCCGAGCCGGCTGGTGAACAACCAGTCGGGCCTGAACCTGGGGGCCGACGGCGACGCCGGCGACATCATGGACGAGCACGGCTATCCCAGCCCCGCCCTGCCACCCCGCCCGGACGGCAGACGCGCCCTGGTCAGCGGCGAGTACGGCGGCCTCGGACTGGCGGTGCCCGGCCACGCCTGGTCCGTGCAGCAGTCGTACGTCGACGTCGACCCGGCGACCTACACCGACGACTACCTGAAGAAGCTCGACGAGGTACGCGCCCTGGTCTGCCGGGGGAGCAACGGAGCCGTCTACACGCAGATCGCGGACGTCGAGGGGGAACTCAACGGCCTCCTGACCTACGACCGCGAGGTCCTCAAGCCGGACGTCGAACGGGTGAGGGCCGCACACGAGGCGCTGATCCGGGACGCGTCCTCGGCCGAGCCCGCGGGCTGCCCGGCCACCTGAGGACCCGTGCGGTCACCCGGCGGCGCGTGAGGTCACCGAAATGACCCCATGAGCCCCGTGAGTCCCGCCCCTCCCTGAGGGGCGGGACTTAATCCGTTGTTAACTGAGCGTAGCTTGATCGTACTTGACCGTAATCGCCAAGGGGCGATTGACTGCTGGCTCACCCGTCGTCGACGCGAGGCAAGCCCTTGACTTCCGATCTGCTCGCCCCTCTCGACCTGGCTTTCTGGAACATGGAATCCGCCGAGCACCCCATGCACCTCGGCGCACTCGGCATCTTCACGGCACACTCGCCCACCGCGGGCGCCCACGCGGCGGACCTGCTGGCCGCCCGGGCCGCCGCGGTACCCGGACTGCGGATGCGGATCCGGGACGTGTGGCAGCCGCTCGCCCTCCCGCCCGTGTTCGGCGGCGCCGCCCGTGAACCCGACCCCGGCTTCGACCCCCTCCACCACGTCCTGCTGCACGCCCCGGCCGCCGACTTCCACGCCGAGGCCGGCCGGCTGATGCAGCGGCCCCTGGACCGCGGCCGGCCGCCCTGGGAGGCACACGTGCTGCCGGGGGAGGACGGCGTCTCCTTCGCCGTGCTGTTCAAGTTCCACCACGCCCTGGCCGACGGCCTGCGCGCGCTCACGCTCGCCGCCGCGATCCTCGACCCGATGGACGTACCGGCCCGCCGTCCCCGACCCGCCGAGCCCTCGCGGGGCCTCCTCCCGGCCGTCCGCGAACTGCCCGGGCTGCTGCGCGGTGTCCTGTCCGACGCGGGCCGGGCCCTCGACATCGGCGCCTCGGTGGCCCGTTCCTCCCTGGACGTCCGCACCTCGGCCGCCCTCAGCGCCGCCTCCACCGGCACCCGCCGCACCGCCGGGGTGGTCGTCGACCTCGACGACGTGCACCACGTCCGCAAGGCCGTCGGCGGCACCGTCAACGACGTCCTGATCGCCGTCGTCGCCGGCGCCCTGCGCCGCTGGCTGGACGAACGCGGCGACGGCAGCGACGGCGTGGCGCCGCGCGCCCTGATCCCCGTCTCCAAACGCCGCCCGCGCACCGCCCACCCGCAGGGCAACCGGCTCTCCGGGTACCTGATACGGCTTCCCGTCGCCGACCCGGACCCGCTCGGCCGCCTCGCCACCGTCCGCCTGGCCATGGACCGCAACAAGGACGCCGGGCCCAACCGGGGCGCCGGCGCCGTCGCCCTGCTCGCCGACCACGTCCCGGCGCTCGGCCACCGGCTCGGCGGCCCCCTGGTCGGCCAGGCCGCCCGGCTCTGGTTCGACATCCTCGTCACCAGCGTGCCGCTGCCGGGCATCGGCCTGAAGCTCGGCGGCAACCAGGTCACCGAGATCTATCCCTTCGCCCCGCTCGCCCGCGGCCAGTCCCTCGCGGTCGCCATCTCGACGTACCGCGGACGCGTCCACTACGGCCTGGTGGCCGACGCCGAGGCCGTTCCGGATCTCGACCGGCTGGCCCTCGCCGTCACCGAGGAGGTGCGGACACTCATCACCGCCTGCGCCCCGTGATCGTCGAGGGCCATGATCGTCACGGGTTTGGCGCTGGGGCCGGGGCTCCGTAAAATTCCCTGTTCGAAAGCGTCGCCGTCGGAGCGCCGCGCGAAACACCCAGGGAACGGCAGCGGCCATGACGGTGACAGACAACGGCTCGGCGACCACGGACGAGACCGTCCACGGTCCCGGCATCGACCCGGAGCGGCTCGCCGTCTGCCTCAGCGTGCTCGACGAACTCGACAAGCTGGACGTCGACCACCCCGACGCGATCGCCGTGCGCCGAGCCACCGCGGGCGTCTACCGGACCGTCAAGCAGCGCCGTCGCCAGGACCGCCGGGCCGCCAAGACCGCGCACGACAAGGCGGTCACGGAGGCCACGGCGACCGGCTCCGCGCAGCGCATCGACGACGAGACGGAGGGCCTCCTGCCGTCCTCGGTCACCGAGGAGGGCCGGATCGCGGGGATACTCCAGCGCCCCCGCTCCTGCTACACCTGCAAGGCCCGGTTCGTGGAGGTCGACTACTTCTACCACCAGCTCTGTCCCGACTGCGCCCGTCTGAACCGGGCCAAGCGCGACGCCCGCACCGACCTCACCGGCAAGCGCGCCCTGCTCACCGGCGGCCGGGCCAAGATCGGCATGTACATCGCGCTGCGGCTGCTGCGCGACGGCGCGCACACCACGATCACCACGCGTTTCCCGAAGGACGCCATCCGCCGCTTCAAGGCCATGGACGACTCGGGGGACTGGATGCACCGCCTGGAGGTCGTCGGCATCGACCTGCGCGACCCGGCGCAGGCCGTCGCCCTCGCCGACCGGGTCGCCGAGGCGGGCCCCCTCGACATCCTCATCAACAACGCGACGCAGACCGTACGCCGCCTGCCCTCCGCCTACGCCGCCCTCGTCGACGGCGAGAGCGCCGCGCTGCCCGCCGGGGAACTCCCCGCCCACCACGTCATCGGCGCCTTCAACTCCGGCGCGGTGGACGGCCTGGCCGCACTGCCCGCCGGGATCTCCGGCATGGACGCCCAGCAGGTCGCCGACCTCGCCCTGGTCGCGGGCAACGCCAGCGTCGCCCGGCACCTCGACGGCACCGCCATCGACGCGGGCGGCCTCGTCCCCGACGTCGTCGACAGCAACACCTGGGTGCAGACGATCGAGCAGATCTCCCCGGTGGAACTCCTCGAAACCCAACTGTGCAACTACACGGCGCCGTTCATCCTGATCAGCAAACTCCGCCCGGTCATGGCCGTCGCCGCCACGAACGCGACGAGCGAACGCGCGCACATCGTGAACGTCTCCGCGATGGAAGGCGTCTTCGGCCGCGGCTACAAGGGCGCCGGCCACCCGAACACGAACGCCGCCAAGGCCGCGATGAACATGGTCACGCGGACCAGCGCCCAGGAGATGTTCCAGTCCGACGGCATCCTCATGACCTCGGTCGACACCGGCTGGATCACCGACGAACGCCCCCACTACGACAAACTCCGCCTCGCCGAGGAGGGCTTCCACGCCCCCCTCGACCTGATCGACGGCGCGGCCCGCGTCTACGACCCGATCGTCCGCGGCGAGCAGGGCGACGACGTGTACGGCGTCTTCCTCAAGGACTACGCGCCGGGCAAGTGGTAGATCGTCGTCCGGTGGCCTCCTGGAGGCCACCGGTGTGTCGGGTTCAGCGGTGGCCGAAGGGGTCGGCGTCGGTGTCCGACGGCGACCCGCCCCGCAGTCGCTCGTGGATCGCGTAAGGCGCCGACGTGCTCGCGGCCCGGACCCGGGTGCCCCCGTCGACCAGCAGGTCCGCTCCGGTGATCCAGTCGGCGGCGTCCGAGGCCAGCCAGGCCACCGCGCGGGCCACGTCCTCCGGTTCCCCGATCCGTCCGAGGGGGAGCCCCGCGGCGACCTCGTGTTCGTCCGGCTCCCAGACGAAGCGGGCCATTTCGGTGCGGGTCAGGCCGGGGGAGACGGAGTTGACGCGTACCTTCGGGGCGAGTTCGCCCGCGAGTTGCCGTGTGAGGTGGAGGAGGGCCGCCTTGCTGGTGCCGTACGCGCCCACGCCGGGGCCGACATGGCAGGCGCCCTCCGTGCAGATGTTCACCACCGTGCCGCCGTGTTCGCCCATCCAGGCCCGCCAGGCGCACTGCACCAGCCGCAGGGGTGCCTCGACGTTGACCGTGAACGCCTCGCCCCAGGCCGCCGGATCGGCCGACATGAGCGGGCCGTAGGGCCGGTTGGTCGCCGCGTTGTTGACCAGCACGTCGATCCGGCCGAACTCGCGCAGCACCGACTCCGTGACCCGGGACAGGTGGTCGGGGTCGGCGACGCTGCCCGCGAGGCCGATGCCGCCCAGCTCCTCGGCGGTCCGTCGTACGTCGTCGGGGTCGCGGGCGGTCACACACACCAGCGCCCCGGCCGCGGCCAACCGCCCCGCGACGGCCCGCCCGATCCCGCGGGTGGCGCCGGTGACGATCGCTGCCCTGCCCCGGAGCCCCGGGAGTTCGTACGACGACGTCATCGGCGTACCGTCTCATGACGGACCGTCAGTCGACAGCCCCGAGGCGCGAGTTCCGTGCCGCCACCAGTTCCAGCACCGTGCGCCAGTCCTCCAGGACGCCCGCGTCGAACCCGGCGAACCGGCCCTCCTCGGCGGCCTGGCGAAGGCGCAGTACGTCGTCGGCGGCGGGGTGGTCCGGGGCGTGGCCGCGGACGAGGCCCCAGACGCGCTCGCCGAGCAGGGCGCGCACCGCGTCGGCGGCGCAGGGCGCCTGTGCGGCGGTGTCGCCCGGCCGCAGCAGCGGACCGATCGCGAGCACCAGCCCGGCGATCTGGAGCTCCTTGTCGGCGGGCCGGGTGCGGCGCAGCAGTGCGGCCGTCCGCAGTGCGTGCTGGTGCAGGTCGCCCCGTCCGCCCCCGCGTCCCGGCGCGCCGCCCGTGCCCCGGCAGGCGTGCAGCAGATCCATCAGCTCTTCGACACCGCGCAGCTCCATGCGCCAGTCCTTCCGCCGGACAAGCCGTTGCCGTCCGCCACCAGATCATGGCCGGTTGGCGAATCGGCCAACGGGATCTGAACTGCTTCGTCACTGCGTCGTCTGTTCGGCGGCCTAGGCCGAACGGGGGACCCGTATAAAGGGCGTGAAGTGACAAACGGGGGCAGACTCTGACGGGCCGAATGCGGAAAGACTCCGGATAGTTACCCCTTGTTTTCAGCCCTATCGAGCACCCTGCCGCTCATTTGGTTAATCTGTAGCCGACGGACAGCAGTAAGGGGTTCTACCCACACCCAAGGTCCGTCATGGGACACGCCCGTTCACCACGGCCCGATCTCGTACGACCCACCGGCGCCACCGCGTCCGAACTGCCTCTAGCCACACCTGAGCGGGCGCCGAGAACCAGGCTGATGACTTGGCGGTACGCCCCGAGGGTGACCCGACACATAAGGAGTGCGCGGTGACACCGGAGACGACTGATCGCGAGCAACGCCCCAAGGCACGACCGGAGGGCGCGAGCCGCAGGCCCGGCCAACTCGGCAGCCTCGACGTGTGGGCCCGGTCCGCCCCCATCCGCCTGGCCGGCTACGAGGACGACCTCGCCGAGCCCCACATCCTGCCGAGCGTGGACTGACCCCGCGGGACCGCACCCGTCGTGATCGCCGAAGGCATGGGCGTGCGAAACTCACGCCCATGCTGATCAGAGAAGCCGTGGCCGAGGACTGGCCGCGGATCTGGCCTTTCTGGCACCGGATCGTCGCCGCCGCCGACACCTACGCCTGGGACCCGGACACCTCCGAAGAGGCGGCCCGCGCCCTGTGGACGGCCCCGGCCAAACGCGTCTACGTCGTCGAGGACGACGCCGGCGCCCTCGTCGCCTCCGCCTACCTCACCCCCAACTACGGCGGCCCCGCCGCCCGTGTCGCCAACGCGGGCTTCATGGTCGACCCCGACCGGGGCGGCCGGGGCTACGGCCGGGCCCTCGCCGCACACGTCCTGGACGCGGCGAAGGCCGAGGGTTACCGGGGCATGGTGTTCAACGCCGTCGTCGAGACCAACCCTGCCGTGCAGCTGTGGACCTCCTTCGGCTTCACGATCCTCGGCACGGTCCCGGACGCCTACGACCATCCCCGGGACGGCCGGGTGGGCCTGCACATCATGTACAAGTCCCTCTAGTCCTGCGCCGGTTCACCCGGCCGACGGCTGATCGAGGCCGATCGGCGTCCGATCGCCGGCTGACCGACGGCTCATGGGGGTCCGATCGACGGCTAGTCGAGCGGCGCCGTCCGCTGCCAAGGGCGCCGCTCCTCCAACTGCTCCGCCACGGCGAGCAGATCGGCCTCCGACCCCGGCCGCCCCACCAGCTGCACGGCGCAGGGGGCGCCGGAGGGCAGGCTGCCGAACGGGACGGACATAGCCGGCCAGCCGGTGAGGTTCCACGGCGGGGTCAGCGGCGAGTAGTTGGTGTTGGCGAGGACGTTGCGCAGCCAGCCCCGCTCGTGCCAGGGCGCGGACTTGGGGGAGCGCCGCGCCAGTGCCGGGGTGAGCAGCACGTCGTGCTCCTCGAAGAACGGCTCCAGGCGCCGCCGCAACGCCTCTCGGCTCCCGCCGGACCGGACACTGCCGAGGAACCGGCGGCCCACGGCCGCGTGCACCCGGGTGCGCCGCGTCAGCAGCGCCCGGTCCAGGCCCCGCGCGTCCACCGACGTACCGGCCGTCCAGTGGGCGAGCGAGGTGAAGCTCAGCGACAGCGGGTACGGCGGATCGGCCCTGCGGACCCGGTGACCGGCCTTCATCAGCAGCTCCGCCGCCTCCCGGGCCGCCGTCGTGTACGGCTTGGTGAGGGCGATCCCGGCGAGCGGGCTGCGCAGTGAGACGGCGACCCGGTGTGTCGCGTCCGCGTCCCGTCGTACGAACGCGGCGTCCGCGAGGACCGACAGCATCAGGCGCGCGTCCTCGACGGTGGTCGTAAGGGGTCCGTTCTCGGACATGCCGAACCAGTCGCCGTCGCCGATGCCCGCGGGCACCACGCCCAGGCCCGGCTTGATGGTGAGCAGCCCACAGTTGGCCGCGGGGATCCGCAGCGAACCCATGCCGTCGTTGCCGAGCGCGATCGGCACCAGTCCGGCGGCGACCGCGGCGGCGCTGCCCCCGGAGGAGCCGCCCGCCGTGCGCGAGGTGTCCCACGGGTTGCGGGCGGTGCCGTGCACGCCCTCGGAGGTGCCGAAGACGCACAGTTCGGGCACATTGGTCAGCCCCACGACCACCGCGCCCGCCGCCCGCAGCCGGGCCACGGTGAGATGGTCGTCCTCGGAGGGCGTCTCGGGCGTCGCCGCCGAGCCGACGCGCATCGACTCACCGCGCACGGCGAGGTTGTCCTTGACGGCCACCGGCACGCCCGCCAGGGGCAGTTCACCCAGGTCACCGCGCGCGGCCACCTCGTCGGCCTCGGCGAGGGCCGCCTCGGCGCGGACCACCCTGAAGGCGCCGATGCCCGCGTCGAGCCGCTCGATCCGGGCGAGGTGCTCGGCCACCACCTCACGGGGCGTGGCTCGCTTCTCCCGTACGGCGGCGGCGATCTCGGTGGCGGTCCGGCCGACCCAGCTGGTCACGGGGGCTCCTCGTTACTACTCGCGAGTACGTCGGGACAACTCTGCCCGGCGGGGGGCGCCGCGTCGAGGGCGTGCGCGCTTGGACATTCGGACCGCTCTTCTTGGACTTTTCGCGGACCGACGCTCCGTCCCTCTCGACCGACCGGCAGGTCATCCGATCAATGACCCAACTTTGACGCCGTCTCGCCCCATTGACAGGTCGAGATGGCAAGCCAATCATCAGGCCTCCGATGACTGGGGAGTCGCTGATGAGTGGACGGCTGAAACTGGTCGGTGTCGTGGCGGCGCTGATGCTGCTGATGGTTCTCCCGGCGCCCGTCTCCGCGGTCGCCAAGGCGGAACCGGCCCGGCCGGTGACCGTGCCCGCCCTGTCCGACTGGACACCCGCCTCCGGCAGTTACCTCCTCCGGCGCGGCAGCCGACTGGTGGCCGACAGCCCGGCCGAACGCCGGGTCGCCCGCATCCTGGCCGACGACCTCAGGGCATCCGGCCACGGCACGGTCCCGGTCGCGCAGGACACCGCCCGCACCGGTGACATCGTTATCGACATACGGCCGTCCCGGCCGGTGCTCGGGGACGAGGGCTACGAACTGCGCGCGGGAGAGCGGCTGTCGATCACCGGCGCGACCGAGACCGGCGCCTTCTACGGCACCCGGACCCTCCTCCAACTCCTCGCGCAGGGCGACCGGATCCCCGCCGGACGGACCGTGGACGTACCGCGCTACGCGGAGCGGGGCGTCGGCGTCTGCGCCTGCTACGTCCACATCTCCACGGACTGGCTGGAGAACCTCGTCCGCGAGATGGCGTACCACAAGCTCAACCAACTGCTCCTCGAACTCAAGGTGAAGAGCGACACCCACCCCGAGGCCAACACCTGGGGCTACTACACCAAGGACGAGATCCGCCGCCTCGTCGCGCTCGGCGACCGCTACCACGTCGAGATCATCCCCGAGATCAACTCCCCTGGGCACATGGACCCGTGGATCGAGAACCGCCCCGATCTCCAGCTGACCGACTCCGAGGGCGCCAGGCAGCCCTCGCGCCTCGACATCACCCGGCCGGCCGCCTTCGACTACTACACGAGTCTGATCGACGAGTACGCCCAGGTCTTCACCGCCGACTCCTGGCACATGGGTGCCGACGAGTACATGCTCGGCTCCGACTTCGCCAAGTACCCGCAGATCCTGAAGTACGCCCGCGACACCTACGGTCCGGACGCCACACCCCAGGACGCGTTCATCGACTTCGTCAACCGTGTCGAGGCCCACACGGCGGCCAGGGGCAAGAAGCTGCGCATCTGGAACGACGGGCTCACCGGCGCCAACACCGTACCGGTGACGGCGGGCACGACCGTCGAGCACTGGCTGAACGTGACGACCAAGCCGAGCGAACTCATCGCCCAGGGCTACCCCTTGATGAACGCCGCCTACGCGCTCTACCTCGTCCGCGGCGGCTTCCACAGCGACACGAAGGGCCTGTACGACCAGAGGTGGGACCCGCGCGGCTTCGAGGGCGAGAAACTCACCTCCGGAAAGGGCGTCACCGGCGCGAAGATCAGTCTCTGGCCGGACAACGGGCGCGGCGAGACCGAGAACGAGGTCGCCACCGCACTCCGGCCCGCACTCCGGCACATCGCCCAGGCCACCTGGGGCGACCCGCACCCCGACGCCACCTACGACGCGTTCACCGCCCGGGGCACCGCCGTCGGCCACGCACCCGGATGGCGGGACCCGACCCGGCTGCCGGTGCCGGACGGGACGTACACCTTCACGACGGCCGGCCGGGCCTTCGACGCCGAGCTGCGGCGCACGGCCGACGGCTACGCGACCCTGACCACCGCGGACGGGTGCCTGGAGATCCGCGGCGGGAAGCTCACCCTCAACGTGCCGCTCCAGCCGGGCGTCGTGGCCACCGCGCAGACCTGCGACGCCACGAACACCCTGCAACGCTGGGAGCTGGAGCCCGCCGACGGCGGCTACCACCTGGTCAACGCGATCACACGGATGGCCCTGAGCGTGGCCGCCGACGGCTCGCTCGCGCAGTACCCGCCCGACCAACGCCCCGCCGCCCTCTGGCACGTGACCACCCCCTGACGCGAGGAGTCCCACCCCATGGCCGTCTCCAGACGCCTCTTCGTCACCGCCGCCGCCACCGTCCTCGCCGTCACCGGACCACCGGCCCTGCCGGCCTCCGCCGCGACACGGGGCGGCCCCCGCCCGCGTATCCCCGTCTCTCCCGACGACACCGAGGCCGACCTGGTCCGCAAGGCCTCCCACGTCCGGCCCACCGCACGGCAGATCGCCTGGCAGCGCCTGGAACGCACCGCGTTCCTGCACTTCGGCGTGAACACCTTCACCGGCCTCGAATGGGGCACCGGCGACGAGGACCCCGACGTCTTCCAGCCGGCCGGCCTCGACACCGACCAGTGGGCCAGAGCCCTCCGCGACGGCGGCTTCAAGCTCGCCATCCTCACCGTCAAGCACCACGACGGCTTCGTGCTCTACCCCTCCCGCTACACGAACCACACGGTGGCGTCGAGCAGTTGGCGAAACGGACAGGGCGACGTCCTGCGCTCCTTCGCCGACTCCATGCGCCGTCACGGCATCAAGGTCGGCGTCTACGTCTCACCCGCCGACGAGAACCAGTACCTGCACGGCGTGTACGCCAACGGCAGTGCCCGCACCGCACACACCATCCCCACCCCCGTGGACGGCGACGACCGCACCCCGCGGCGGACGTACGCCCTCCCCGCCACCGACTACGGCGCCCACATGCTCAACCAGCTCCACGAGGTCCTCACCGAGTACGGTCCGATCGACGAGGTGTGGTTCGACGGCGCCCAGGGCCGCATACCGCCGGACAAGGTCGAGAAGTACGACTGGGACAGCTGGTACACGCTGGTGCGTTCGCTCGCCCCGGACGCCTCGATCGCCGTGTCCGGACCCGATGTGCGCTGGGTCGGCAACGAGGGCGGACTCGCCCGCGAGGACGAGTGGAGCGTCGTCCCGGTCCAGGAGAAGGACTACGGGCGCACCGACTACGCCCTCGCCTACGACGACCCCGACATGGGCAGCCGTCGGGCGCTCGTGCGGGCCCTGCCGGTCGCCGACCACCTCCAGTGGTGGCCCGCCGAGTGCGATGTGTCCATCCGGGACGGCTGGTTCTACCACGCCGACCAAGAGCCCAAGAGCGTCGAGCAGTTGACCGACATCTACTTCCGGTCCGTGGGCCGCAACTCGGTGCTCCTGCTCAACGTCCCGCCGGACACGGACGGGTTGCTGCCCGCCGCGGACGTGGTGCGGCTGCGGGAGTTCCGTGAGCGCGTCGACCGGGAGCTGCCCGAGGACCTGGCGCGCGGCGCCCGGAGAACCGTCTCGCCCGGGCGGGTCACGCTCGATCTCGGGGCGGAACGCGAGGTCGACCGGATCCGGCTGGCGGAGGACATCCGGCACGGCCAGCAGATCGAGAGCTTCGTCGTCGAGGCGTATCGCGACGGCGCCTGGTCGGAGGTGACCCGGGCCGGCACCGTCGGCGCGAGCCGGATCCTGCTGCTGACGGCCGCGGTGCGGGCACGGCGGTGGCGGGCACGGGTGACGGGGGCCCGGAACACCGTACGGATCGCGGAGTTCGGGCTGTACCGCTCGCGGACCTGAACGGCCTCAGCGCAGGTGCCGTTCGAAGAACGCCATGGTGGTGTCCATCGAGCGCGCCCACTGCGGGTGGAAGGTGTGGCCCTCGCCGGTGTAGGTGCGCAGCCGGACGTCCTTGCCCGCCTTCTCGAACGCGGCCACGGTCTGACGGGTCCAGGCGAGGGGGCAGGTGTCGTCGGCGGTGCCGTGATGGATCAGCAGCGGCTCGGTCACCCGGTCGACGTGGCTGATCGGGGAGACGCCCCGCCAGAAGGCCGGGTCCTCCTCCGGCGTGCCGTGCTCGGCCTCGATCTCGGCGACGAGCGGGTCCCCGGCGGGGCGTTGGAAGTGGTCGATGTTCTCCTGCGGGCGGGAGCTGACCGGCGCGAAGGCTACGGCGGCGTCGAACAGACCCGGCGCCACCACCAGCGTGTTGTAGACGACACCGCCACCCATCGACCGGCCCAGCAGCCCGATCCGGTCCCCGTCGATCTCCGGCCGCCCGGACGACTTGAGGGCCATCGCCGCGCCGATGACGTCCTCGGTGTAACCGAGCCGCAGGCCGAGGTCGTTGTCGGGATCCTTGTCCGACCCCGCGTGGTTGCGGTAGTCGGTGTGCAGGACGACGTAGCCGTTGCGGGCGAGGAGGTCCTGCTCGCGGGCCAGGCCCCGGCCGGTGGTGTAGATGGCGGGGTCGATGTAGCCGTGGGCCAGCACGAGGGCCGGGAAAGGACCCTTGCCCGTCGGGATGTTCATGAGCCCGGAGATCGTCAGCCCGTTCGCCTCGTATGTCACCCGGTAGCCGGTGTACGCGGCGGTCCGGGCGAGGACGGCACCGAGCCGCAGGCCGGACCCGGTGTGCTTGCGCTGGATCAGGGCCTGGATCGACACGGGGTCGACGGGCGTGCGGGTCGGGGCGGGTGTCGCGGTGGGAGCCCGGCCGGTCGCCGCGGGAGCGCTGGTGCGCGCGGCGCCTTCGTCGTCGCCGGTGCAGCCCGTCGCGGCCACCAGCACCAGTGCGCCGGCCGCCCATGCCGTACCCCATGACCGCATACGGCCATTGTCTCCCGGGCAGGGCCGAGGAGCGCCTGGTTCGCCCGACCACCCTGTTCGACCGGCGCCCCGGGCCTCAGCGGTTCGCGGAAGCGACCCAGCCCTCGTTGTCCCGGTGGCGGTCGAGGCCCACGGCCGAGAACTCGTCCCCGGCCGGACCCGCCACCGCCCCCAGCCGTCGAAGCGCCTGCGAGATCGGGCTCCCGGCAGCGGGAAACGGCCGCCCCTCCGGGGCGTGCAGGGGTCCCAGAACCAGGGCCCCGCCGGCCCACACCGCAGCCCGCTGGTCGCCGTCGCCACCGAAGAACTCGGCTTCCACATAGGCGACGGGTCCGGCGGCGGACCACTGGGCGAGCAGCTGGTCGAACCCGCCCGGCAGCCGCCAGAACCCGAGCGGTCCGGCGGAACCGCCGTCCGTCACGGCGTCGAAGAGCTCACCGGTCATCGGCACCAGCGACAGCCCTTGACCGGCCGTCGCCACCCGAGCGGCGGCGAGATCTCCTACGGCGGTACGAAGCAACTCGTCCCGGGCGATCACCGCCTCCAGCGCATACCCCACCTCAGGGCCCCCTCCGTCGAGCGAAGACCTCATCCTGCCCGACCGCCCCAAGCCAGGCCGAGTGCGGCCGAGTCAGGCCCCCGTGCCGCACCCGTGCCGTCCCGTAGCCCTACGAGGAACCGGGCCGTCGACGGTCAGGGCAGGGGGAAGGGAGGCGCTCCGACCCAGCGGTGGTAGGCGTCCACGTCGACGTTGCTGCCGCACACGATGGTGACGACGTGGCGGCCGGCGAAGCGGTCGCGGTCTTCGAGGATCGCCGCGATACCGAGCGCGGCCGACGGTTCGACGACGAGGCCGGCGTGGTCGAGGAGCAACCGCATCGCGGCGACGATCGACGCCTCCCGGACCAGGACGGCGTCGTCGGCGACCAGGAGGAGGTCGTCCAGGACGGCCGGGACGGGGAACCGGCCGGCGACGCCGTCGGCGATGGTGTCGGTCGAGTCGGTGGTGACGACACGTCGCGCGCGCCACGAGAGGGTCAACGCCGGTGCGCCCAGCGGCTGGACGCAGACCACCTCGACTCCGGGTGCCAACGCCTTCAGCACATGCCCCACGCCGGTGGCCAGCGCGCCGCCGCCGAGCGCGATCAGGACGGTGTCGAACGACGGCGTGGCGCCCACCAGTTCCAGTCCGATGGTCGCCGCGCCCTCGCAGGTCTCGATGTCCAGGCTGTCCTCGACCAGCCGGATGCCGTCGTACCGTGCGATGGCCGCCGCCCGCTCCCGAGCGCTCTCGTGGTCGCCGTCCACCAGCTCCAGCGTGGCGCCCAACGCCCGGATGCGATCGAGCTTGGCCCGGGTCGCGAAGCGGGAGGCCACGACGGTGACATCGAGCCCCCGGCCGCGACCGGACCACGCGAGGGCCTGACCGAGGTTGCCCGCGCTCGCGCACACCGCGGCTCGTGCGCCCTGGTCGGCCAGCAGGCTCGCGACCACCTCGGTGCCGCGGCCCTTGAAGCTGCGGACCGGGTTCGCCGTTTCGAGTTTGATGCTCACCGCGCACCCGAGGCCGGGCTCCAGAGCCTCGCAGCGGTAGAGCGGGGTGTCGAGGAAGACCGGGTCGATCAACCGGCGAGCGGCCCGGATCCGGGCGGTCTCAAGACGCGTCTCCTGCACGACACCGCAGCGTAGCGCCACGACGCCGGTTCTCCGGGCGAGTTCCGGGACCGGCCGCGATCTCCGAACTTTCCGTAACCGTTTAAGTTCGCCCCGTTGACACTCAGGCGCCTCCCTCTTACCGTCACGCGAACATGTGGAACGTGTGACGAAGTCTCGAACATTTGAAGGCGATTGCTCTGTGCACCCTGGAATCAGCACGCCCGTGGCCGGAACGCCGTGGCGCAGCCTGGCGTACGTGCAGGAGTACACCGGCAGCGGGATCACAAGGGTCCGCGAGAGCCGGATGCCGGGCCGCGGCAGCCCGCTGACCGGCGCACCGCGAGACGTCCAGGCGTCCGGGCACCGGCTGAAGCAACGTGCCGGACCGACCTGACCTCAACGGTGTGAGCGAGGTCCGCCAGGTTGTTCGCTCGCCTTGAACCCCGTATGCCGGGCCCTCCGACGATCTCGGTGGCCCTGCGCGTGTCCACGGGGCGCCGAACCGATCCTCCTCGGCGCACCACTCTGTCCGAAGACCGGCCCGTCGAGGGGGCCCGCGGTACCCACACGTACGGCGCCGTCCGCCCGGCCCGATCCGCCGTCTCCCCCTCGACGTCCGATCCGCCGTCATCCTCTCAACGACGAGAAGATCAAGGAACGATCACCATGTTCGAACGAAGAGCCGTCCTTGCCTTACTCGCCGGAGTCAGCTCCCTCGCTCTCACCCTGTCCGCATGCGGACAGGGTGAGACCGAGTCCGGCTCGGAGGGCAGCGCCAAGGGCGGCACCGTCGGCATCGCCATGCCGACCCGGGCCTCCGACCGTTGGCTGACCGACGGCAAGAGCGTCGTCGACGACCTGAAGGGCATGGGGTACAAGACGAACCTGGTCTACGGCGACGACGACCCGAAGGTCCAGGTCTCGCAGATCGAGTACCTGATCAAGCAGGGCGTCGACGCGCTGATCATCGCGTCCATCGACGCCAAGTCGCTGAACGGCGTGCTCAAACAGGCCCACGACGCGGGCATTGTGGTGATCTCCTACGACCGGCTCATCCTCGGCACCAAGAACGTCGACTACTACGTGTCCTTCGACAACGAGATGGTCGGCCGGCAGCAGGCCCGCCACATCATCGAGAAGCTCGGCCTGGAGGAGGGCAAGGGTCCCTTCAACATCGAGCTGTTCGCCGGTTCCCCCGATGACAACAACACCAAGTACTTCTTCGACGGTTCGATGGCGCTCCTGGAACCGTTCCTGGAGAACAAGCAGCTCGTCGTCCCGTCCGGCGAGACCGACATGAAGAAGATCACCACGCTGCGCTGGGACGGCCCCACCGCGCAGAAGCGCATGAACGGTCTCCTGACCGAGTGGTACGGCAACAAGAAACTCGACGCGATCCTGTCGCCGTACGACGGCATCTCCCGGGGTGTCCTGTCGGCGGTGGAGTCGAAGGGCTACGGCTCCGACGGCAAGCCCCTCCCGATCATCACGGGTCAGGACGCCGAGCTGGCCTCGGTGAAGTCGATCATCGCGGGCCGGCAGTCGCAGACCGTCTACAAGGACATCCGCGAACTCGCCGAGGCCGCAGCCCAGATGGTCGACGACATCCTCAGGGAGAGGCTGCCGAGGATCGACAACAGAACGGACTACAACAACGGCGTCAAGGACGTGCCCGTCTACCTGCTGCAGCCGGAGAGCGTCGACAAGTCCAACTACGATCTCCTGGTCAGGGACGGCTACTTCACCGCCTCCGAACTCAAGTAGCGACACCGGCCCCGTCGGTGCGGCGGGCCCGGTCACCTCGCCCCGTCGGGTTGTCGCCCGACGGGGCGAAGTCGTGCCGAGGGCGCCAGTGAGGAGGGGGTTCCGAAGCGCACGGTGACGCCCGGGGAGTAGAGGACACTGACCGGGGGTCCGGTCATGGGCGGCAGGCCCGCGGCCGTGACGAGATCATCGTCCAGGTCGAGCAGCTCGGCCCGGTGCAGGGGCCAGGGCGCGTGCTCGTTCGGCAGGTGCGCGGTGCGGCCGTGCCACGAGACGTGCAGACCCCAGCGGGCGGTCAGGAACCGTTCCAGGGGCGTGGGTTCGGCGATCGGCGCGCCGGTGCGGACCACGGCGCGGCTGGCCGGCGCGCCCTTCCCGGAGAGACGGCGGCGGCAGCTGTAGGTGATGACATCCCGCTCTCGGCGCAGCCGCATCGCCGACCAGGTGTAGGGCAGACGGACCCCGAGCCGGCCGATCAGCACGGGGAGGAGCCGGGCCGCGTCGAGGGACCGGAACACGACGCCGCGCCGGCCGTGGTCGTCCACCGTGTACAGCCGTACGTTCGTCTCGCAGAACGTGCCGAGAAAGGGGAGCCCGGGGCCCGGCCCCAGACCCGCACCGCGCATCAGGAACGGGACCAGGCCGACGTACGTGACACCGTCCAGGGTGTCCGGGCGGGTGCCGGCCGGCAGCAGTCCCGCCACCCGGTCCGGGTCCACCGGCCAGTGCAGGAAGGTCAGTTCATGCCAGCCCTGCACCAGCGTGGGCCACCGCACGGGCCGTGGTGTGGACAGGGTGACCGGCTCGATCTCCATACCGCAGCGTCCCACAGGGGCGGTTCAGCGCACGCCGTCCCCCACCTGCGAGCGCAGCCACTGCTCGACCTCGCCCACGTGCGCGGCCGCCGCCGCCCGTGCCGCCTCCGGGTCGCGGGCGACCAACGCCCGGTGGATCGCGGCATGTTCGCGGCGGGTGCGGGCGAAGGCGCCCTCCTCCTGGTAGCCGCGCCAGACGCGGGCGCGGAAGGTGCGGGAGGAGAGGCCGTCCAGGATGGCGGCCATGGTCTCGTTGCCGGCGGCCGTGGCGATCTCACGGTGGAAGGCCAGGTCGTGGGCGAGGATCTCCTCCGGGTCCTCGGTGGCGTTCATCGCCGTGAGGTGCTTCTCCACCTCGGCGAGCCGGTCCGGTGTGATCCGGGCCGCCGCCAGCGCGGTCGCCGTCGACTCCAGGATGCGCCGTACCTCAAGCAGCTCCACCAGGCGCGGTCCGCGGGACAGGTCGGCGACCACGCCGAAGGTCTCCAGCAGGTCACCGGCCTCCAGCTGGGTCACGTAGATGCCCGAGCCGTGCCGGGCCTCCAGTACGCCCAGCACCGTCAGCGCCCGGATCGCCTCGCGCATCGAGCTGCGGGAGATACCGAGCTGGACGGCCAGATCACGCTCGGTGGGCAGCCGCTGGCCCGGCTCCAGGCCGCCACCGCCGATCATCGCCTTGATCTGCTCGATGGCGCGCTGCGTCACGGTGCCCTTCTGCGGGGCTGTCTCGTCCACGCCGTTCCTCCAGTCACCGGGTGCGCCGCAGTCTAACCACCCAGGTGGTCGGACCACTACGGCCAAAACTCCGCGAAAAGTGCCGACGGAGGGTGTTCTTCCCGTCGAGTGGTCTGATAAGTATGCGGTCATCTGCTCGCACACGCTCAACGAGGAGCCGCCAGATGCCCGGCAGGACAGTGGGGAAGCGGAACAGGTTTCGGACGACAGGCCTGGTGGTCGCGGCCACCGGCGTCTCGCTCGTGCTCGCCGCGTGCGGCAGCACCAAGGACACCGCCGGCTCGGCCGGCGACGGGGGAGGGGACGGGACCGGCAAGGTCGGGGTGATCCTGCCCCTGCTGACCTCGCCGTTCTGGCAGTCGTACAACGACTACGTGCCGAAGATGGCGAAGTCCGAAAGCGTCGACGCGATGAAGACGATCAACTCCAACAGTGATCCCTCCCAGCAGATCACCGACATCAACAACGTGCTCAACCAGGGCGTCAAGGGCCTGGTCGTCGCGCCCCTGGACAGTGCCGCCATCGAGGCCGGCCTCGACCAGGCCGAGCGCAAGGGCGTGCCGGTCGTCGCCGTCGACGTCGCCCCGGACAAGGGCAAGGTCGCCATGGTCGTCCGCGCCAACAACGTCGCGTACGGCGAGCAGGCCTGCCAGTACCTCGGCAAGGAGATCTCCTCCGGCAAGGTCGTACAGATCATGGGCGACCTCGCCTCGGTCAACGGCCGCGAGCGCTCCGAGGCGTTCCGCTCCTGTGTGAAGAAGGACTTCCCGAAGCTGAAGGTGCTGGAGATCCCCGCCAAGTGGGAGTCCGACACCGCCGCCTCGAAGCTCGACACACTCCTGAACGCCAACCCCGACATCAAGGGCATCTACATGCAGGCCGGCGGCGTCTACCTCGCGCCGACCCTCCAGACCCTGAAGTCGAAGGGGATGCTGAAGAAGGCCGGACAGTCGGGCCACATCGCCATCGTCTCCAACGACGGCATCCCGCAGGAGTTCGACGCCATCCGCAAGGGCGAGATCGACGCCACCGTCTCCCAGCCGGCGGACCTGTACGCCAAGTACGGCATGTACTACATCAAGGCGGCGATGCAGGGGAAGACGTTCAAGCCCGGCCCGACCGACCACGACTCGACGATCGTCAAGCTGCCCAGCGGCATCCTGGAGGACCAACTGGCCGCGCCCCTGGTCACCAAGGAGAACGTCGACGACCCCAAGCTGTGGGGCAACACGGTCGAATGAGCACCCAGGTAAAGGAAGCCCAGGTCACGCCACTCGTGGAGGCGTGGGGGATCGTCAAGCGCTACGGCCCCACCACCGCTCTCGCCGACGGCAGGCTCACCGTCCTGCCCGGCGAGTCCCACGCCCTGGTCGGCCGCAACGGCGCGGGCAAGTCCACCCTCGTCACCCTCCTCACCGGCCTCAAGGCCCCCGACGAGGGCACGGTCCGCTTCGACGGCGAACCGGCGCCCCCGCTCGCCGACCGGGACGCCTGGCGCCGCAAGGTCGCCTGCGTCTACCAGAAACCCACCGTCGTCCCGGAGTTGACGGTCGCCGAGAACCTCTTCATCAACCGGCAGCCCCTTAGGCGCCGTTTCATCAGCTGGCGCGGGCTCCGGGCCCAGGCCGCCGAACTCCTCGACGCCTGGGACGTGCACGTCGACCCCGAGGCCCGCACCGCCGACCTCAAGGTCGAGGACCGTCAAATGGTGGAGATCGCCCGGGCGTTGAGCTTCGGCGCCCGCTTCATCGTCCTCGACGAGCCGACCGCGCAGCTCGACAACCGGGAGATCGAGCGGCTCTTCAGCCGGATGCGCGCCCTGCAGAAGTCCGGGGTCACCTTCCTGTTCATCTCGCACCACCTCCAGGAGGTGTACGAGGTGTGCCAGACGGTGACCGTACTGCGCGACGCCCGCTGGATCACCACGGCCCCGGTCGCCGACCTGCCGAAGGCCGCGCTGGTGGAGGCCATGGCGGGCGAGTCCATCGAGACGCTCGCCGAACAGGCCGTACAGGAGAGGCAGGTCGCCGACGGCGCCCCCGTCCTCCTGGACGTCCACGGCCTCACCTCGGAGGCGTACCAGGACATCGGCCTGACCGTCCGCCGCGGCGAGGTCGTCGGACTCGCCGGGTCCAGCGCCAGCGGCAAGATCGAACTCGCCGAGTCGCTCACCGGACTGCACAGGCCGAGCGGCGGCACCGCCCGACTGGACGGCCGGCAGCTCCCGTTCGGCGATGTGCAGGCCGCGCTGAAGGCCGGCGTGGGTTGCGTGCCCCGGGACCGGCACGCCCAGGGGCTCGTCCTCGGCATGACCATCGGCGACAACGCCACCATGAGCGTCCTCGACCGGCTGGGCCGCCTCGGCTTCGTCGGCACCGAACGCAAACGTGGCGTCGCCACCGACCTGATCGAACGCCTCGACATCCACACCGAAGGGCCCGACCAGCCCGTCTCCGACCTGTCCGGCGGCAACGCCCAGAAGGTCGTCATGGCCCGCGCCCTCGCCTCCGACCCACGCCTGCTGGTCCTCATCAACCCCACCGCGGGCGTCGACGTGAAGTCCAAGGAGTCCCTCCTGGCCCGCGTCGACACCGCCAGCGACGACGGCACCGCCGTCCTCGTCGTCTCCGACGAACTCGACGACCTCAGGCGCTGCGACCGCGTCCTCGTCCTCTTCCACGGCCGCGTCGTGGCCGAGCACCCGGCGGGCTGGCGCGACCACGAGCTGATCGCCTCCATCGAAGGAGTGGACCATGGCTGACACCAAAGCGGCCCCGCCGCTCGCCCCGCTCCGGACCCCCGCCGCCCGCTCGGCGCGGACCGTACTGCTGCGCCGGGCCCGCGAACTGGCCCTCGTACCCGCCCTGTTGCTGCTGATGGTGCTCGGCACGGTGGTCAATGACTCGTTCCTCACCGAACGCAACCTGATCTCGATCCTCGGCGCCTCGGCCGCCCTCGCCATGGTGGTGCTCGCCGAGTCACTGGTCCTGATCACGGGCAAGTTCGACCTGTCCCTGGAGTCCGTCGTCGGCATCGCGCCCGCCGTGGGCGCCCTCCTCGTCCTGCCGGTCGCCCAGGCCGGCTGGGGGACCGGCTTCCCGACCGCGCTCGCCATGCTCGCGATCCTCGTCGTCGGCGGGGCGATCGGCGCCTTCAACGGCATCCTCGTCGTCAAGTTCAAACTGAACGCGTTCATCGTGACGCTCGCGATGCTGATCGTCCTGCGCGGACTGCTGGTCGGCGCCACCAAGGGCAAGACACTGTTCGGCATGCCCGACAGCTTCTACTCCCTGGCCACCACCACCTTCCTCACCATCCCCCTGTCGGTGTGGGTCGCCGCGATCTCCTTCGCCCTCGCCGGGTTCGTCCTCAAGTACCACCGCGTCGGCCGGGCCCTGTACGCCATCGGCGGCAACCCGGACGCGGCTCGCGCCGCCGGCATCCGCGTCGAGCGCGTCATGCTCGGCGTGTTCGTGGTGGCCGGTGTCCTCGCCTCCGTCGGCGGCATCATGCAGACCGGCTACGTCGGAGCGATCAGCGCCAACCAGGGCCAGAACATGATCTTCACCGTGTTCGCGGCCGCGGTGATCGGCGGCATCAGCCTGGACGGCGGCAAGGGCACCATGTTCGGCGCCCTGACCGGCGTACTCCTGCTCGGTGTCGTGCAGAACCTGCTCACCCTCGCCCAGGTGCCGTCCTTCTGGATCCAGGCCATCTACGGCGGCATCATCCTGGTCGCCCTCATCATCGCCCGCGTGACGACGGGGCGCGCCCAGGACTGATCCCGCCCTGTCCCCGTCACCGACCGAAAGGCCCTCTGTGTCCGAGACGCCCGTCCCCCCTCGCCGCATCTCCGCGGTCGACACCTACGACATCCGTTTCCCCACCTCGCGTGAGCTCGACGGCTCCGACGCGATGAACCCGGACCCCGACTACTCGGCCGCGTACGTCGTGCTGCGTACCGGTGGCGACGGCGGACCGGAGGGACACGGCTTCACCTTCACCATCGGGCGGGGCAACGAGGTCCAGGTCGCCGCGATCCACGCACTGCGCCACCATGTGGTCGGACGTTCCGTCGACGAGGTGTGCGCCGACCCCGGCTCGCTCTTCCGGGACCTGATCGGGGACAGCCAGCTGCGCTGGCTCGGCCCCGAGAAGGGCGTGATGCACATGGCGATCGGCGCGGTCACCAACGCCGTGTGGGACCTGGCGGCCAAGCACGCCGGCAAACCGCTCTGGCGACTGCTCGCCGAGGCGGACCCCGAGTGGCTGGTCGGCCAGATCGACTTCCGCTACCTCACCGACGCGCTCACCCCCGAAGAGGCCCTGGAACTCCTGCGCAAGGGCCGCGAGGGCGCCGCCGAACGCACCACGGAGCTCCTCGCCCGAGGCTTCCCCGCCTACACCACCTCCCCGGGCTGGCTCGGCTACGACGACGAGAAGCTCACCCGGCTCGCCGCCGAGGCGGTCGCCGACGGCTTCCGGCAGATCAAGCTGAAGGTCGGCGCCGACCTCGACGACGACGTACGGCGCTGCCGCGTCGCCCGCCGGGTCGTCGGCCCCGACATCCGCATGGCCATCGACGCCAACCAGCGCTGGGGCGTCGACGAGGCGATCCGCTGGACCAAGGCGCTGGCCGAGTTCGACCCGTACTGGATCGAGGAGCCCACCAGCCCCGACGACATCCTGGGCCACGCGGCGATCCGCAAGGCCGTGGCCCCGGTCAAGGTCGCCACCGGCGAGCACGTCCAGAACCGGGTGGTCTTCAAGCAGCTCCTCCAGGCCGGCGCCGTCGACATCGTCCAGATCGACGCGGCCCGGGTCGCCGGCGTCAACGAGAACCTCGCCATCCTGCTCCTCGCGGCCAAGTTCGGCGTACCCGTCTGCCCGCACGCGGGCGGGGTCGGCCTGTGCGAACTCGTCCAGCACCTGTCGATGTTCGACTACGTCGCGCTCTCCGGCACCACCGAGGACCGCGTCATCGAGTACGTCGACCATCTGCACGACCACTTCCTCGACCCGGTGGTGATGCGCGAGGGCCACTACACCGCGCCCACCGCACCGGGTTTCTCGGCCGCCATGCGACCGGAGTCCCTCGCGCGGTACACCTACCCCGACGGCGCCTTCTGGGCCGCCGACCTCAAGAACCCCGACCAGGCGGCGGACCAGGCGTCAGCCAAGAAGGGACACGCGGCATGAGCGACTTCGAGGGGCTCAAGGCCCTGGTGACCGGCGGTGCCTCGGGCCTGGGCCGGGCCACCTCGGACCTCCTCGCCGCGCGCGGCGCCCAGGTCGCCGTACTCGACCTGGACACCTCGTCGGTCGAGAAGCCACTGCTCGCCCACCGGGCCGACGTCACCGACGACGCGTCCGTACGGGCCGCGGTGGCCGCCGCCGTCGCCGACCTCGGCGGACTGGACGTGCTGGTCAACAACGCGGGCATCGGCGCCCAGGGCACCGTCGAGGACAACGCCGACGACGAGTGGCACCGCGTCCTGGACGTCAACGTCGTCGGCATGGTCCGGGTCGCCCGCGCCGCGCTGCCCCACCTACGGCGGTCCGCGCACGCCGCGATCGTCAACACCTGCTCCATCGCCGCCACCGCGGGCCTGCCGCAGCGGGCGCTCTACAGCGCGACCAAGGGCGCGGTGTACTCCCTCACCCTCGCCATGGCCGCCGACCACGTCCGCGAGGGCATCCGTGTGAACTGCGTCAACCCCGGCACGGCGGACACCCCGTGGATCGGCCGCCTCCTCTCCAAAGCCGCGGACCCGGCCGCCGAACGCGCCGCCCTGGAGGCCCGCCAGCCCACCGGCCGCCTCGTCTCCGCGGAGGAAGTGGCGGGTGCCATCGCCTACTTGGCGAGCCCGCTGTCCGGCGCCACCACCGGCACCTCGCTCGCCGTCGACGGCGGCATGCAGGGCCTGCGACTGCGCCCGGCGGGCCGGTGAGCACGCTCGGGCCGGTGCGCACGCTCGGCCGCAGCGGAGTCGAGGTCGGTTCCCTCGCCTTCGGCGCCGCGGTGATCGGCAACCTCTTCACCGAGGTCGGCGAGGAGCAGGCGCACCAGGCCGTGACCGCCGCCTGGCAGCGAGGCATCCGCTACTTCGACACCGCCCCGCACTACGGCATCGGCCTGTCCGAACGCCGCCTCGGCGCCGCCCTGCGCGCCCACCCGCGCGGCGCGTACACGCTCTCGACGAAGGTCGGCCGCCTCCTGCAACCGTGGGACCGGGGCGGCGACGACCTCGCCCACGGCTTCGCGGTCCCCGCCACCCACCACCGCGTCTGGGACTTCAGCGCCGACGGCGTACGACGCTCCCTGGAGGCCAGCCTGGAGCGGCTCGGCCTCGACCGGGTCGACGTCGCCTACCTCCACGACCCCGACGACCATGCCGAACAGGCCTTCCGGGAGGGCTACCCGGCCCTGGACAAGCTCCGCGCGGAGGGCGTCGTCGGCGCGATCGGCGCGGGCATGAACCAGTCGGAGATGCTCACCCGCTTCGTCCGCGACACGGACGTCGACGTGGTGCTGTGCGCCGGCCGCTACACCCTCCTCGACCAGGACGCGCTCACCGAACTGCTCCCGGCGGCCGTGGCCCGCGGTACGTCCGTCGTCATCGGCGGCGCCTTCAACTCCGGCCTGTTGGCCGATCCGAGGCCGGGCGCGACCTACAACTACGCCGCCGCACCGGCCGGGTTGCTGGACCGCGCGCTGCGGCTGAAGGCTGTCGCCGACCGGCACGGCACCACCCTGCGCGCCGCCGCGCTGGCCTTCTGTGCCGCCCACCCGGCGGTCGCGAGCGTCCTCGTCGGGGTCCGTTCGGCGGCCGAGGTCCACGACTGCGCCGACCAGTTCACGGCCACCGTCCCCGCCGCCTTCTGGCGGGAGCTGCACGACACCGGGCTGCTGTCCACCGACGCCCCCGTGCCCGCCGAGGAGCCGTCATGAGAGTGGCCCTGCACACCAAGGTCCGCGCCGACCGGATCGCCGAGTACGACGCCGCCCACCGCGAGGTCCCGGCCGAACTCACCGACGCCATCCGGGCCGCCGGCGCCACCTCCTGGACGATCTGGCGCAGCGGCACCGACCTCTTCCACCTCCTGGAGTGCGAGGACTACGCCCGCCTCCTCGCCGCACTGGAGGGACTCCCGATCAACATCGCCTGGCAGGCCCGGATGGCCGAACTCCTCGACGTGGTGCACGACTACTCCGGCGAGGGCGCCGACGCCGGCCTGCCCGTCGTGTGGGAGCTGCCATGACGGTCGACGCCCACCACCACGTCTGGGACCTGTCCGTCCGGGACCAGGACTGGATCGACCGGCACAGCCCGCTCCGCCGCGACTTCACGACGGCGGACCTCGCACCCGAGGCGGTCGCGGCCGGTGTCGACCGCACGGTGCTCGTCCAGACGGTCACCGTCGCCGAGGAGACCCCGGAGTTCCTCGCCCTCGCCGCCGCCCACGACCTGATCGCGGGAGTCGTCGGCTGGACCGACCTCACCCGCCCGGGCGTCGCCGACGAGCTGGCCCGGCTCGGGGAACTCCCCGGCGGGCGGTACCTCAAGGGCATCCGGCACCAGGTCCAGGGCGAGCCGGATCCGCGGTGGCTGCTGCGCCCGGACGTCCGCCGCGGCCTGGGAGCCGTCGCCGCGGCGGGCCTGGTCTACGACCTGGTCGTGCAGCCCCACCAGCTCCCCGCCTGCGTCGAGGCGGCGGCCTCGATACCCGAACTCACCTTCGTCCTCGACCACTTGGGCAAGCCGCCCATCGCCTCCGGCGCCCTCGACACCTGGGCGTCCGACCTCCGTGCCCTCGCCGCCGTCCCCAACACGGTCGCCAAACTCTCCGGCCTGGTCACCGAGGCGGCCCCCGGCCTCTGGAGCGTGGAGGACCTCCGCCCGTACGTGGACACGGCCCTGGATGCCTTCGGCCCGGACCGGCTGATGTTCGGCTCGGACTGGCCGGTGTGTACCCTCGCGGCGACGTACGGCGAAGTGCACGACGTGGCACGCCGGTTGACGAGCCCGTCCGAACACGCCCGGATCTTCGGGACCACCGCCACCCGCGTCTACGGACTCCGGCCGTCCGCGAAGTCCGAAGGGCCCGCGAAGCCCGCGGAGTTCTCCTAGGACCCGTCCGGCCCGGAGCGTCAACGGCTGCCCGTCGCCGGTCGCCCCCACCCGGGCCGTCACCGCGGTCACGACTGCCGGCTCATCCCCGCCAACCGGGTGGGCGGCAAGTACTCCCGCACATACGTCCGTTCCCAGTACGCGCCCGTCTCCCGCAACTCCCGCCACGACGTGTACCGGTACCGGAAGAGCCGGGCCCGGATGTGGCGCGGGGGCGCGTCGGGCGGGAACGGGGAGTACCGCAGAAGCCCGAGGGTGTCGCGGTCGTTCTCCAGGAGCCGTTCGACCAGCACGCCGAACCAGGTCCCGGCGTACGCGGGCGACAGCGCGGCGAACCACATCATCCAGTCGAGCCGCAGATGGTAGGGCGCGAACTGGCGTGGCCGACGCCGGACATCGCCCGGCTTGCCCTTGAACTCGTACTCCCGCCAAACGGATTCCTCGCGCGGAACGTCGTCGGCCGTGCCCTCCACGATCACCTCGTAGCGGATCCGGCTCACGCTGCCGAAGGCGCCGTAGCTGTTGACCAGATGGAGCGGGTCGAAGGAGCGGTTCATGACCTGGCGGCGCGAGATCATGTTGCGGACCGGGTGGAAGGAGAGCCCGACCAGCAGGGCCGCGACCGCGAGCACCAGCGCCTCGTACCAGAGCGGGGCGTCGGGTGCCGGCGAGGGATCGGCCGGGAAGCCCACCGCCGACAGGGCCAGCACGACGGTGATCCAGTTCAGCCAGGCGAAGTTGCCCGACAGCACCAGCCACAGCTGGGTGAGGATCATCAGCGAGGCCGCCGCGGTGGCGACCGGCCGCGGGGTGAACAGCAGGAACGGCACCACGAGTTGGGTGACATGGTTGGCGGCGGCCTCCACCCGGTGCAGGGGCCGGGGCAGATGGTGGAAGAACCGGCTCAGCGGGCCCGGCATCGGCTGTGTCTCGTGGTGGAAGTCCAGGCAGGTCAGCTTCCGCCAGCACGCGTCACCGCGCATCTTGATCAGGCCCGCCCCGAACTCGACACGGAACAGGACCCAGCGCAGCAGGAACAGCACGACCACCGGCGGGGCCACCTCGTCGTTGCCGAGGAGGACGGCGAGGAAGCCGACCTCCAGCAGCAGGGACTCCCAGCCGAAGCCGTACCAGGTCTGGCCGACGTTCACGATCGACAGGTACAGCACCCACGGCACCAGCCAGAGCAGCATGGCCGCCCACAGGGGGACGCGGGAGTCGAGCCCCGCGATCAGCGCCGCCGACACCATGCACCCCGTCCACGCGCAGACCGCGAAGAACCGGTCCGAGTAGTGCAGTTGGAAGAGGCTCGGGGCGCGCCGGAAGCGCGTCCGCTCGACGAAGCGGCGCACGGGCAGCAGGCCGCGCTCGCCGATCAGCGCACGGAACTGGAGGACCGCCGTCAGGAACGCCACGAGGTACAGGACGGCCAGCGCCCGCTGGAAGACCAGCCGGCTCATCCCGTACTCGGGTGCGGTGAACCAGTCCACGGCCGTGCGCGCCTCCTCTTCCGGGTCGCCGGATCCACAACTCCACAGGTGACTCTCCGTGCACCTCGCCTCCGCTTGCGTAACCCAAGTGAGTGAAGCAGACAATAGTGGCGAAATGTCCGGGACGGACGGGAGAGTGCGGTGCGCCAACCCACCAGAACCCTCGTCACGGCCTGCGCGCTCTCGACGGCGCTCCTCGTCACCGGCTGCGGCGGCGACGGCGACCAGGACACGAAGCCGACGAGGTCGAGCGGGGACGTCCTTCTCCAGCCGGTCGCCGCGCGGGGCCCGGACCCCTTCACCGACTCCACGGCGACCTCGACGGCCACACCCGCCCCGGTCGCCTCGCCTCCCGTCACCCGAACGCCACAACCGGACCGACCTGGGCCGGTCGAAGGGCGCTCCGTGTCCGGCGGCACACCGGGCCTCTACGGGGGTACCGAGAGGGTCGGCAGCTGCGACGTCGACCGGCAGATCGCCTACCTGACCGCGGACCGGAGCAAGGCCCGCGCCTTCGCCCGGGCCGAGGGCATCTCCCGGACGTCGATCCCGGACTACCTGCGCGCACTGGCGCCCGTCACCCTGCGTGCCGACACACGGGTCACCGACCACGGGTACGGCGGCGGGCGGGCCACCGGCCACCAGTCCGTCCTCCAGACGGGCACCGCCGTCCTCGTCGACAACCGGGGCGTCCCCCGCGTCCGCTGCGCCTGCGGCAACCCGCTCGCGCCGCCGGTGGCGCTGCGGGGGAGTCCGGGCACCAGGGGCCGGCCCTGGGCCGGATACCGGCCCGCCCAGGTGATCGTGGTGGCCCCGACCGTCCAGGTCGTCACCGACATCACGATCATCGACATCGTCGACCACACCTGGATCGAGCGGCGCGTCGGCCACGACGTCCGCCACGACCGCGTCGTACCCGCGCCGGATCCCCTGCCCCCGACGCCGACCCCCTCCCCGGACGAGAGCACCTCGGCGTCGGAGTCGGCGTCCGCGTCCGCGTCCGAGTCGGCATCGGGAGACCCCCTGTCCGAATCCGCGTCGGAGTCCGCCACCGACTGCGTGACCCCCACCCCCGCCCCCACTCCCACAGTCACCGTCACGCCGGGCGCCACCGACGACGTGACGACCGACGAGCCCACGGACCTCCCGACCGGCGACCCCACCGGCACCGACCCCGGCCCCGGCACTGACACCGGCACGGCCTCGGACGAGGTCGCGGACTGCCCGACAGGGACCGTCACGGCCACGCCCCCGGCGAGCGAGCCGGAGGGCCCACTCGTCCCGTCCGACGGCACGGACGTGCCCGGTTTCGGGACGACGGTCCCCGGGGAGCCGACCGCCGTGTACCCCACGGCCGAGGATCCCGCCGCCGTTCCGGACTCCTTCGACACCACGGACGAGATCGGCCCCGAGAGCGTGCCGGACACCCCCGACCTGCCCGACGGCGGCGGTCTGATCCCCGACGACCCGGCCGCCACGGACGGCGTCTTCGGCAGCCCCGCGAGCGCCTTCGGCAGCTGAACGCCCGACCGGGCGCCTGACCTGTCCCTGCCCGCGCCGCCGCCCGGCTCCTGCCCGCGTTCCCACCCGCCCCTCGCCCGCCTCCCGGTCGAGGAATCGGACAAATCCTGGCAAGGTGGCCCCATGGTTGATCGGGGAGCGAGCGCCCTGTCACTCCCGGACGACTGGCCCGCCCACCCGGATCCGATCCTGGCGCTCAACCGCATGGGCAGCTTCGACTGGGACCTGGACACCGGTCTGTTCCACATGGACGCCCAGGCCCACGAGGTCTTCGACCTGCGTCCCGACGAGTACGACGGGCACCCCCTGAGCCTCGCCGTCCGCGTGCCCACCGCCGAGGGCCTCCGCCTGGACGCCCTGGTCGCCCAGGCCATCAAGAGCGGCAGCGAGAACTACGGCGCCTACTTCCGGCTCCGCCGCCGCGACGGCACCCTGCGCTGGACCCACACCCAGGGCTACATCCGGCGCGACGAGACGGGCCGCCCGCGCCGCATCATCGGCATCGTGCGCGACGCCACCCAGGAGATCGGCGAGATCGAGTCCCGCCGGGAGCAGGCCGCCCAGGACGAGGCCCGGCGCCGGCAGACCAACGTGGTGCAGCTCACCACGGCCGCCCTCGCGCACGCCCGCACGGTGGACGACGTCATCGACATCCTCAAGGACACCCACGGCCTCATCCACCTCGGCGCCACCAGCCTGGTCTTCGGGCTGGTCGAGGCCGGCCGTATCCGGCTGGTCGCCGAGGGCCCGGCGGGCAGCTTCGTCCCGGGCACCGACGTCACCCGGATCGACGAGCCCTACCCGATGAGCGACGCCGTCCGCACGCTCAGCCCCTGCTTCATCGAGTCGCCGGAGGAGTTCGCGGACCGGTACCCGATCCTCTGGCCGCACATCACCGGCCTGAACATCACCTCGGCCGCCTACCTCCCGCTCATCGCGGAGGCCCGCCCGATCGGCGTCATGGGCCTGCTCTACAACGACCGGCGCGGCTTCTCGCCCGAGGACCGCAACGTCCTGATCGCGCTCGGCAGCAGCATCGCGCAGAGCCTCATGCGGGCCATGCTGTACGAGCAGGACAAGGACCTCGCCACCGGCCTCCAGCAGGCGATGCTGCCGCGCACCATCCCCAGCGTGCCCGGCGCCGACGTGGCGGTCCGCTACCGTTCCGCCTCCCTGGGCCGGGACATCGGCGGTGACTGGTACGACGTGATCCCGCTGCCCGGCGGCCGGGTCGGGGCGGTCATCGGAGACGTCCAGGGGCACGACACCCATGCCGCCGCGGTCATGGGCCAGCTGAGGATCGTCCTCAGGGCGTACGCCGCCGAGGGCCACACCCCGGCCGCGGTGATGGCCCGCGCCTCGGGTTTCCTCCACGAACTGGACACCGAACGGTTCGCGACCTGCCTGTACGCGGAGGCCGACCTGGCGACCGGCGTGGTCCAGGTGGTCAGGGCCGGTCACATCGACCCGCTCGTGCGCGGACGCGACGGCAGCTGCCGTCGCGTCCGCGTCGAGGGCGGGCTGCCGCTCGGCCTGTCCGCGGAGTTCGGGCGGCTCGAATACCCCGTGGCCACCCTCGAACTGGATCCCGGCGACACCCTGCTGCTGTGCACCGACGGCCTGGTCGAACAGCCGGGCGTCGACCTCGACGAGGGTGTGCGGACCCTGGCGGCCCTCATCGCCACCGGCCCGGACGACGTCGCCGACCTCGCCGCCTGCCTCATCGACGTGGCCGAGGAACGCGGCGGCGACGACGACGTCGCCCTCCTCCTGCTGCGCCGCCATGGTCTGGACGCCCGCCGGTCCCTGGGCCGGCTCCAGCAGCACGTGGCACCCGGCGACCCCGAGGCCCTCACCGGGGCCCGGCACATGATCCGGACCGCGGTCGTCGCCTGGGGCGCGCGCGGCCTCCGCGACGAGATCGAACTCGTCGCCGACGAACTCATCACCAACGCCCTCATGCACACCGAGGGCTCCGCGATCGTCACCCTGCGGGTCCTCACCGGCGGTGGCCGTCGGCTGCGCGTCGAGGTCGAGGACTCCTCCAGCGCCCTGCCGCGCCGACGCGAGGCCGGCGAGTCGGGCGTGTCCGGGCGGGGCCTGCTCCTCGTCGACCTGCTCGCCGACGTGTGGGGCGTGGAGGCGCGGGGCGGCGGCAAGTGCGTGTGGTGCGAGTTCCTGGTGCCGGGGCCGAGCTGAGCGCGACGGCGACCGGTGGCACTCTGGACGTATGCCGGAACTCCCCGAGGTCGAAGCGCTGAAGGACTTCCTGACCGAGCACCTCGTCGGCCACGAGATCGTCCGGGCGCTGCCCGTCGCGATCAGCGTCCTGAAGACGTACGACCCTCCCCTCACCGCCGTCGAGGGCCGCGAGGTCACCGCCGTGCACCGGCACGGCAAGTTCCTCGACCTGGAGACGGACGGCGGCCCGCACTTCGTGACCCACCTGGCCCGCGCGGGCTGGCTGCACTGGAAGGACCGGCTCCCGGACGGCCCGCCCCGCCCCGGCAAGGGCCCCCTGGCCCTGCGGATGGCCCTGGAGACCGGCGCGGGCTTCGACCTGACGGAGGCCGGCACCCAGAAGCGCCTCGCGGTGTACGTCGTCCACGACCCCCGGCAGGTCCCCGGCGTGGCCCGCCTCGGCCCCGACCCGCTCGCCGACGACTTCGACGAGGCCCGTCTCGCCGCCCTCCTCAAGGGCGAACGCCGTCAGATCAAGGGCGCCCTGCGCGACCAGAGCCTCATCGCGGGCGTCGGCAACGCCTACAGCGACGAGATCCTCCACGCCGCGAAGATGTCCCCCTTCAAACCGACGTCGACCCTCACCCCGGAGGAGACGGGACGGCTCTACGCGGCGCTCCGCAGCACCCTCGCCGAGGCGATCGAACGCTCCCGGGGCGTAGCCGCCGGCCGCCTCAAAGCGGAGAAGAAGAGCGGCCTACGCGTCCACGGCCGCGCCGGCGCCCCCTGCCCCGTCTGCGGAGACACCATCCGCGAGGTCTCCTTCAGCGACTCCTCACTCCAGTACTGCCCCACCTGCCAGACGGGCGGCAAGACCCTGGCGGACCGCAGACTGTCCCGACTCCTGAAGTAGTCAGCCCCTCGTGCCCAGCTTCCGGACGAAGTGGTCGGCGATCTCCTGCGGACCGAGCGTGGCGGACAGGTAGGCCGTGGAGGGGAGGATGCCCGGCACTTCGACGTCGTCCAGGCGCACGGGAAGGATGTAGGCCTGGTCCAGTGCCTCCAGCGCCCTGTTCTGAGCGGCCATCTGCTCGTAGCGGGTCCAGCGACTCCTCACATAGGAGTGGGAGACGACGACCACGCAGAAGCGGGACTCCTCCGCGTAGATCTTGTACAGGAGGCGGTAGAGGTTCTCGCCCCACGTGTTGAACTGCTGGTCGGGATAGAAGAAGACTTCCAGGCCGCGGGCTTCGAGGGCGTCGCTGAGCGCCTTCGCGAAGTCATGGTCCTCACTGGCGAACGAGAGGGCGACGTCGTACGTGATGCGGCGTTGCTCCGCGCCGCGCTCCGGCGCCGTGTGCCAGCCGAGACACTGGGCGAGGCTCCCGTCCACCTCGTCCGCCAGCGCGACGTCCGGCTTCGTCCAGTCGAGTGTGTGGTAGTGCCGGATGCGTTCGTGCAGCTCCGGCAGGAACTCGCGGGCCCGTGCGATCAGTTCGGCCGGGGAGAGGAGGAGGACGAAGACGATGCGGGGCTGGTGAACTCGCGTGGTGAGGATCAACTCGGAGGACTTGCGCGGGTCGTATCTGTCCGCGAAGGGGTCGATGAACACGGCGTTGACAGGCGTGTCCTGTCGTTCCAGGTGACGGGTGAAACCGAAGGCGTACTCGGCCGACGAGGCGGTGTGGACCCTGGTGACCGAGGGATGGGCCTCAAGCAGGACGCGGACGCGGTCGGTTCTCTCCCCGTCGCCGATGAGCAGCACAGCCAGTCGTTCCGGTGCGCGTGAACCTGGCCCGGGCGATGCCGGGCTGGGAAACTCCATAAGCGCACATTAGAGAGAAGTCGCCCGGTCGCACAGCAATACGGTCAATCCGCGTCGAGCGTCACCAGGTGGTCCCCGTCGATCGTGCGCACCTCGTAGTGGTCGATCTGGTCGGGGTGCATCGCCGAGCCGCCGTGCATGGTGTTGGGGCGGGCGTCGTGGTCGGGGACGGTCCAGTTGGTGATCGTCTGCTCGGTGCCGTCGTGGCCGATGGCGATGAGGAGACAGGCGCGGGGGCCGGCGCCGTCCTTGACCTCCAACCGGACGTCGCTGCCCCAGGTCTCGTCCGCGGTGGTGAGCTGGGCCCACACTCCCGAGCGTTCGTCGGTCGCGGTGAGCTGTACGGCCGGGGCGCCCTCGGCGCTGTCCGTCATCATCACGACGCCGGTGCCGGCGACGGCCAGCACCACCGAGGCGGCCACGGCGTACAACAGCCGCCTGCGCCCCGCCCGATGCCGGGAGGCCACCTCGCCGAGGAGCCGCTCCAGCATCCGCGGTCCGGGCTGCGCCGTCGGGTGGACCACCCGCGGTGTCGCTCGCCGGTACAGCATCAACTGCCGGGTCGCGGGCCCGAACTCGGTCACGTGTGCCGCGCAGCGGGGGCACTCCATGAGGTGGTCCTCGAAGCGGAACGCGTCCGCCTCGTCCAGCACGCCGAGCGCGTACGCGCCGACGTCGCGATGCCTCTCCAGGGACCTCATGACGAATCCTCGTGCCGTTGGGTGCGGGTGGGGTTACTCCTTGCTCCCACCGGTACGCACCAGCCAGCCGAATCACTCAAGGCCCTTGCAGAATCGTAACCAAGGGGTTCGGAGCGGCCGGACCCCCGGATTGGTCCGAGTCGAGACCTGTCTAGAAAAGGTGGATGGCCAGGTGTCCCAGGGGCAATCCCAGCTGCCAGGCGGGCGTCCACACCTTGGGTCCTTCGTCCTCGCCGATCACCGGACCACCGCCCGGCACGGCGTTCAGATCGGGCGCGAGGAGCTCGGTCTCCTCCAGCCAGCGCCAGGCCGCCCGGGCCAGATCCAGGTCGGGCGCGGGGTCGCCGGAGGCCACCGCGTCGGCGGCGAGCGCGGTCATCCGTTCGCTCACCCAGTCCTGCCAGGGCTGGTCGTACGCCGTCAGCGACAGCCAGTTCTCCAGCTGTGAGACGACCTGGATGCCGGACAGTTCACCGTCGGCGTCGGACAGGAAGATGGTCAGGGCCAGGGCGTCCCGCCCGGCCCGGAACTCGAAGGACGTCGGCGGCATCAGATCCCCGGACCGCAGCAGCTCGTCGGCGATGTACTCGGCGTACAACCAGGCCATGGGGACGGTCAGTTCGCCGCCGTCCGTGCTCTCTTGACCTCTGTGCAGCATTCCTTCCTGCCTTCCTCCGGTGCGTGCGCGTCGCCCGTCGCCGGGCCCCAGTGCGGAACACGGATGAGGACAGCCGATTACTCAACCGGGGTCAGGGGCAAGGCACTTTACGGAGGCTTGACTCGGCCATGGGTTTCACCGCAGGTCGGCCGCGTATCCGGGAAGCACCCGGCGCAGGGCGCGCAGCGCGTAGTACGCGCGGGACTTCACGGTACCGGGCGGAATCCGGAGGATCTCCGCGGCCTCCGCCACACTCGCCCCCTGGAAGTACACCAGCACCAGGACTTCACGGTGCTCGGGAGTGAGTGTCTTCACAGCCTCGCGCACATCGAGGGTGGCGGCAGCCCGCTCGGCGTGGTCGCCGCACACCCGGGCGTTCTCCAGGATCGCGTCGCCGACCTCCGCGGGCCGCGCCTGCCGGGCGCGCCGCGCGTCTATCGCGAGCCGCCGCCCCACGGTCAGCAGCCACGGCCGTACGGACTCGAAGTCGTCGGCGCGCAGTGCCTCGGGATGCTGCCAGGCGCGGACGAGGGTCTCCTGCACCAGGTCCTCGGCGCGCTGCCGGTCACCGTCACAGAGCCGGAGCAGGAGCGCGAAGAGGGGCCGGCCGTGCTCCCGCTGCAGTGCGGCGAGCTCGTGCTCGGCGGTCGTCCCGTTCGTGAGCGTGGTTCCGGCCGTCATGGCCGTATGGCACATCAGGGTGCCGTTCCCGGCCAGGGCGGGCGCACAGGTCTGCGGCGGACGGTCGATCGCGTCGACGAACGGTTCGACGAACGGTCGGATCCGGCCGTTCAGCCGCTCCGGACGGGCTAAGGGGGCGGGGAGGTTGTTTAGGGGCACCTCCCGTACCGGTACCTATTTGTGCGTAAATATGACCACTGTGGGGTGAGCTGATGATTGCACGCAGACAGCAGGTGGCCCTGGCCCTCACGGCCCTCCTCGCCGCGGGCGCGGCCTGCCAGGCCCATGGCGAACAGGGCGACCGGGGCGAGGGGACTCCCGCCCGGCCGGGACGTCACGCGCCCACCGCCGCCGGGGGCTTCACGCTCGTCGCCTCCGGTGACGTCCTCCCGCACAGCTCCGTCATCGACCGCGCCCGCTTCGACGCGGGCGGCACCGGCTACGACTTCCGCCCCATGCTCGCCGGTGCCCGACCGGTCGTCTCGCGCGCCGATCTGGCGCTGTGTCACATGGAGACCGTCTACGGCGAGAACGGCGACTACACCGGCTACCCCACCTTCAAGTCCCCGCCCGAAGTGGCCGCCGCGCTCGCCGCCACCGGCTACGACGGCTGCTCCACGGCCTCCAACCACAGCCTCGACGACGGCGCCGGCGGCATCCGCCGCACCCTCGACGCCCTCGACCGCGCGGGCGTACGCCACGCCGGTTCGGCGCGCACCGAGTCCGAGGCCGGCACCGTGACGATGCTGCGGGCCGGCCCCGCGAAGGTCGCGCACCTCGCCTACACGTACGACACGAACGGCTTCCCGCTGCCGCAGGGGCAGCCCTGGGCCGTCGATCTGATCGACGAGAACAGGATCGTGGCGGACGCGCGGGCGGCCCGGACCGCGGGCGCCGACGTGGTCGTCGTGTCCATGCACTGGGGCACCGAATGGCAGGACGAGCCCGACGACCGGCAGCTCACCCTGGCCCGCGCCCTCACCGCCGCCCGCACGGGGAGCCGCCCCGACATCGACCTGATCCTCGGCACCCACGCACACGTCCCGCAGGCGTACGAGAAGGTCAACGGCACCTGGGTGGTGTACGGCATGGGTGACCAGATCGCCGGCGAGATGTTCAACCACCAGGGCGTCCAGGACCCGCGCGGCAACCAGTCCACCCTCGGCCGTTTCACCTTCGTCCCGCCCGTCCGGGCGGGGGAGCGCTGGCGGGTCGCCAAGGCGGAGTTCGTGCCCCAGCTCTTCGATGTCGACGCCGGCCGGGTCGTCGACCTCAACGAGGCGCTCGCCCGGGGCGCCGACGTGCGGGGCGTGCGCGACCGCGTCCGGGACGTCGTCCTCGGCCGGGGCGCCGCGAAGGACGGGCTGGTGATGGGGGAGTAGCCCGGTTCCGGTCCGGATGATGCCGGGAGGGGGCGGTCCGGGTGCGCCGGGGGACGTCAGTCGACGTCCACGTGGTCGAAGGTGCGCACCATCTCGGTCAGTACCCGCACACACGCCCGCACCTCGGCGTCGGTCAGCTCGCCGCCCACCTGCCGGTTGAGGGTGTGTTCCCGGGCCAGCACCGCGGAGATGGTGTCCCGTCCCGTCTCGGTGAGCCGGATCAACGAGGACCGCTGGTGCGCCGGATTGGGCGTGACCTCCACCCAGCCGTGCTTCGCCGCGTCGTTGACCATGCGCTGCATGAACTGCCGGCTCAGGGCCTGGTCGCGGCCCATCTGAGGAACCGTCATGGGCCCGTTCTGGCGCAGCAGGTTCAGTACGGCGCGCACTCCGGCGGACGCGCCCTCGATCGGTTCGGCCTGCTCCACCTTGCGCGCCGCACGCCGGTAGAGCGGGCCGACCAGGTCGAAGACCTCGGTGAGGCGGCGGCCGAGTGCGTCGGGGTCCAGGGGGGTGCCGGTGTCGCTCATGACGACCATCATGACACCTTGGTTGCCATATTCCCCCCGGTCATGACACCTTGGTTGTCATGACTGCTGCCTCCGAGCTTCACGTCTTCCCGTCCGCCGACGGCGACCTCGCCTACCTCGACACCGGCTCCGGCGACCCCGTGGTCCTGCTCCACGCAGGATTCGTCGACCACCGGTTCTGGGCCGACCAGATCCCCGCCCTCGCCGCCGGACACCGGGTGATCGTCCCGGACATCCGCGGCCACGGCTCCTCCGCCAACGCGAGCAGGCCGTTCCGCTGGGCCGACGACCTCGCCGCCCTGCTGCGCCACCTCGACGCCGGACCCGCGGTCCTCGTCGGCCTGTCGATGGGCGGACTGGTCGCCACCGACACCGCGCTGGAGTACCCGGAACTCGTCCGCGCGGTGGTCACCTGCGGAGCCGCGACCGGCGACTTCCGGTACACCGACCCCTGGCACCAGGAACTCCAGGCCGAGTACGCGCGCACCCTGGGCGCCGGAGACATCGAGGGCTGGCTCGCGGCCTATGCGCGCGGCGTGCACGGCGAGCACCGGACCGCCGACGACATCGACCCGGACATCCTGCGCCGCCTGCGGGAGATGGCCCTCCACTCGATCGCGAAGCACACACCCGGCGAGAAGGACTGGCACGTCCGCGTGACCGACTCCTGGTCCCGGCTGCCGAAGATCGAGGTCCCGGTGCTCGCCCTCAACGGCGGCCTCGAACCCGCCGCCATGCTCGACGCGGCCGAACGCCTCGCCGCCGCCGTCCGCGACGGCCGCGCGGAGACGATCGAGGGCGTCGGCCACTACCCCAACCTGGAGAAGCCGGACGTCTTCAACCAGGCCCTGCTCGACTTCCTCCGCGGCCTCTGAGCCCGAAGCCGCCGACGGGGCCGCCCCGTAGCCGCCTACCGGCGGCTACGGCACCACGGTCACCGGCCAGCGCCCCGCCTTCACCAGCCGTACCGCCACCGAGCCGACGATCCGGTGGCCGGCCTGCTCCGAGGCACCCACGACGACCGCGTCCGCGGTGAGGTCGTCCGCCGCCTTCACCAGGCCGTTGTAGGGGTCGCCGCGGAAGGTGTGGAACTCCCAGCGCACGTCGAATATCCCCTTGGTCCGCTCGGTGGCGTCCCGGATCTGGGCGACGAGGTCCTCGGCGATCTCGTCGGTCGTGTCCGCGACCGACGCGCCGAGCGCCGCCCCCGCCGCGAGCACGGGCTGCACGTACACGACCGCGAGCAGCGCGTGCTGTCTCCGGGCCAGACCACCGGCATACGCCGCCGCGCGGAGCGAGGAGTCGGAGCCGTCCACGCCGACCACGATGACCTTGGGCCCGTCCGTGCCCCGCTCGAACCGGTGCGAGGGCGAATGCGAGTGCTGCTGTTCCGTCACGGCTGTGAGGCTATCGGAAGCCGCAGGTCCCGCCCCCGCGCAGGTCCCGCCCCCGCCCGGGACCTCTCGACGGGCGAGGACGCCGGGCTGTTCCTACAGTCGGAACATGAGTGCCACCGCGGAGGCAGCCCCGCCGAAGGACACCACGGGCCCGGAACGGCCCCCCGGAACCGGATCCCTCAGCAGGGTGCCCGAGGGCTTCGCGGCCTTCTTCGGCGCCCTCGGGCTGCTCTGCGTGCTCCTCGCGCTCATCCCGCCCCTGCGCACCCTGCTCCGCCCGGTCGTCCGCTTCCTCGACCAACTGCTCGTCCCGGTCAGCGCCAACCTCGCCTACGCCGTCTTCCTGTTCCTGCTGGCCGCCGCGACCGCCGCCCGTAAGAAGATCGCCTGGTGGCTGGTGGTCGTCTACCTCGGCCTGCTGATCCTGACCGACGCCCTCGGGATCGCCCTCGGCCTGTACGGCGACTCCATCCCCTCCCTCGTGGTGTGCGCCCTCGCGCTGGCCCTGCTGGTCGTGGCCCGCCGGGAGTTCTACGCCGCCTCGCGCCGGGCCGCCGTACGCCGGGCGCTCCTCGTCCTGCTCGCCGGACTGGTGACCGGGATCCTGGCCGGCTGGGGGCTCGTCGAGCTCTTCCCCGGCACCCTGCCGCACGGCCAGCGCCTCGCCTGGGCCGCCGACCGGGTCTGCGGCGGCCTGGTCTCCGGTGGCTCCTACGACGGCCGCCCGCCCCGCCCCCTGTTCGTCCTGCTCGGCCTCTTCGGCGCCCTCGCCCTGCTGAGCGCCTGCGCGACCCTCTTCCGCTCCCAGCGCATGGAGGCCGCCCTGCACGGCGACGAAGAGGCCCGCATCCGCGCCCTCCTGGCCCGTTACGGCGAGCAGGACTCCCTCGGCTACTTCGCCACCCGCCGCGACAAGGCCGTCGTCTTCTCGCCCAGCGGCAAGGCCGCCGTCACCTACCGCGTCGAGGCCGGCGTGTGCCTGGCCAGCGGCGACCCGGTCGGCGACCGGGAGGCCTGGCCGCGCGCCATCGCCGCCTGGCTGGACATCGCCCGCCGGCACGCCTGGGCGCCCGCGGCGATGGGTGCCTCCGAGGACGGCGCCAAGGCCTTCGCCCGGGCCGGACTCGGCGCCCTCCAACTCGGTGACGAGGCCATCCTGCACGTGCCCGACTTCGACCTCACCGGCCGGGAGATGCGGGTGACCCGGCAGGCCGTGCACCGCGTCCGCCGCACCGGCGCCACCTGCCGGGTGCGCCGCCACCGTCTCCTCACCGACGAGGAGATGGAGGAGATCGTCGACCGGGCCGACGCCTGGCGCGACACCGAGACCGAACGCGGCTTCTCCATGGCCCTGGACCGCCTCGGCGACCCCGCCGACGGCGACTGCCTCCTCGTGGAGGCGCTCGCCGAGGACGGCCGCCTGCTCGCCCTGCTCTCCCTCGTGCCCTGGGGCACGGACGGCATCTCCCTCGACCTGATGCGCCGTGACCGCAGCGCCCCCAACGGCGTCATGGAGTTCATGGTCGCCGAACTGTGCGCGCTGGCCCCCAAGATCGGCGTGCGCCGGATCTCCCTCAACTTCGCCGTCTTCCGCTCGGTCTTCGAGGAGGGCGCCCGCATCGGCGCCGGACCGGTCCTCAGACTCTGGCGGCGCCTGCTGCTGTTCTTCTCCCGGTGGTGGCAACTGGAGGCCCTCTACCGCTCCAACGCCAAGTACCGCCCCTCCTGGTACCCCCGCTTCATCTGCTACGGCGAGACCGGCGCCCTCGCCCGGATCGGGATGGCGTCCGGGATCGCCGAAGGCTTCGTCTCCGTACCGTCGTTGCGCAAACTCTGGGGAAAGGGGCACCCGAAGGGCGGGCACCGGCCGGCCACCACCGAAGGCCTGCCGTCGCTCTCGGTGCTCGGCCTCGACGGAGGGGACGGGACCGGGACCGGCGAGCCGGACGCGGACCTGCCCGAACAGGTCCGCGTCCGGCATCGCACCCTCGACCGGCTGCGCGCCGACGGCACCGACCCCTACCCGGTGGGCGTCCCCGCCCGCACCCACGCCCTCGCCGACGTCCGCGAGGGTGAGCAGGTCACCGTGGCGGGCCGGATCATGCGGGTCCGCGACTTCGGCGGCATCGTCTTCGTGACCCTGCGCGACTGGTCCGCGGACCACCAACTCGCCCTCACCCGGGAGCACTCGGGCCCGGCACTCGACCGCTTCACCGCCGACACCGACCTCGGCGACCAGGTCACCGCCACCGGCGTGGCCGGAGTGAGCGGCAAGGGCGAGGCGACCGTCTTCGTCACCTCCTGGCAGCTCCTCGGCAAGTGCCTGCGTCCCCTCCCCGACAAACGCCGGGGCCTGACCGACCCCGAGGCCAAGGTCCGCATGCGCTACCTCGACCTGGTCGCGAGCCCGGACGCCCGCGACGTGGTCCGCGCCCGCTCCGCCGCCGTCCAGGCGCTGCGCCAGGGCCTGTTGGAGCGCGGCTACCTGGAGGTCGAGACCCCGATGCTCCAGCAGATCCACGGCGGCGCCAACGCCCGCCCCTTCACCACCCACATCAACGCCTACGACCTCGACCTCTATCTGCGCATCGCCCCCGAGCTGTACCTCAAGCGGCTGTGCGTGGGCGGCCTGGAGAAGGTCTTCGAGATGGGCCGCACCTTCCGCAACGAGGGCGTCTCCTACAAGCACAACCCCGAGTTCACGATGCTGGAGGCCTACCAGGCGTACGCCGACTACGACGTGATGCTCGACCTCACCCGCGAGCTGATCCAGGGTGCCGCGCGGGCCGCCTTCGGCTCGCCCGTCGCCCGCAAGGACGGCAAGGAGTACGACATCTCGGGGCCCTGGCCGGTCAAGACGGTCCACGGCGCGATCTCCGAGGCCCTCGGTGCGGAGATCGACGCCGACACGGAACTCCCCGCGCTGCACCGGCTGTGCGACCGCGCGAACGTGCCGTACACCGCCGACGACGGCCGCGGGGACGTCGTCCTGGAGATGTACGAGCGGCTGGTGGAGGAGCGGACCCAGCTGCCGACCTTCTACAAGGACTTCCCCACCGACGTCTCCCCGCTCACCCGCCAGCACCGCACCGACCCGCGGCTCGCCGAACGCTGGGACCTCGTCGCCTTCGGCACCGAACTCGGCACCGCCTACTCCGAGCTCACCGACCCCGTCGAACAGCGCCGCCGCCTCACCGCCCAGTCCCTGCTCGCGGCCGGCGGCGACCCCGAGGCGATGGAACTGGACGAGGACTTCCTCGACGCCCTCGAATACGCCATGCCGCCCACCGGCGGCCTCGGTATCGGCGTCGACCGGCTCGTCATGTTCCTCACCGGCCTGACGATCCGCGAGACCCTCCCCTTCCCTCTGGTACGCCGCCGCTGACGGTGCGCCGCGCGGGTGAGGCCGGGCCCGCCACCCCACCGCGACAGTGGGCCGGGCGGGTGGAATCGTGCCGCCGCCCCGGTGTTGCTGTGGTGCGTCGGGCCCGGCTTGGGCGACTGATGAGTCATGACGAAGGATCAGTTGCTCACACGACTGCTCACCCGGCGCCGGACGCTGCTCGCCGGCGCCGCCGCCTGCGGAGCCGCCGCCACGGCCGGAGTGCTGGCCGCGGTCACCGGCGGCGAGCCGGCCCGGCCCGCCGCCCCGGCCGCCGGCCCGCCGGCGCGACGCGCGCTCAAGCCCTCGGCCTACCGCCTCCAGCCCCTGACCGGATACGGCCCGCCCAAGACCGCGCCCGCCCGGACCCAGGTACGGCACGAGCCGTTCCTGCGGATGTCCGGACGCGGCCGTTCCATGGTGCTGACCTTCGACGACGGGCCCGACCCCCGCTACACCCCGGACATCCTGGACACCCTGGCCGAGTACGACGTCCAGGCGATGTTCTTCGTGTGCGGGGAGATGGCGGCCGAGCACCAGGACCTGCTGTCCCGGATGGCCGACGAGGGCCACGTCGTCGGCAACCACACCTGGTCCCACCCGCTGCTGACCCGCCTGAGCCGCGGCCGGATCCGCTCCGAGATGGAACGCACCTGCGACGCCATCGAGGAGGGCTACGGCGAGCGGCCCCAGTGGTTCCGCGCGCCCTACGGCGCCTGGAACCGCGCCGCCTTCCAACTCGGCGCCGACCTCGGCATGGAACCCCTGGCCTGGACCGTCGACACCCTCGACTGGACCACCCCCGGCACCCGGACCATCGTCGGACGGGTGGAGAACGGCGCCGCCCCCGGCGTCGTGGTGCTCTCGCACGACGCCGGGGGCGACCGCACCCAGAGTGTCAGAGCGCTGCGCGATTATCTGCCACAACTGCTCGATTCCGGCTACCACATCAACGTCCCGCGACGACACCACACCTGACGGGAACACACCGCCCGCCCGGTCGGGGAACGCTCAGCGGACCTCGACCAGGCGGGCGAAGGCGACGACGTTGCCAGCGTAACCGCTCTGCTTGGAGAAACCGCCCCCGCAGGTGATGACCCGCAATTCGGGGCTCCCCTTGGAACCGTAGACACGGTCGCCGGGGAAGTTGTTCTTCTCGAACACCTCGATGCCGTAGATCTCGAAAACGGCGGTCTTTCCGTCCTTGCGGGAGATCTCGACGCGATTCCCCTTCTTCAGGGCCCCGAGTCCGTAGAACACGGCGGGGCCCTGCTTGTTGTCGACGTGACCGACGACGACCGCGGTGCCCTTCTCGCCGGGGGAGACCGCACCGGTGAACCAGCCCGCCAGGTTCGGGTCCTCCGGCGGCGGCGCGCCGACCCAGCCGTCCGCGTCGAGGCCGACCGGGATGACCGGGGCGTCGACCTGGATCGCGGGCAGCCTGACCCGGTCGGGAACGGAGTACGGCAGCGGCTCGGGTGCTCTGGCGAAGGTGGAGCCCGGCAGCCGGCTGTCCGCCGCGGCCGCCGACGCGGGCTGCGGGGGCCCGACGTCGAACTCTCCCGAGCCATTGCGAATGAGCGCGAGGCCGGTCAGCAGAACAAGCGCTATCACGCCCCAAGGAGCGCGCTTCTTCCGCTGCTCCTCCTCTTCGGCCAGTCCGGCCAGTTCGGACGCAGACATTCGACTTCCCCTCTCGACACGGCCGTCGCCACGTCATTTGCGCCTACTCATTCGCGCATACGAGAACGCTAAGTCGCGCGAGGGAAACCGGCGACGGGGCGGACGCGAACGGGTGGCTCGTGCCGCCCGTGGTGAGCCATCCGAGTTGCCACCCACAGGAATTTTCTGACGGTCCGTGACCTGCGGTGATATCCGATTGTGTGCTTTCCCCCCGGCGTGTCCTCTCACCAGGACGGACCATTCCCGAAATGCGGGTCGGCGCACGGCATCTGAGGGTTTTGGCGGGAGGCGCTTTCTCGCCGATCTACCGGGGACCGTTCCCGGGGCGTCTTCCGCGGAGGATCACATGCGTACTACTCGTGCCCTGGTGGCCGCGGGCGCCGCCATCGCCGTCGTCGGGCTCGCCGCCCCCGCGGCCGTCGCCTGGGACACCCCCAGCAACATCGTCGCCCTGCCCAGCGTCATCGCCCGGGGCGGGCAGTTGACCGTCACGGTCGACGGCTGCCCGAGCGGCGGAACCATGACGTCGGGCGCCTTCCCCTCGGCCAACCTGTCGCCCGTCAACGGCACCAACGAGACGTCGAAGGGCACGGCGACGATCAACAGCAACGCCACCCCCGGCGCCTACAGCATCACGGTCAACTGCTCCGGCAAGACCCTGACCAACCCGAACGCGTTCACCGTCATCGGCGGCGTCCGCGGCGGTATCGGCGGCAGCAGCACCACCGGGGCGACCCCGACCGACATCGCCATCGGAGGCGGCCTGGTGGCCGCGGCCGTCGTCGGCGGTGGGGTGTTCTGGATGCGCCGTCGGACCGAGCGCCGGATCTGACACCCCGGAAGTTCCGGAACCGGCCGTCCGGGAGCTCGGCGACCGACCCGGCCTCCTCCCCTTCGGAGACAACGGATCGCACGTGCACAGGCCTTCGCCCCGGTCCCTTCAGGGATCCGGGGCGAAGGCCTGTGCGGTGGCGGCGCGGTCAGGCGCCGTCCTCGCCGGTACGGCGACGGGAGAAGTGGTACGCCGCCCCGACCGACCCGGCGATGAGCGCGGCCCCCAGGCCGAGCTCCTTGAGATCGAACCCGGCGAGGCTGCCGCCCTCACCGGCGTGCACACCCCGGCTGGGAGCCAACGGCCTGAGCGTGGGGGACGTCCGGCCGCCGGCGATGGTGAGGCCGGCGTTCTGCCAGAAGGTGCCGCAGTGGAACGTCACCTCATAGACGGCGCCCGGTTTGGCGTCCCAGTCGACCATGGCCGTGGCGGAGGTCTGACCCTTGCGCAGGGTGACGTCGTCGAAGACGCCGGAGGAGACGAACACGTCCTGGTCGCAACCGGTCGCGCGCAGCGTCACCTGTCCGCCGGCCGCGATGGTCGTGGGCAGGACACCGGCCCGGAATCCGGAGCTGTCGTCGCTCGCGTGGGCGGCGGAGGCGGTGAAGGTCAGGGCGCTCACGCCCAGCAGTGCGGCCGAAGCGACGCGTATCGCGCGCATGATGAATCCTCCGGGTCCCCGAGGAGCAGCTGCGGACCTTTTCCGCTCGCGCCGGAAATGCACCTCGATGACCGAAACGCTAGGAACATGTGTGCGCCTCCGCGATCTCAGTCGCGCGAATGGGGCAACCGTGTGGGCCGCTCAGGGGAACGCGTTCCCGCGGCCGGGGGACACGGGCGGCGCGGCGGGCGTCCCCCGGCCGCCTCTGTGGTGAGGACCTGTCAGCGATCGCGCCGGTGGGACACGGTCAGCCCTTGATGCCCGGGAAGAGACTCAGGAACGGGTCGGCCGACGCCGTCACCCCCCGGCTGTAGGGCGCGTCGAAGTCCCAGATCAGGAAGAGCAGGAAGACGACCAGCGCGGAGAACAGCCCGGAGAGGATCAGTTCGCGGGGTGTACGCCGGATCTGCAGCGCGAAGATCATCCCGATGGTGGCGACCCCGCCGCCGATCAGTCCGAACCACACCACGCCCGGCATGGTCGGCGCGGCCGAGTCCGCCCGGGCGTTGCGTGCCTGGTCCGCGGTGGCCAGCTGGTCGAGGACCGGTTGATAGGCCTGGGCCTCGAAGTCGCTCCCCGGCTGGTAGTCGGTCACGTCGACGCGGATCCGCTGCATGAGCGCGGTGCCGCGCTCCGTGACCTGGCCGGTGTCCGCCATCGCCTTCCACTCGGTGGTGACGACGTGTCCGACATAGGCGTTGACATCCTCCCGAATCCGGTCACGGACGTCCGGCGGATAGACCCGTACCCGCTCCGAGATCTCGTGCAGCGCCTGCGCCTCCGCCTGGACGTGGTCCTGGGCCGCGCTGCGCGCCTCCCAGACCCCGGCGATGGCCAGGCCCAGGACGATGGCGTACACCACGCCGATCCACATCGTCATGTACTCGATGACGTCCGGTGTGTCGTTGGGGTCCTCGTCGACCGGCGCGGTGCGGTGCCGGACGAGGGTGATGAGGACCACCACGACGCAGGCGGCCAGCATCGTGAGGGTGAGAACAAGCCATTCCGGCAAGGGATGCCTCCAGGATCGGCACTAGCGCGGCCGCAGCGCGGCGACGGCGATCACCGCGGGCGCGGTGATGAGCAGGACGTAGGTGACCGGTGACGTGGCGCCGTGGGGCGGTCGTTCGCGCGGGTGGCGCGCCGTGTAGCGGGGATAGGTGACCGCGGTGACGGAGGGGCTCGGGGTGGGCTTCGCCGTCGGTGTCGGTCTCGGTGTGGGCGTGGGGGCCGGCGGTGGGGGAGGAGGTGGAGTCGGCGTGGGTGGGGGAGCCGGCTCCGGGCGGGCCGGCGCCGGCCGGGGTGCCGGAGGAGGCGGCGGCGGAGGCGGCTTCGGGGTCGGGGTGGGCTTCGGCTTCGGCGGAGTGGGAGCGGGAGTCGGGGTCGGCTCCGGTGTCGGTGTCGGTGTCGGGGTCGGCGCAGGTGGGGGAGTCGGCGTGGGTGTGGGCGTCGGGCACGGCGGGGGAGGGGGCGGTGGGCAGAGCGGGGGAGTCGGCCAGGTGAGGCTGCCCGCGACCGCCACCGCCTGTGTTCCGCCCGGGCCCGTCGAGGCGTACGCGCAGGCGTCGGCCACGGCCGCGTCGGCCGGCCCGCCCACGAACATCCACGTCAGTGTCAGCACGGCGAACACTCGTATGGCAGGGGTGGATTGGGTCGGTTCGGGTCGATGCACGACGGAGATCCTGAGGCCTCCCGGGCCGCGGCACGCCCGGTGACGAGGGGATTGGCCCGAAAGGGGGAACCTCCGTGACGCAGGTTTCGGAAAGAAATATGTGAGCTGGTTGAACACGACCGTGACCCCCATGCGTATTCATGGTCGTGCGGCGGCGCAGCAGGGCGTTGCAACACCTTTGAACGTATGGGGAGTTGACGATGAAGACCTCCTGGCGGAGCGCCTCACTCGTGGCGAGCGCTGCGGCTGTGCTGGCGCTGACGACGGCCTGCGGCCAGGAAGGCGGCGCGCAGTCCTCGGGCAGCCAGAACGTCGGTGCGACGGCCGCGGCGGGTGACTACACGGTGGGCGGCATCAGCGCCGGAGCCGGTGCGGGTGCCGAGGCCAGCCAGAGCACCGGAGCCGGGGCCGGAACCGGTACCCAGACGTCCACCGCGGGCGAGCTGAACGTCTCGACCAACGCGGAACTCGGCAATGTGCTCACCGACGGCGCCGGACTCACCCTCTACCGCTTCGACCAGGACACGGCCGAACCGCCGAAGTCCAACTGCGCCGACGACTGCGCCACCGCCTGGCCGCCGGTTCCCGCGGACGACGCCGAGGCCGGCGCCGGTGTGGACGAGTCGCTGCTCGGCGAGGTGACCCGCGCCGACGGCACCAAGCAGCTGACCATCGGCGGCTGGCCGGCGTACCGCTACGCCAAGGACACCAAGGCCGGGGACGTCGCAGGTCAGGGCGTGGGCGGCAAGTGGTACGCGCTGGCCCCCGACGGCAAGAAGGCGAAGATCGCCGACCTGCCGGGCCTCTCCACCCGCAAGGACCCGGAGCTCGGCGAGATCGTCGTCGACAAGAACGGCATGACGGTCTACCGCTTCATGAAGGACGAGGCCTGGCCCAAGCCGGTCTCCAACTGCAACGGAGCCTGCCTGGAGAAGTGGCCGGCCGTCGCCCCCGTGGCGACGAACGACACCAAGGACGTCCAGAAGAAGGGCCTGATGAGCTTCACCCGGTCCGACGGCGTCAAGCAGATGACGGTCAACTGCTCGCCCATCTACACGTTCGCGCAGGACAAGGAGCCGGGCGACACCAACGGTCAGGGCGTCGGCGGCACGTGGTACGCCGTGGCACCCGACGGCAAGCCGGTCGGAGCGCCCAAGTAGACCCGGCGCACCGATCCACCGGTCCGCCCCCTCCGCGCCGCACGGAGGGGGCGGACCGGTTTGCCGTCATTCACGGCAAAACCCCGCGAGTCGCGGCCCGGTGCGGAATTCGGCCGGAACGCCGCGGAGTGTCGCGCGCACTTTTCGTGGAGGATGCGGCGGGGCATCAATGCGGCACGTGCCGCAGGCAGTGACCGGGAACGGATGGTCAATTTCCGTTTCTGCTCGCTCCATTGGCGGGCGATCAGTAGCCTCTGCTCGAACACCGGATCGCCTACGCCTTGGAGAGATAGATGGAGCGTCCCGCCTGGGCCCCACGAAGCATCGACATCTCGGTGCCGAGCGTTTCGCGCATCTACGACTACTACCTGGGCGGTTCGCACAACTTCGAGGTCGACCGGGAAGCGGCCCGCCGGGCCATGGAGTTCATGCCGGGTCTGCCCAAGGTCATGCAGGCCAACCGGGCGTTCATGCGCCGCGCGGTGCGCTTCGCGGTGGACGAGGGCATCACCCAGTTCCTGGACATCGGCTCGGGCATCCCGACCTTCGGAAACGTCCACGAGGTGGCCCAGGCGACCCGGCCCGACGCCCGTGTGGTGTACGTCGACCACGACCCGGTGGCGGTCGCGCACAGCGAGGCGGTCCTGGTGGGCAACGACCGCACGGGCGTGGTCGCGGCCGACCTCCGCAAGCCCCAGGAGATCCTCGCGAGCCCCGAAGTGCGGGGTCTGATCGACCTGAACCGGCCAGTGGCGCTGCTCCTCGTTGCCATACTGCACTTCGTGGAAGACGCGGACGACCCGTACGGAGCGGTGGCCGAACTGCGCGAGGCGCTCGCGCCCGGCAGCCTGCTGCTCCTGACGCATGCCTCGTACGACGGAATCCCGGTGCCGGCCGAGCGGGCGGAGGGCGCGGTGGACGTGTACAAGGACATTCGCAACCCGCTGATCATGCGCTCGCGCGAGGAGATCGCGCGGTTCTTCGAGGGGTACGACATGGTGGAGCCCGGACTGGTGCCGCCGCCGAGCTGGCGGCCGGAGAACGCACCGGAGGACGAGGATCCCTATGCGTTCTCCGGGTTCGCGGGCGTGGGGCGGACGGCGTGAGCGCGGAACCGGACGGCCCCAAGGACAGACTGCGGCGGTTCGCGACGATCTGGAGCCGGGCGGTGTTCCCGGTGACCTCGACGTCCGCGACCCGGCAGGAGTTCGAGGAACAACTGCTGCCGCTGGCGGGACGGTTGAGCGAGGCGCTCAAGGCGCGGGTGTTCGACGCGGACGAGGCCAAGGCGGTGGGCGCGGCCCTGGTCGACGTGCACTGCACCGACCCGGACGCGCTGGCCCGCACCCTCGACTGCGTCGACGCCTACCTGGTCCTGTACTGCGGCGAGAGCGCCGAGGCCGGTGTCCAGGAGGACCTGCGGGCACGCGCCGCGCGGATCCAGCACGCCATGGCCGCCGGGTACGCCCACGCACTGCGCGAGCGGACCCTCGCCGAGCAGGAGGCCATCGCGCAGGCCGCGCTGCGGGCGCAGGGCGTCGTCGCGCAGGCTCTGCACGCGACGGAGGCCCGCTTCCGCGCGGTCTTCGAGGGCGCCGCCATAGGCATCGGAATGGCCGACCTTGAGGGCAACGTCCTGCAGGTCAACGGCGCGCTGCTGCGCATGTTCGGCCTGACCGACCCGGCCATGGGCGGCCGCCGGGTCCAGGAGTGGACCCACGCCGACGACGCGCCCCAGACGTGGAAGCTCTACGAGGAACTCGTCCGCGGCGAGCGCGAGCACTACCACACGGAGAAGGCCTTCTACCGCCCCGACGGAACGGTCCTGTGGACCAACCTGACGGTCTCCCTGCTGCGCGACGCCGACGGCAACCCGCAGTACCAGCTGGCCCTCATGGAGGACACCACCGAGCGGCGCCTGCTGAACCTGCGGCTGCGCTACGAGGCCACCCACGACGCGCTCACCGGCCTGCCCAACCGCACCTTCTTCTTCGAACGTCTGGAGAAGGCGCTGAACGCCGGGACGGGACAGCGGTTCGGGCTGTGCTACCTCGACCTGGACGGCTTCAAGACCATCAACGACAGCCTCGGGCACGCGGCCGGCGACCGGCTGCTCGTCGAGGTCGCCGACCGGCTGCAGTCCTGCGCGACCGCGCCCGGCGAGATGGTGGCCCGGCTCGGCGGCGACGAGTTCGTGGCCCTGACCACCGGACCCGACACCGAGCGTGAGGTCGACGAGCTGGCCGCGCGCATCATGAACGCGATGATCGCCCCCATCAGCGTCGACGGCCGCGAGCTGACCGTGCGCGGCAGCATCGGCATCGTCGAGGGCCCGGCGGGGGAGCGCAGCCCGGCGGAGGTGCTGCGCAGCGCCGACATCACCATGTACCGGGCCAAGTCGGCGGGCGGTAACCGCTTCGAGCTCGCCGACCCGGAGGCGGACGCCCGCGCGATCACCCGGCACGGCCTGACCACCGCGTTGCCGGCGGCCCTGGACCGCGGCGAGTTCTTCATCGAGTACCAGCCGCTGGTCCACCTCGGCGACGGCAGCGTGCGCGGCGCGGAGGCGCTGGTGCGCTGGCTGCACCCGCAGCACGGTGTCCTCGGCCCCGACCGGTTCATCCCGCTCGCCGAGCACACCGGACTGATCGTCCCGCTGGGCCGCTGGGTCCTGGAGCAGTCGGTGCGCCAGGCCCGCGAGTGGCGGGACCGGCACGACGCCGCGGGCCCGCTCCGCATCAACGTCAACCTCTCGCCGTGCCAGCTCACCCACCCCGGCCTGGTGCAGGACACGGTGGACATCCTGGAGCGGATGGGCGTCGCCCCGGACGTGCTCTGCCTGGAGGTCACCGAGTCGGCGCTGATCGGCGCCGACGACGACCTGCTGAAGCCGCTGCGGCGGCTGGCCGAGATGGGCGTCGACATCGCCCTGGACGACTTCGGCACCGGCTACTCGAACCTGGCCAACCTGCGCCGCCTCCCGGTGAGCATCCTCAAGCTGGACCGCTCCTTCACGCAGAGCATGCAGCAGTTCCCGGCGGACCCGGTCGACCTCAAGATCGTCGAGGGGATCGTCTCGCTCGCCCACAGCCTGAACCTCGCGGTGACGGTGGAGGGCGTGGAGACCGGCGCCCAGGCCGAGCAGTTGCGGATACTCGGCTGCGACACCGCCCAGGGCTGGTACTACGCCCGTCCGGGCCCGCCGGAGCGGCTGCACGAGCTGGCGTTGGTGGACGCCACGGGCTGAGGCCCGACCCTGGCGCCGAGGTACCTCGGCGTGGGGGTTCGGCGCGTGTCACGCCGGTGGCCCACGGAGGTCGTCGCGCTCGTCCCCCACGCCGCGCCCGAACCGGTCCTCGCGCCCGGCCCGGTCGTTGTGCCCGGACCGGTCGTCGTGCAGGGGAGAGCCGTCGTGCGCGGGAGGGCCGTCGTGCGGCGGAAAGCCGCCGCTCTCGTCACGCGCGTCGCCCACCGCGGTCGCCGCGCGGACCAGCGCCGCCGTGGCCGTCGAGCGGGACCGCGAGGGCCAGGCGACGGTCAGGACCGCGGGCGGGGCGTCCGCGACCGGCAGGTAGACGACGCCCGGGCGCGGATAGCGGGCGGCGACCGAGGCGGGGAGCAGGGGGATCACGTCCCCCATCGTGACGAGCATCAGCAGTTGGGCTAGGTCGCGGCCCGCGTCGCGGATCTCCGCGAGGTACCCGGGCAGGTCGGCGACGCTCAGGCCGAGGTCGGCGAGGGTCAGCGGGTCCCGGTGGGCGAGCGGGTGACCGGCGGCGAGGGCCGCGACGCGCCCTTCGGTGCTCAGCGTCTCGGTGTCCAGACCGGTGTGGTCGAAGGGCTCGTGCACCAGGGCCGCGTCGGCCTCGCCGCGGCGCAGCAACCGCGGTGCCTCACGCCAGCCGCACAGCCGGACGGCGACCGGCAGGGCCGCCGGCCCGGCCGCGTACCGTGCCAGAATCGGCTCCAGCAGCCCGCCGTCCCCGTCGGCCTTGACGGCCAGGACCAGCTTCGGATCCGGGGCCGCCGCGCGCCGGGCCAGCCGGCCGGCGGCCTCCAGCGCCTCCAGCGCGAACCGGGCCTCGTCTAGGAGCACCGTGCCGGCCGGGGTGAGCGTCACGCTGTGGGTGGTCCGCTCGAAAAGGGTGACGCCGAGGTCCCGCTCCAGCCGGCGGATCGCGCGGGACAGGGGCGGCGGGGAGATGCCCAGCCGCCCGGCGGCACGGGCGAAGTTGAGTTCCTCGGCGACGGCGACGAAGTAGCGCAGCAGACGGGAGTCCACGCGGGCCCCTCGGATCGGACGCGCTCCGACCGGTGTCGCCCGGAGCGGTATTGCTCTGAGGGTAACAAGCGGGAGCGGATCGGTCCTTCAGTTCGGGCGGTCCGGGCCGCAGGCTCGACGACGTCAAGTGAAGCGTTTCCCACGGGAGTTGTTGTTCATGATCGTTGTCACCACCCCGACCGGGCAGATCGGCCGGCAGGTCCTCGACGGGCTGCTCGACGCGGAGGGGGAGACCGGCGGGATCCGGGTGATCGTCCGCGACCCCGGCCGTCTCCCGGAGCGGGTGCGGGACCGCACCGAGGTCGTCCAGGGATCGCACGCCGATCCCGCCACCATGAAGGAGGCGTGCGCGGATGCCGACCGGGTGTTCTGGCTGGTGCCGCCGACGCCCGGTGCCGACACCGTCGAGGGCCACTTCCGCGCCTTCACCGAGCCGCTGTGCGAGGTGATCGGGCAGCGGGATGTCCAGCGGGTCGTCGGCGTCTCGTCCCTGGGCCGGGGCGTGGCGAAGAACGCCGGGCAGGTCTCGGCCTCACTCGCCGCGGACGAGGCGGTCGCGGCCACCGGGGTGCACTACCGGGCCCTGTGCGCGCCGTTCCTGATGGAGAACCTGTTCCACCAGGCCGAGTCGATCCGCGACGCCGGTGTGCTGCGCGTCGCGCTCACCCAGGACCGCGTCCTGCGCACCTGCGCCACCCGTGACCTCGCCGCCGAGGCCGTCCGCCTGCTGCTCGACGCCTCCTGGACCGGATCGGACGACGTGCCGGTGGTCGGACCGGACGACCTGACCCCCGAGGGCATGGCCGGGGTCCTCTCCGAGGTGCTGGAGCGTCCGGTGCGCGTCGAGCAGAGCAGCAGCGCCGACTACCGGGTGATGCTGCGGAGCCTCGGGGTCGGGGAGGCCTGGGCGCAGGGCTTCGCCGACATGGTGGACGCCCAGAACGAGCAGGGGCTGTACGGCGCCGGCGCGCCGACCACGCCCGAGGTGGCGCCCACCGGCTTCCGGCAGTGGTGCGAGGAGGTGTTCGCACCGGCCGTTCGGGGCTGAGATCCGCTGGGGTCAGCGCTCCAGCAGCATCCGCTGGAGTTCCCTGGCCGCCCGCGGCGGAGCCACGTCACTGCGGTGCGCGAGGGCGATGGTGCGGTGCAGACCGGGCCGCGTCAGCGGGGTGACCCGCAGCCCGCGCCCGGACCGGGCCGCCACCATGCGCGGGACGACTGCCATGCCGAGGCCCGCCCGGACGAAGCCCAGCACCGCGTCCATCTCCCCGCCCTCTACCGCGAAGTCCGGTTCGAAGCCCTCGGCGCGGCAGGCGGCCACGGTCAGCTCGCGCAGGTCGTAGCCGTGCCGGAACATCACCAGGCGCTCGCCCTCCAGGTCGGCGACGCCCACCGTGCGCCGGCCGCCGCCCGGCTTGGGGGAGTCCGGCGAGGACACCACCACGAGGTCCTCGCGCAGCAGTTCCACCGTGGTCAGCGCGGGGGAGGGCGTGGGCAGCGGGAGGACGACGAGCGCCAGGTCGAGGGCGCCGCGGGCGAGTTGCCGTACGAGATCGTGGGAGCCGCCCTCCTCGATGAGCAGGCGGATACCGGGATAGCGGTCGTGGAAGGCGCGCAGCACGTCCGGCAGCAGACCCGTGCACAGACTCGGGGTCGCGCCCAGGCGGATCCGGCCGCCGCGCAGCTGCACCAGTTCCAGCACCTCGTGCCGCGCGGTGTCCGCGTCGGCGAGGATCCGCCGGGCCAGCGGCAGCAGCGCCTCGCCCGCGTCGGTGAGCGTGATGTTGCCGCGGGCCCGCAGGAACAGGTCCGCGCCCAACTCCCGTTCCAGCGCCTTGATCTGCTGCGACAGGGACGGCTGGGCGACATGGACCAGCTCGGCGGCCCGGGTGAAGTGCCGGGTCTCTGCGACCGCCACGAAGTACTGGAGCTGCTGGAACTGCATCCCCCCACGATAGCCGCAGGCTATGGAATCAAGCCGGACCATGTCTTGGACCGATCGGACCGCCCGCCCGTAGCGTCGGTGGCATGGCTCTGGCAACGCGGACGGACCGACGGCCGTCGATGGCGCGCACCGTGTGGGACTCCTCCGTCGGCAAGAAGACGGTGATGGCCGTCAGCGGCCTGATCATGCTGCTCTACCTGGTCGTCCACATGATCGGCAACCTGAAGATCTTCTTCGGGGCGGGCGAGTTCAACCACTACGCGCACTGGCTGCGCGTCGTCGGCGAGCCGTTCATGCACTACGAGTGGACGCTGTGGCTGGTCCGGATCGTGCTGGTGGTCGCCGTGGTCGCGCACGCCGTCTCCGCCTACCAGCTCAGCCGCCGTGACCTCCGGGCCCGCCCGACCCGGTACGTCCACAAGAAGCGACGGGCGAGTTACGCGACCCGCACGATGCGCTGGGGCGGGATCATCCTCGGCCTGTTCATCGTGTGGCACGTCCTCGACCTGACGACGGGCACCGTGCACGCGGGCGGATTCCAGGAGGGCCACCCGTACCAGAACGTCGTGGACACCTTCTCCACCTGGTACGGCAACGTCATCTACATCGTCGCCATGCTCGCCCTCGGCCTGCACGTCCGGCACGGCTTCTGGAGCGCCGCCCAGACCCTCGGCGTCGGCGGCAGGGCCCGCGGCCGCGCCCTGAAGACCGCCGCGGACGTCCTCGCGCTGCTGCTCACGGCCGGCTTCATCGCCGTACCCGTGGGCGTCATGACCGGAGTGGTGAGCTGAACATGACTGCTGCATACGCGGACTACGCGACCGGTGAACCGGTCGTCGACTCCAAAGCCCCGTCCGGACCCGTCGACGAGCGCTGGGACAAGCGCCGTTTCGAGGCCAGGCTGGTCAATCCCGCCAACCGGCGCAAGCACACCGTCATCGTCGTCGGCACCGGCCTCGCGGGCGGCTCCGCAGGGGCCACCCTCGCCGAACAGGGTTACCACGTCGTCCAGTTCTGCTACCAGGACTCCCCGCGCCGCGCCCACTCCATCGCGGCCCAGGGCGGCATCAACGCGGCGAAGAACTACCGCAACGACGGCGACTCGATCCACCGGCTCTTCTACGACACCGTCAAGGGCGGCGACTTCCGCGCCCGGGAGTCCAACGTCCACCGGCTCGCCCAGATCTCCGTGGAGATCATCGACCAGTGCGTGGCGCAGGGCGTGCCCTTCGCCCGCGAGTACGGCGGGCTGCTCGACACCCGCTCCTTCGGCGGCGTACAGGTCTCGCGGACCTTCTACGCCCGGGGCCAGACGGGCCAGCAACTGCTCCTCGGCGCCTACCAGGCGCTGTCCCGGCAGATCGCGGCCGGGAACATCGAGATGCACCCGCGCACCGAGATGCTCGACCTGATCGTCATCGACGGGAAGGCACGCGGCATCGTGGCGCGCGACCTGATCACCGGTCGTGTCGACACCTACTTCGCGGACGCCGTCGTCCTGGCGAGCGGCGGCTACGGCAACGTCTTCTACCTGTCGACGAACGCCATGAACTCCAACGCCACCGCGATCTGGCGGGCGCACCGGCGCGGCGCCTACTTCGCCAACCCGTGCTTCACACAGATCCATCCGACCTGCATCCCGCGCACCGGCGACCACCAGTCCAAGCTGACCCTGATGAGCGAGTCGCTGCGCAACGACGGCCGGATCTGGGTGCCCAGGGCGAAGGGCGACGACCGGCCGGCCGACACGATCCCCGAGGACGAGCGCGACTACTACCTGGAGCGCGTCTACCCCTCCTTCGGCAACCTGGTCCCGCGCGACATCGCCTCCCGAGCCGCGAAGAACGTCTGCGACGAGGGCAGGGGCGTGGGGCCCGGCGGACAGGGCGTCTACCTCGACTTCGCCGACGCCATCCAACGGATGGGACGCGAGGCCGTCGAGGCCAGGTACGGCAACCTCTTCGACATGTACCAGCGGATCACCGACGAGGATCCGTACGAGGTGCCGATGCGGATCTACCCGGCCGTGCACTACACGATGGGCGGCCTGTGGGTCGACTACGACCTCCAGACCACCGTCCCCGGCCTGTTCGCGATCGGCGAGGCCAACTTCTCCGACCACGGGGCGAACCGGCTCGGCGCGTCCGCCCTCATGCAGGGCCTCGCCGACGGCTACTTCGTGCTGCCGGCGACCATCAACGACTACCTCGCCCGCAACCCGCACCACGAGACCGTCACCGCCGAACACCCCGTCGTCCAGGAGGTGTTGGCGGAGACCGAGGACCGGCTGCACCTGCTGCTGGCCGTCGACGGCGACCGTACCCCCGACTCCTTCCACCGCGAGGTCGGCGAACTCATGTGGGAGTTCTGCGGCATGGCCCGCACCGACGGCGGGCTGCGCAAGGCGCTGGAGCGGATCCCGCAGATCCGCGAGGAGTTCTGGCGGCGCATCAAGGTCCCGGGCGTCGGCGAGGAGTTCAACCAGTCCCTGGAGAAGGCCAACCGGGTCGTCGACTACCTGGAACTCGCCGAGCTGATGTGCCTGGACGCCCTGCACCGCGCCGAGTCCTGCGGCGGCCACTTCCGGGAGGAGTCCCAGACCCCCGACGGGGAGGCCGCCCGCCGCGACGACGAGTTCGGGTACGGGGCCGCCTGGGAGTTCACCGCCACCGGCGAGGCCCCCGTCCTGCACAAGGAAGACCTCGTCTTCGAGTACGTCCACCCCACCCAGCGGAGCTACGCATGAAGCTCACCCTGCGCGTCTGGCGGCAGAAGAACGCCGACGCCGAAGGCGCCATGTCCACCTACGAGGTGGACGGGATCTCCTCCGACATGTCCTTCCTGGAGATGCTGGACACCCTCAACGAGGAGCTCATCCTGCGGGGTGAGGATCCGGTGGCCTTCGACCACGACTGCCGGGAGGGCATCTGCGGGGCGTGCTCGCTCGTCATCAACGGCGACGCGCACGGACCCGAGCGCACCACGACCTGCCAGCTGCACATGCGGTCCTTCCGGGACGGCGACACGATCGACGTCGAGCCGTGGCGGGCGTCCGCGTTCCCGGTGGTCAAGGACCTGGTCGTCGACCGGTCCGCCTTCGACCGGATCATCCAGGCCGGCGGATACATCACCGTGCCCACCGGTGCCGCGCCGGAGGCGCACGCGACGCCGGTGCCCAAGCCGGACGCGGACTTCGCGTTCGAGCACGCGGAGTGCATCGGGTGCGGGGCGTGTGTGGCGGCCTGTCCCAACGGGGCGGCGATGCTGTTCACGTCGGCCAAGGTCAATCATCTGAACGTGCTGCCGCAGGGGGCGCCGGAGCGCGAGACGCGGGTGCTGGACATGGTGGCGCAGATGGACGACGAGGGGTTCGGGGGGTGCACGCTCGCGGGTGAGTGCGCGACCGCCTGTCCCAAGGGGATTCCGTTGGTCTCCATCACGGGGATGAACAAGGAGTGGCTGCGGGCCACTCGGAGGGCCGGGAAGCGGTAGCGCCGCAGGGGAGATGGTGTCGCGGCGGCTGCGGGGCCGTACGTCGATACGGCCCCGCGCCCCTCGGGGCGCCGCCCCGGGGCCGGTCGACAGATGAAGCGTTCGCCGAGAGGTGCGGACGGGCGGGGCCGGGAGTGGTGCTCATTTCCGGCCCCGTCTCGCTGTTCCGGGGTGGGCCCCTGGCATTCAGCAACCCCACATCCACTCTCCCGGCGCTGGTCATGTGCCGGTCAGCCGGGGTCGGGAGAACAGGAACGGCGGCACCGCTCGCCGTCCCGGCCCGTGACCAGGAGAGTGCCATGACCGGCGTTTCCACGCTCGACCGTCCCCCGCAGTCGACCGCACCCACCCGCTACACCGTCACCCTGGCCCGCGACGAGGCCGACGTCCGGGCCGCGCAGCGGCTGCGGCACGACGTCTTCGCCGGGGAGATGGGCGCCCTCCTGTCCAGCCCGCGGCCCGGACTCGACGTCGACGCCTTCGACGCGTACTGCGACCACCTGCTCGTGCGCGACACCACCACCGGGCAGGTCGTCGGGACGTACCGGCTGCTGCCGCCGGAGCGGGCCGCGATCGCCGGACGGCTGTACTCGGAGAGCGAGTTCGACCTCTCCCCGCTCGACCCGATCCGCCCCGGGCTGGTCGAGGTCGGCCGCTCCTGCGTCCACCCCGACCACCGGGACGGCGCGGTCATCGGGCTCATCTGGGCCGGCATGGCCCGTTACATGGTGGACCGCGGCCACGAGTGGCTGGCCGGCTGCTGCTCGATCCCGCTGGCCGACGGCGGCCGGGTCGCGGCGGGCACCTGGGACCGGGTGCGGGAGAAGAACCTCGCACCCCGGGAGTACCGGGTACGGCCGCTGCTGCCCTGGGTGCCGGACGGCGTGAGCGTCCCGGCGCGCACCGAACTCCCCGCGCTGCTGCGCGGCTACCTCCGCCTCGGCGCCTGGGTCTGCGCGGAGCCCGCCCACGACCCGGACTTCGGCGTCGCCGACCTGTACGTGCTGCTGTCGATGCGCCGGGTCGCCCCGCGCTATCTGCGGCACTTCCTCTCCCTCGTCCCCGCCCGATGAGCGTCTGGCTGCCCGGCGCACCCTGCACCCCGCGGGCGTGCGTGGAACCGGTGGGGTCCGCCGTCGCGCCGCCGCTGGCCGTGCTGCGGCTGGCCGCGGTCACGGTCCTGGTGGCCGGCGGGGTGCTGCTGTCGCCGCTCGGCGGGATGGTCCCGGGCGCGGTGGTACGCCGGTGGTGCCGGGCGGTCGTTCGGGTCGCGGGGGTACGGGTCCGGGTGACCGGCGCCGCCGCGCCCACCGGCGGACTGCTCCTGGTCGCCAACCACATCTCGTGGCTGGACATCCCGCTCCTCGGCGCCGTCCGGCCCGCCAGGATGCTCGCCAAGGCGGAGATCAGGCGGTGGCCCGTGGTCGGGCCGATGGCCGCACGCGGTGCCCTGTTCATCGAGCGGGACCGCCTGCGGGCCCTGCCGGCCACGGTCGCCCGCGTCGCCGAGGCGTTGCGGGGCGGCTCCGCGATCGTCGCCTTCCCCGAGGGGAGCACCTGGTGCGGCCGGGCCCAGGGGTACTTCCGGCGGGCCGTCTTCCAGGCCGCGCTGGACGCCGGTGTCCCCGTCCAGCCCGTCCGCGTCCACTACCGCGCTGCCGGGGGAGCGGCCAGCACGGCGCCCGCCTTCGTCGGTGAGGACACCCTGCTCGCCTCGCTGTGGCGGGTGGTGTCGGCGCGCGGGCTGGTGGCCGAGGTCGAGGTACGGGCCGTCATCCCGCCGGGCAGCCACCCCGACCGGCGCACCCTGGCACGGGCCGCCCAGCGGGACGCGCTGCCGGAGCCGGAGGGCGCCCACGTGGCCTCGGCTCGTTGAGCGCATCGGGCTCTTCGGGGTCACCGGACCTCCGGTTCCCGGTCCGGCCGGCGGGTGTTCCGCCACGAACGTCCTCGGGCCGACGACACCGGTGCGGGACCCGGCCACGAGCCGGGTCCCGGTTCCGGGTCGCGATCCGGGCGGCGACCACGAGTGGGCACGCCCCGCGCGATGCCGCTCCGGCACGGTGAACGAGTCGTTGACGGCGCGGAGTCGAAGGCCACCACCAGCGGCCGGACCCGCGGGACCGCGTGCCGGCCTCGGTCCGGTCCCTCGACGCAGGTGACACCCGGACGGAGCGGCAGCGACCGGCCGGGCCGGACGGAGGACGAGACCGGCGGCGGTGTCGCCCCGAGGCTGTCAGTGCCGGTGGGAGACGGACGGGCGACACCGTCGGTACGAGTGAACTGTCCTCCTACGACGCCCCGTTCAGCACGGCGATGGTCTGCGCCGCCCGGTCGCGCGCGTGGCCGATCGGGTCGGGGAAGACACGCAGGCCGTGGGCGACCAGCGCGCCCTCGTGGAGCAGCATCAGCGTGCGGGCCAGGGCGTCGGCCCCGGCCGGGGCGAACGCGCGGGCCAGGTCGGTGAAGAGGGCGAGCATCCACGCCTTCTGGCCGGTGATGATCGCGTAGGCCGGGTGGGCGGGGTCGCTGATCTCGGCGTGGGCGTTGACCATGCTGCATCCCTTGGGGCCGCTCTCGGTCATCCAGGCCTTGGAGGCGTCGAAGACGGCCAGTACGCGGTCGGCGGATCCCGGTTCGGTCCGCGCCAGCCGCTCCGCGAGGAACGCCCGCCAGCGCTCGTCACGGTCGGCGAGGTACTCCACGACGATCTGCTCCTTGGAGCCGAACCGGTCGTAGAGCGTCTTCTTCGTGACCCCGGCCTCGGCGGCGATCAGGTCCACCCCGACCGCGTGGATGCCCTGCTCGTAGAAGAGCCGGGAGGCGGCGGCGAGGGCGCGGCGCGCGCCCGGGGTCATGGTGATCCTTCGGGTGCCCATGACCAGAAGTATACCGATCTGTATAGTGGGGCGCGACGACAGGTATACCGATCTGTTTAGTTCTGATGTCGATGCCGATACCGTTCCGGGTCGGCCGGTGGGTGAAGAACCGTGAATCTCCTTCTCTCCGTCGCCTTCGTGCTCTGCTGGAGCTCGGGGTTCGTGGGCGCCAAGCTGGGCACGGGCGACGCCGGTACGGTGACCGTCCTGATGTGGCGGTTCCTGCCCCTGGCGGCGGTCCTCGCCGTGGTGGCCCTCGCACGGGGCGGGGCCGCGTGGCGGGGGCTGACCGCGGGCGGCCTCGGACGGCAGGCGGCGATCGGGCTCCTCTCTCAGAGCGGCTATCTGCTCACCGTGTACTGGGCGATCGGGCTCGGCGTCTCCAGCGGCACGACCGCCCTGATCGACGGCACCCAGCCCCTCGTCGCCGGCGCGCTGGCCGGTCCGCTCCTGCGGCAGTACGTCTCCGGCCGGCAGTGGCTCGGCCTGTGCCTCGGGCTCGCCGGCGTCGCCCTGGTCACCACGGCCGACGCGGGGGCGAGCAGCGGTGTGGCGTGGTGGACCTATCTCGTCCCGTTCACGGGGATGCTCTCGCTGGTGGCGGCCACGTTCGTCGAGCAGCGGTCGCGGACCCGCGTCACGCCCGCGGTGTCGATGACCGTCCACTGCGTCACCAGTGCGCTCGTGTTCACCGGCGCCGCGCTCGCCACCGGGTCGGCCGCGCCCCCCGCCTCGTCGTCGTTCTGGATCGCGGTCGGGTGGCTGGTGACCTTGTCGACGTTCGGCGGATACGGCCTCTACTGGCTCGTGCTGAGGCGCTCCGGGATCACCAGGGTCAACACGCTCATGTTCCTGATGGCGCCCGTCACTGCCGTCTGGGGCGCCGCCATGTTCGACGAACCGTTCACCCCGCAGACCGCCGTGGGCCTGGCGGTCGCCCTCTCCGCGGTCGCCGTCGTGCACCTCGCGAGCCCTCGCACGCCGGCGTCACCCGACGACGGTGACCGTGACGACGCCGGTCATGGTGAAGGTGCCCGCGGGGCGCGCCCCGCTACCGGAGCACGCGCCTCAAGTACGGCGCCGTAGCGCTCCCTTGTGTCCCCGCGACCTCCGCCGGCGCACCCGCCGCCACGATCCGCCCGCCCTCCTCGCCGCCGCCCGGACCGAGGTCGATCACCCAGTCCGCGCCCGCGACGACCGTCATGTCGTGCTCGACGACGATGACGGTGTGACCGGCGTCCACCAGCCCGTGCAGCTGACGCATCAGGACCTCCACGTCGGCCGGGTGGAGGCCGGTGGTCGGCTCGTCGAGGAGGTAGAGGGTGTGGCCGCGCCGCCCGCGCTGCAACTCGTTCGCCAGCTTGATGCGTTGGGCCTCGCCGCCGGACAGCTCGGTGGCGGGCTGGCCGAGGCGCAGATAGCCGAGGCCGACGTCGAGCAGTGTCGACAGGGCGCGCGCGACCGCGGGAGTGTCCGCGAAGAACTCCGCCGCCGACTCCACCGTGAGGTCCAGCACCTCCGCGATGTTCCGTCCCCGGTAGGTCACTTCGAGCGTCTCGGGGCGGTAGCGGGCCCCGCCGCAGTCCGGGCACGGTGCGTAGGTGCTCGGCAGGAACAGCAGCTCGACGGTCACATACCCCTCGCCCTGGCAGGTCTCGCAGCGCCCTCCCCCGGAGGAAGGCCCCCCGGCCACGTTGAAGGAGAAGCGGCCGACGCCGTAACCCCGGGAGCGGGCCTCGTCGGTGGCCGCGAACACCTTGCGCACGACGTCGAAGAGGCCCGTGTACGTGGCCAGGTTGGAGCGCGGGGTGCGCCCGATGGGCTTCTGGTCCACCGAGACCAGTCGCCCCACGCCCGGCAGGTCCTCGGTGATCTCCCCGATGAGCGTGGACTTGCCGGACCCCGAGACGCCGGTGAGCGCGGTGAACACCCCGAGCGGGAACTCGGCGGTCACCGCGCGCAGGTTGTGCCGGGTGACCGGCCCGACCTTCACCTGTCCGCGTGCCGGGCGGAGTTCGCGTCCCGGCGCGGGGGACCGGTCGAAGAGGAAGCGGGCCGTGGCGGAGTCCGGGACATCGGCCAGCCCGGCCACCGGTCCGCTGTACAGCACCCGCCCGCCGTGCTCCCCGGCCAGCGGACCCACGTCCACCAGCCAGTCGGCGCCGCGCACCACGTCGAGGTGGTGCTCCACCACGAACACCGAGTTCCCGGCCGCCTTCAGCCGGGCCAGCACCCCGAGCAGCGCCTCCGTGTCCGCCGGGTGCAGTCCGGCGGACGGTTCGTCCAGGACGTAGACCACCCCGAACAGCCCGGACCGCAGCTGGGTCGCGAGCCGCAGCCGCTGGAGCTCGCCCGCCGACAGGGTGGGCGTCGCCCGGTCCGGGGCGAGGTGGCCGAGGCCCAGCTCGACAACCGGCGCGATACGGGACGTGAGGTCATCGACGAGGACCCGGACGGTCTCCGAACCGCCGACGTCGAAGGCCGCGACCAGGTCGGCCAGTTCCACCAGCGGCAGCCCGGCCAGCTCGGCGATCGTCCGGCCCGCGAAGGTCACCGCCAGCGCCTCGGCGCGCAGTCTGCCGCCGCCGCAGACCGGGCAGGGCGCGCTGGTGAGGAAGCGTTCCGCCCTGGCGCGGAGCGTGCTGCTCCTGGAGTCCGCGAACGTCTTCATGACGTACCGCCGGGCGCTCATGTACGTGCCCTGGTAGGGCCGTTGGATGCGCTCCGGGTCCCGCACCGGATGCACGGTGACGACCGGCTGTTCGTCCGTGAACAGGATCCACTCCCGCTGCTCGGCGGGCAGTTCGCGCCACGGCCGGTCCACGTCGTACCCGAGCGCGTCGAGGATGTCCCGCAGGTTCTTGCCCTGCCAGGCCCCCGGCCAGGCGGCGATCGCGCCCTCGCGGATCGACAGCGAGGGGTCGGGGACCAGCGACTCCTGCGTCGTCCGGTGCACCCGGCCCAGGCCGTGACACTCCGGGCAGGCCCCGGCCGCCGTGTTGGGGGAGAAGGCGTCGGAGTCGAGCCGCTCGGCGCCCGGCGGATAGGTGCCGGCCCGGGAGAACAGCATGCGCAGGGAGTTGGAGAGGTGGGTGACCGTGCCGACGGAGGAGCGGGACGTCGGCACCGAGCGGCGCTGCTGGAGCGAGACCGCGGGCGGCAGCCCGGTGATCTCCCCCACCTTCGGCGCCCCGACCTGCTGGATCAGCCGGCGCGCGTACGGCGCGACCGACTCGAAGTAGCGGCGCTGCGCCTCCGCGTACACGGTCCCGAAGGCCAGTGACGACTTACCCGAACCCGACAGCCCTGTGAACGCGGTCAACACGTCCCGTGGGATGTCGACGTCGACACCCTTGAGGTTGTGTTCACGGGCACCGCGCACGCGGATGTACGGGGCCTGCGGATCGTGGGCGTCGCGCGAGTGGGGTGCGTCGTGTGCGTCGGGCATGAGGGAGAACTCCGTACGGGTCTGCCGGCCGGGCCGGGGACAAACCCCGCGATCCTATGCGAGTCGGCCGCCGGTCAGCTGTTCCGCGATCCGCGCGAGCCGTCGGTAGGAGTCGAGGAGTGCCTCCCGGTCGTAGGTGCTCGTCGTGACCAGGACCTCCTGGGCACCCGTCTCCTTCAGCACCGTCTCCAGTTCGTGGGCGACCTGGTCCTCGGTGCCGGCGAGCTGCCCGGTGAGCCCGGACTCGTAGAAGCCGCGCTCCCTGTCGGTCATCGCGTCGGCCGCCGTCAGCGCCTCGACGCGCTCGGCGGGCGGCAGCGGCGGGAAGGTGCCGTGCGTGCGCGAGTACGCCATCGACCAGGCCTCGGGGACCAGGAGCCGCCGGGCCTCCTCGGGGGTGGCGGCCACCGCGATCGTGCCCGAGACGACGACGTAGGGCTCCTCGGCCCAGGGGGAGGGGCGGAAGGTCGCGCGGTAGTGGTCGATGCCGCGCCGCATCTTCTCCCGGTCGCGGAGGTCACCGATGACCATCGGCAGCCCGGCCCGCGCCGCGATCGTCGCGCCCTCACCCATGGCCAGCACGAACGGCGGCACGGACAGGCCCTCCGCGGGGCGCGCGTGCACACCCGTCGGGGACGTGCCGCGGAACCAGCCGAGCAGTTCGTCGAGCTGCCCCGAGAAGTCGTCGGCGTCGTCCTTGTCGCGCCCGAGCGCCTTGCGCACCCCGTCCGTGAAGCCCACCGAACGACCGAGACCCATGTCTATGCGCCCCGGAAAGAGGGACTCCAGCACCCCGAACTGCTCGGCGACGACCAGAGGTTGGTGGTTCGGCAGCATCACACCGCCGGTGCCGATCCGGATGCTCCGGGTCGCGGACGCCACGGCGGCGGCCAGCACGGTCGGCGCGGAACCCGCCACACCGGGCACACCATGGTGTTCCGACACCCAGAACCGGTGATAGCCCAGGTCCTCCAGCTCCCGCGCCAGCCGCACGGTGTCGCGCAGCGCCTCGGCGTCCGTACCGCCCTCGCGGGTCCGGGAGCGGTCGAGGACGGAGAATCGGATTCCTTGAAGCACACTCCTATGACGTCCTGCGGGGCCGCCGGTATTCCGCGGTGGCGATGTCCGGCCCCGAACACGACTCCCTCGCCTGGCCCTGCCGCCGGTGCGACGCGCTCACGCCGGGCCGGCCAGCCGCTGGCGCAGGGCGTCGTTGTCGTCGTGGTGAACGACCTCGTCGAAGCGCAGCCGGAGACCGTGCTCGGCCAGCAGACCGGTCACGATCGCGTCGAGCCGTTCGCGGTGTTCCCTGGTGCGGGCCTGGACGTACGCCTCGCGTACCTCGTCGGGTTCGCCGGCGAGGACCTGGTCCATGCGCTCGCGGATGTACCGCTTGAGGTTGATGTGCTCCATGAACACCTCGGTGACGCCCGCCTCGACGAGCTGCCCGAAGAGCTGGTCCAGGAGTTCGGGCCGGGTGGCGAAGTGGGGCAGGAGCGGGCCGACGAAGGCGAAGGCGGGGATGCCTGCCTCACGTAGTTCCGTGAGGGTGCGCAGGCGGCGGGAGGCGAGCGGGGCGCGGACCTCCAGCCGGCGGCTGACCTGGTCGTCCGCGGTGGTCACGGTCATGCCGACCTCGGCCCGGGGCAGACTGCGGAGCAGGTCGATGTCGCGGATGACGACCGGCGACTTGGTCAGGATGCGGACCAGGCCCGGGTACTCGACGGCTTTCAGCTCGCGCAGGATGCCGCGGGTGAGCCGGTACTTCGTCTCGTGGCCCTGGTAGGGGTCGGTGACCGAGCTGAGCAGCATCGTGCCGCGGCGCTTGTCCTCGGGCATCCTGGCCAGCTCTTCGCGCGCCAGGTCGACGGCGTTCTTCTTCGCGTACAGGTAGTCGCCCCACTCCTTGGGGGACCGGCCGAACCGCCGACCCGCGAAGGAGGCGAAACAGTACGCGCAGCCCAGAACGCAGCCGGTGTAGGGGTTGATCACGTAGTCGTTCGACGGGGTCCTCGACTTCTGGATCAGGGTCTTCGCCTCGATCTCGACCGGTTCCACGGCGGGGTTCCTCTCTGACGCCAAAGCTGTATCGCAGGGAACAATAATCTCTGGAAGTTGATTCCATGGAAGCTAAATGCTTTGCTGGGGTGAGCGGCCGATCCGGAGCCCTGCCGGCCTGCTCCCGCAGGCAGACGGCACGGCCGACGGTCCGTCTCCTTCAGCCCCGTTCCCTGCCGGAGCCACCCGCAGGGTCCGCGTCCTCACCGTTCCCCGATCGGAAGGCCCCCGATGTCCGGCGCCGACACCACCAGCGAAGAGATCCCCGTCCACGTCCACGGCGGCCCGACCACCCTGATCGAGTACGGCGGGCTCAGGTTCGTCACCGACCCCACCTTCGACCCGCCCGGCGCGTACCCCATGCCTCTTCCCGGCGACCACCAGCTCGTCAAGACCGACCCGTCGCCCGTCACCGCCGCCGACCTGGGCGTCATCGACGCCGTCCTGCTCTCCCACGACACGCACGACGACAACCTCGACATCGCCGGCCGCGCCTTCCTGCCCGAGGTCCCCGTCGTCTTCACCACCGAGAGCGGCGCCGGCCGCCTCGGCGGCAACGCTCACGGCCTCGCCTTCTGGGAGACCGCCGAACTCCGGCGGCCCCACGGCGGCACCGTGACCGTCACGGGCGTACCCGCCCGGCACGGCCCCGTCGGCTGCGAGCCGGTCACCGGCGACGTCGTCGGCTTCGTCCTCACCGCCGACGACCTGCCCTCGGTGTACGTCAGTGGCGACAACGCCGCCCTGGAACACGTCAAGGAGATCGCCGGGAAGTTCGCCCCCCTCGACACCGCGATCCTCTTCCTCGGCGGCGCCCGCATGGCCTTCGCCCTCGACAACGCCCTGCTCACCCTCGACAGCGCCCAGGGCGCCGAGGCCGCGCGGATGCTCGGCGCCCGCCGGGTCGTCCCCGCCCACTTCGACAGCTGGGCCCACTTCAAGGAAGGCCGGAACGAGATCGAGGCCGCGTTCACCGAAGCCGGCCTCGCCGACCGCCTCGACTTCACCCGATAGCCACCACCCCGCCCGAGAAGCCCAAGGAGCAAACGACATGAGCAGCGCGAACATCGACCTCGCCCGCACCTACTTCCAGGCCGTCCAGACCGGAGACATGGCCGCTCTCAGCGAACTCCTCGACGCCGACATCGTCTGGCACCAGCCAGGCGCCCACCGGTTCTCCGGCGAGCACAAGGGCCAGGGCGCCGTCTTCCAGCTGCTCGGCGGCATGATGGAGGCCAGCCAGGGCACCTTCGCCATCGACGAGATCCACACCCTCATGGGCAACGGCGACCTGGTCGCCGCGACCATCCACTTCACCGGCCGCCACGGCGACGCGTCGATGAGCATGGACGGCGTCGACCTCCTGCGCGTCGAGAACGGCAGGATCACCGAGATGTGGCTCTTCTCCGCCGACCAGGCCGCCGAAGACGCCTTCTGGGGCTAGAACCCGTCGTGCCCGGGGCCGACTCGGTCCCGGGCGCCCATGAGCCGATCCGTGCGCCCGCGACAGGCACACCCACGCGGAAGACGACCGAGCGGCCGACCGAGCGGCAGTGGCGAAGGTCCGGGGCCGCGGGCTGTGTCCGTCCGGCCCCGGCCGGTCACCCGGCGGGCACCGCGGAGCCGTCGCGGCTCACGAAGCCGGTCGGCCGGGCCGCTTCGGCGCGCGCCCCGCCGGCGCGGGCGTCCGCGCGGCGGCCTTCCGCTCCGCGTTCAGGGCGCGTCCGGCCGCCCGCAGCGTGCCGAGGACCGCGGTCACCTCGCGGACGGACTGCTCGGAGATCACCGACCCGATCCGCAGGTCCAGCTCCTCCTCGAAGACCTTCAGTGCCCCGTCCACCAGCTTCCGCCCTTCGGGTGTCAGCTCGACGATGGAGGAGCGGCGGTCGTTCGGATTGGCCCGCCGCGCACACAGGCCCGCCGCCTCCAGGCGGTCGACCACCTTGCTCGTGCCACCCACCGTGATCGAGAACTCCTCCGCGATGTCCTGGATCCGCCGCCCGGGCCGCCGCAGCAGCAGGTGCAGCACCTCGAACGAGGTCAGCGGCAGGTCGTACTCGGCCCGCAAGCGCCCCTCGACGCCATCCCACAGCTCGATCTCCAGCGAGACCAACTCCCGGTACAGCAGCTTCAGGTCGGCGTCAGCCATCACTCGTCTTCCGGAGAATCATCTTCCATGGATGGTTGATCGTAGGCCACGGCCCTTCCCGTCGCACGGACCGGAGCCGTCACCCCGTCGGGCTCCCGGGCCTCTCCGCCATGATGTCCGCGTCCCAGTCCAGGAGGCGGGTGAGGGTCTCGTCCTCGCTCCGGGGCGGGGGCGCGCCCGGGGCGGGACGGGCCGGCGCCCGGGTGCCGCGGGAGATGTTTCCGCTGACGGTGGTGTTGTGCTCGGTGCGCGGCCGGCGGAGTGACTCGTAGTGGGCGAGCGCACTGTCGGTGTCGGGTGCGTCGCGCAGCGACTTGGCGAGGACCACGGAGTCCTCCAGCGCCATGGAGGCCCCCTGTCCGGTCGCGGGCGACGCCGCGTGGGCCGCGTCACCGATGAGCAGGACCCTGCCGGTGCGCCAGAGGGACCCGGTCGGGATCTCGGCGGCGTTGGTGACCATGATGCCGTCGGAGGTGGCCGCGACGATGTCCGCGGCCGGGGTGGGGTCCTTGCGCAGCAACGGCACGAGCAGGTCGCGCCACCCGGTGGAGGTGCCCCGCGTGAGCTCGTCGGCGGACAGGGGATCGCCGTTCACCCGGGCGAACCAGTAGGTCTCCCCCTCGGGCGACGCCGTGCAGCCGAAGGCGGCCGTGCTGCCGCGCACCATGGTGATGCACGCGTCCGGTCCGGTCGGGGGCACGGCGGCGGTGTAGCCGTAGAACACCCGCTGGCCCGCGTGGCGCGGCCGGGTGGCCGGGGCGATGATCCGGCGGACGGTGGAGTTCAGGCCGTCGGCGCCGACGAGGAGGTCACCGCTCGCCGTGCTGCCGTCGGTGAAGTGGGCGGTGACGCCGTCCGGGCCGTCCTGGACGGAGGCGAGTCGGGCGCCGTGCCGGACGGTGATGCCCCGGCGGACCGCCTCCGCCTGGAGCGCGGCGTTCAGCTCGCCGCGCCGCAGACACCGGAAGCGCAGCGGCGGGGTGTCCGCCTCGCCCAGCGGTGTGCGGACCAGCTCGGTGCCCGCCGCGTCCAGGACCCGCATCGAGGTGAGTGCGTAGCCGATCGCGGTGACCGCGGTGGAGGCGTCGATCTCCGCGAGGGCGCGCATGCCGTTGCTCGCCAGGGTGAGGAACGCGCCGATGTCCTCGGCCGAGTCCGGGTGCGCCTCGTACACACCGACCTCGAAGCCCGCCTTGTGCAGGGCCAGAGCCGCCCCTGTGCCGGCGATCCCGCCGCCGATGACCAGAATGCGTGCCACGCCCTGCCCCCTTGTCCGGATACGACCATCCTGGCCGTACCTGCCGGTGGGGAAACGTCGGAGCGGCGGCGGGGGTTCCGCGCGAAAACCGGATGATCGCGCGCCCTCGCCTCACCACAATGGATCCCCCTGGACGGCGGTCGCCGTACGTCCCCCGTCCCGCACCGGAAAGGCGGCCGGCCATGACCGTCCCGAACGTCCTGCTGTCCGGCGTCGTCGGCTCCACCGCCTACGGCCTCGCCCACGCCGGTTCCGACGTCGACCGGCTCGGCCTCTTCGCCGCGCCCACCGAACGACTGCACGGCCTGCACGGTCCCAAGGAGTCCCACGTCACCACGGCCCCGGACCGCACCCTGCACGAGGCCGCCAAGTGGTGCCGCCTCGCCCTCGGCGCCAACCCGACGGCCATGGAACTGGTCTGGCTCCCCGACGACCTGTACGAGGTCCGCACCCCGCCGGGCGAGGAACTCATCGGCATCCGCACCTCGTTCCTCAGCGCCCAGCGGGTCCGGGACGCCTATCTCGGGTACGCCACCCAGCAGTTCCGGCGTCTGCAGAGCCGCGGTGACGGCTCGTACTCCGCGGACAGCCGGAAGCGGAGCGCGAAGCACGCCCGGCACCTGAAGCGGCTGTGCCACCAGGGTCTGGTGCTGTACGGCACCGGTCGGCTGGAGCTCCGCGTCGAGGACCCCGAGGAGTACCACGCCTTCGGCGAGCGCGTCGCCGCCGACCCGTCGGCCGCGCTGCCCGTGCTCCGGCACTACGAGGCCGCCTTCGACGAGACCCGGACCGTCCTGCCCGAGGAGCCCGACGAGATCGCCGTCGAGGCGTGGCTGCGCCGGGTCCGCGGCCTCTTCTACGCGGCGGAGACCTCCACGGCGTGCTCGTGCTCGCACGCCTCGTCGATGCCGTAGGTGTCCCAGTCGGGGAACGGGTCGGTGGGCGGCGGACTCTCGCCGGGTGCCAACAGGCAGTGGGCGAGGGCGTCCTGGAGTGCCGCCGCCTCCAACCGGGTTCCGATGAAGACGAGTTCCTGTGCGTACGGGGCCTCGTGGTCGCGGGCGGTGGACGGTTCGAACCGGGCCACCGAGCCGGCCTGCGACCACAGGCCGGTCACGTGCGGACGGCTGGCCAGGGTGAAGAAGCCCTTCGACCGCAGGATCCGCCCGTAGTCGCCGTCGTCCAGCCGCTCCGTCACGAAGTCCCACAATCGGGCCGGGTGGAAAGGCAGTTCGGAGCGGAAGACGGTGGACGACACCCCGTACTCCTCGGTCTCGGGGACATGCTCCCCGTTGAGCTCCCGCACCCATCCCGGCGCCTGCTGGGCCCGCTCCAGGTCGAACAGGCCGGTGCCCAGCACGTCGTGGAGCGCCACCCGGCCGAACGCCGCCGGGACGATCCGCGCGAGCGGGTTCAGCCGGCCGAGCGCGGCCCGCAGCCGGGCCGCCGACTCCTCGTCGACGAGGTCCAGCTTGTTGAGCACGATGACGTCGGCGAACTCGACCTGGTCCACGAGCAGATCACTGACCGTGCGTTCGTCGTCCTCGAAGGGGGCGAGCCCGCGCTCGGCGAGTTCGTCGCCGCTCGCCAGCTCCGGCAGGAAGCCCACCGCGTCCACGACCGTGACCATCGTGTCCAACCGGGCCACCTCCCCGAGGGTGGCGCCGTCGTCGCGGGCGAAGGCGAACGTGGCCGCGACCGGCATCGGTTCGGAGATTCCGCTGCTCTCGATCAGGAGATGGTCGAAGCGCCCCTCACGGGCCAGCCGGTCGACCTCCTCCAGCAGATCGTCGCGCAGGGTGCAGCAGATGCAGCCGTTGGTCATCTCGACCAGGCGCTCCTCGGTCCTCGACAGCGCCGCCCCGCCGCCGCGCACCAGGGCCGCGTCGATGTTCACCTCGCTCATGTCGTTGACGATCACGGCGACGCGCAGGCCCTCGCGATTGCCGAGGACATGGTTGAGGAGGGTCGTCTTGCCCGCCCCGAGGAACCCGGACAGGACGGTGACGGGCAGGCGGTGGTCCTGCGACGTCGGAGGCATCCGCTCAGCCCCCGGGGCGCAGCAGCCCGCGCTCGTAGGCCCTGACCAGGTTCTGCGGGACGAGATGACGCACGCCGTCGATCGTGAGAGGCACCAGCGCGGGCGTGGTGGCCTTCCACTGGGCGCGACGGTGACGGGTGTTGCTGCGGGACATCTTCCGCTTGGGTACGGCCATGACGGTCCTCCTCGGTGGGTGAGCACCGAGGACGCTACATGAAAATGGATCCCATTAACAATTAGGGTGGCCGTCATCACCGGATCGGCCCGCGGTCAGCGCCGGATCGCCGGCACGCTCAGCGCCGGGACCGTACACGCGCGGCCCGGGGCGGTTTGATGAACTGCATCTCCAGCGCGGGCGGCGGCTCGGCGACACCCGGGCCGCCGGCCGCCGCCCACCGCACGACCTCCTCGGTGCTGTCGTCGTCCCCCACGAACCCGATCCAGGCGGCCCGCCCGCCGGCCCGGCGTCCGGCGGCGGAGGGGCGTACGACGATCACGTTCGCCTGGTCGCAGGGGCCCAGGCAGTCGGTCGTCCGCACCTGGAAACCGTGCTCGGCAGCGCCGGCCCGTAGCAGTTCCAGTTGCCACACCGGGTCGGTGCCGGGCTGCTTGCGGGCGTTGCCGCAGCAGCAGCCCCGGCAGACGACGAGGGTGCAGGAACCGGAACCGGCGCCGGTCAGGGAGGTGCGGGGCGTCGAAGGCATGACAGAAGCATGCGGCCCGGGTCGATCACCGGATGCGCCCGGGGTCGCTTTTCCGCCGCCTCCGCCCTCTGCGCCGCCTCCGCCCTCTGTGCCCCTTCGTCGGGCTCCGCGTCAGAACCGTGCCCCGATGCCCGCCCCGTTGCGGGGGACGAGGAACGCCGGTGCCGACGGCAGGGAACCGTTCGCCGGCCGCGCGCCGGTGAGGGGCCCGGGGTCCGTGCTCAGGACCGAGGCCGCGTTCCAGGTGCCGCCGAGATTCCAGGAGTTGCCGCTGGAGACGGTCGCCGAACCGAGGGCCACGGCACGGGCGTCGGCCACGGACAGGTCGGCGGTGAGGACGGCCCGGCCGCCGGAGGCGTCGACGTCGAAGCCCGTACCCCCGTTGCCGTAGGTGGAGTTGCGGGTCAGGGCGAGGGCTCCGGTGTTCCCGTTGTCGGTGATGCCGTGCGCCGCGTTCTTGAACGAGACGCTGTTCCGCACGGTGTGGGCGACGGCGGGCGCCGGGCTGCCGCCGCCGAGCTTGAAACCGTTGCCGTCGCCCGCGAAGTCGGGGAAGCCCCAGCGATTGAAGCCGTTGCCGTACGCGACGGTGTTCTCGATCACGATCGGCGAGGTGAACTTCCAGTTGTCGAAGCCGTCGTCGACGTTGTTCCACAGCCGGGCCCCGCGCACCACGTTGCCGCTCCCGGTGCCCTCCTTGACGGCGAGGCCGTCCGCGCTCTCGCCGTTCTTGCGCGGGTCCCGGTTGGAGTGACTGTCCAGGTTCAGGATCTGGTTGTGGGCGGAGGCGCCCTGGAGCTGGAACCCGGACTCGTAGTTGTCGTGGGTCCTCAGCCGTGCGAACACGTTGTTGTTGCAGCCGTCGCAGTACACGCCGTACGGGCCGTTCACGATCTCCAGGTCGGAGATCCGCCAGTACGACGCCTCCTGGTGGATCGCCCCGCGGTCGGCCCGCGCGATGCTGCCGCCGACCGGAGTGTGGCTCGCGGGCAGTCGCTCGCCGTCGATGACGACCCGCTCGCCCTGGTAGGCGCCGAGGGTGAGGGGCAGGGCCGCGGTGCCCGAGGTGGTGATCGTGATGTTGTCGGTGAGGGCGTACGTGCCGCCGCGGACGGCGATGGTGTCGCCGGGCGCGGCCAGGTCGACGGCCCGCTGGATCGTGCGCAGGGGCTGGGCGAGGGTGCCCGGCGCGGAGTCGCTGCCGCCCGTGGCCACGATCACGGTCGTCGGGGCGGCGGCTGCCCCGCCCACCGGCCCTCCCACCGTCACCAGTACCGCGCTCGCCAGTGCCGCCGTCCATATCGACGTGTTGCGCATCGGGTCTCCCGCCTTCGCCGTGCATGCCATGTCGCACAGCAGTGGCCGCCCGGGACACGAAGGTTGCCGGGGTGCGGGGCCCGCTTAGGGTGGAGGGCGTGACCGAGAGCAACAGGCGGCCGCTCGCCGTCTTCGACCTGGACAACACCCTCGCCGACACGGCCCACCGGCAGCGGTTCCTGGAGAGCAGACCCCGCGACTGGGACGCCTTCTTCGCGGCCGCGCCCGAGGACCCGCCGATCGCCGAGGGCATCGCGCTGGTCCTGAAGAGCGCACAGGAGTGCGAGGTCGTCTATCTCACCGGGCGGCCCGAGCGCTGCCGGCGCGACACCCTCGCCTGGCTCGCCGCGCAGGGGCTGCCCGAAGGGACCGTGCACATGCGGCGCAACGACGACCGCAGGCCCGCCCGGCGCACCAAGCTGGAGATCCTCGGCCGCCTCGCCCGCACCCGCGGGATCCGGGTGCTCGTGGACGACGACGAGCTGGTGTGCGCGGACGCCGAACGGGCCGGTTTCAGCGTCGTACGGGCGCGCTGGGCGGCCCGGTCCGCCGAACTGAAGGCGGCACAGGAGCGGGAGGGCCGGACCTGAGGCTCCCGGGCACGCCCGGGAGCCTCACCCGGGTCAGTCCGACTCGTCGAGCCGGAAGCCGACCTTCAGACCGACCTGCCAGTGCGCGACCTGTCCGTCCTCGATCTGGCCCCGCACCTGGGTGATCTCGAACCAGTCGAGGTTGCGGAGGGTCTGCGAGGCACGGGAGATGCCGTTGCGGACGGCCTGGTCGACGCTGTCGGGCGAGGTGCCGACGATCTCCGTGACCCGATAGGTGTGGTTCGACATGCGGGACTCCTCTCCGAGGTGACGGCAGTGTCACCTGTGTCGGACGTGCCGGGGCGCGTCACTCCACCGTGCCCCAAGCGGTCGCGGAACGCGAGACGGCCGGGGCACCCGTCACCGCGCCACGCTGAGCGAGAGCGCGAACCGGCCCTCCTGGTCCGTCCACCAGTGGGCCAGTTCGAGGCCCGCCGCGGACAGTTCCGTACGGACGCCCTCCTTGCGGAACTTGGCCGACACCTCGGTGCGCAACTCCTCGTCGGCCGCGAAGTCGACCGCCAGGTCGAGCGCGGGGATCTTCACGGTCTGTGCCGTACGGGAGCGCAGCCGCATCTCGATCCACTCGTTCTCGGCGTCCCACAGCGCCACGTGCGCGAAGGCCCGGGGATCGAAGTCGGCACCGAGTTCACGGTTGACGACACTCAGCACGTTCTTGTTGAACGCGGCCGTCACCCCGGCCGTGTCGTCGTACGCCCTGACCAGCACGTCCTCCTCCTTGACGAGGTCCGTGCCGAGCAGCAGCGCGTCGCCGGGGGAGAGCAGACCCCGGACGGCGGCGAGGAACGCGGCGCGCTCGACCGGCAGCAGGTTGCCGATCGTGCCGCCGAGGAACGCCAGCAGCCGGGGCCCGGGCGTGTCCGGCAGCGTCAGCCGCGCGGTGAAGTCGGCGATGAGGGCGTGCACCTGGAGGCCGGGACGCTCGGCGACGAGGGTGTGCCCGGCCTGGGTGAGCGCGCTCTCGCTGACGTCGACCGGGACGTACGTCCGCAGGTCGGTGAGGGCGTCGAGGAGCAGGCGCGTCTTCTCCGAGGAACCGGAGCCGAGTTCGACCAGGGTGCGGGCGCCCGTCGCCGCGGCGATCTCCGCGGCGCGGTCGGTGAGGATCTCCCGCTCGGCGCGGGTCGGGTAGTACTCGGGCAGCTCGGTGATCTGCTCGAACAGGTCGCTGCCGTGGGCGTCGTAGAACCACTTCGGCGGCAGTGTCTTGGGTGTGTGGGTCAGGCCCCGGAGCACGTCGGCGCGCAGGGCGGCGTCCGTGGCGTCCTCGGGCAGGGTGCGGGTGAGAAGGAACGGACTCACGTGCGGGGCTCCTTCGCGGAGGGGGGTCCCGAGGCGGGGCTCGGTTCCTTGAGCGGGGTGAGCAGCACGTCCGTGCGGCTCGCCGCGAGCAGGGTGCGGTCGGGGACCTCCTGCCAGTGCGGGTCGTCGTCGTAGGGCTCGGACGCCACGACCGTGCGGCGGCCGGGCTCCGAGAGGTACCAGAGGGTGTCGCCCCAGGCGGTCGCCGTGATGCTCTCGCCGTTGGTGAGCAGCAGGTTGAGCCGCGACCCCGGGGCCGCCGCGGCGACCTCGACGACCGTGTCGGCGAGCGCCTGGCCCTCCTGGTCGCCGGCCCTCAGCCGGGCCAGCACCAGGGCCCACAGCAAGGCCGAGTCGTTGCGCGCCTCCAGTGAGAGCACGTCGGTGGCGGGCAGGCCCGCCACCAGCGGGGCCAGCGAGCCCGGCCAGCCGGCGACCGCGCCGTTGTGGCTGAACAGCCAGGCCCCCGCGGCGAACGGTGCCGCCGCGGCCTCGGCGTCGGCACCCGCCAGGGTGGCGTCCCGGACCGCGCCGAGCACCGCCCCCGAACGCACCACGCGCGCCAGGTCGGCGAACGACAGGTCCGCCCAGATCGGCCCGGCCCGCCGGTACCGGGCCGGCACCGGATCGCCCTCGGCATACCAGCCGACGCCGAAACCATCGGCGTTGACCGTCCCGTACCGCTGCCGCCGTGGCGCCCACGACTGGCGGTAGAGACTGTGCGGCGGCTCGGTCAGGACCCGGCCGAGCGGCTCAGGCGGGCCCAGATACGCCAGGTGACGGCACATCAGAGGGCCGCCGAGCGTGCCGTGCGGAACCCGGAGAAGATCTGCCGCCGGATCGGGTAGTCCCAGTTGCGGAACGTGCCCCGGCAGGCCACCGCGTCCACGGCGAACGAACCACCGCGCAGCACCTTGCTGTCGGGGCCGAAGAACACCTCCGAGTACTCCTTGTACGGGAACGCCCGGAAACCCGGGTACGGCAGGAAGTCGCTCGACGTCCACTCCCACACGTCACCGATCAACTGGCGTACCCCGAGCGGCGACTCACCCTCCGGATAGCTGCCCGCCGGTGCCGGGCGCAGATGCCGCTGGCCCAGGTTGGCGTGCTCGGGCGCCGGGTCGGCGTCGCCCCACGGATAGCGCGTCGAGCGGTCGCCGGCCGGGTCGTGGCGGGCGGCCTTCTCCCACTCGGCCTCGGTGGGCAGCCTGCGTCCGGCCCAACGGGCGTACGCGTCGGCCTCGTACCAGCACACGTGCACCACCGGCTCGTCGGCGGGCACCACCTCGGTGACACCGAAGCGGCGCCGCAGCCACTGCCTGCCGTCCCGGCGCCAGTACAGCGGCGCCCGGATGGAGTGCTGCCGGATGTGCGCCCAGCCCGCCTCCGTCCACCAGCGCTCGTCGTCGTAACCGCCGTCCTCGATGAACGCCTGGTAGGCGCCGTTCGTCACCGGGGTCGTGTCGATGTGGAACGGCGCCACCTCACGCCGGTGCGCCGGGCGTTCGTTGTCCAGCGCCCAGGGCTCGGTGGAGGTGCCCATGGTGAACGGGCCGCCGGGGACGAGGACTTCGGCCGGACCGGTGAACAGCGGTACCGGATCCGGGTCCGGGGCGGTCAGGGCCGGCGGGCCCTTGCGGAGCTGATGGGTGATCAACATGGTCTCGTCGTGCTGCTGTTCGTGCTGGGCGATCATCCCGAAGGCGAAGCCCGCCTCCGTCAGGCGCGTCCCGTGGAACGCGGTGCGCTCCAGCACGTCCAGCACCCGGCCGCGCACGTCCGCCGCGTACGAGCGGGCCTCGGCGGGCGCCAGCAGGGGCAGGGACGGCCGCTCGGAGCGCGGGTGCTCGAAGGCGTCGTAGATGCTGTCGATCTCGGGCCGTAGCGCCTCCTGCCCGGCGACGGTCCGCAGCAGCCACTGCTCCTCCTGGTTGCCGATGTGCGCCAGGTCCCACACCAGCGGCGACATCAGCGGGGAGTGCTGCGCGGTGAGGTCCGGTCCCTCCACACAGCTGGTCAGCAGGGTCGTCCTGTCCCGGGCGGTGACCAGCGTGGTCAGCGCCCGGTCGCGGAACGCTTCGGCGTCGACGGCACTGTCGGCAGGGGTGCCGAGGGCGGGGTCGGTCATGTGCGGAGGTCCTTCCCGTGGGCGGTGCGGGTGTCCCCGGCCGGGTGGGGCCGGGACGGGGACAGCTCCGTAGCGCGCAGGTGCTCGAGCAGATCGTCGGCGGGGCAGCGGCCGGGGACGACGTACCGGTCCCGGTACGCCCGGACGGCGTCCGTGACCTCGGGGGTGGCGCCGAGCCGGGGCAGGGCCTCCAGGGCGGCCCGGAAACAGGCGACGGCCGCCTCGTGCAGCTCCGGGTCGGTCAGGCCGTACCGGGCCGCGTCGATCCACAGCGGATTGTGCGGCGCGGGCTGGGGCTGAGCCCGCTCGGCCAGCGGTTTCACGATCCGGTAGGCGGTCTCGGCGGCCTCCGGGTCGTCGAACAGGGCCGTCGTCACCGCCAGCGGGACGATCCAGCCGTCCTCACCGGGCTGGGCGTCGATCATGCGCAGTTCGAGATGGCCACGCGGTCTGACCGGCGGGAACAGGGTGCTCACGTGATAGTCGAGATCCTCCCGGGTCGGCGGCCTCGGCGCCCCCGACCTGGTCCACTCCCGGAACGTCAGCTTCTCGGGCACGTCCCACGGGCCGGCGTCCTGCCGTACGCACATCACCGGGGCGTCCAGCACATGTGTGGCCCAGGCGCTGCGCGGGGCCACGTCCAGCGGGGGAGCGCCCGCGCGGTCGGCGCCGATCTCCATCCACAGCAGCTGCCGGGAGGAGAGCCAGCCGGTGGGCTCGTGCCCGGCCGCCGGGGAGTTCGCGAACGCGGCCACCAGGACCGCGCCCAGCTGGTGCGCCAGCCACCAGCGCCGTCCGAGACCGAGCGGGCCGGGCTCCTCGTACCCCGCGTCCAGGCACACCTGGACGGAGGCGGAGGTGCACATCATGGCGCGGCCGGCCGGACCGGTGCGGTCGAGGCAGGTCTCCATGGCGTCGTAGCGCGGCTCGCGCAGGAAGCGGCGGGGTGTGTGCCAGGGGTCCTGGCCGCAGCCGACGAGTCCGAGGCCGTCCTCGGCCAGGACCGCGCGGACGGCGGCGAGGTCGGCGGAGACGGTACCGATGCACTCCATCAGGGAGGCGGCGGGCGGCGAGCTGAGCTCCAGCTGACCGCCGGGCTCGACGGTGAGCGCCGACCTCAGGGGCACGGTACGCAGTGCGGCGTAGAGCGCTTCGAGTCGTTCGGGTGTCACGGGGAGCTGCGGGGTGCGCAGCTCGTGGACGAGCCATTCGACCTCGACCCCGACGGTGCGGGGTGGTCCGGTCTTGAAGCAGATGCCCCGGACCAGGGCCTCCACCTCGGCTTCGGTGACGGCTGTACGGGGCTCCGTACAGCCGCTCGGTATGTCTGACATGTCGGGGATCCTCCTGAGACTCCACCATGCCACCGGCCCGGGTTCGGATGGCCCGGGCAGGCGTCACTCGTCCCACCCAAACCCCTCACGCCCGTCCGCACAAGGGTACAAATCTGCGCAATCAGTTCCGGGAACCTCCGTTTTCCGGGTGTTCTCATGGTGTTCTCCGGTCACGTCCTGGCCCGGAAAACTCCGTTGCACCGCACCACCAGAATCGCTCAGGATGCGGGTATGAGCACGACGGGGGAGGTCGCGCGGCGCGCGGTCATGGCACGTACGGGGGTCGGGCCATGAGCGCGCGTCTGCGGGGCATCGCACAGCAGACACAGCAGATCGTGGCGGCGGGGCGCTACCGCGCGCCGGACGGCCGCGAGGTGACCGTCGCCGCCGGCATCGAGGCGGCCCGCGAGGGCACCCGGATGTACGGGCCGAGCCCGGTCCCGATCCGGCCGGTCCCGCCGCCGGACCCCCTGTCGGAGCCGCCGACGGGCACGCTGTGCGAGGTGACCGGGGAAAGCAGCCTCCAGGCGGCCCGCCGCCTCGCCGGTCCGGTGGCCGTCCTGAACTTCTCGTCCGCCCGCAACCCCGGCGGCGGTTATCTCAACGGCGCCCAGGCCCAGGAAGAGGCCCTGTGCCGGGCCTCCGCGCTGTACACCTGTCTGGTCGGGGTCCGGCAGTTCTACGACCACCACCGCGCGCACCGCGACCCGTTCTACACGGACCGGGTCATCCACTCGCCGGCCGTGCCCGTCTTCCGCGACGACCGCGCCCGTCTCCTGGACGAGCCGTACACCGCCGGTTTCCTCACGGCGGCGGCACCGAACGCGGGGGTCGTGCTGCGCACGGCACCGGAGCGGGCGGCCGACCTGCCGGGCGCCCTCGCGAGCCGCGCGGAGCGGGTGCTGGAGACGGCCGCCGCGCACGGCTACCGGCGGCTCGTCCTGGGCGCCTGGGGCTGCGGGGTGTTCCAGAACGACCCGGCGCAGGTGGCGGGCGCGTTCCGGACCCTGCTCGGCCCCGGCGGCCGGTTCGCCGGGACCTTCGCGCACGTGGTGTTCGCCATCCTGGACCGCACGACGGGGAACGCGACCCGGGAGGCGTTCGTACGGGCGTTCCCGGAGCGCCAGCTGCGGCCGTGAGGTGACCTCCGGGACGGGCCCGTCCCGGAGTCAGGTCCAGCCGTAGCGCTCCGCCAGCCGGTGGCGGACCAGGTTGAACCGCATCCGGTCCAGCGCGCACGCCTCCCGGCGCATGCCGTCCTCGTACAGCCGCAGGACGCGGTCCACGGCGACCCACGAGTCCCGCCCCGTCCGGTCCCAGGGCCCACTGCCGATCGGCACCCACTCCCGGTCGCCGTCGTGCCGCTTGCTCGACAACTGGACGGCGAGGAAGGTGCCGCCGGCCTCGCGGGCGACGACCAGCACGGGCCGGTCCTTGCCGCGGCCGTCGTTCTCCTCGAAGGGGACCCAGGTCCAGACGATCTCGCCGGGATCCGGGTCCCCGTCGTGCGCGGGCGAGTACTCCGTGCGCACCCGGCCCACCTCGCGGGGGTTCGCCTCGACGGTGGCGGAGGGGCCGAAGCGGCCGGGGACGTTCTCATCGGTAGACGCAGTCACGAAGGCAACGGTAGAGCCCGCGTGCGGCGGCCCGTTCGCCCGGCCCCCGGTCCGCCCGCGTGCCGTCCCCGGCCGGCCGCGGTCTCGGCCGCCGGCCCGCTCCGCTCACCCTCCGTCGTTCTCCGCTCAGCCCCCGTCCTTCTCCACCGGGACCTTCTGCACCGGCGGCGGCGCGACCCCGTTCAGGGGCGAAGTCCCGTTCGGGACCGGCCCGTTCTGGTTCATCGAGGCGAGCAGCTGGCGGGCCAGGCCCAGACCGGTACCGCCCATGGTGAGCGCCTTGGCGAGCATCTCCGCCATGCCGTCGGCGCCGTTGAGGACCACCATGTTGTCGACGCTGCCGAAGGCGGACGCGCCGGCCTTGACGATCTCCGGCCAGTTCTCGGCGAGTTGCTGGGCGACGACCGCTTCCTGGTTCTCGGCGAGCGCGGCGGCCCGGGCCTTGATGGACTCCGCCTCCGCGAGCCCCTTGGCCTTGGCGGCCTCGGCCTCCGCCAGGCCCCTGGCCTGGGTCGCGGCGGCCTCGGCCTCACCGGTGGCGCGGGTGGCCGCCGCGGTGGCGGAGCCCCGGGCCTTGGTCGCCTCCGCCTCGGCGCCCGCGGCCACCTTCACCCGGGTCGCCTCGGCCGCGGCGGCCAGCTCCGTCTCCTGCGCCTTGGCCTGGGCCGCGGAGATCCGGGCGTCGCGCTCGGCCTCCGCCAGCGTCCGCTTCTCGTAGGCCTGGGCGTCCGCGGGCTTGCGGACGTCCACCTGGAGCTGCTGCTCACGCCGTTGGGCCTCCAGCTCGGCGACCCGCGTCTCCTGGACGACGACCTGCTGGCGGGCGCCGGCGTCGGCGAGCGGACCGGCCTGGTGGGCCGTGGCCGCCGCCTTGTCGCGCTCGGCCTGGTAGCCGGCCTGGAGGATCTCGCTGTCCCGGGTGGCCTCGGCCATCCGCGCGGCGGCCTGCTGCTCCGCCTCGGTGGCCAGCCGGTTCGCCTCGGCCTGCGCGATCCGGGCGTCCCGCTGCACGGCCGCGGCGTGCGGCATCGCCAGGTTCTGGATGTATCCGGTGGGATCCTCGATCTCGTGGATCTGCAGCGAGTCCACGATCAGGCCCAGCTTCTCCATCTCCGTACCGCAGGCCGCGCGGGTCTGCCCGGTGAGCTTCTCCCGGTCCCGGATCATGTCCTCGACCGTCAACCCGCCCACGATGGACCGCAGATGACCGGCGAAGACGTTGTGGACGCGCTCCGACATCAGCTTCTGCTGGTCGAGGAAGCGGCGGCCCGCGTTGGCGATCGACACGAAGTCGTCGCCCACCTTGAAGATGACCACGCCCCGCACCTTGAGCGGAATGCCCTGGGTGGTCACGCAGTCCACCTGCAGTTCGGTCTCGTTCAGGTCGAGCGACAGCTTGCGCACCGCCTGCACACCGGGCAGCACGAGCGTGCCGCGCCCGGTGACGATACGGAATCCCATCCCCTCCTCAAGGCCCTCCGTCCGATGCTTGGAACCGGAGATGATCAGAGCCTCGTTGGGTTCGGCGACCCGCCACATCATCTTGAACAGACCGATCACAACGAGCACGGCGAGAACCGCCGCCCCCGCAACGACGCCGACAATCATCGGCATACGCCCCCTTTGCATGGTGCCCTTTCGGCACCGAACGAAAGGGAGTGTGCGCCTGCGCGAGCCGAGGATGAAGAAGCCGGCCGATCCTTGTCGCAAACTTGACGCATACGTCTCTCACCTGCGACGTGGCGTGCTCAACTGTCGTAGGCGGGCTGGACGTAGACCGTCCTGGGCGGCAGGTACTCCACGACCATCACCACCGTGCCGTTCTCGATCCGGTCGCTGCCGGTGGCGGGGTAGGCGAGGAAGTGCTCGGCGCCGCCGCGCACCCGGACGATCACCTCGCCGACCAGCCCGGGCCCGATCGTCCCGGTGACCCGCCCCATGAGCCCGACCATCGACGCGTCGTCCATGGTCACAGGGTACGGGGCGAACGCCCCCCGGAGCGTCCCCGCGACCGCCCTCGTGGACATCGTCCACCCGAACTTCCTCACACGGCCGGGGAATCGGTGACCGCGTGCTCCGGCGGCCACGCCTCGTGCCAGCGCAGCTCCGCCTCCAACTGGGCGGCCAGGGAGATCAGCAGCGGCTCGCCGTGCGCCGGACCGAGCAACTGCGCGCCGACCGGCAGACCACCGCCCACGAAACCGGCGGGGACGTTGACGCCGGGCCAGCCCAGCACGTTCCACGGCCAGGCGTAGGGGCAGGCCGCGATCATCGCGCGGTCGGTGGCCAGCCCGCCCAGCTCCAGCAGCGCCCCGACACGGGGCGGGGGAGCGGCCGTCGTCGGCGCGAGGACCACGTCGTACGTGGTGAAGAACGCGCCGATCCGCCGGTGCAGGACGGCCTCCGCGCGCCGCGCCGCGCGCAGCGGAACCCCGCCGAGCAGCCCGCCGAGCCGGGCGGCGCCGAGGGTGCGGCGGTCGAGGAGGGCGGGGAAGGGGGCCTCGCGGACCCGCTCGGCGAGACCGGCCGTGGCGCGGGGGACGAAGGTCAGCCCGATCTGCCCGTACGGGGGATCGGCCTCCTCGACGAGGTGCCCCAAGTCGCTCAGCGTCTCGGCGAGTTGGAGGATCCGCGCCCGTACCTCCGGCTGGAGCCGGGCGGGCAGGGCGGTGAACGGGGGCTTCAGGGAGAGCGCGACGCGCAGTCGGCCGGGATCACGGCCGGCCGCCTCCCGGGCGCCCACGGCCGGGGGCCGGTGCGGGTCGTGGGCGTGGTTGCCTGCCGCCGCGTCCAGGAGCAGGGCCGCGTCGGCGACCGTACGGGCCAGCGTGCCGTTGACCGTGATGCCCTGGAAGGACTCGCCGCGGGGCCAGGTGGAGATCCGGCCGCGCTGCGGTTTGATCCCGATCAGATGGGTCCAGGAGGCCGGGATCCGCACCGACCCGGCGCCGTCCGAGCCCAGCGCGGCGGGCACCAGACCGGCGGCGACGGCGGCGGCCGAACCGCCGGACGAACCGCCCGGGGTGTGCCCGGTGTGCCACGGATTGCGGGTCGCGCCGAAGGCGGGCCCCTCGGTGAACGGCCACTGTCCGAACTCGCAGGTGTTGGTCTTCCCCACGATCACGGCCCCGGCCGCGCGCAGCCGCCGTACCGCCTCCCCGTCCTCGGCGACCGGCGGGAACTCCCCGCGGCACCCGAACGCGGTCGGCTCGCCCGCCACGTCCATGTCGTCCTTCACCGCCACCGGCACCCCGAGCAGCGGCCGGCGCACTCCGGCGGCCAACTCCCGGTCCGCGGCCTCCGCCTCGGCGAGCGCCGCCTCGGCCCGCACGATCCGGAAGGCGTTCAGCGAGGTCCGGGTGGCCTCGATCCGGTCCAGCGTCCGCTCCACGAGCGTCCGGGACGACACCTCCCCGTCGGCGAGCGCACGGGCGGACTCCGCGAGGCCTGCGGAACGGTCGAGCGTCATGCGGGACACCTCCGGGACGACACTGTCTACCGAACGGTAACGTCCGGTGCCGTCCCGCGGAACGCCCCTGGCCGCAGGGCGGTTTCACAGGGCGCGTCCCTGCACGCCACAGCTTTCCCGCGGGGCTCGCGCAGTCGTGCGCAAACCATTGACGCGCCCGTACCCCAGCTCTACCTTCTGACCGACTTTCCGAACCCCGTTCGGGATCTCGCACATCAGAGCCGCATGTGTCCGAGGGAGAGCCGCCCGTGACCACACGTCCCCCCGCTCCGTCGCGCCGCACCCTGCTGCGTGCCATGGCAGTCCTGCCCGTCTCGGCGCTCGTCCTGGGTGAGGCGCCCGGACTGCTCGGTACGGCCTCTGCCGCCGCCCCGCCGAGCGGCTCCGCCACCCGCTACACGATCGTGCCGTTCCTCAACAGCAACGACGGCACGGTGAACGTCTACCAGTCCGACGACGCCACCGACTTCCGGCTCGCGCGGTCCTCGGCCTACACCCCGCCCGCCAACCGCATCCGCGACGCGAGCGTCCTCAAGCACACCAACGGCTACTACTACGTCACCTACACCACGCACACCTGGCAGGACACCAGCACCACCATCGGCTTCGCCCGCAGCTCGGACCGCGTCAACTGGACCTTCCTGTACGACTACACGGTCCCGATCGCCAACCTGTCGCGGGCGTGGGCGCCCGAGTGGTTCGTCGACAGCGACGGCAGCGTGAACGTCATCGTGTCCTGCTCGGTCACCAGCAACGAGTGGATCTTCACCCCGTATCTGCTCAGGGCGACCAACTCCGCGCTCACCGCCTGGAGTGCACCGGTGGCCCTGTCCGGCATCGGGGCGAACCACATCGACACGGTCATCGTGAGGATCGGCTCGACCTACCACGCCTTCCCGAAGAACGAGACGACGAAGTACATCGAGTACGCCACCGCCACCAGCCTCGCCGGCCCCTACACCATCTCGAAGACCGGCAACTGGGCGGGCTGGGGCAGTTACCGCGAGGGCCCGTCCGTGATCCAGCTCGACAACGGCGGCTGGCGGATCTTCTTCGACGGCTACGGCGACGGGAACTACTACTACAGCGACAGCTACGACACGTTCGCCACCTGGACCGCTCCCAAGGCGCTGCCCGTGGTCTCCGGCACGGCACGCCACTTCACCGTCATCAAGGAGACGGTCGGCGGCGGCCCGAGCCTGGCGAAGGGCGTCACCCGCTCCTTCCGGTCGGTCAACTACACGACGCGGCACTGGACGGTGGAGTCCTCCCTGCTCAACCTCCCCGTGGTGAGCGGCTCCAGCACCACCGCGGTCAAGCAGGCGGCCACCTTCAGCGTCGTCGCCGGTCTGGCCGACGCCAACGGCTTCTCCTTCCGCGACAGTTCGGGCAACTACCTGCGCCACTACAACTACCGCGCCCGGTTCGACGCCAACGACGGCACGTCCGCCTTCGCGAGGGACGCCACGTTCATCGCCCGGACGGGCACGGCGTCGGGCTCGCTGCGCTTCGAGTCGTACAACTACCCCGGCTCCTACCTGCGCCACTACAACTACCAGTTGCGCGTGGACGTGACGGACGGCACGGACACCTTCCGCCAGGACAGCTCCTTCGTACCGGTGACGGCCTGGGCCTGAGCCGCACACCCGCCGACCCGGCCCGGCGCCGCGGAAACCAGGGCCGTCAGGTCGGGAAGGCCGAGGGGGCACCGGAGGCGAGGGCCGCGCCGTCGGTGGTGCGCGGGCCGTGGGCCCGGGCGCGCGGCACTCGTACCCGAGGGGCGAGTGCGTCCAGCCGTAGCGTGACCGTCTCCGGCGACACCCGCCACGCCGGACGCGGCTCGGCCACGGGGGTACCGCACCAGCGGCGGCCACCCCGGCGCACGGACCGCCACCGGGTGCGGGCGGCCGGGCGCCCTTCGGTGCCGTCGCGCCGCGGGCCTCCCGGGGGAGGTCTCGGCCCCGCGTACCCGGGATGGCATAGTGGCGCCCCGGTGACGTGCGGGTTCGAGACCGGGGTGATCCGCATGTCGCGGCCCAAGTCCCTTACCCCGAGGCCGTGTCGGACCCGCGATCGGAGAGCGACGGATGCCGAGTGGACTGATCGCGCTGGCACTCGGCGGCTTCGGCATCGGCCTGACCGAGTTCCTGATCGCCGGGCTGCTGCCCCAGGTGGCGTCGAGTTTCGCGGTGTCCGAGGCGGTGGCGGGCCGGCTGATCTCCGGGTACGCGCTGAGTGTCGCGATCGGCGCGATCGCCCTGACCGCGGCGACGGCCCGCCTGCCCCGCAAACAGGTCCTGGTGGGCCTGGTGGCGTTGTTCGTGCTGGGCAACCTGCTGAACGCCGTCGCGCAGACCTACTCGGTGATGATGCTCGGGCGGATCGTCGCGGCGCTGTGCCACGGTTCGTTCTTCGGCATCGGCTCGCTGGTCGCGCGCTCGCTGGTCGCGCCGGAGAAGAAGTCCCGTGCGGTGGCGGTGATGTTCGCCGGGCTGACGCTCGCCAACGTACTGGGCGTGCCGTTCGGCGCGCTGGTCGGTGAACGCTGGGGCTGGCGGGCGGCCTTCTGGGCGGTCACCGCGATCGGCGTACTCGCACTGGCGGGGATCGTCGCACTCGTCCCCGGCGAGGCGGCCCGACCTCGGCCGGCGGCCGTGGGAGCCCCCGCGGAGCCGGCACCGCCCAGCGGCCTGCGGGACCAGTTCCGCGCGTTCCGGTCCTGGCAGGTCTGGCTGACCCTGACGGCCACCGCACTCGGCTACGGCGGGATGTTCGGCGCGTTCAGCTACCTCGCCTACACGTTCACCGAGGTCGGCGGTTTCTCCTCCGGCGATGTCGCCTGGCTCCTGATGGTGTACGGCGTCGGCCTGGTCATCGGGAACCTGATCGGCGGGCGAGCGGCCGACCGCGACCGTGACCGGACCCTGCTGATCGCCCTGAGCGGCCTCACCGTCACCCTGGCCGTCTTCGGTCTGCTGGCGGAAAGTCCCACCGCGTCGGTGCTTCTGGTGTTCCTGATGGGGATGTTCGGGTTCGCCAGTGTGCCCGGCATGATCACCCGCGTCACCGACCACGCCCAAGGGGCGGCCCTGGCCGCCGGCGCCAATGTGTCCGCGTCCAACATCGGCAACGCGCTGGGCGCCTGGCTCGGCGGCCTGGCCATCACCGCGGGACTCGGCTACACCGCACCCCTCTACGTCGGAGCCGGGATCGCCCTGGCGTCCGTCCTCGTCATGGCGGTCGCCGCCCGCCGGGCCCGGTCACCCGAGCGGCGGACCGAGCCCGTGTGAGGGGACGTCCGCGGAGGCCGGTGACGCCCCGAGCCGTCGCCGGGGACCGTCCCATCTCACGTGGAGGGTGGGTGGCTTGCGGAAGACCAGACCGTACGGAGCGGCGGGGAGCTCCGGGTCGAGGCGGAGCGCGGGGAGCCGTTCGAGCAGGGCCTTGAGGGCGATGCGGGTCTCCAGACGGGCGAGATGGGCGGCGAGGCAGTAGTGCGGGCCGTGTGCGAAGGCCAGTTGGAGACGCGCGTTCTCGCGGCGGACGTCGAACCGATCGGGGTCCGCGAAGACTGCGGGGTCACGGTTGGCGCCCGTCAGGGAGACGGTGACCAGGTCACCCCGGCGGATCGTGGACGGGCCGAGAACCGTGTCCCGGGTGGCGTACCGGTCCACGACCGCCGCCCCGGGTTCGAGGCGCAGGGACTCCTCGATCGCACCGTCCAGCAGCGCGGAGTCGGCCCGGACGAGGGCGAGTTGGCCGGGGTGCCGCAGCAGATGCAGCAGCGCGTTGGTGATCATCGCCTCGGTGGTCTCGATGCCTCCGAACATCAGCACCGCGGCGTTGGACGCCACCTCGGGCACCGTGAGCCGCCCGGCGGCGGAGCCGAGGAGGGAGGAGGTGCCCGGGGCGCCGACGGTGGTCTCCACCGCCGTCCGCAGCTCCGCGTACGCCGCGGCGCCGGCGGTGCCCGCCGCGAGACCCGCGGTGATGTCCGAGACCGACCGCACGATGGCGTCGTACCAGGAGAGCACCGTCTCCGCCGAGGTACCGGCCAGCCCCAGCGCCTCGGTCACGACGGCGACCGCGAGCGGTCCGGCGAAGGCCCGCCGCAGTTCGGCGCCGCCCGCCGGTTCCAGCGCGGTGACGAGCCGGTCGGTCTCCCGCTCGATGAACGGGGCGAAGCCCTCACGGACCTCCCGGGGGCGGAAGGGAGCGGTGAAGGGCTCACGGTGGCGGGCGTGCCGGTCGCCGTCCAGGGACAGCATGCTCGGCCCGACCACCCGCGCCGTGGAGAACCGGGGGTCGTCGACCGTGAAGGTCGCGGCATCCCGCATCACCGTCAGCGCGAGATCCCGACGGGTCACCAACCAGCCGTCCAGCTCGGGTATCCAGGACACGGGCTCCCGCGCCCGGAGCAGCGCCAGTCGCGGATGCGGATCCTTCGCCAGATCGGCGAGCGTCGTCGTACGGCCGAGCGGGAAGGACTCGACGACGCTCATCGCGTACGCCGGCGGGGCACAGGGGAACCGGTCACCTTCCGGAGACTAACAACCGCTCGGGCGGTCCGGTCTCGCCCTGGTCACCGGAGTCAGGACCGCCGCGCGCCCATCTCCGTGGCGAACGCCGTCGGGTTGCCGTCGAACCCTTGGACCGTCTCGCGGAACTCCCATGCCCCGGAGGCCTCCCGGACGAACTCCGCGACCGTCCCGGCAGTGGACCCGGCGATCCCCGCGAAGTCGTCCACCAGTAGTTCCCTGTACTCGGCGACGACCACCACGCCGGTGTTGGGCACGTCGCCGAAGGTCTTGGGGCCGCTGTTCTGGTGGATCGCGACCCCGACGACGACCCGGGCGAAGGAGGAGGCGAGGCGATCCAGTTCCAGGACCATCACCTCGACGAAGCCGAGGCCCTGACCGGTCTCGCTGTGCCGGGTCATGGTGATCGTGCCGTCCGGTGAACGGCTCTCGGTGTGGACGATGTGCACGGGTGGTCCGTAGGGGGAGTCCGCCGAGTAGGTCGCGGCCATGATGTCGAGATGGTGGGGCGGCTGATTCCACGCGTTCGGGCTCCACTTGAGCCGTACCTCGACCTTGCTCAGCCCACTGCTTCCACTGCTCACGGAATCGCTGCCTCCCCGCCGGGCCACCACGGGAGGTCGCCCCACATGGTCAAGTATGGCTCTCCGTCCTCCCGTTGAAGCCCTCCGTGGCGGCATGCCCGACGAACGGGCGCTTCCCTCCGGCACGACGTGGGGCCAGGACGGGCCTTCCGGCACGCAGACCCCGGTGAACACTGCCGGGAACCGGCAGTGCGGGGCCGGGACCGGATCGTGCAGCATGGTTCGCGGGGAGCACGGAGAACGGTCGGGGTGCCGGACACGAAGAGTGTCCGGCACCCCGACCCGACGGCCCCGCACCTCTCCGGCTCCTCCGGCCGGGAGCGGGCCGGAGCGGCCACGCAGTACGGCACGAGCGTTCGCGGTGGCCGCCGGATCGACGGGGCGCCGTACCCTGACGGGCGAACGTGCCCGGGCCACTGAAAGCGGGTCCATGGGCGGGGAAAGGTGCTGGTCAGGCGCGGCCCGGTGCGGCGGGGGCGGCGGTGTCGGGCCGTGGACCGGTTGCGGTGGGGCGAGGGGCTTTTCACGGTGGGCGCAGGAACAGCGTTTTTGGAAAGGAACGTGCATGCGCCCCCTGGTATCCCGCGGTCTCCTCCTGCCGCCCCTGCTGTGCTCGGCCCTGCTGCTCGTGCCGGCCGGCACCGCAGCGGCCGCGAGCGACATCCATGGAGAAGTCGCGGAGCGGACCGCCGTGGCGTGGTCCGCCCCCGCGGCGGACGCCGTCGTGGAACGGCTCGACGCGCTGGAGAGAGCGGACCGTGCCGACGTCTTCGCCCCGTTGGTCGAGGCGGTGAACTCCATCGCCGTGACGGAGGGCGGCCATCTCGACCCGGCCGAGGCCGCCGCGTACGAGCAGACGGTACGGACGGCACACGCCGCCGTGCAGCAGCGGCTGGCCGCCTCCGTCGCGGCGGTCGCGGCGGCCGACCCGGTGGCGGACCTGCTGGCCTCGCTCCAGTCGGCGGTCGACGGGCTGCTCAGCGCGCTCACCTCGCTCGACCTGGGCGCGCTGCTCGGCGCGGTCACCGGACTGCTCACGCCGGTGATCGGTCTGGTCACGGGCCTGCTCGGCGGGGGACTGCCCGAACTGCCGGCGCTGCCGGCCGACCTTCCCGCGGATCTCCCGGCGGCACCGGTGACCGGCTGAGCCGCCGGCCGGACACGGCAACCCGTCGGGCGTCGGCGGCGACCTGAAGGTGAAATCCCGCACCCCACCAAGGGAGTTCACCATGCGCACCCGCATTGCGCGGCTGGTCGCCGTCCTCGCCGCCCTGGCCGCGGTGGTCGCCGCGCCGGGCCTCTCGGTGAGCCCGGCGCAGGCCGCGGCCCGCCCCGCCCCGGCGACGGCAACCGATGACACAGGACAGTCCGCGGCGACCGGCACCCCACCGGCCGTGGCGACCGGGACCGCCCGGGCCGCCGCGGACTGGAATCCGCCCGCCAACCTGGTCCAGCCCCTGACCGAGGTCTGGAACCACGTTCAGTCGACCTACCCGGACCTCTACGGCTTCCGGAACTACGGCTGGGACCAGGTCATGGCCAACAGGGGCAGCATCAACTACTGCGTCCGCTGGGAGTCCGACGCCCCCGTCAGCACCGCCCTGCGCGACCGGATCCACACCGCGCTCAAGAAGCAGTTCGGCAAGTGGACGGCGGCGATGGTCGAGAACGGCACCGGGCACAACGCCTGGCCCTACACCACCGTCCCCGTCAACATCGTCGGCTGGGCGGTGAAGAACCGGTCGACCCTCCAGTGGACCGACAACTCCGTCGACATCTACGCCGGCAACCTCGACGGCGGCGGCGCACCGCAGTGCGCGCCGGACTGTGGCCGCTTCTTCCACCAGGACGGCAACTACTCCAGGTGTCCGGGCGGTGCCGCCCGCCACTACGACCAGTCGCTGTGGCTCACCAAGGGCTTCCAGGGCGGAGCCGGCGGCGACTGGGGCCAGCGGGTCGGGCAGGAGTACTTCACCGGCGTGCTGGAGCAGGAGAACATCCACATCTACCTGCACGAGGTCGGCCACACCTTCGGGCTCGACGACTTCTACGACTGGACTCCGACCGGGCAGTGCTGCTTCCTCATGAAGGCGGGCAGCGCCGCGCAGATCACGGAGTTCGACAAGTGGATGTTCCGCGACTTCTGGCGCCATGTGAAGAACCGCTACGGGCTCTGAGCCGGGCGGACGCGAAGAGTGGCCGGTTTTTAAGTCAGTTGCTTGACTTCACTCCTGTGGGGTGGGTTGGCCGGGCATCCGGAGCCCTGCATTCCCCCCACAGGAGGCGCACCGTGAGCGACGTACGCATCGAACAGCCGCTGGACTACCCCCTCACCGCCCCCGCCGCCCTCGAACCACCCGCGGAGTGGGCCGAGTTGAGGCAGCGATGCCCGGTGGCCCGGGTGAAACTGCCCAGCGGCGACGAGGCGGCCCTGATCACCCGGTACGAGGACGTCCGGAGCGTGCTCGCCGACCCGAGGTTCACCCGCGAACTGGGCGCCCCCGGCGCGGCCCGCCTCATCGACACCGAGTCGGGCGGACTGTTCAACAGCCCCGTGGCGAACACCCTCGCCGCCGAGGGCCACGAACGCTGGCGCCGGATGGTCGGCAAGTGGTTCACCGCCCGCCGGATGGCCGCCCTGCGCCCCGGCATCGAGGCGACCGCCGAGCGGCTGATCGACCGCATGCTGGAGCACGGCCCACCGGCCGACCTCATCACGCACCTGGCGTTCCCGCTGCCGGTCCGGGTCATCTGCGACATGCTCGGCGTCCCGGAGAGCGACCGCGACAGGTTCGCGCACTGGTCCGACGTCAGCCTCAGCCTCACCGGGTACACCGGCGCCGAGATCGACCGGTCGCAGGAGGAGTTCACCGCCTACCTCACCGGTCTCGTCGACGGGAAACGCGAGCGGCCCGGCGACGACCTGCTCAGCGAACTCCTGGCCGCCACCGACGCCGAGGGACGGCCGATGACCGACGCCGGCCTGGTCGCCACCGCGCAGGCACTGCTGGTCGCCGGGCACGAGACCACCGCCGGCATGATCGCCAAGATGGTGGTCCTGCTGCTGGCCGACCGCGGACAGTGGGAGCGGCTGCTCGCCGACCGGTCCCTGGTGCGTACGGCCGTCGAGGAGATCCTGCGCTTCGACCCCAACGGCGGCTTCGTGCTGCCGCGTTTCCTGCACGAGGACGCCGAGGTCTCCGGCGGCGTGCTGCCCTCCGGCACCACCGTGGTGTGCAGCATGGCCGCGGCCAACCGTGACGACCGCGCGTTCGACGGGGCCGGCGAACTGGACCTGGGCCGCAGCCCCAACCCGCATATCGCCTTCGGCGCCGGAGCGCACTCCTGCCTCGGACAGCCGCTGGCCCGCACCGAACTCCAGGCCGTGCTCGACGTTCTGCTGCGCCGCCTGCCCACCCTCGACCTGGCCGTCGCGCCGGACGCACTGCGCCGCGTCGAGGGACTCCTCGTCGGGCGGCTGCACGAGCTGCCGGTGCGCTGGTGACGGCCGGGCCGAGCCATGTCGCACCGCACGGGGACCGAGGAGTCCGGGCTGTGGAGATCACTGTCGACGAGGCGAGGTGCTGTGGCGCGGGGCAGTGCGTGATGGTCGCGCCGGACGTGTTCGACCAGCGCGAGGAGGACGGCGTGGTCGTCCTGCGGGACGCGGAGCCGCCGGAGCGGCTGCGTCCGGCGGTCAGGGAGGCGGCGAGCGTCTGCCCGGCCGCGGCGATCACGCTCGACGAGACCGGCTGAGGTCCCGGCGGGGCCGGTGAGATCATCCGCGTATGACTGTGAGCGCGGACATCGCGATGATCGCCGTCCCCGCCGGGCAGGTCACGCTGGCCGACCGGCGGACCGAACGCCGGTGGGAGGTGACACTCCCGTCCTACCGGATGGCGACCCACCCGGTCACCCAGGAGCTGTACGCCGAGGTGACCGGGGAACGCCCGGGCAGCACGCCGGGCGACCGGCTGCCCGTCGAGGGAGTCTCCTGGTGGGACGCGGTCCGCTTCTGCGACACGCTGTCCCGGCGGGCCGGGCTGCGGCCCGTCTACCGCGTCCACAGCGACGGCGAGGGCGTCGACCGGGACACGGGCGCCGACGGCTACCGGCTGCCGACCGAGGCGGAGTGGGAGCACGCCTGCCGCGCCGGCACGACCGGCCCGCGCTACGGCCCCCTCGACGAGATCGCCTGGTACCGCGCCACCTCCGAGGAACGCCTCCACGAGGTGGCCGGCAGGCAGCCCAACCCGTGGGGTCTGTACGACATGCTCGGCAACGTCTGGGAGTGGTGCTGGGACCTCTACGACCCCGAGGTGTACGGCGGTTACCGGGTGCTGCGGGGCGGCGGCTGGTTCGACGAGCACTGGAGCTGCCGGGCGTCCGTACGGCGCCGCAGCCATCCGACGTTCCGGGTCGACGACGTGGGCTTCCGTGTCGCGCGCTCCACACCGGCCCGGTGACCGACCGACGGGCGTCCGGGTGCCGAGCACCGAGAGGAGCTTGAGGCGCTCGGCGTCCTCCGTGCCGGGCCCGGCGGTGTACACGATGACCCGCAGGTCGCTGCCCACCACGCTGAGCACGTCGCGGTCCAGCCTCAGAGAAAGGGACTCCTGGCTGTCCGCGGCACGGCGCGGGAAGCTGGGACGCATGACGACCACACTCATCACCGGAGCCAACAAGGGCCTGGGCTTCGAGACCGCCCGCCGACTCGTCGCAGCGGGCCACACCGTCTACATCGGCAGCCGCAACGCCGAGCGCGGACGCCGGGCCGCCGAGGAACTCGGCACCCGGTTCGTCCTCCTCGACGTCACCGACGACACCTCCGTCGAGGCCGCGGCGAAGACGATCGAGGCCGAGGGCGGACTCGACGTCCTGGTCAACAACGCCGGAATCGAGGCGCGGGGCGAGGGCAACAGCGTGCTCGGCGCCGCCGACCTGACCGCCGACCACCTGCGCACCCTGTTCGAGACGAACGTCTACGGCGTCGTCCGCGTCACCCACGCCTTCCTGCCGCTGCTCCGACGCTCGCCCGCGCCCGTCGTGGTCAACGTCAGCAGCGGTCTGGCCTCACTGAGCGCGCTCTCCGACCCGGCCCACCCGGCGTACTTCTACCCGGGCGTCGCCTATCCGACGTCGAAGACCGCCGTCAACATGCTCACCGTGCAGTACGCGAAGGCGTTCCCGGAGCTGCGGATCAACGCCGTGGAACCCGGCTACACCGCGACCGACCTGAACGGGAACACCGGCACGCAGACCGTCGAGGAGGGCGCCGAGATCATCGTGCGGATGGCGCGGCTGGGACCGGACGGCCCGACCGGCGGCTACTTCGACGCGGACGGCCCACTGCCCTGGTGACCGGACGCGCCCGCCCGCGGCCGCTCAGATCACGGAGCCGGCGCGCAGTGCCTCGATGTCGTCGGGGCCGCGGCCGAGCTCCGTGAGGATCGCCTCGGTGTGTTCGCCCACGGCCGGCACCCCGTCCATGCGCGCGGGCACCCCGCCGAGATCCGCCGGCGGCAGCAGTGCCTGGACGGTCGCCCCGCCGGGCACCCCCACCTCGCGCCAGCGGTCACGGGCCGCGAGGACCGGGTGGTCGAGGAACCCGGCGACGTCGTTGACCCCCGCGCACGCGATGCCGATGCCCTCCAGGTCCTTCAGGATCCCCCCGGCGTCGGAGCGCGCGATCCGCTCGGCGACGACGGCGTTGAGTTCCTCGCGGTGGGCGACCCGGTCGGAGCCGGTGGCGAAGCGCGGGTCCTCGGCCAGCTCGGGCCGCCCGAGGAAACCGGCGCACAGGACGACCCACTCGCGCTCGTTCTGGATGGAGAACAGCACGTCCCGGCCGTCGGCGGCGGTGTAGGTGCCGTACGGCGCGATGGTGGCGTGCTGGGTGCCCAGGCGCGGGGGCTGGCTGCCGCCGTAGCGCGTGTAGTAGGCGGGCTGGCCCATCCACTCGGCCAGCGCCTCGAACAGCGACACCTCCACGGGGTGCGCCGTCCCGGTGGTGGCGCGGGTGAACAGGGCCGTGAGGATGCCGCTGTAGGCGTACATGCCGGCCGCGATGTCGGCGACGGAGACACCCACCCGGGCGCTCTCCTCGGGCGTGCCGGTCAAGGACACCAGGCCCGTCTGGCACTGGACCAGGAGGTCGTACGACTTCCGGTCGGCCCACGGCCCCGAGGTGCCGTAGCCGGAGATCGTGCAGGGGATCAGCCGCGGCCACCGCTGTGCGAGGACGTCCACGCCGAGCCCGAGCCGGTCGACGGCTCCCGGCGCCAGGTTCTGCACGAACACGTCGGCGCCGTCCAGGAGTTCACGCAGGATCTCCAGACCCCGGGGGTCCTTGAGGTCCAGGGTGAGGGACTCCTTGGAGCGGTTGAGCCACACGAAGTAGCTGGAGTGGCCGTGCACCGTCGTGTCGTAGCGGCGCGCGAAATCGCCGTCGCCCGGCCGCTCCACCTTGATCACCCGGGCGCCGAGGTCGGCGAGCTGCCGGGTGGCGAAGGGGGCGGCCACCGCCTGCTCCAGGCTGACCACGGTGACCCCGGACAGGGGAAGCGGGGGCAGGCTCATACGGCCCTTTGTACGGCGACCGCCGGGAGATCGTCAACGCCGACCGCGCCCACCTCCACCCCCGTGCCCGGAGCGGCACCCCCGGCCCGTCCGTCGACGGTTCCTTCGTCAGGTCCGACGTCAGTTGAGCGTGTCGGGGTCCGGGCCGGTGCGCAGGCCGCGGTCGACGGTGGCGACGGCGGCCATCTCGTCGTCGCCGAGGACGAAGTCGAAGACGTCGAGGTTCTCCCGGATCCGGGCGGGGGTGACCGACTTGGGGATCACCACGTTGCCGAGCTGGAGGTGCCAGCGCAGGACCACCTGGGCGGCCGACCTGCCGTGCCGCTCGGCGATCTCCGTCAGGGCCGGCTCGGCGAGCACCGCGCCCTGGGCGAGGGGGCTCCACGCCTCGGTGGCGATGCCCAGTTCGGCGTGCAGGGCGCGCAGCTCGTCCTGCTGGAGGCCGGGGTGCAGTTCGATCTGGTTGACGGCCGGTACCAGCGAGCTGTCGTCCAGCAGCCGGCGCAGATGGGCGGGCTGGAAGTTGGAGACACCGGCCGCCCGGATCCGCCCGTCGGCGGCCAGCTTCTCGATGGCCTTCCAGGAGTCCCGGTACAGGTCGCGGGCCGGGGTCGGCCAGTGGATCAGGTACAGGTCGACGTGGTCCAGGCCCAGCGCGGCGAGGCTCGCGTCGAACGCCCGCAGGGTGGAGTCGTAGCCCTGGTCGGCGTTCCACAGCTTGGTGGTGACGAAGAGGTCCTCGCGGGCGAGACCGGAGTCGGCGAGCGCCCGGCCGACGCCGGACTCGTTGCCGTAGACCGCCGCGGTGTCGATGCTGCGGTAACCGGCTTCCAGGGCCGCGGTGACGGCGGCGGTGGTCTCGGCGTCCGGCACCTGGAAGACGCCGAAGCCGAGCTGGGGGATCTCGACGCCGTTGTTGAGCGTGACGGAGGGGACGGGGGTGGTCATGCCGGAGACACCTCGATGAGATTGCATGCAGCGTGTACAAGCGAAGACAATAATTGCATACGCGGGTTAAATGCAAACGCCTGGCCGTCGCGGCTGCCGTCGACGAGGCGCGGACCGTACGCGGTCCGGCGGGCGGGTGTCCGCGCTCTCCGTCGCACCTCGGTGTGACCTGCTGTTCTTTGCCAGGACATGACTTGTTCTTCATCTGATGTCGGTAGAAGGGATCGGAAGCTGTGACAACGCTGTCGAAGCCCCCCACGTACCAGGAGTATCAGTGAACGTCTCTCTCGCCGGCTGGCTGCTGACCATCGTGGCCCTGTGCCTGCTGGTCGCCGTCGACTTCTTCATCGGCCGAAAACCCCATGACGTGTCGATCAGAGAGGCGGCGACCTGGACGGTCGTCTGGGTCGTCCTGGCCTGTCTGTTCGGAGTCGGGGTGTTCGTCTACGGCGGCGGCAAGCCCACCGGTGAGTTCTTCGCCGGGTACATCACCGAGAAGTCGCTCAGCGTCGACAACCTCTTCGTGTTCGTCCTGATCATGGGCAAGTTCGCGGTGCCGTCCCAGTACCAGCAGCGGGTGCTGATGGTCGGCGTGATCATGGCCCTGGTGCTGCGCGCGGGGTTCATCGCGGCCGGCGCGGCGATCATCTCCACGTTCTCGTGGGTGTTCTACCTCTTCGGGGCCTTCCTGATCTGGACCGCCTGGAAGCTCGTCCAGGACGCCCGCAAGGAGGGGCACGAGGAGGAGTACCAGGAGAACAAGCTGCTGAAGGCGGTGGAGAAACGCTTCGGCGTGGCCGACCGCTACCACGGCACCAAGCTGTTCATCACGGAGAACGGCAAGCGGATCATGACCCCGATGCTGGTCGTGATGCTCGCGATCGGCTCCACCGACGTCCTCTTCGCCCTGGACTCGATCCCCGCCATCTACGGCCTGACCCAGGACCCGTACATCGTGTTCACGGCCAACGCGTTCGCGCTGATGGGCCTGCGGCAGCTGTACTTCCTGATCGGCGGCCTCCTGAAGAAGCTGGTCCACCTCAGCTACGGCCTGTCGATCATCCTGGGCTTCATCGGCGTCAAGCTGGTCCTGCACGCGCTGCACGAGTCCGGCGTCCACGTCCCGGAGATCAGCATCCCCTTCTCCCTCGGCTTCATCGTGCTCGTGCTCACCGTCACCACGCTGACCAGCCTGCGGGCGTCGAAGAAGCAGGAGTCCGCCGAGGCCGAGCGGCACGCGGGCTGACGTAGGCGGCCCGGGTGGCCCTCCTCCGGCCGCACCCACGCAGAGCCGGCCGCACCCACGAGAAGGGTGCACCCACGAGAAGGGTGCACCCACGAAGAGCCGGTCGCACCCACGGAGAGAAGGGTGCGACCGGCTCTTACCCGGGCGGGCCCGCCGCAGAGGGCGACCGGGCGTCTTCGCCGGTGACCCGGCCGCTCGCGGCGAGCCCGGCACCGACACGGTGATCGGGGCTCCGCGCATCGGGGCTCCGCGCATCGGGGGTCCGGCCGAGCGGGCCCGGGCGCTTCGCCGCCCGGCCGTTCAACGGCCCGCCGCACTCGACCGCGCCTCGGCCGGGCGGCTGCGGGAGACGATCCGGGTGCCCCGGCCGTCGACGATCCGGACCTGCAACGAGCCGCAGCCGCAGCGCGTCCACACCGTGCCGCCGGCCGCCGTGGCGTGCCGGGACACCACCTGGAAGGGCTCGGCGCCGTCGGGCCAACCGCAGTGCGGGCAAACGGCGCCGGTCGTGCCGGTCATGGGGAACTCCTTCGTACGGAGGGCTGATGGGCCGTCGCGACACACCCAGGGTGCGCAGGAGTCTTCGTACGCGTCCAGGTTGACTTTCCGGATCGGACCTTGAAGCGTGGGCTTCATGATTGACCTGCGCCGGCTCCATGTCCTGCGGGCGGTCGCGCACTACGGCACGGTCACCGCCGCCGCGGGCGCGCTGCACTTCACGCCCTCCGCCGCCTCCCAGCAGATCCGCCAGCTCGCCCGCGACCTGGGTGTCGACCTGCTCGAACCGCAGGGGCGCGGGGTCCGGCTGACCCCGGCCGCCGAGAGTCTGCTGGCGCACGCCGACGCCATCCAGGCCCGCTGGGAAATGGCCGAACTCGACCTCCGCGCCGACCACGGCGAACCCACCGGGCCGCTGCGGGTGAGCGGCTTCCCCGTGGCCATCTCGGTGCTGCTGGCCCCGATGGCGGTCCGGTTGCGCGAGCGGCATCCGCGGCTCGCGGTCCGCATCCAGGAGGCGGCGGTGCCGGAGAGCTTCGACCTGCTCTTCGAGGGGGAGACCGATCTCGCGGTCGTCGAGGCGACGCCGTACAACCCGCCGCTCGGCGACGCGCGCTTCGACCAGCAGCCGCTTCTGGACGACCCGTTCGACCTGGTCGTCCCCGCGGACCATCCGCTGGCCGGGCGCGGCCGGGTCGACCTCGCGGAGGCCGCGCGCGAGGACTGGATCGCCCCGGTGCCGGAGAGCCCCTGCCGTCCGCATGTGCTGTCGGCGTGCGGCGAGGCCGGGTTCACGCCGGACGTCGTCCATCACGCCCTGGACTGGAACGTCACCGCCCACCTGGTCGCCAACCGGCTCGGCGTCGCCCTGATCCCGCGGCTGGCCCATCTGACCCCGCATCTGCCGATCACACGCGTGCACTGCACGCGCAACCCGCACCGCAAGCTGCTGACCTGCACCCGCACCGGCGGCCGGGCCCGCCCCGCGGTGGTCGCCGCACTGGCCGAGCTGCGCGAACTGGCGCCCACGGCGGTGGCGTGACGCGCGGGCCGACAACGCCTGAGCGTGCCTGGTCCCGCCGCGTGGAGCCCGGCCTCGCGGAACGTCGGCACGTGGAGCCCAGCCGTGCCGAGCGCGGCTGTGTCGAGTCCGGCTTCGCGGAATCTCGGCGCGTGGAGTCCGGCTTCGCGGAACGTCGGCGCGTGGAGCCCGGCCGTGCCGAGCCCGGCCGTGCCGAGCCCGGCTTCGCGGAATCTCGGCACGTGGAGCCCAGCCGTGCCGAGCCCGGCCGTGCGGGGCCTCGGCACGCGGAAGGGGTCGCGCGGAATCTCGGCATGCGGGACCCGGCCGTGCGGACTCTCGGCATGCGGAAGGGGCCGGAGCGCGGTGTGCGCTTCGGCCCCTTCCCGGGTCCTGCGGTGTCCGGCGGTGCCGGCCCCTTTCGGGTTCCGGGACGCGTCAGGCGGCGGCGGCCTCGCCGGCGTGGCCGTGCAGGCGGGTGACGACCTCGGTGAGCTGCGTGGCGACCTCGGTGTCGTCGGCCGGGTGGGTCTCGGCGAAGCGGGTGAGGGAGCCGGGGATGGAGAGCTTGAGGTCCTCGATCACCTTGCCGCCGGCGATGCCGACGGCCTTGCGGGCCTCGTCCTGCGCCCAGACGCCGCCGTACTGGCCGAAGGCGGTACCGACCACGGCGGCGGGCTTGCCGGCGAAGGCGCCGGCGCCGTAGGGGCGGGACAGCCAGTCGATGGCGTTCTTCAGGACGGCGGGGATGGTGCCGTTGTACTCGGGCGAGAAGAGGAGGAAGGCGTCGGCGGCGGAGGCGGCCTCGCGCAGCTTGGCCGCGGCGGCCGGGACGCTGCCCTCGACGTCGATGTCCTCGTTGTAGAAGGGGATGTCGGCCAGGCCCTCGAACAGCACCACATCGGCGCCCTCGGGCGCGTGCTTGGCGGCCGCCTCGGCGAGCTGACGGTTGGTCGAACCGGCGCGAAGGCTGCCGACGAGCGCAAGGATGCGAACAGACATGGTGGAAACTCCCGGGTGCTGAAACACTGCCGTAACGATCCGGACCGAGGTCCGTTTATTGTTCTAGCAGTCTAACCGGACCGCGGTCCAGTTTTGTTCCGGATGCTTTACGCTGAATTCATGTCCGCCGTCCTGCCGCCCGTCCCGCAGTCTCAGGAATCTCTCGCACGGCCCGAGTTGCCGCAGGTGGGGACCGTTGAGGAGGCGGAGCCCTGCCTGCGCGCCGACGCCGCGCGCAACCGGGCCCGGCTGCTGGAGGCCGCCGCCCGCCTGGTCGCGGAGAAGGGGGCGGCCGGTGTCACGATGGAGGCGGTGGCCGCGGCGGCCCAGGTCGGCAAGGGGACCGTCTTCCGGCGCTTCGGCGACCGCACCGGCCTGCTGAACGCGCTGCTCGACCACTCCGAGAAGAAGTTCCAGGCCGCCTTCCTCAGCGGCCCTCCGCCGCTCGGCCCCGGGGCGCCCCCCACCGACCGGCTGCGGGCGTTCGGCCGTGCCCTGTTGCGCCGCACGGTCGACGAACTCGAACTGCAACTCGCCGCCGAGCCGAGTCCAGCCCGCCGGTACTCGAGCCCGCCCCGCCAGGTGCTGCGCAGCCATGTGGCGCTGCTGCTGCGGGAGGCGGCGCCGGGCGCGGACAGCGACCTGCTCGCCCATACGCTCCTGGGCTATCTCAGTCCCGTCCTGATCCATCACCTGGTCAGGCAGTGCGGGATGCCGCTGGAGCGGCTGGAGGCTGGCTGGGACGACCTGGTAGGGCGGGTGACGGCGGCCGAGTCCTCCCGGTGACCGCCGCGCGGGCCGGTCAGGCGTGGCCGCGAACATCACGAGGCCGGGAGGCCGGTCCGGTGTCCAGCTCCTGGGACGGCCGCCGCACGGCCGCCTTCCGCAGGCCCTCGGTGCGTGGCACAGCGACGGCCGCGGCCACGATGCCCTCCCTGGTGAGAGGTGGCTTGGCGGGGCGCTCGCGGCGGCTGCGCGGAGGGTCGGGGCGTTCGGTCCCGACTCCACCGTCACGAACCTGTCCGCTCCGAACAGGTTCGTGACGAACGCGTTCGTCGCCTGGTTCGGTAGGTGGATACCACATTCAACTCGCCCTGAAGTTCCCCCAGTCGAAAGCTTCCGCACAGGTTCTGCAAAGATGCGGTACCTCATGGTGCAGATACCGAAAACGCCCACGCCCGTGTCGTCCGTGCCGCGCTCCGTGCCCACGAGCGCCGATGTGGCCCGCCTGGCCGGCGTGTCGCGGGCCACCGTCTCCTACGTCCTCAACAACACCAGCGCCGTCCGGATCAGTGAACCCACCCGCCGCCGTGTCCACGAGGCCGCCAAGGAACTCGGGTACGTGCCGCACGCGGCGGCCCGCAGCCTGCGCGCCGGGCACAGCCGGATGGTCCTGATGCCCGCGCCGAGCTTCCCGGTCGGTCCGCTCTACAGCCAGTTCATCGGCGAACTCCAATGGGCGCTGGGGCGCCTCGACTACACCGTCGTGCAGTACGGGACGGTCGGCGTGCAGGGCGACGAGGCCGCCCGCGCCTGGGCCGAACTGCGCCCGGTCGCCGTCCTGGTGCCCGGCTCCGGCCTCGGCCCGAACGGCGTCACCGTACTCAAGCGCTCCGGAGCCCGGGCCGTGGTCACCCTCGGCCCCGAGACCGTCGAGGGCGCCCACGCCCTGCTCATGGACCACGAGGCGGTCGGCCACTGCGCGGCGACCCACCTGTATGCCCGCGGCCGGCGCCGCATCGGCGTGATCGTCCCCGAGGAACCCGGACTGGACGACTTCTCCGCGCCCCGCCTCGAAGGCGTCCGTCGGGCCCTGCACGCCACCGACGCCACCGTCACCGCCCTGCGTCTGGGCTATGAGGAGACCGCCGCCGCCCGGCTCGCCACCCGCTGGCGTGAACGCGACCTCGACGCCGTGTTCGCGTACAACGACGAGTACGCGATGCTGCTGATGCGCGCCCTCCAGGACGAGGGTGTCGACATCCCGGGGGAGACGGCGGTGATCGGTGCCGACGACCTGATGCTCGGGCGGCTGTTGCGGCCCAGACTGAGTACCGTGCACATCGAACTGCCGTCCGGCCGCGACCTGGCCGAACTGGTCGACCGCGCGGTGCGCAACCCCGGCGCCGCGACCGAGACGTACACGGTGCTCGGAGCCACGGTGGTGCACCGCGACTCCAGCTGAGCCCAGGGAGGCGGCCATGCGCACGAGGGCCGGCGTCATCGGCTGCGGCCCCACCGGACCGCTCCTGCCCCGTCCGCCGCACCGGGCGGGCATCGGCCGCGTCCCGTCGGGGAGCGGGACGTGCGCCTGCGCCGAACAGCGTCGAGCCGTCACGGGCTACGCCGGACCGAGGTGGTGAAGCACCTCGTCGTGCTCCAACCGGCCCCCGGGGCAAGGCTGTTGTTCGAGGCGAAGTCGGGGGTGGAGGTGGGGGTGGAGATGACGGCGATCGAGAAGCCGGGGAGCGAGTGGCCCGCCGTGCGGCCACGACCGTCCGTACCCCTGGCCGGGCTGCGCCACCGGGGATCCGCTCAACTGCCCGGCCATTGTGCGGAGTTGGATCTCACGCGCGTGCGGCGGGCGACCCGGTCCCCGTGTGACATGACTAGGATGTTGCATGCTCAACCAAACGGGGATGCGTTCGAGAGCCGGATGCAGCTCGCACGGCTGCGCCGGATCACCGCATCCCGCCATGCCGCGGCCGAACCGGCCGCGAACCACTCGGGACCTCCGCTCGCCCGGTGAGTCCCTCCGGTGACCGAAACGGAGAGCCGTCATGCCGTTGCTCGACCCCAAGACCTGGCAGTCCCGCCCCCTGTCGGGGCCTGAACACGCCGTCACCGAGCCCGCCACGGGCGACACGCTCGGCACGGTCACCCTCGCCGGCGCCGAGGACGTCGGGACCGCCGCGGAGACCGCCCGCACCGCGCAGGCCGAGTGGGCGCGCGTCCCCCACTTCGTCCGTGCCGGAGTGCTGCGCAAGGCCGGTGACCTGTTCGCGGCACACGCCGACGAACTGCGCGAGTGGCTGGTCCGCGAGTCGGGATCCATTCCCGGCAAGGCCGACTTCGAGCTGCACGTCGCCGCCCAGGAGTGCTACGAGGCCGCCGCGCTCGCCTCCCGCCCGGCCGGACAGGTGCTGCCCAGCGAGGCACCCCGGCTGTCGTACACGCGGCGGGTCCCGGTCGGGGTCGTCGGCGTGATCTCGCCGTTCAACGCCCCGCTGATCCTCTCCATCCGCTCGGTCGCCCCGGCGCTCGCCCTGGGCAACGCGGTCCTCCTCAAGCCGGACCCGCGCACGGCGGTCTGCGGCGGCCTGTCCCTCGCCGCCGTGTTCGCCGAGGCGGGGCTGCCGGAGGGCCTGCTGCACATCCTGCCGGGCGGCCCGGACGCCGGCCAGGCCCTGGTCGCCGACCCGCGGGTGCCCGTCATCTCCTTCACCGGGTCGACCGCGGCCGGCCGGGCCGTCGGCGAGGCGGCCGGCCGCCACCTCAAGCGCGCGCACCTGGAACTGGGCGGCAACTCGGCCCTGATCGTGCTGGAGGACGCCGACCTCGACGCGGTGATCTCCACCGCCGCCTGGGGCTCCTTCTTCCACCAGGGCCAGATCTGCATGACCACCGGCCGCCACCTCGTCCACCGGTCCCTGTACGCGGAGTACGTCGAGCGGCTGGCGGCGAAGGCCGACTCGCTCGCCGTCGGCGACCCGTTCCGCGGCCAGGTCCACCTCGGCCCGGTCATCGACTCCGGCCAGCTCGCCAAGGTGCACGGCCTGGTCGAGGCGAGCACCGCCCAGGGCGCCAAACTGGCCGCGGGCGGCACCCACGAGGAGCTGTTCTACCGGCCGACGGTCCTCGCCGACGTCGACGACGGCACACCCGCCTACGCGGAGGAGGTCTTCGGCCCGGTCGCGCCGGTACGCGCCTTCGGCACCCCCGAGGAGGCCGCCGCGCTGGCCTCGGAGGGCCCGTACGGCCTCTCGCTCGGCATCATCACCCGGGACACCGCCCGCGGGCTCGACCTGGCCGAGCGGATCCCGACCGGCATCGTCCACATCAACGACCAGACCGTGAACGACGAGGCCGTCGCGCCCTTCGGCGGGATCGCGGCGTCCGGCACCGGTGCCCGCTTCGGCGGCGAGGCCAACCTGGAGGCCTTCACCGAGGTGCGCTGGACGACGGTGCGCGGGGACGTGGCGCCGTACCCGTTCTGAGCGCGGCGGCGCCGTCCCGTCCGGAACGCGGGGAGGGGCCCCGGGGGAGGGGTCCTACTCGCCGTTCTGCTCGGACTGCGCCTGCTGTTCGGCGACGGACTTGCGGACCTCGTCCATGTCGAGCTTGCGGGCCTGCCCGATGACGTCCGTCAGGGCGGCCTCGGGCAGGGCGCCCGGCTGGGCGAACACGGCGACCTGGTCCCGCACGATCATCAGCGTCGGGATCGACTGGATACCGAAGGCCGCGGCCAGCTCCGGCTGCGCCTCGGTGTCCACCTTGCCGAACACCAGGTCCGGGTTCTCCTCGGCCGCCTTCTGGTAGACCGGCGCGAACTGACGGCACGGACCACACCATTCCGCCCAGAAGTCGATCAGAACGAACTCGTTCTCCGTGACCGTCTGGTCGAAGTTCTCCTTGGTGAGCTCCACGGTGCTGGTCATGGCGTAATCCCTACTTCCTGGTGTGGGGGCGAAGCCGTCGGCACAACACGGCCGCCCCGGTACATATTCCGCGCGCTTACCCATGTGGCCTCCGCGCACACCACCGACCAGACTGACCTCATGACGGAAACGGAATCCATCGCCTACGACGTCGTGGTGCTCGGTGCCGGACCCGTGGGGGAGAACGTCGCGGACCGCACCCGTGCGGCCGGCCTCTCCACCGCGGTCGTGGAGAGCGAACTCGTCGGAGGCGAGTGCTCGTACTGGGCGTGCATGCCCAGCAAGGCCCTGCTGCGCCCGGTCATCGCCCGCGCCGACGCCCGCCGCACGCCCGGCCTGAGCCAGGCGGTGCAGGGCCCCCTCGACACGGCCGCGGTGCTGGCCCACCGCGACTACTACACCTCCCACTGGAAGGACGACGGCCAGGTCGGCTGGCTCGACAGCATCGGCGTCGACCTGTACCGCGGCCACGGCCGCCTCGCCGGGCCCCGCACGGTCACGGTCACCGGCCCCGACGGCGAGCGGAAGGTGCTCACCGCCCGGCACGCCGTGGCCGTCTCCACCGGCACCCGCGCCGTCCTGCCCGACCTGCCCGGCATCGCGGAGGTCGGGCCCTGGACCAGCCGCGAGGCCACCAGCGCCCAGGCCGCGCCCGGCCGGCTGGTGGTCGTCGGCGGGGGAGTGGTCGCCACCGAGATGGCCACCGCCTGGCAGGCCCTCGGCTCGCAGGTCACGCTCCTGGTCCGCGGCAAGGGCCTGCTGAACCGTATGGAGCCCTTCGCCGGCGAACTGATCGCCGAAGCTCTCGCCGAGGCCGGCGTGGACGTGCGCACCGGGACCTCCGTCGCGTCGGTCACCCGCGAGAACGGCACGGTCGTCGCCGTCACCGGCAGCGGCGACCGCATCGAGGCCGACGAGATCCTCTTCGCCACCGGACGCGCCCCGCGCACCGACGACATCGGCCTCGACACCGTCGGCCTGGCGCCCGGCTCCTGGCTGGACGTCGACGACAGCCTGCGCGTCACCGGCAGCGAATGGCTCTACGGCGTCGGCGACGTCAACCACCGTGCCCTCCTCACCCACCAGGGCAAGTACCAGGCCCGGATCGCGGGCGCCGCCATCGCCGCACGCGCCTCCGGCGTCCCGATCCTGGAGTCCGACCCGTGGGGCGCCCACACGGCGACCGCCGACCACGACGCCGTCCCGCAGGTCGTCTTCACCGACCCCGAGGCGGCCTCCGTGGGCCTCTCCCTCGCGGAGGCGGAACAGGCCGGCCGCCGCGTCCGCGCCGTCGACTACGACCTCGCGAACGTCTCCGGAGCGGGTCTGTACGCCGACGGCTACCGGGGACGCGCCCGCATGATCGTCGACCTGGAACGCGAGATCCTGCTGGGCGTCACCTTCGTCGGCCCCGGCGTCGGCGAACTCATCCACTCGGCCACGATCGCGGTCGCCGCCCAGGTGCCGATCAGCCGGCTGTGGCACGCGGTGCCGTCGTATCCGACGATCAGCGAGGTGTGGCTGCGGCTGCTGGAGGCGTACCGGGACAACTGACCCGCCCCGCCGGGGTCGTTCACCGGGGCGGCCCGAGTCGTGCATCGGGGCGGTCCGGAGCCGGCCGCCGGGCGGTCGGAAGCCGGCTACCGGGGCAGTTCGAAGCCGAGGGAGGCCGCCGCCTCCTCCGGCGTCGGCTGCGCTCCCCACCGGGCCATCGCCTCGTTCGAGGACAGGGAGCGCAGCTCCGCACGGTCTAGGTACAGCGTGCCGTCGAGGTGGTCGGTCTCGTGCTGGACGATCCGGGCGGGCCATCCGGTGAACACCTCGTCCACCGGGTGGCCCGTCTCGTCCTCGCAGGTCAGCCGTACCTCGACGGGCCGCGCCACCACCGCCTGCCAGCCCGGCACGCTCAGACAGCCCTCGAAGAACGCGACACGGGCGGTGCCGACGGGCTCGTAGGACGGGTTCACCAGGACCCGGAACGGCTGCGGCACCCGTCCGCGCACCAGCCGTACCTCCTCCGGCACCGGCGCGGGATCCTCGACGACCGCGATCCGCAGCGGGACGCCGACCTGCGGCGCGGCCAGGCCCACGCCCGGAGCGGCGTGCATCGTGACCCGGAGAGCCTCGACGAAACGGGCGAGCAGGACGGGCCCCAGCTGTCCCTCGAAGGGCACGGTGGCGTGCCGCAGCACCGGATGACCGGCCGCGACGATGGGCAACGGGCCGTCCGTGGCCAGGAGTTCCTCGACCAGTTCGGCCAGGGGTGCGTGATCACGGGAGGAAGCCATCGCGCCAGAATGCCACGGCGCCCCGGCACACCCCTCCCCTTCCTGTGTGACGCACGACACATTCGATGCCGGGAACTCGACGCCCCTCTCTCCCGACTTCTGGACCGCCACACCTGAGAAACGTCCCCTGCCCCGGGAGAAGCCCGCCGATGTCCATCGCTCCCTCGACCACCACGGACGAGGCCCCGCAACCCGCCGCCGCCCCGGCGCCGCCGTCACCCAGTAGCTGGGCCCCGCTGCGCCCGCTGATCCTGCGCCTGCACTTCTACGCCGGCGTCTTCGTCGCCCCGTTCCTGTTCGTCGCCGCCGTCACCGGCTTCCTCTACGCCGGCGCGTTCCAGGCCGAGAGGATCCTCTACGCCGACGAGATGACCGTCTCCGTCGTAGGCGACGCCAAGCTGCCGATCTCCGAGCAGGTGGCGGCGGCCCGCGCGGCCCACCCCGACGGCACGGTCTCCGCCGTCCGGCCCTCGCCCGAGGACGACGCGACCACCAGGGTGATGCTGTCCGGCGTCGAGGGCGTCGACCCGAACCACTCGCTGGCCGTGTTCGTCGACCCGTACACCGCCAAGGTGCAGGGCGCGCTGGAGCAGTACGGCTCGACGGGCGCGCTGCCGCTGCGCACCTGGATCGACGAGTTCCACCGCGACCTGCACCTCGGTGAGAACGGCCGTCTCTACAGCGAGTTCGCCGCGAGCTGGCTCGGGGTCATCGCGCTCGGCGGTGTGGTCCTGTGGCTCTCCCGCCGCCGTGCCCTGCGCAAGGTGCGCGGCACCGGCGGGCGGCGCCGTACGCTCGGCCTGCACGGCACCATAGGTGTCTGGGCCGCGCTCGGCTTCCTCTTCCTGTCGGCGACCGGCCTCACCTGGTCGACCTACGCCGGTGCCTCCATCGACGAGCTGCGCACCTCGCTCGGCCACTCCACCCCCTCGGTCACGGCGACCGCGGGCGGCGACCACTCGGGCCACGGCGCGTCCACCTCGGCCGGGGACGCCGAACACGGCGTGGGCCTCGACAAGGTGCTGGCCGCCGCCCGCGCGGAGGGGCTCGGCGACCCGGTCGAGATCGTCCCGCCCGCGGACGCCTCGTCGGCGTACGTCGTGAAGCAGGTGCAGCGCAGCTGGCCCGAGAAGCAGGACGCGGCGGCGATCGACCCGACCACCGGTGAGGTCACCGACGTCCTGCGGTTCGACGACTACCCGCTGCTGGCCAAGCTGACCCGCTGGGGCATCGACCTGCACACCGGGGTTCTCTTCGGCCTGGTCAACCAGATCGCGCTGATGCTCCTCACGGCTTCGCTGATCCTGTTGATCGTGCTCGGGTACCGCATGTGGTGGCAGCGCGGCCGGGGTTCCTCCTTCGGCCGCCCGATCCCGCGCGGCGCCTGGCAGCAGGTGCCCCCGCAGATCCTTCTGCCGTGCGTCGCGGTGATCGCCGTGCTCGGCTACTTCGTTCCCCTGCTGGGCATCCCGCTGGCGGCGTTCATCGTCGCGGACGTCCTGGTCGGCGAAGTGACCCGGCGGCGCAAGCGGAAGAGCGGGGCCGGTGTGGCATAGGGGTCCTCGGTCACCGAGGGCGGTGTGACACGGTTCGGGCCCGGCCCCCCTCGTGGGGGCCGGGCCCGAACCGTGTTCCGTCTCCGTGTCGTTCGAAGTCGCCCGCGAGGGCCGAGGCGAGGCGCAGGTGCGGCTCCGCCCCCTCGTGCCGGCCCCGGCGCCGCAGCGTGCGTCCCGGCATCAGCCGCGCGTGGAGCTCGACCGGGTCCCGCTCGACGATCACGCGCAACTCGGTCTCCGCACACCGTGGTTGGGCGGAGTGGGCGTTCCCCTACCTCTCGCCCCGCTCGGCGACCGCGGCCAGCTCCGCGTTCGCCCGCTCGGCGACCAGGGCGAGGACCCGCCCCGCGGTCGCCAGGTCGGCCGCGGAGATGCCGGCGTAGATCCGCGCGGTGATCCTCCCGGTCTCGGCACTCGACTCCGCGTACAGCTTGCGTCCGGCGTCCGTGACGACCAGCCGCGGGCCCTCGGCCGCCACCAGCCGCCGGGAGATCAGGGCCTCCACGGTGCCGTGCGCCTCCGCCGCCGGGATCTTGAGGCTGTCGCAGATCTGCCGGACGACCTCGTCGCGCTCGACGGGGGTGTCGGCGACCGCGACCGGTCGCAGGGTCACTCCCTGCTGGAACGTGAGGTCGTGGCGGGTCAGCACGCTCTCCAGGACCGCGCGGGCGGCGTAGTGGGTCAGGCCGATGACACGGCTGTCCAAGGGGGGTGCGGTGATGGTCATGACTGCTCCTCTGTTCCGCGGTTCTCGGCCGCCTGCTCCGACAGATACATTACATGGCTACTATATCCATGGCTACTAAAACGGTCGGGGGCGAACGGCGATTCGTCGACCTGACGAGGCGGCCCGCACAGGGCTAGGTTGAGCGGCATGAGCAATCTTGATCGCGAGGCGGTTCCCGCTCTGTGCGGCGGCCGCGGCTTCGTGGTGGCCGAGCCCGTCCGGGAACTCCTCAGCCCGCGTCATGTCAGGCTCGGGGAGTCCACCGAGGTCCGCCGCCTGCTGCCCAACCTGGGCCGCCGCATGGTCGGCGCCTGGTGCTTCGTCGATCACTACGGCCCCGACGACATCGCCGACGAAGCCGGCATGCAGGTGCCGCCGCACCCCCACATGGGCCTGCAGACCGTGAGCTGGCTGCACCAGGGCGAGGTGCTGCACCGTGACTCCACCGGCAGCCTCCAGACGATCCGCCCGCGCGAGCTGGGCCTCATGACCTCCGGCCGGGCCATCAGCCACTCCGAGGAGAGCCCCCGCTCGCACGCCCCGTTCCTGCACGGCGCCCAGCTCTGGGTCGCCCTCCCGGACAGCGACCGCCACACCGACCCGCGCTTCGAACACCACGCGGAACTGCCGCTGGTTACGGCCCCGGGCCTGACGGCCACGCTCCTCCTCGGCGCCCTCGACGGCTCGGCCTCGCCCGGCACGACGTACACCCCGATCGTCGGCGCCGACCTCGCCCTCACCCGCGGCGCGGACGTACGCCTGCCGCTGGAACCCGACTTCGAGTACGCCGTGCTGTCCATGTCCGGCGAGGCGCACGTGGACGGGGTGCCGGTGCTGCCGGGCTCGATGCTCTACCTCGGCTGCGGCCGCACCGAACTCCCGCTGCGCGCCGAGTCGGACGCGGACCTGATGCTCCTGGGCGGTGAGCCCTTCGACGAGGAGCTCATCATGTTCTGGAACTGGATCGGACGGACCCAGGACGAGATCGTGCAGGCCCGCGAGGACTGGATGTCAGGGGTGCGATTCGGTGAGGTGAAGGGGTACGACGGCGCCCCGCTGCCCGCCCCGCGGTTGCCGGCGGTGCCGCTGAAGCCGCGGGGGAGGCTGCGCTGACCTGCGGGGAGGAGGCGCCACGGCTACGAGAACAGGGCGTCCAGATCGGGCTTCTTGTCGCCGAACAGGCCGTCCTGCTCGCCGAGTGAGGCCAGTTTCTCCAGGGAGGGCATGTCGATCTGCGGCGGCCAGCCGGGGAGGATGAGGTCCTTGAGGACGTCGCCGCTGATCTTGGTGTAGGCGGTGAGGATCTGGCGGGCCTCGTCCGGGTGGTCGGTGGCGTACCGCAGTGACTCGGTCATCGCCTCGACGAACCTCTTCACCAGGTCGGGGTTCTGCCGGGTGAGCTGCGTCGAGGTGAAGTACGTGGCGACGGTGAGCTTCGGGTCCGTCCCGGCGAACGGCGAGGCCACGACGCGGGCGCCCTGTGCCTTGGCGATCGTCTGCGCGGGCTCGCCCATCCAGGCGGCGTCCACCCGGCCCTGGTCCAGCGCGGCCGGCATCTGGTCGAACGGGATCTCCACGAACTTGACCTCGGACGGGTCGCCGCCGTCCTGGCGGACCGCCTCGCGCACCGTGGTGTCCCCGATGTTCTGCAGGGTGTTCACCGCGACCGTGTGTCCGGCGAGGTCCTTGGCCGACTTGATCGGGCTGGTCCTCTTGACGGACACGCCGGTGACGTCGGCCCCGACCTTGCCGTTGGAGGCCGCGCCGTTGACCACGGACTTGACCGGAACTCCCTTGACCTGGGCCAGCATCAGCGACGTCGTGTTGCTGAACCCGAACTGGAACTGGCCGCTCACCACGCCGGGGATGATGGCCGCGCCGCCCTGGGCGCTCACCATCTCCAGCTTGATGCCGCGACTCTCGAAGAACCCCTTCTTCTGCCCCAGGTAGAGCGGTGCCACGTCGACGATCGGGATGATGCCGACCTTGACCGTGGTGCCGCTGCTCCCGCCCGAGGACGGCGACCCGCTCGCTCCGGAGTCCGGAGAGCCGCAACCGGCCACGCCGGCAAGGGTGATGAGCAGTGCCGCAAGACCAGGAACGCACCTTCGCATGGGCCCCTCCGGATCGACAGCCCGCTGAAGTTGTGCAGTTAAATGACGGCCGCAATCTACACGCCAGGGTTCCCGCTGTCAGTACTCCGGACCGTGATCGAGGTCCCCGCGCCCGGCACACGCGCCCCGCGGAGAGCGGCGGCGGCGATATCCGGGCCTTTTCGCACACGCGGGCTTCGATTTCCTTCGGGCCGCCGAACGCGGGCAGGGCTTCCCTCGGTCTCGTGATATCGAGGACGGGTCGGCATTCCGCCGACCGGAACGCGGGAGGGAGATGAACGGACGGTTCAGCGCTGAGAAAGTGCCGGTTCCGGTGCGGGACTTCCGGTGGTGCTGGGTGGGGCGGACGCCAGGGTGGTGGGGTATCAGATGGCCATATTCCTCTTCCCCACCATCGCCATCGTCGTGTTCCACACCTCCGGCCTCTGGGTCGGCGTGCCGAATGCCGTGGGAACCGCCGCATACCCGTATTCGGTCTGTTCGCCGGGGTGTTGATGGACCGGCGGCGACGCGGACCCGCCATGGTGCTGTCGACCGTCGGCACCATGGCGGCGCTCGCCTGGATTCCCGCGGCCGACGCGCCGGGGGCGCTGGGCATGGCCGACCTGTGCGGGGCCGCCCTCGCCGCCGGCGCGTTCGGCGTCCTGACCCTCGGACTCACCTCGGGGACCGGTACGGCACTGGTGCCGACCGGGCTCACCGCACCGGTGGCGGTCGCGGTGCTGTACCGCTCGGGCCTGTGCTCCGTACGGGACCTCCCCGACGCCCCCGAGGAAGAGCCCGGCGTCGCGGCCTGAGACCGGTCGGCGGGGTCAGCCCTGCCGGACGCCGACCGCCTGCGTGACCGCCACCGAGGCCGCCAGCATCCCGGCGGCGACGCCCAGCAGTACGCCCGTGGACCCGAGCAGATCGGCCGAGTTCGAGGCGTTCTGCAGGTCGGAGAGGAGGATGTTGACCGGGGAGACGCCCTTGCCCAGCATCACGGTCAGCAGCAGTGCCAGGGCGACCACCAGTGCGTAGCCCTGTCGCCTGAAGACCAGCCGGGAGCAGACCAGGCCGATGCCGACGCCGGTGAAGGCACAGACGAGTTGGGCCTCGGTGCCGAGCACCAGGTCGGCGACGGTGAGCGTGTGGGAGCCGAACAGCAGCGGCAGCACCAGGCCGGCCGCGGCCAGCAGCAGGCACCACAGCAGGGCCGTACCGACCGAGCCGAGCAGTACCCGCAGCGCGCTGCCCGCGTTGACGACGACGATCGAGCGGTGCGGCCGGTCCTCCAGACCCACCAGCGCCATGGTCAGCCAGACGGAACAGACGAGGATGGCCCCGGCGGCCGATCCGTAGGTGGCGGCCAGCGGCCCGGAGTCGCTGCTGGTCAGTACGGCCAGCAGGCCGACGAACAGCAGCACCGGCGCGAGATGGCGCTGCGAGAGCAGCATCACCGTGAACAGGTAGCGGACCAGGGCGATCACAGGGCGGCCCTCCTGGTATCCGGGCGGGAACCGCGTCCGTGGGCGACCGCGGTGAGACCGGCCACCGACCAGTTGTGTCGCAGTGCCGTCAGCAGGACGACGTCCGAGTGCTCCCGCGCCACCCGCAGGACGATCGACGCCTCCCGGCGGGAGGCGTCGAGCACACCCGGCAGGGTGCACCAGTTCACCTCGATCGGCATGATGCCGGTGGCCGGCGCGGTCAGCTCCAGGTCGACGGCGCGCGCGGCCCCGGCGTGCCCACCGCCCCGCCAGGTGATCCGGCCGTCGGCGATGGCGTAGGCGCCGCCGGCCCGGGTCTCGGTGATCGCCTCCCGGTGGTCGGTGAAGACGACCGCGCCGCCGCGGTCGGCGACCTCGTCGATGAACTCGGCCAGGACGCTGTGCGCGGAGGTGTCCAGACCCGACCAGGGCTCGTCGAGGACCAGCAGATCGGGTTCGACGAGCAGGGCCTGGGCGACGGCCACCTTCTGGGCGTTGCCCTTGGACAGCGTGCGCAACGGCGAGTTGTGGCCGCCGACCAGGGACAGCCGGTCCAGGAGGCGCAGTCCGCGGGAGCGGGCCGCGGCACCCGACAGGCCGCGGATCCGCCCCATGTGGGTGAGGTAGGAGAGCGCCGAGAGGCGGTCGTGCGCGGTGAAGCGGTCCGGTACGTACCCGATGCGTGCCGGGCGGCCCGACACCGTCCCGGACGTGGGCTGCGAGAGCCCCACCAGGATTCTCAACAGGGTCGACTTCCCGGAGCCGTTGCCGCCCACGACGGCCAGGACGTCACCGCCCGAGACCTCCATGTCGACGCCGTCGAGGATCCAACGCCCTTTGCGGTAGCGCTTGCTGACCGCCTCGCACCGTAACAATCCGACTCCTCAATGTAATGTACACGCTCACGCTCCCACACTCAGGCACCGAGTCGCCGCCCACGTCAACACCCTTGTCTGCGAAGAGGTTCACAAGCCTGTCCAATCCCTCTTCCACCGGTGTGCCGTCAAGGGAACTGCAGGACAACCGGATTTGTTCTTCGCCGCCCTTTCCGTCATCGAAGTGCGACACCGGAGTCCACGGCACACCGAAGGAACGCGCCGACCGTTCGAGCAATTCGCCGTCGGCCGTGAACGGCACCGTGAGAACGGCGAAGAAGCCTCCTCCCGGGGGGTTCCCGGACGAGCTGGACGCCGGTGCCGAGCCGCTGCCGCAGCCGGGAGACGTAGGTGTAGAGCTGGGCGCTCACCGTCGCGGGGGGCCGCTGCCCCCACAACAGGGCCGTCAGGCGCTCGTCGGACAGGACACCGCCGCGGGCCAGCAGCAGCGCGGCGAGCAAGGTCCGCTGCTTACGGCCGGGGATCGGGATCTCCCGTCCCTCGGTACACACCCGCAGCGGTCCCAGGATGCCGAATTCCACTCTTTCTCCCACCCGTTGGTCGTGCGGGCCGGCCTCGCGGAGACGGCCGGCCATTGGCGGTCGCTCAGCGTAGGTCGCCCCGTGTCCCGGGAGCCCGGGACGGCCGACCCGATGCCGTCCTGGGAGCGGGACGGGACCGTGGTCCCGGGACTTGGGGACCGCACCGCTCCTACGCTGAGCCCCTGTTGATCCCTTGCAGCGAGAGGTCGTCCATGCCTCAGGACCAGGACGAGCGGCAGCACACGCCCCCGCCGGGCGACGACGAGGCCCGCCGGGCCAGGCTCGCCGCGCTGCGCGGCCGGGACGCCCGACGCGCGGGCCGCGCCAGGCGGCTGCGCACCGCCGCCACGATCGGCATCCCGCTGGCCGCCGCCGCGGTCGTCGCCTCCGTGGTGCTGAGCCTGCACGGCCGGTCCGCCGAGAAGACGACCGACGACTCCGGCGTCGACCCGACCCGCGCCAACGTCCGCGGCGAACAGGTCTACCAGGACCTGGAGCGGGGCCACGTCAGGCGGAGATCGAGCTGATGGAGTCCCTGGCCCGGCGGATCGCCACCGGGGACGGCGCACGGTCCGATGCGGCCGGTCGGACGGCCCCCGACGGCTGACCGGCGGTGTCGTACGCCATGGCCCCGGGCCGCTTCCCTGACTACGCTGCTGTGCGTCGGGGTCGTGGTCGGGAGCTGTGGTGCGGAGCAAGATCCTCGGGGTCGTCGTGGGCATGGCCGTCGTGGTCGTGCCCTTCGTCCTGATCACCCATCGCCTCACCACCACGGAGTCCACCACCGCGCTGAACCGGTTCAGCGCGGTGACGCTCGACGGCCACCGGGCGCTGAAACCCGGCATCGTCGCGGGGCGGACGCTGAGCCTGTACCACCCGCTGCCCTGGGTCGGCACCTCGCTGAAGGACATGTCCTGCCCGACCGCCCTGAAGGCCGTCGCCGGCACCACCCTCACCTGCCACGGCGTCCGCCCGAACGGCTCACGGATCACCGTCCCGGTTCAGGTCGTCACGGCGAGCGACGACTCCGTCACCTGGACGTTCGACCGCTAGGGCCCGGTCGCCGCACGCACCCCTGCCGGGCCCCGGGCACGCCCCGCCGCGCGCGGTGGCCGTGCCTCGGCCGAAAGGCCGAGACCCGAGGCCCCCGCCGACCCGGCCCCGGGCCGATCGGCCGATGCCCGGCCCCGGTCCCGCGTCGAAGAATGAGAGCGCAGCCGACGACCGCTCCGACCTGCTGACACTCCCGTACGGCACCGACGCCGTGGTGTCCCCGTCGCTCTCCACGCCGTGTCCGGCACCGGCCAGGCTGCACCTCCTTCCCGATCGGAGTCGCCGCCCTCATGACCGTTGCCGCCGTGCCGGCCCTCGCACCGGCGGAGGACGCCAGCGCGCCGGGCAGGCCGCCCTACCGCCGCGTCCGGGCGTTCGCGCGCCGCCACCGCGTCCCGCTCGCCACCCTGACGATGCTGCCGCTGTACCTGGTGTGGGCGGTGTTCCGCGCCAACGGCGGCGGTGACCTCGCCGCCCAGGACACCTGGGCGCGTTTCGCCGCCGAGCACGGCGGTTCGGCGTACGGACTGTTCTGGTTCGGCGGGGTCCACACCGTCAACTACAGCGTGCTCTCCCCGTACCTGATGGGGTTCTTCGGCGTGCGGACGATCGCCGTCGCCTCCGGGCTGGCCGCCGGCTGGCTGAGCGCGGTCCTGTTCGTCCGGTCCGGGATCCGCCGCCCGCTGGCACCGGCGCTGCTCGCCGCCCTGGGGTTGTGGGTCGACGTGGCGGCGGGGCGGGTCACCTTCGCCCTCGGTGTCGCCTTCGCGCTGGCGGCCTGTGTACCGCTGGTGGGGGAGCGGCGGTTCGCCACGGCCGCCGGGTACGCGCTGCTCGCGACGCTGGCGAGCCCGGTGGCCGGCCTGTTCCTGGTGGTGGCGGGCGCCGCGTACGCCCTGCTCCGGGACGGGCGACGGGCCGCCGCACTGACCCTCCCGCCGTTCGCGGTCGTGGGCGCGACCACCCTGCTCTTCCCCTTCCACGGCGAGGAACCGATGGCCGCGGGCCGCATTCTGTGGCCCGCCCTGCTCGGCGTGGCCGTGGCGCTGTGCGCGCCCCGCGGCTGGCGGGTGCTGCGACGCGCCGGGGCCGTGTACGCGGTCGGAGTCGTCCTGACCTATCTGGTCCCCTCGCCGATCGGAGCCAACGTCGAGCGGCTCGCGATGCTGTTCGGTCCCGCCGTGCTCCTCGCCGCGCTGCTCTCGGCGGAGCGCCGCCCCCGCCACGGACGGGCCGTCCTCGCCCTGGCACTCGCCGGGTCCTTGTTCTGGGTGGGGTCGGGCACACCCACCTCCTTCGTGCGCGGGACGGGGCGGCTCCCCGCGTGGGCGGCCGACACCCACGCGGTCGTCCGGGCCCTGGACCGGCTCGGCGCGGACCGCGGCCGCGTGGAGGTCGTGCCCGCCCACGACCACCGCGATGCCGCCCTGCTCGCCCCGCACGTCAACCTGGCGCGCGGCTGGAACACCCAGCTCGACGTCTCCCGCGGCCGTCTCTTCTACGACGGCACCCTCACCCCGGCCACCTACCGGGCCTGGCTGGACCACTGGGCGGTCGGCTTCGTGGTGCTGCCCGCGACCGAGCCCGACCGGTACGGGCAGGCCGAGGCGCGGCTGCTGCGCGGCCGGGTCGACTGGCTGGAACCGGCGTGGAGCGACGCTCACTGGAAGGTCTACCGGGTGCGCGACGCCGTACCGCTGGTGTCGGCCCCCGCCACCGTGGTCCGCACCTCGGAGGCCGAACTCGACCTGCGGATGCCGGCCGCCGGCTCGGTGACCGTACGGATCGCGTACTCGCCGTGGCTGCGCGTCGAAGGCGGTTGCCTGAGCGAGCGGGACGGGTTCACGCGGCTGACGGTCGGTGCCGCGGGCCTCTACCGGATCGGGTCGTCGTACCTTCCGACGTCCTCGCCGCCGGCCTCGGTGTCCTCCGGGTCGGGCGGCTGCTGATCCGTCAGCGCGGAGCCGGTCCGCTGCTCCCGCGGACCACGAGGTCGACCGGGACGAGCGACGCGGGCCGCGCGGGCCCGGCCGTCCTGTCGATCCGGTCGAGCAGGAGCCGCAGCGAACGGGTGCCGATCTCCGCGAAGTCGGTGCGCACGGTGGTCAGCGGTGGCAGCAGATGTGCGGCCTCCGGAATGTCGTCGTAGCCGACCACACTGACGTCGCCCGGCACGGACCGGCCGGCCTCGTGGAAGGCGTGCAGGACACCGAGGGCCATCTGGTCGTTGGACACGAACACCGCCGTGACGTCCACGCGCGCGGCCAGCCGCCGCCCCAGCTCGTACCCGGAGTCGGCGCTCCAGTCGCCGACCAGCGGCTCGGGGATCTCGGCGCCGAAGGCGCGCAGGGTCGACCGCCAGCTGTCCAGCCGGTGATCGGCGGAGGTCCAGCCCGTCGGTCCCGCGAGATGCCGGACGGTCGCGTGACCGAGCCCGAGGAGATGCTCGGTGGCCTTGCGGGCACCGACCCGGGAGTCACCGGTGACCAGCCCGGTGGCGTCGTCCAGGCCGTTCTCCAGCACCACCAGCGGGGTGTCCACACGGGTGTCGGCCAGCGCCCGGCCCACCCACAACTGCGGAGCGATGGCGATCACCCCGTCCGCGCCCTCCGCCGACAGCCGGTTCACGGCCTCGACGACCGTGTCGTGGTCGGCCGTGTCGAGGGCGATGGAGCTGACCAGGTAACCGGCCTCCTGAGCCGCCGTGTTGATCGCGGTGAGGATGGAGGCCGGGCCGTAGCGGGCGGCGTCGAAGGAGATCACCCCGAGCATCCGGGTCCGTCCGCTGGCCAGGGACCTGGCACTGCGGCTGGGCCGGTAGCCGAGCGTGCGCATGGCCACCAGGACACCCTCGCGGGTCTCCGGGCGGACGGAGGGGTGGTCGTTCAGCACGCGCGAGACGGTCTGCTTGGAGACACCGGCCAGCCGGGCCACGTCGTCCATCACGGGACGCGAGCCCGCGAAGTTCCGTCTGCTGCGCCCCTTCGGGACGGCCCCGTCGGCGGCGCTTGGGGTCATGGTGGCGGTTTCCTCGGCGTCGGTGCGGCGGTCCGGTCCCGCCCGGCTGGAGCACAGCATAGGCGGGCGGCCGGGAGGGCCCGGGTGCGCCGGGCCCTCGGGGATCTCCTGGTGAGGAGGGGCGGCTCAGCCGGCCCGGACGGACCGGGCGCGGGCGGTGACCCACTCGGCGCGCACGATCGCCGCCGTCTTCGCGGCACCGACCGCCTCCGCCGGTACGTACACGGGGGCGTCGGGGTGCAGGGGCAGCACCCGCAGCCGCAGACCCCGCGCGCGCAGCGCGTCGGCGGGCAGCCGGTCGAGGCCGATGTCCCACACCCGTCCGGAGAAGAACTGGTCGGCGACGAGCACGTCCCCCACGTACGCCCGCCCCACGTCACCGGTCCAGTGCAGGCGCAGCAGGGTGCCCGGCGGCAGGTCGTCCGGCACGTCGACGCGGTACTCGGCGGCGACCGCGTCGACGTCCTTGTCGGCGGGCGCGCTCGCCCGCCTCTGTACGCCGGTCGTGGTCACGGGCGCCGGTCCGGCGGGCCGGACCGGGGTGACCCGGGGCGGGTCCTCGCCGCCTCCGGGGGACGGGACCGCGTAACGGGTGAACACCCCGTCCGGCTCCGCGCTCACCGGTACGCCGTCCACCACCGGCGGGCGCTCCGGCGCGGGCAGCACCGCGAACGACCCCGGCGCCCCGGACCCGTGCAGCCGTACCTCGTCGTGGTCGAAGACGACACCGTCCGCGGACAGGACGAGCCGCTCGGCGCCCCAGGCCTCGCCCCGGTAGAGGGTCCGAGCGGTGCCCGCGTCCAGGACGAGCAGCCCCACCCGGCCTCCGTCCACCGTGTCCACCTCGACCAGGGCGTCGGTGCCGGGACGCAGACCGGTCACCAGCAGCCGGTCGCCGACCGGGGTGACGTCCCCGCCCGGCACGCTGACGGACGCCACCGAGGCCGCGTCCAGGGCGAGTTCGGGCGTGATCCCGTCGGTCGCGGCGAGCACCAGCACCGTACGGCCGGCCATGTCTACCGTGCACACCGGTTGGGCGGTCGCCCACTCCAGCCGCAGTCCCGCCACGTCGAGCCTGAGCGGCCAGCAGAAGTAGGCGCCGCGCGGCACGGTGACGGGGGTGCTCGGCAAGGTCAACTCGCCCGAACCGTCCGGGAACACGACCGTGAAGGCGGTGTCCGGGTGGTCCGGCAGCGGCTCGTGCGGCTGGTGGTTGTTGACGAACAGGAACCCGGACGCGCCGTCGCTCCGCACGGCCCAGCGCAGGGTGTCCCGGTCGCCCTGTCCGTCCGGCCGCCGCTCGGGCAGCACGGACGCCATGGGGGCGACGCGGTCGCCGAACTCCGCCAACAGCAGGTGCTGGAGCCGCAGTTCGTGGTAGGTCGGCCGGTACTGGCCGTACTCGCCGAGCGGTGCCTGGAAGTCGTACGTCAGGACCGGCAGGTCGTTGGGGTAGCCGGTGGCGTGGGACTCCTGGAGGGTGGTGAGTTCACCGGCCGGGTTGGTGCCGCCGTGGAACATGTAGAAGCCCTGCCATACCGAACCGCAGCCGATCTTGGTGAGGCCGAGGGCCCCGATGTCGTCCGGTTCGACCCGTGGCCGACGGTGGTACGACACCGCCATCCCGCCGCCCAACTCGCAGGTCGCCCAGGGAAATCGGTCCGCGAAGGCGTCCGGCGTGCCGCCGCGCACGGTGGTCGGCCGCAGGTCGGCGCCGATGCCCTCGTCGTCGCGCTGATGGGTGAAGAAGAAGTGCTTGCGGCAGGTGTCCGGCCAGCCGCCGTCCGCCTCGGTCCAGAAGGTCTCGGTGTAACCGCCGTACAGCGGAAGCAGTTCGTCGGGCGGGAGCCGGACGCCGCCCCAGGCGGTCGACGTCCACAGCGGGGCGCTCAGTCCGGCCCGCTGCGCCATCCGTTTCAGGGTGAGGAGGTGGCCGGGCTCGTCGTAGAGCTCGTTCTCGATCTGGATCGCCACGATCGGGCCGCCGTGCGCGCGGTCGAGGCCGCGCAACTGCTCGGCGATCGCCGTGAACCAGGCGTGGACGGCTTCGAGATAGGAGGGGTTGTCGGTGCGCGGGACGCAGTCGCGGGCCAGCAGCCAGTCGGGCAGACCGCCGCCCCGGACCTCCGCGTGCGACCAGGGGCCGATCCGCGGGACGAAGTCCAGACCGTGCCGGGCGCACAGTTCGGCGAAGCGGCGCAGGTCGCGGTCGCCGTCGAAGCGGACACGGCCCTCGATCTCCTCGTGGTGGATCCAGATGACGTAACTGGCGACCGCGGTCACCCCGCCCGCCTTCATCTTCAGCAGCTCCTCCTCCCACTCCCCGGCGGGGTAGCGGGAGTAGTGGAACTCACCGGAGACCGGGAACCAGGGACGGCCGCCGCGGGTCAGCCAACGGCTGGTGACCTCGATGGGATCGGGCACTCCGGGGGCGTCCGCGAAGGGCAGATGACCGGTGAGCGGCGGCCCGGCGGGGGTGGGGACGCGCAGCCGGTGCGGGTGGGCCATCAGTCGTTCTCCGGTCCGAGGTCGGGAGTGTCGGTGAGGTGGGCACGGGTGCCGGTGGTGGCGTGCAGCTCCAGCAGGACGAGGTCGTTGGCGCCCGGCCGCAGGACCGGGCCGGGGACGTACAGGGTGTGCTGCGGGCCGCGGTTCCAGTAGCGGCCGAGGGAGAAGCCGTTGACCCAGGCCTGGCCCTTCGTCCAGCCGGGCAGGGCGAGGAAGGTGTCGGCCGGGGTGGCCACGTCGAAGGTGCCCCGGTGGAAGGCGGGTACGGCGTCGGTGAGGGCATCGGAGGGCCCGAACGGCACGGCGTCCAGGTCGCCGAGGGGCACCGCCAGGCACTCCCAGCCGTGCAGCTCCGTGCCCTGGAACGACACCGGGCCCAGCAGGCCCTTGGGCGCCCCGATGCGCGGCCCGTAGTTGACCCCGCCCTGGTTCTCCACCAGCACTTCGAGGACGGCACCGGGCGCCGGCACCCGCACGGGCAGCGTCTCGTCGTGGCGTTCACGTTCCAGTACGCCGACGGAGGCGCCGTCCACGAAGACCTGGGCGCGGTCGCCGACGCCGCCCGGGAAGTGCAGCAGGCCGTCGCCCGAGCCGGGAACGGTGGTGCGGTACAGGACGTAACCGGTGGACACCCCGAGGCCGTTCGTCGTCACCGGGTCCTCGGCGCGCACGACGTCTTCCAGGGTGCGCAGATACGGCAGCAGCGGCGCCCGGCGGTCCAACTCGACCGCGGTCTGCGGGAGTTTGGGTCCCGGCGCCGGGGCCGGTTCGTCGGGGACCGGCGCGTGCCGGGCGATGACCTCACGGAACGCGTGGTACTTGGGGCCGGGGTCGCCGCTCTCGGTGAGCGGGGCGTCGTAGTCGTAGGACGTGATGGTGGGCTCGTAGGCGTGCTTGTGGTTGGCGCCGTTGGTGAAGCCGAAGTTGGTGCCGCCGTGGAACATGTAGATGTTGACGGAGGCGCCGGCGGACAGCAGCCGGTCCAGGTCGGCCGCCGCGTCGGCCGCCGACCGCGTGTGGTGGGGCCCGCCCCAGTAGTCGAACCAGCCGATCCAGAACTCCGCGCACATCAGCGGGCCTTCGGGCTGGTGCCTGCGCAGCGCGGCCAGGTTCTCCTCGACCCGGCTGCCGAAGGTCGCGGTGGCGAGGACGCCGGGCAGGCTCCCGGCGGTCAGGTGGTCGGCGCCCGCCTGGTCGCAGGTGAACAGCAGCTCCTCGACGCCCCGGGAGCGCAACGCCTGCTCGACGTGCTTGAGATACGCGGTGTCGTCGCCGTACGCCCCGTACTCGTTCTCCACCTGGACGGCTATCACCGGGCCGCCGTTGGCGGCGAGATGGGGCCGCAGCGGAGGCAGCAGCAGGTCGAGGTAGCGGTCGAGGGCGTCGGTGAACCGGGGGTCGCTGGTGCGCAGCCGGATGTCGGGGTCCGAGATCAGCCACGAGGGCAGCCCGCCGTCGTCCCATTCGGCGCAGATGTACGGCCCGGGCCGCAGCAGCACGTGCAACCCCTCCGCCTGCGCCAGCCGCAGGAAGCGGGGCAGGTCGAGCAGACCGTCGAGGACGAGGGTGCCGGGCTCCGGTTCGTGCAGGTTCCACGGCAGATACGTCTCGACGGTGTTGAGGCCCATCAGGCGTGCCTTGCGCAGCCGGTCGGTCCACTGGTCGGGGTGGACGCGGAAGTAGTGCAGGGCCCCGGAGATGATCCGGAACGGCTCGCCGTGCAGGAGGAAACCGTTGGACGTGGTCGTCAGAGCGGGCATGCGGGTGTGTCCCTTCGGTGGTGGGGTGCGGGGCCGTGTGACATGGGGCGAGAGCGGGCGGCGGGGTGGTGGGGGCGCCCTGGTGCAGCGGGGCTGCCCGGGACGAGGGGGTCAGTGGGTTCGGGTGCTGCGGATCAGCCAGAGCGTGGCGGCCAGGCACAGTGCCGAGACGCCGGCGAGCAGGAGCGGTACGGATCGGACGCCGGCCGTCTCGATCGCCCTGCCGAGCGCCGGTCCCGCCGCGACCCCGCCCACCATGGACGCGGCGATCACCAGCGCTCCGGCCCGCCGGGCCCGAGGAGCCGCCCGGTGCAGCCATGGCAGGCCGGTGGGGAAGATCGGGGCGATGAACAGCCCGACACCGGCGTAGGCGTACGGCGCGAGCGCCGGGACCGACGCCAGCAGCAGACAGATCGTCATGCCCGCGCAGGAGACGGTGATGATGGCCTGGGCGGAGAAACGCAACGCGATCGGGGCGGCCAGGAACCGGCCGACGGTCATCATCAGCCAGAACACGGAGGTCGCGGTCGCGGCGGCCCCGGCGCCGTAGCCCACGGTCTCCAGATGGGTCGGCTCCCAGCCGCCGACACCCGCCTCGATGCCCACGTGCAGCACGTAGAGGGCGACGAACACGCCCAGGACCGAGGCCAGACTGCGGCCGAGGACCCGCGGGGCAGCCTCCTCCGGCGTGTCGGACGCGCCGGGCGCGTGCTCGCGTACGCCCTTCAGACACAGCAGCAACGGCAGGTTGGCGAGCGCGAAGCCGAGGAAGAGCGCCGGGTAGTGGTCGGAGCCGACCATGGCGATCAGCGCCGGGCCGAGGATGGCGCCGATGCCGAAGTGCGCGTTGAGGATGTTCAGCATCGCGGTGGACCGGTGGCCGAAACCGACCGCGAACAGCTGGTTGAGCCCGTAGTCGATCCCGCCGAAGCCGAGCCCGGCCAGCAGTGCCATGGCCAGCGCGGCCGGCCAGTTCGGCGCGAGGCCGAAACCGGCGGCGCCGACCGCCATGAGCAGATACGAGGCGCCGAGGATCTGCCGGTTGCCGAGCCGGCCGTGGAGCCGGTCGAAGAGCAGTACTCCGGCGACCCCGCCGGCGAAGTGGGCGCTCAGCCCCAGCCCCGCGGCCGAGGGGGACAGTCCGAACTCCTCGCGCAGCGCCGGGAGGGCCGGGCCGTACAGCGCCTGGAGCACGCCGATGAGCACGAAGCCCGCACAGGAGGCGACCACGGCTGCCGGGCTGAAGACCGGTGCGCCGTCCGGTGGAGGTGGGGTGGTGGAGCGCTGGGGACTGCTGGTGTCGACCACTGGACTTCCCCCGGTACGGCAGACCTCGTTGACTCCGACCGCAGTGATGTTACCGGTAACATTTCATTGGTCAAGGTCCCTGACAGTTATGGAGAGAGATTGGACTTTTGGTCCAGAGGTTGGACGTGTAGTCTAGAAGACCTGATTGCGGCAGGGAGGACGGGTCGGTGGGCGAAGCGGTGCGGGTGGAGGCGGAGCGGGACGCGGTCATCGCCGCGCTGGTCCCGGTGATCGACGGGATCGCGGCGACGTTCGGGCCGACGTGCGAGGTGGTGCTCCACGACTACCGGCGCCCGGAGGAGTCGGTGGTCGCCCTCGCCGGCTCGGTGACCGGGCGCGCGGTCGGCGGCGCGATGAGCGAGATCGGCATGCGGATCGTCGCCCGCGGCGAGGAGGCGACCGACGAGCTGAACTACGTCACCCGGACCGGAACCGGACAGACCCTCAAGTCGTCCACGATGGTGCTGCGCGACTCCACCGGCGCGGTCTTCGGCGCGGTCTGCGTCAACCTCGACGTCACCGCGCTCACCGACGCCCACACGATCCTCGGCGCGCTCGCCGGCCTCGGCCGCCCGCCCGCCGAGCTGCCGGTCACCACCTTCGGCAACGACATCGACTCCGTCGTCGACGTCATCCTCGACGACCACCACCTCGGCCAGGACCGGGCGTGGGCCGGCCTCGACCGCGCGGCCCGCCTGGAGCTGTTCCGCGGCCTCGACGACCGCGGGGTCTTCGCGGTGCGCCGCTCGGTCGAGCAGGTGGCCACCCGCCTCGGCATCTCCCGCGCCTCCGCCTACAGCTATCTCTCCCAGGCCCGGGCCGCGACCGACACGACCCCCGACTCCACTGGAGGACACGCGTGACGACGACCACCCCGCCGGTCACCCTCGACGACATCCGTGACGCGGCAGCCCGGCTCAAGGGCATCGCGCACCGCACCCCCGTCCTGCGCTCCCGCACCCTCGACGCGCTGGTCGGCGCCGAGGTCTTCCTCAAGTGCGAGAACCTCCAGCGCGCGGGCGCCTTCAAGTTCCGCGGCGCCTACCACGCGGCCTCGCGGCTGACCCCGGAGCAGCTCGCCCGCGGCATCGCCACCTACTCCTCCGGGAACCACGCCCAGGCGGTCGCCCTCGCCGCCCGCGAACTCGGCACCACCGCGGTCATCGTCATGCCGCACGACGCCCCGGCCTCGAAGCGGGACGCCACCGCCGGCTACGGCGCCGAGATCGTGACCTACGACCGCTACACGGGCGACCGTGTCGCCCTCGCCGAGTCCCTGGCCGCCGACCGGGGCCTGGCCCTCGTCCCGCCCTACGAACACCCGCACGTCATCGCCGGACAGGGCACGGCAGCACTCGAACTCCTCGAAGAAGTAGGGGAGTTGGACGCGCTGATGACCCCGGTCGGCGGCGGCGGGCTGATCGCCGGAAGCGCCACGGCCGCCAAGGGGCAGTACGCGAACCTGCGGATGATCGGTGTCGAACCGGAGGCCGGGGACGACACCAAGCGGTCCCTGGAGGCGGGCCGGCGCGTCGAGATCCCGGTGCCGCACACCATCGCCGACGGCCAGGCCCTGCACACCCCCGGCGAACTGACCTTCTCCATCAACCGTCGCCTGGTGGACGCCGTCGCCCTGGTCTCCGACGACGAGATCCGGGAGGCCATGCGGTTCGCCTTCGAACGCCTCAAGATCGTCGTCGAGCCGAGCGGTGCCACCCCGCTGGCCGCCCTCCTCTCCGGCCGGGCGGGCCGGCTGCCGCGCCGGGTCGGCGTGATCATCTCCGGGGGGAACGTGGACGCGGAGCGGTTCGCGCGGCTGTGCGCGGGGGCGGGATGACGTGGTGGTGTCCGGCGTAGTGGCGTAGTGGCGTAGTGGCGTAGTGGCGTAGTGGAGTTCGGGGGCGTGTGGCTGGCGACTGGCGTTGTGGCGTGGGGTAGTGCGGTGACGGGTGGCGTCCCGCGTGGGGTGATGGTGTTCGACGCGGGGCGGCCTGGTGGCGCCCGTGGCCCTCACTCGAATGGCGGAGCCGGGTAGGTGGGCGGACGATGGAAGTGAGGGGCTCGGCCCCCGCCGGTGCCGCTCGCCCCGGGCGGGAGACGGAGACCGGCCCCGGCCGTGTCGACCACGGCCGGAAGGGAGTGCCGTCATGATCGAGGTGAAGCCGCTGGAGAAGCCCGACGAGCGGCGAGATTTCCCCCGAGGTCATATCGAAGCCGTCCACCTCACCGGACTGGACTTCGCCGTGGCCACCTTCGAACCCGGGTGGCGCTGGTCGGAGTCCGTGGCCCCGATCGCGGGCACCGACAGCTGCCAGGTCCACCACAACGGCTATGTCGTCCAGGGACGCCTGCAGATCCGCATGGACGACGGCGGTGAGAGCGAAGTGGGTCCCGGTGACGTCTTCGTGTGTCCGCCCGGACACGACGCCTGGGTGGTGGGCGACGAACAGTGCGTGGTGTACGACTTCGCGGGAGGCATGGCGACGGAATACGCCAAGGCCGACTGACCCCGGCCGCGGGTGCGCGCTTCGGGGGGCGCGCCTCGCCGGTGACCGTCTGACCTCCCCCTCGCGCCCGCCCCTGCGCGCCCGCCCGGCTCACACGGTGACGACCACCTTCGCCCGCGCGTGCTCGACCTCCAGATAGCGCATCGCCTCGGGCACCTCGCTCAGCGGATACGTGCGGTCCACGACCGGGGCGATCTTCCCGGAGTCGACCAGCTCGCGCAGTGCGGTGAGGTTCGCCTTGCTGGGCTTGGCCGGCAGTTCGAGCAGGCGCTGCCGGACGAAGGGCGCCACCAGGCGCCGCTTGAGGAACAGCCCCATCGGCCCGACCAGGCTGCCGCCCTCGAACACACCCCCGCCGGACAGTACGAGCGTCCCGGCGGGGGTCAGGGCGCGCCGGAACGCCCCGAGCGAGTGGTTGCCCACCAGGTCCAGCAGGACCTCGTACCGGCGTCCGCCGCGGGTGAAGTCCTCCTGCCGGTAGTCGATGACGTGGTCCGCGCCGAGCGCCCGGACGAGGTCGACGTTGCGGGTGCTGCACACGCCGGTCACCTCGGCGCCGTACGCCTTGGCGAGCTGTACCGCGAACGTGCCGACCCCGCCCGACGCCCCGTTCACCAGCACCGTCGTGCCCGTGCCGACGCCGGCCCGGTCGCGCAGGCCGATGAGGGCGGTGTTGGCGGCCAGCGGGATCGCGGCGGCCTGCTCGAAGGTGAGGCCGGCCGGCTTCAGGTCCACCGCGTGGTCCTCGGCGCACACGAACTGGGCGAAGGCGCCGTCGGCCTCGCCGTACACCTCGTCACCGGGACGCAGCCCCTCGACGCCGGCGCCGACCGCCTCCACCCGCCCGGCGAAGTCCCGGCCCCGGATCCGCGCCCTCGGTGCCCGCAGCCCGAAGGCCAGCCGCGCGAGCTTGGGGTCGCCGCGCATGAGATGCCAGTCGTAGGCGTTCAGCGCGGCGGCGTGCACCCGCACCAGTACCTCCCCGGCGGCGGGCGCCGGTGTCTCGACCTCCCTGACCTCCAGCGTGTCCGCCGGGCCGTACCTGTTCTGGACCACTGCCTTCATGGGTGTCCCCTCCCTTGCCGCGGAGCGTAGAGGCGGGGCGGCGAGAGGGACATCGGGAACGTTCCCTACTCCTCCGGGAGGAGCCCACCGAGAGGAGCCCAGGGAGCCCAGGGAAGCCGGGGGAGGCGGGTCGGGAGGGAGCGCGCCGTTGAGCCGGTGCCGCCTTGCCGTGTGGAAACCGATCGGTTTACTCTGGTCGACGTAAGGAAACCGATCGGTTTCTCATCGGTCCGTTCATGTTCGGGAGAGTTCCATGACCACCATCGAAGGTTCCGTCGCCCTGGTCACCGGCGGCAGCCGTGGCATCGGCCGGTCGCTGGTCGCCGCGCTGTACGAGCGCGGCGCGAAGAAGGTGTACGCCACCGCCCGCGACCCGCGGACCGTCACCCACCCCGACGCCGTGGCGCTGCCGCTGGAGGTCAGCGACCCCGCGTCCGTCGCCGCGGCCGCCGAGCGGGCGCAGGACGTGACCCTGCTCATCAACAACGCCGGCGCGTCCGTGAACGCGAACTTCCTGGACTCGCCCGTCGAGGACGTCCGCCGCGAGTTCGAGACCAACTTCTACGGCCCCCTCCTCGTCGCCAGGGCCTTCGTGCCGGTCATCGAACGCAATGGCGGCGGCCACATCCTGAACGTCCACTCGGTGCTGTCCTGGCTCGGCCTCGCCGGCTCCTACAGCGCCTCCAAGGCCGCCCTGTGGTCGCAGACCAACTCCCTGCGCCTGGACCTGAAGCCGCGCGGCATCGGCGTCACCGGCCTGCACGTCGGCTATGTCGACACCGACCTGACCGCCGGCATCGACGCACCGAAGTCCACGCCCGAGAGCATCGCCGCCCAGGCCCTCGACGGCATCGAGGCCGATGCCTTCGAGGTGCTGGCCGACGACCTCTCCCGGCAGGTGAAGGCCGGACTGGCCGCCGATCTCGCCGTGCTGTACCCGCAGTTGGCGGCGTAGCGAAAGCGGTCGGACCGGCGGCAGGCGTCCCAGCGGGGCGCCGGGCCGGCGGGCGTCGCGGCACTCGTGCATCGAGACGCGCTGCCGCCGTGCCGGCCCGTGAGCGTCGCCTGTGCCCCGATTCGGGCGCCGAGCCTTGCGGATCGGCGGCGCCGTGCACGAGCGGCCCGGTCGCCTCGCCGACCCGGTTGACGAAGGCGAACACGCCTACCCTGCCGAACTGGTCGTGCGGCGCCTGTGCAGGCGGCATCGTGCAGTCCGAGAACCCGGACACCGAGCCCGGCGCATCGGGCAGCGGCACCAGTTCCAGGTGGGCGGGGCGAGCGGGGCGGCGTCGGCGCAACGCCCTGCCCAAGCGCTGGATCGGCGCTGCTGTCACGCGTGAACCGGGAGCCGACCCGTCGGTACACCGATCGGTTTCCCGGGGGTCGGTGCCGAGGTAACCTCCCTGTATGGCCACCACAGACAGGGCGTCCACCAGGGACCGGTTGCTCGACGCGGCCGCCGAGCTCTTCTACCGCGACGGCGTCTCCATCGGCGTCGAGGCGCTCTGCCGGACGGCCGGGATCTCGAAGCGGTCGATGTACCAGTTGTTCACCAGCAAGGAGGAGGTCCTCGCGGCGAGCCTGGAACGCCGGGCGCCCGAGTACCGGCGGCTGCTCATTCCGGAGGAGGACACGGGCACCGCGCGCGAGCGCGTCCTGGGTGTCTTCGACCGACTGGAGAAGGCGTCGGTGGAGCCCGGCTACCGGGGCTGCCTCTTCCTGGCCGTGCTGGTCGAGCTGAAGGATCCCGCGCACCCGGCGAGCGTGGTCGCCCGCACGGAGAAGGACCGGCTGACCGACTGGTTCCGCGGCCTGGCCGAACTCGGCGGGGCGAGCGATCCCCGGCTGCTGGCCCGCCAGTTGATGCTGGTCTTCGACGGTGCGAGCGCCCGCGCGGGCGCCGGGGCGGAGACCCTGGACGGACTGACCACGGCGACCGTGAGGGCCCTGCTGGACGCGGCGGGCATGGAATAGCGGCGGGGCAGTCACCGAAGTGACTGCCCCTGGTGGGTCCCGCTCTCCTCACGCGGCGACCGCGACCGCCCCCACCGCCGGGGTCCGCAGCACCCGCCGGGCCGTCGCCAGACTCGTGCCCAGCGTCGCCGCCGCGGCGATCGACACGACCGCCAGCCAGATGCCGAAGCCCTGGTGCGGCAGTACCGAGTCGCTGCGCACGACGGTGAACGGGATGATCCCGGCCAGCGCGGCCACCGTCCCGAAGAACAACCCGGTGACCGTCAGGATCAGCCCCTCCGCGCCCACCGTGCCGAGCACCTGACCCGGGGTGGCCCCCGCGAGCCGCTGCTGCCCGAACTCCCGGCCGCGGTAAGTGGTCGCCGCGTACAGCGAGTTGACCAGCATCACGCAGACGAACACCACGATGATCCCGACGACCGTGAGGTTCAGCGTCTCCAGGTTCTTCGCCTCGACCGACTTGGCCAGGCCCGAGGCGTCGACCGCGTCGCTCTCCACCGCCTGCATGTACAGCGTGGCCGTGGCGACCGCCGTGAACAGGATCAGCGGCATCAGGATCCCGGCGAGGTGGTCCGCCCGGCGGCGCAGGTTGCGCACCGCCAGCCAGCCGCTCGGACCGGTCACCGGCAGCCGGTCCAGCACCCCCTTCAGCAGCTTCGGCGACAGCAGGGCGAACCCCACCGACAGCAGGATCGCCCCGTACGCGGGCGGCGCCATCAGGGCCGCGTCCGTCGCCGTGACGGCGAACGTGGACAGGACTCCGAGGACCCCGGCCGTCAGCGCCGCGTAGGCGAGGACGGTCCGGGCCCGGCCCGGCTGCCGGGAGCCGCGCGTCGCCCGTCGGACGGCGAGGAAGGCCGCGCCCGCCGCCGCGACCAGCGTGATGTCGACGCCCGACATCAGCGCGACCGGACCGAAGGAGTGGTCGACGGACCGGGCCACCTGACCGCTGTCCTGGAAGACGCCGAGCAGTGCCTGCCCGCCGAGCATCGCCGGGCCGATCGCCAGTGCCGCGCCCACCAGGGCGACGGCCACCGCCTCGCCCACGACCATCCGCCGGAGCTGCGCCGGAGTCGCCCCGGAGCAGCGCAGCAGCTCCAACTCGGCGGTCCGCTGACGGACGTTGACCGTCAGCGTGGAGGCGACGGCGAAGAACACCAGGAGAGTGCCGTAGCCGCCGACCACGCTCGCCGAGGTGGTCAGGGTCTCGGCGCTGACCGAGTCGACGCCGTCCTGCCCCGCCGTGTCGTACATCGAGTTGAACGTCATGATGATCGCCGCGCCCAGGAAGGCGGACAGCAGTGTCGCCAGGAACCGTCCGGGCCGCTGCCGGATCGACCGCATCGCCAGTACGAACATCGTCACACCCCCGCCTTCGTGTCGTCGCCCAGGTGTGCCAGCCGCTCGGCGACCGCGTCCGGGGTCGGCGCGTCCAGGTGCCCGGCGAGCCTGCCGTCCGCCAGGAACTGCACGGAGTCGGCGTAGGAGGCGGCGACCGGGTCGTGGGTCACCATCACCACGGTCCGTCCGTGCACCCGCACCGCCTGCTGGAGCAGCCGCAGCACATCCCGTGCGCTGCGGGTGTCCAGGGCACCCGTCGGCTCGTCCGCGAAGATCACCCGGGGTTCGGTGACCAGCGCGCGGGCGATGGCCACCCGCTGACGCTGACCACCGGAGAGCTGGTCGGGGCGGTGCCCCAGGCGGTCGCCGAGACCGACGGACGTCAGCACGTCACGGACCCGTGCCCGGTCCACGCGACGCCTCGCGAGCTTGAGCGGCAGCACCGTGTTCTGGGCGACGGTCAGGGTGTCCAGCAGGTTGTACTGCTGGAACACGAACCCGACCCGGCCCCGCCGGAACCTGGTGAGCGCGGCCTCGTCGCCCCCGGTCAGCTCGGTGCCGTCCACCCGTACGATGCCGCTGTCGGGCCTGTCGAGTCCGGCCGCGCACTGCAGCAGCGTGGACTTGCCCGAACCCGACGGCCCCATCACCGCGGTGAAGGTGCCACGGCCGAGGGTGAGCGTGACCCCGTCCAGCGCGGTGACGGCACTGTCGTCCGTCCCGTAGGTCTTGCTGACCTTGACCAGCCGAAGTGCTTCGGCGGCGGGTCCCGTGTCGTGCGTACGTCGCGAGCCTGCGCGAAACATCGTCATCACTCTCCGTCCGGCACTCCGTGTGCCTCGCTCAAGAAGCTACGGAGACGCCGGGCGCGGCACATTGGGCGCAGAACCCGTATCGGGGGGTGTATTCAGTGACACCCCGGGGCCCGATGCGCCAGGGTGATCACCATGACCGACGGAATAGCCTGGCTCGCCGCACCACAGTCCATCGCCTGGGGCGGCTACGGCGTCGTGATCGCCCGCGACCTCGCCTCGGACACCCTTGCCGCGCGCGTCGCCGACACCGTGCACGGCCCGCGCCGGGACCAACGGTCCCTCGGCGAACTCACCGGCCGTCAGACGCAGGACGTCCTGGAGGGCCTCTTCGGAGACGTCTTCCACGGGATCGCCCTGCGCCACGGGGAGATCGGCGAGTGGGCGTACGTGGTCAAGTACGGAGGCTGGCAGGGCGAGTTCGGCGGCACACCCCCGGTCTCCCGCGGCGGGGCGGAGATCTTCCTCCTGGAGTTCGAGGAGGAGAACGGCAAGCCGGTGCCGCCGACCTTCGCGCACCTGCACGACGAGCGCCTGATGTGCGCGTTCAACCTGCACCTCGACCGCTCCTGGGGAAACGGCGAGGTCGACGGGGATCCCGGGACGGTGTCCGCCGTGCGGGCCCGGCTCAGCGCCGCCGGACTGCCCGACGCGGGACTGGAGCGGCGCGTCGTCCACCGCACCGCACTGGAGGTCGTCCAGCGGCACTTCGGCCTCACCCTGCCCCGCCGGGCCGTCCTGGAGGAGACGCTCCCCACGATGCTCCTGTGGACGCCGTGACAGGCCTGGCCGGCCGCGCCGCCGCGGCGAGCGTGGCCACCGCGGCGGCCCTCGCCCTGGCCGGCTGCGGCGCCACCCGCGCCGGGACGGACCCGGGCCCCTCGGACACCACGGCCTCGTCCCCGCCCGTGCCGCGCCACATCGCCGCGGAACTACGGGAGGTGGAGGACTCGGCGTGCGGCACCACGACACCGAGACCGTCGTTGTCGTCGGCCGGGAAGGCCTCCGCCTCGCCCTCCGAGGGGGCCGTCGAGGACCGGCCCCCCAACTACGCCGACAACAACGCCTATCGGCGCACCCTGCCCCTGAAGGGCCTGGCCGTGTGCCGGGGCGAGGTGCACGTCGGCCGGCTCAGCGAGGGCCTCGGGAGCATCCCGGTGAACCGGGCCGAGGTCGACACGGCGCTGTCCCGCCTGGGCTACGGCGACCAGGTCGAGGACGTCCGGGGCACCGGCACGGGCGTCCGGTTCGTCATCGCCCTCGACGGGGTCTGCGTCACGGGGACCCTGACCCCGAGCCGCCGGAACACCGTCGAGGCCCACGGGCCCTACCTGGAGGGCGGCTGCGTCGAGCCCGCCTACGGACACTGACACCGGCCCCGGGGGGTGGAACGCGTCCTCGCGCCCCGGCTGCCGGTGGCCGCGGTCCGCCTGACCACCACCCGTCCCACCCCGTACGGGTCACCACAACGCGCCGATCCCGCCGCCCGCCCGGTGCAATGGACCCGTGACCGCGCCCCCGGACGACTGCCTCGCGCGCAACGAGTGGATCTGTGGCGAGTACCTGACCACCCGCCGGCAGATCCTTCTGGATGCGGTCCTCCAGCACCTCCAGCTCACCACGGTCTCGGTGCTCGTCGGCCTCGCCGTAGCGCTGCCGCTCGCGGTGCTGGCGCGCCGCTGGGGCTGGGCGGCCGGACCGGTCCTCGCCGTGACGACGATCCTCTACACGATCCCGTCCCTGGCGATGTTCTCCCTGCTGCTGCCCGTGTACGGGCTCTCCGCGAGCCTCGTCGTCGCCGGACTGGTCCTGTACTCGCTGACCCTGCTGGTGCGGAACATCCTCGCCGGGCTGCGGGCCGTCCCCGAGGAGACCCGGCAGGCCGCACGCGGCATGGGCTACGGCCCGGTCCGGCTCCTGCTCACCGTCGAACTGCCCCTCGCTCTGCCCGCCGCGATGGCCGGACTGCGCATCGCCACGGTCTCGGCGGTCTCCCTGGTGACCGTCGGGGCCATCGTGGGCTTCGGCGGGCTCGGCAACCTCATCTACTCCGGCATGAACACCTACTTCAAGGCGCAGGTCCTCACGGCGTCCGTGCTGTGCGTGGTGATCGCGGTGGTCGCCGATGTGCTGCTCCTCGGTCTGCAACGCCTGATGACCCCCTGGACCAGGGCGGCCCGCTCATGAACACGCTCACCGACGCATGGGACTGGCTCGCCGACCCGGCGCACTGGTCGGGCGAGGACGGCATCGGACACCGACTCCTCCAGCACGTCGTCCTCACGGTGGTCTGCCTGGTCGTCAGCTGTCTGATCGCCCTGCCGATCGCGCTGGTGCTCGGCCATCTCGGCAGGGGCGGCGCCCTGGCGGTGAACATCTCCAACATCGGCCGCGCGGTCCCGACCTTCGCCGTCCTCGTCCTGCTCCTGCTCACCCCGGTCGGCGACTGGGGCGAGGGCCCCACGGTCGTGGCGCTGGTGCTGTTCGCCGTACCGCCGCTGCTCACCAACGCCTACGTCGGTATGCGCGAGGTCGACCGCGGCGTGGTCCGGGCGGCGCGCGGCATGGGCATGACGGGCCGGCAGCTGCTGCTCCGCGTGGAACTGCCCCTGTCGCTCCCCATGGTCCTGACCGGTGTGCGGATCGCCGCGGTCCAGCTCGTCGCGACCGCCACCATCGCCGCCCTGGCGGGCGGGGGCGGCCTGGGCCGGATCATCACGGCGGGCTTCAACCTCGCCAGTACGGCACAGGTCGTGGCGGGGGCGGTGCTCGTCGCCGCGTTCGCGCTGGTCGTCGAGGCCGTCTTCGAGATGGCCGAGCGGCTGGCCCCGCGCTGGGCGAGGGCGGCGGGATGAGACGACGCCCGGCCGCCCTGGCCCTCCTCCTGCTCCTCACCGGCTGCGCCACCGGCCCCTCCCTGGAGAACCAGGGCGAGGTCACCGCACCACCCGGCGGCAGCCACCACCTGACCGTCGGATCCGCCGGATTCACCGAGAGCGACCTGCTCGCCCAGATGTACGCGCTCCTGCTGGACCAGGCCGGATACCGGACGTCCCTGCTGACCGTCGCCAACCGCGAACTGTACGAACCGGCCCTGGAATCGGGCCAGATCGACGTCGTACCCGAGTACGCGGCCACCTTCGCCGACTGGCTGAACGCCAAGACCAACGGCGCCGACGCACCACCGGTCGGCTCCCCGGACCTCGACGCCACGATGAAGGCCCTGCGCCGACTGGCCACACCCCGCGGCCTCACGGTCCTCGACCCCGGCCGGGCCGTCGACCAGAACGCCTTCGCGGTGAGCGCCTCCTACGCCCGGAAGCACGACCTCAGAACACTCAGCGACCTCGGCGCATCCGGTCTGCCGGTCCGGCTCGCCGCGGGCGACGAGTGCGTGCAGCGGCCCTACTGCGAACCGGGGTTGAAGAAGACGTACGGCATCGACATCACAGGAGTGGACCCCAAGGGGGTCGGCACCACGCCGGCGAAACGGGCCGTGCAGAGCGGCAAGGACCAGATGGTCCTCACCACCACGACCGACGCCACCCTGGACGACTTCGGCCTGGTCCTGCTCACCGACGACAAGCACCTGCAGAACGCCGACCACGTCGTCCCCGTCGTCAACCGCTCCCGGGCCGGCGGCGAGGGGGTCACCAAGGCACTCGGCGCCCTCAACGACGTCCTCACCACCGCCGACCTGGCCTCGATGAACCAACAGGTGGACAGCTGGCGGCGGTTGGCGAAGGACGTGGCACGGACGTATCTGCAGGACAAGGGACTGCTCAAGTGAGACGGGCCTGATCAGGCGTCCGCCACCGAGTCGAACTCCACCTGCCCCCTCGGCACCCCGAGCGCGTCCGCGTCCACCGATCTCCGCAGCGCCTCGTGGAGCTTCGCCGGGGTGAGGACGCCCAGGAAGCGGGCGCCGTCCAGGACCGCGACCCAGCCGGCGTCGTGCTGGAGCATCACGCCGAAGGCCTGCTTCAGCGGGGCGCCCACCGGCACCCAGGCGTTCATCCGCCGCGCGCGGTCGCCGACCGAGTGGCCGGCGGTGCCCGTGCCGAGGTCGGCGATGCCGACCCAGCCGTGCAGGTCGCCCCGCGTGTCGAGGACCACGGCCCAGCGCGCGCCCTCCGTCCGCAGCCGCTCCGCCGCCCGCTCGGCGGGCTCGTCCAGCCGGGCCACCGGAGGCTGCTCCAGGTCGTCCGGTTCGATCTCGGTGACCGACAGCCGCTTCAGCCCGCGATCCGCGCCCACGAACTCGGCGACGTACGGTGTCGCCGGTGTGCCGAGCACGGCGCCCGGCGTGTCGAACTGCTCGATCCGCCCCTGCCCGTACACGGCGATGCGGTCGCCCATCCGGACGGCCTCCTCGATGTCGTGGGTGACCAGCAGCACCGTCTTGCGGACCGTCGCCTGCATGCGCAGGAACTCGTCCTGCAACTGCTCCCGCACGACCGGGTCGACCGCGCCGAACGGCTCGTCCATCAGCAGCACCGGCGGATCGGCTGCCAACGCCCTCGCCACGCCGACGCGTTGCCGCTGCCCGCCCGACAGCTGGTCCGGGTAGCGCGATCCGTACGTCTTCGGGTCCAGGCCCACCAGATCGAGCAGCTCCGCCGCCCGCGCCCGTGCCTTGGCCTTCTTCCAGCCGACCAGCGACGGCACGGTGGCCGTGTTGTCGAGGATCGTGCGGTGCGGGAAGAGGCCGACCTGCTGGATGACGTATCCGATCCGTCGCCGCAGCCGGACCGGGTCGAGCGCGGCGATGTCGTCGCCGTCGACGAGGATCCGCCCCGAGGTCGGCTCGATCAGCCGGTTGACCATCATCATGGTGGTCGTCTTGCCGCAGCCCGACGGTCCCACCAGCGTGACGAGCTCACCCTCGGACACCTCGAAGCTGAGCCCGTCCACGGCGGTCGTACCGTCCGGATACCGCTTGGTCACCTGCTCGAACCGGATCATGACCTCACGCTAACGGCGCCCGCCGCACACCGCTCACCGGCGGGAGCCGTCCTGACGAAGGCCGCTCAGGCCGTCACCAGCACCACTTCCAGGGTGCGCGGCCCGTGCACCCCCTCCACCCGGTCCAGCTCGATGTCACTGGTGGCGGACGGCCCGGAGATCCAGGTCAACGGACGGGTCGGGACGAGGCGTTCGAGAGCCTGCGGCACGGACGCCACGACCTGCTCGGGGACCCGTACGACACAGATGTGGTGGTCGGGGACGAGCGTGATGCGGCGGCGGCCCTGGTCCGGGCTGCCGTCCAGCACGATCGTGCCGGTCTCGGCGACGGCCACCGCGCACGCGGTCACCACGCTGTCGACCCGGTCGAGTTCGTCCGGGGTGCTCTCCGCCCGGTCGGCGACGGGCTCGGCCTCCGCCGCCGACAGCCACTCCGGGGCCAGCCCCGGCGGTGCCAGCACGGTCCGCGCGCCCCGCGCGGCCAGCATCCCGGCGATCGTCGACGCCAGGTCGGCGCCGGTGCAGCGGTGCACGATCGCCCGGTAGTCCGCCAGGTTCTCGGCCAGCAGATCCACCGTCCCCTCGACATCGAGGCCACCGTGCTCGTTCTGGTAGTCCCGGGGAAACGCCTGCTCGTACGGCGTGTCGTCCGGCGGTACGTCCGCCAGCGCGCGCCGCACCCGGCCCAGGATCCGTTCCCTGCTGCTCACTTCGCGGCCCCCTTGTCGCCGTTGCCGCCCTGTGTCCGCTGCCACCAGTCGCGGAACGGCTCCGCCGGAACCGGCGGCAGGTCCCGTGTGCCGCTCCAGGCGCCGCCGGGACCGGGCAGGGTGCGCGGATGGAAGCGACGGGTGCGCGAGGCGAGCCGCTGGCCGGCCCGCAGCGCCCCCGGACGGGCGAACGCCCAGCGCGCCGCCCGCATCGCCGCCCGCTCGGCGGCATGTCCCTTGGCGGGCTTGAGCACCACCTTGTTGCCCTCCCGCGTCACCGGGCCGCCCTCGACGATCCGCTCCCGCAGATGCACCAGCACCTCGGGGATGTCGATGGCGACCGGGCACACCTCGTAGCAGGCCCCGCACAGCGAGGAGGCGTACGGCAGGGAGGCGTCGATGTCGCTCGCCGTCCCCCGGAGCTGGGGGCTGAGGATGGCCCCGATCGGCCCCGGGTAGACCGAGCCGTAGGCGTGGCCGCCGGCCCGCTCGTAGACCGGGCAGACGTTCAGGCACGCCGAGCAGCGGATGCAGCGCAGGGCCTGGCGGCCGACCTCGTCGGCGAGGGTGTCGGTGCGGCCGTTGTCGAGGAGGACCAGATGGAAGGTCCGCGGTCCGTCGGCGGTCTCGGAGTCCGTCGTCCCGGTCCACATCGACGTGTACGGGTTCATGCGCTCGGCCGTCGAGGAGCGGGGGAGGGTCTGCAGGAAGACCTCCAGGTCCCGCCAGGTCGGCACGATCTTCTCGATGCCGACGACCGAGATCAGCGTCTGAGGCAGGGTCAGGCACATCCGCCCGTTGCCCTCCGACTCGACGACCACCATCGTGCCCGTCTCGGCGACGATGAAGTTGGCGCCGGAGACACCGACCTTGGCGCGCAGGAACTTCTCCCGCAGGTGCAGCCGGGCCGCCTCGGCGAGTTCGGCGGGCGTGTCGGTGAGGCCCTCGGGGGCCGGGCGGCCCCACTCGCTCATCTCCCGCGCGAAGATCTCCCGGATCTCGCCCCGGTTGCGGTGGATCGCCGGGACGAGGATGTGCGAGGGCCGGTCCTTGCCCAACTGGACGATCAGCTCGGCGAGATCGGTCTCGTAGGCGTGGATGCCCTCGGCTTCCAGGGCCTCGTTGAGGCCGATCTCCTGCGTGGCCATCGACTTGACCTTGACGACCTCCGACTCGCCGGTCTCCTTGACGAGTGCGGTGACGATCCGGTTGGCCTCGTCGGCGTCGGCGGCCCAGTGGACGACACCGCCCGCGGCCGTCACCGACTCCTCCACCTGGAGGAGGTACCGGTCGAGGTGGAGCAGGGTGTGGTCCTTGATCCGCTTGCCGGCCTCCCGCAGCTCCGCCCAGTCGGACATCTCGGCCACGGCCTTGGCCCGCTTCGCCCGGATGGTGTGCGTGGCGTGCCGCAGATTGCCCCGCAGGGTCGGGTTGTTGACCGCCTCGTGCGCGGCCTCCGGGAAGGCCGGGTGGACGGGCGGGGGCGGGGGAAAGCCAGGCATTCCTACGAACGTTCCGCTCATACCGCCGGTTCCTCCTCCGTGCTCGCCAGGATCTCCGCGATGTGCACCGGCCGCATGCCGGTCCTGAGCCGGGTCATCGTCCCGCCGATGTGCATCAGGCAGGAGTTGTCGGCCGCGCACAGCACCTCGGCGCCCGTCGACTCGGCGTTGCGCACCTTGTCCGCGCCCATCGCCGCCGAGACGTCGGCGTTCTTCAGCGCGAACGTGCCGCCGAAGCCGCAGCACTCCTCGGCTCCCGGCAGCTCGGCCAGTTCCAGGCCCTTCACGGCCTGGAGCAGCCTGCGCGGCCGGTCGCCGAGACCGAGACTCCGCAGTCCGTGACAGGTCGGGTGGTACGTCACCGTGTGCGGGTAGTACGCGCCGACGTCCGTCACCCCCAGGACGTCCACCAGGAACTCCGTGAGCTCGTACGTCTTCGGCACGACCGGCGCCAGGGTGGCCGCGAGGGTGTCCCCACGCCCCTCGGCCCGGGCCCGCTCGCCCATCCTCGGATACAGCTCCCGCACCATCGCCCCGCAGGAACCCGACGGCGTCACGATCGCCTCGTACTCCCGGAAGACATCGGAGAAATGCCGGGCCAGCGGCTCCGCCTCGTGCCGGTAACCGGTGTTGTAGTGGGCCTGCCCGCAGCAGGTCTGCGCCATCGGGAAGTCGACGTCGACGCCCAGTCTGGTCAGCAGTTTCACCACGGCGCGCCCGGTGTCCGGATAGAGCGTGTCGTTGACACAGGTCAGGAACAGGGCGACACGCATCGCGGCTCCTTGTGGTCGGTCATCGGATGAGTGCAGCGTAGTCCGGGCTCGGGGCCCGGGGGAGTCCCCTTCACCGCACAGCGAGCCGGTCCTGTGCCTCGCGCCAGCGTTCCGGATCGCCCCGGGGCTCGTACCGGGTGAGCGGCTGGGTGCGGGTCAGCAGGTGCCGCATGCCGGTCAGGTCGCCCACCAGGCCGTGGGCCCGGGCCTGCACCAGGACGTTCCCGAGGGCCGCCGCCTCCGTCGGGCCGGCCACCACCGGCAGCCCGCAGGCGTCGGCGGTCAGCTGGCACAGCAGGGCGTTGCGGGTGCCGCCGCCGACGACGTGCACGACGTCGACCGGATGGTCGGCGAGCCGCTGCGCGTCCTCGACGGCCCGGCGGTGGGCGAGGGCGAGGGAGTCGAGGATGCAGCGCGTGATCTCGGCGGGCGACCGCGGCACCGGCTGGCCCGAGGCGCGGCACGCCTCGGCGATCCGCTCCGGCATCCGGCCCGGCGCCAGGAACCCGGCGTCCCCCGCGTCCACCACCGACCGCAGGGCGGGGACCTTCGCCGCCTCCAGGAGCAGGGCTCCCAGGTCGGGGTCCCCCCAGGCCCGTACGCACTCCTGGAGCAGCCACAGCCCCATGATGTTGCGGAGATAGCGGACCGTGCCGTTCAGCCCCAGTTCGTTGGTGAAGTTGGCGGCGCGGCTCTCCTCCGTCAGCACCGGCGCGGCCAGCTCCAGGCCGGCCAGGGACCAGGTGCCGGTGCAGATGTAGGCGAACCGTTCGCCGCCCGCCGGGACGGCCGCCACCGCGGACGCGGTGTCGTGGGAACCGACCGCCGTCACCGGGACCGGCCCGCTCAGCCCGGTCTCCTCCAGCACCTCAGGGCGCAGCACGCCCGCGGGATCGCCGGGCTGCCGCAGCGGCGCGAACAGACCGAGGTCGATGCCCAGCCGGGAGGCGATGTCCCGGGACCAGGTGCGCGTGCGGGGATCGATCAGCTGGGTCGTCGAGGCGTTGGTCAGTTCGGTGCCCTGCTCGCCCGTGAGCCAGTAGGAGAGCAGGTCGGGGATGAGCAACAGCCGCCTGGCGTATGCCAGTTGGGTGGTGGAGCGGGCGGCGACCAGCTGGTAGAGGGTGTTGAAGGGGGCGTACTGCAACCCGGTGGCCGCGTACAGCTCCTCGGCGGGCACGCTCGCCCACACCTTCTCCGCGACGCCCTCGGTCCGCGCGTCCCGGTAGTGCACGGGGTTGCCGAGCAGCGCCCCGTCGGCGTCGAGCAGGCCGTGGTCCACGGCCCAGCTGTCGATGCCGACGGAGTCGACCCGGCCCGCCGCCCGCAGCCCGTCGAGGACACCCGCGTACAGCCCGAGGACGTCCCAGCGCAGCCCCTCGGGCACCCGGACCGGCCGGTTGGGGAAGCGGTGTGCCTCGGTCAGCTCCAGGCTGTCGGGGCCGACGCGGCCGACCATGACCCGTCCACTGGACGCGCCGAGGTCGACCGCGGCGTACGACTTCACGGCCGCGCTCATCGCAGGAAGGCGGCCGCGACGCCGGCGTCGACCGGGACGTGCAGCCCGGTGGTGTGCGTCAGCTCCCCGCCCGTCAGCGCGAAGACCGCGTTCGCGACGTGCTCGGGCAGCACCTCGCGCTTGAGGATGGTCCGCTGGGCGTAGAACTCGCCCAGCTTCTCCTCCGGAACCCCGTACACGGCCGCCCGCTGGGCGCCCCAGCCGGCCGCGAAGATCCCGGAACCGCGCACGACGCCGTCCGGGTTGACCCCGTTGACGCGGATGCCGTGCTCGCCCAGCTCGGCGGCGAGCAGCCGCACCTGGTGGGCCTGGTCGGCCTTGGTCGCGGAGTAGGCGATGTTGTTGGGCCCGGCGAACACGGCGTTCTTCGACGCGATGTAGACGATGTCGCCGCCCAGCTCCTGCGCGATCATCACCCGGGCCGCCTCGCGCGAGACGAGGAACGAACCGCGGGCCATGATGTCGTGCTGGAGGTCCCAGTCCTTCGCGGACGTCTCCAGGAGCGGCTTGGAGATGGAGATCCCGGCGTTGTTGACCACCAGGTCCACCCCGCCGAAGGCCAGCGCCGCCGCCTTGAACGCCTCGGCGATCTGCTCCTCGGAGGTGACGTCCACGGCCACGGCGACGGCCTTGTCGGACCCGCCCAGCTCCTCGGCGACCTCCGCGGCGTTCTCGGCGTGGAGATCCGCGATGACGACACACGCGCCCTCCTCGACCAGCCGCCGCGCGATGGCCTTGCCGATCCCGCTGCCGGCGCCGGTGACGAGCGCGACCCGCGTCGCGAGCGGCTTGGGCTTCGGCATCCGCCGGAGCTTGGCCTCCTCAAGGGCCCAGTACTCGATCCGGAACTTCTCCGACTCCTCGATCGGCGCGTACGTCGAGACCGCCTCGGCCCCCCGCATCACGTTGATCGCGTTGACGTAGAACTCGCCGGCCACCCGCGCGGTCTGCTTGTCCTTGCCGAAGGAGAACATGCCCACGCCCGGGACCAGCACGATCGCCGGGTCGGCGCCGCGCATCGCGGGGGAGTCGGGCTCGGCGTGCCGCTGGTAGTAGGCGGCGTACTCCTCGCGGTACCCGGCGTGCAGCTCCTTCAGCCGTGCGATCGCCTCGTCCAGGGGAGCCGTCGGCGGCAGGTCCAGGACCAGCGGCCGGACCTTGGTGCGCAGGAAGTGGTCGGGGCAGGAGGTGCCGAGCGCGGCGAGCCGGGGGTGCTCGGCGCTCGCGAGGAAGTCGAGGACGACGTCGGCGTCGGTGAAGTGCCCGACCTGCGGCCGGTCCTGGGACGCCACGGCACGGACGTACGGCGCCAGGGCCGCCGCCCGGTCGCGCCGCTCGCCCTCGGGCAGTGCCCCGTACCCCTCGATCACCGGACCGAACGGCTCGGGCCTGCCCCGCTCGGCGAGGAAGGCCTCCGCGGTCCGGATGATGTGCAGCGAGTTGCGCTCGCACTCCTCGGACGTGTCGCCCCAGGCCGTGATCCCGTGCCCGCCGAGGACACAGCCGATCGCCTGCGGGTTGGCCTCCTTCACCGCCGCGATGTCCAGGCCGAGCTGGAAGCCGGGCCGCCGCCACGGCACCCACACCACCGTGTCGCCGAAGCACTCGGCGGTCAGCTTCTCCCCGTCGGCCGCACAGGCCAGCGCGATCCCGGAGTCCGGGTGCAGATGGTCGACGTGTGCCGCCTCGACGAGCCCGTGCATGGCGGTGTCGATGGACGGGGCGGCGCCTCCCTTGCCGTGCAGGCAGTAGTCGAACGCGGCGACCATCTCGTCCTCGCGCTCCACCCCCGGATACACGTCCTTCAGGCCGCGCAGCCGGTCGATCCGCAACACGGCCAGCCCACCGTCGGTGAGCGTCCCGAGATCCCCACCCGACCCCTTCACCCACATCAACTCGACGTCCCCGCCGGTCACGGGATCGATGTCGGTGCCCTTCGCGGACGTGTTGCCCCCCGCGTAGTTGGTGTTCCGGGGATCGGCGCCGAGCCGATGGGAGCGGCCCAGCAGAGCGGCGGCTTCGGGGTGGGGTGCCATGAGCTTCAGTCCTTCTGGAAGAGAGGGTGACTACAGCGCCCCTTCCTGGGGGCGCGGGGCTGTTTCACTGTGCGGCTCCGCCGCGTGGGCGCGACCAGACGCATCCGGCCGCGGCCGAAGTACTGCGGACCGCCTACGCGCCCCAGCCGGCCTGCTGCCCACCGACCCGCTCCGCCACGATCTTCTCGGCCCACCCGGACCTCCGATACGCGGCCATCGGATCCGCGTCGAGCCCCATCTCCTCACGGAGCGAGGCCAGCAACGGCCGGACGTCGGTGTTGTACGCGTCCATGATCACGGCGTTCGCTTCGAGCACGTCACCCGAGCGCTGCGCCACATCCAGCGCTGCCCGGTCCACGAGCAGCGCCTTCGCCGTGGCCTCCTGGACGTTCATCACCGACCGGATGATCGCGGGGATCTTCGCCTCGATGTTGTGGCACTGGTCGAGCATGAAGGCGACGTCGGGCGAGAACCCGCCGCCGCGGATCACCTCGTACATGATCCGGAACAGCTGGAAGGGATCGGCGGCACCCACCATCAGGTCGTCGTCCGCGTAGAACCGGGAGTTGAAGTCGAACGCGCCGAGCTTTCCCTCCCGCAGCAGGGTGGCGACGATGAACTCGATGTTGGTCCCCGGGGCGTGGTGCCCGGTGTCCACCACGACCTGTGCCTTCTCGCCGAGCTTGAGGCAGTGGGCGTAGGCCGTGCCCCAGTCGGGCACGTCCGTCGAGTAGAAGGCCGGCTCGAAGAACTTGTACTCCAGCAGCATGCGCTGCCCGTCACCGAGGCGGTCGTAGACCTCCGAGAGCGCCTCGGCGAGCCGGTCCTGTCGTTCCCGGAGGTCGTCCTGGCCGGGATAGTTCGTGCCGTCGGCGAACCACAGCTTCAGGTCCCGGGAGCCGGTGGCGTCCATGATGTCGACGCACTCCAGCAGATGGCCGAGCGCCTTGCGGCGCACCGCCGCGTCCGGGTGACAGACGCTGCCCAGCTTGTAGGCGTCGTCCTGGAACGTGTTCGAGTTGATCGCGCCCAGCTTCACGCCGCGTTCCTCGGCGAACTTCGCCAGCTCGGCGTACGCGTCGGGGCCTTCGACCTTGTCCCACGGGATGTGCAGGGCGACGGTCGGCGCGACGCCGGTGAACTCGTGCACCTTCGCCGCGTCCGCCAGCTTCTCCCACGGGTCGCGGGGGACACCTGCCTGGGCGAACACCTTGAAACGGGTGCCCGAGTTCCCGTACGCCCACGACGGCGTCTCTACGGCCTGGGTCTTGAGCGCGGCCTTCACCGCGGCGAGCTCGGTCACTTCGTGGCTCCTCGGTATGAATCGATTCAGAGCGTGAAGCTATGGGTGTCCCGTAGGGGTGTCAAGGGGTGCGGCAGACCCTGCCGTCCGTGCTCTGACCGTGACCTTTGGCTATCGAAACTTTTTCGAGGCGGACCCATTGACGTGACATGGCTGGCGCGCCTAACGTCCCGGCAACCAAGTTGAAACCTTTCACGACGCTGAGACGGCCACCGCCGGCGTTGTCGAGGAGCCCCTCATGACCCACCCGTCCGAAGCGGGTCCGGCCCCGGTGTTGTCGCTCAAGGACGTGTCGAAGTCCTTCGGAGCGGTGCGCGCCCTGCGGGACGTGTCCCTGGAACTGTTTCCCGGTGAGGTGCACGCGCTCGCCGGAGAGAACGGCGCGGGCAAGTCGACCCTCATCAAGACCCTCGCGGGGGTGCACCGACCGGACGCCGGCCAGGTACTCCTCGACGGTGCGCCCGTTCAGTTCCACGGCCCCGGCGACGCCCGCGACGCCGGCATCGCCGTGATCTACCAGGAGCCCACGCTCTTCCCCGACCTGTCGATCGCCGAGAACATCTTCATGGGCCGCCAGCCCCGGCGCGCTCTCGGCCGGATCGACCACAGGGCCACGCACACCGCGACCCTGGCCCTGATGCGGCGCCTCGGCGTCGAACTCGACCCCGACCGGCCCGCCCGCGGCCTCTCGATCGCCGACCAGCAGATCGTCGAGATCGCCAAGGCCCTCTCCTTCGACGCCCGCGTCCTGATCATGGACGAGCCCACCGCGGCCCTCACCGGCAGCGAGGTGGCCCGGCTCTTCGGAGTCGTGCGCACCCTGCGCGAACAGGGCGCCGCCGTCCTCTTCATCTCGCACCGCCTGGAGGAGATCTTCCGGATCTGCCAACGGGTCACCACCCTCCGGGACGGCGCCTGGATCTCCAGCGAGCCGATCGAGGGCATGACCGAGGACGATCTCGTGCGCCGCATGGTCGGCCGGGACCTCGACGAGCTGTACCCGAAGCAGGACGTCCGGCCCGGCGAAGTCGCCCTGAGCGTACGCCGGCTGACCCGGGAGGGCGTCTTCACCGACGTGTCCTTCGACGTCCGGCACGGCGAGATCGTCGGCCTCGCCGGACTCGTCGGCGCCGGCCGTACCGAGGTGGCCCGGGCCGTCTTCGGCATCGACCGCTGGGACGCGGGCGAGGTCGAGGTCCAGGGCCGCGCCCTCACCAACGGGGCCCCCTCCACCGCCATGGCCGCGGGGCTCGCCCTCGTGCCCGAGGACCGGCGCGCCCAGGGTCTCGTGATGGGCATGTCCATCGAGCGCAACATCGGGCTCACCGGACTCCGCACCAGTGTCAGGGCGGGCCTCGTCGACCGGGGCGCCGAGCGCAGCCGCTCCCTCGACTGGGCCGTCAAGCTCCAGGTGAAGTACGCCCGGATCGCCGACAGCGTCTCCACCCTGTCCGGCGGCAACCAGCAGAAGGTCGTCCTCGCCAAGTGGCTCGCCACCGGCCCCAGGGTGCTGATCGTCGACGAGCCGACCCGTGGCATCGACGTCGGCACCAAGGCCGAGGTGCACCGGCTGCTCAGCGAGCTGGCCGCCGACGGCGTCGCCGTCCTGATGATCTCCTCCGACCTGCCCGAGATCCTCGGCATGGCCGACCGGGTGCTCGTGATGCACGAGGGGCGCCTCGCCGCCGAGATCCCGCGCGCGGAGGCCACCGAGGAGTCCGTGATGGCCGCGGCCACCGGGAGGGCCGCCGCATGACACGCCCTACGACCGCGAACTCCCCTCGGCACGGCGGGCCGTACGACCACGAACTCCCCTCGGAGGGCCGCCGCATGACACCGACAACCTTCTGGAGGGTTGCCGCATGACGGTCACCGCCCCCGACCAGGCCCCCGTCACCGAGGTGCCCAAATCCAGCGGCACCCGCCTGGTCGACCGTGTCTTCAAGATGCGTGAACTCGCCATCCTGCTCGTCTTCCTGGTGATGATCGTCCTCACCCAGGCGGGCAACAGCGAGTTCCTGTCCGAGCAGGGCATCAAGGACCTGCTGCTGAACGCGACCATCCTGGTGCTGGTCGCCACCGGCCAGGCGCTGGTCGTCATCACCCGCAACGTCGACCTGTCCGTCGGATCGACCCTCGGCATCACCGCGTTCGCCGCCGGCCTCTATCTCCAGGGCGGCGGAAACCCGGTCGTGGCCGTCGTCCTGGCGGTCCTGCTCGGGATCGGCTGCGGCCTGCTGAACGGCCTGCTCGTCAGCCTCGGCCAGGTGCCCGCCCTCGTCGTCACCCTCGGCACCCTCTACATCATCCGCGGCGTCGACTCCATCTGGGTCGGCTCCCGGCAGATCACCGCGGCCGACCTGCCGGGCGGATTCGTCGACTTCGGCTCCGGCGGCCTCTCGGCCGTGCCGTGGCTGGCGATGATCGCCCTGGTCGTGCTGGTGGCGACCGCCTACTACCTCAAGCACTTCGGCAGCGGCCGCGAGCTCTACGCCCTCGGCTCCAACCCCGAGGCCGCCCGCCTCGCCGGTATCCCGGTCCGCAAGCGGATCCTCGCCGCGTACACCTTCTGCGGAGCCCTCGCCGGCCTCGCCGGCGCCATGTACCTGGCCCGGTTCGGCAACGTCGACTCCGGTACCGGAAACGGCTACGAACTCACCGTGGTCAGCGCGGTCGTGGTCGGCGGTGTGGTGTTCACCGGCGGCTCCGGCAGCGTCTACGGGGCCGCCCTCGGAGCCCTGCTCCTGACCTCCATCAACAGCGTGCTGCCCGCCCTCGGCGTCAGCTCGGTGTGGGTGCTCGCCATCAACGGCGTCCTGCTCATCCTCGCCATCGCGGTCGACCGGATCGTCGCCCTGCGCGTGGCCTCGGCCCTGAAGAAGAAGTCGGCCGCGGTCAGGACCACCGCCGGCCCCGTGGAGACCCCTGTGAAGACCTCTGTGAAGAAGGGAGACGCCGACCATGCCTGAGTCACTCACCCGTGCCGTCCGCTGGGACACGGTGGTCGGCGCCCTCCTCATCGTCCTGCTGTTGCTGTCCTTCTCCTCCGTGGACGGCTTCGGCAACGCCCTCAACCTGTCGTTCCTGATCGGCAACACCCTGCCCATCGCGCTGATCGCCCTGCCGATGACGCTCCTGGTGGTCTCCGGCGAGATCGACCTCTCGGTCGCCTCCACGGCCGGGCTGTCCGGCGCGGTCATGGGGTACCTGTGGAACCAGGGCATGACCATCGAGGCGATCATCCCGATCTGCCTGCTGCTGGGCGTCGTCTGCGGACTGATCAACGGCCTGCTGGTCACCCGGCTCGGACTGCCCTCCCTCGCCGTCACCATCGGCACCCTCGCCGCCTACCGGGGCATCGCACAGATCGTCCTCGGCTCCGACGCCGTGACCGACTTCCCCATCCAGTACCTGGACTTCGCGGCCGGACGCGTCGGCGACACGTTCGTCCCGCAGGCCCTCCTGCCCTTCCTGGTGCTGCTCGCCATCGCCGTGGTCGTCCTGCACGCCACCCCGTTCGGACGGTCGCTGTTCGCGATCGGCGCCAACGAGGAGGCCGCCCGCTTCGCCGGCATCCGCGTCAAGCGGCACAAGCTGATCCTGTTCACGGTGACCGGTCTGATGGCCTCCCTCACCGGCATCTTCTGGGCGCTGCACTACGCCAGCGCCCGCTACGACAACGCCACCGGTCTGGAACTGTCCGTCGTCGCCGCCGTACTGCTCGGCGGCATCGACTTCGACGGTGGCAAGGGCACGCTCGGCGGCGCGATCGCGGGAGTCTTCCTGCTCGGCGCACTGCAGAACGTGATGAGTCTCCTGAACGTCTCCGCGCAGTCGCAGATCGTCGTCACCGGCGTCCTGCTCGTCGTCTCCGTGCTCGGCCCCCGGGTCGCACGGCAGATCTCGGTCGCGAGGGCGGGTCGCAGAGCCGCCTCGACCCCGACCTCGTCCCTCACCTCAGCCCCGTAAAGGAATCACCGCCATGCGCAAGTCGACGCTCCGCCGCACCTGTGCCACCCTCGCCGCCGTCACCTCCCTCGCCCTGGCCGCCACCGCCTGCGGCGGCACCACCAAGGAGGACGTCAAGAGCGAGAGCACCGGCTCCGCCGCCTCCGCCGGCAAGGCCGACCCGAACGCCGCCCTGAAGAAGGGCCTGACCGTCGGCTTCCTGCCGAAGCAGGTCAACAACCCCTACTTCACCTCCGCCGACAAGGGCGGCGAGGCGGCCCTTAAGGAACTGGGCTCCAGCTACAAGGAGGTCGGCCCCTCCAGCGCCACCGACACCTCCGGCCAGGTCTCCTACGTCAACACGCTCACCCAGCAGCAGGTCGACGCGATGGCCGTCTCCGCCCAGGACCCGGGCGCCCTGTGCACCGCGCTCAAGCAGGCCATGAGCAACAAGATCAAGGTCGTCACCTACGACTCGGACACCAACCCCGGCTGCCGCAACGCCTTCGTCTCGCAGGCCAGCGCCGAGGACCTGGGCCGCACCGAGGTCCAGCTGCTCGCCGAACAGATCGGCTACAAGGGCGAGATCGCGATCCTGTCGGCCGCGCAGACCGCGACCAACCAGAACACCTGGATCGAGTTCATGAAGGACGAACTCAAGGACGCCAAGTACAAGGACATCAAGCTGGTCAAGGTCGCCTACGGCAACGACGACGCCCAGCAGTCCTTCCAGCAGACCCAGGGTCTCCTCCAGGAGTACCCGAACCTGAAGGGGATCATCTCCCCGACCACCGTCGGCATCAAGGCCGCCGCCCAGTACCTGTCGGGCTCCAAGTACAAGGGCAAGGTCAAGCTGACCGGCCTCGGCACCCCCAACGACATGCGCAAGTACGTCAAGAACGGCACCGTCGAGGGCTTCGAGCTGTGGGACCCGTCCAAGCTCGGCGAGCTGGCCGCCCGCACCGCCGTCGCGCTCGTCTCCGGCCAGATCACCGGCAAGGAGGGCGAGACCTTCAAGGCCGGCGACATGGGTGAGTACACCATCGGCAAGGACGGCGTGATCAGCCTCGGCAAGCCGACCGTGTTCGACGCCAAGAACATCGACCAGTTCAACTTCTAGGCATCGGAGGGTCGTTGATGCAGCGCGTGTGCTTCCTGCTGAAGGTCCGGGCGGACCGTCTCGCCGAGTACCGCGAGCGGCACGCCACCGTGTGGCCCGAGATGCTCGACGCCCTCTCGGCCACCGGCTGGCACAACTACTCGCTCTTCCTGCGCGACGACGGCCTGCTCGTCGGCTACCTGGAGACCGAGGACTTCGCCGCCGCCCAGGCCGGCATGGAGGGCACCGACGTCAACGCCCGCTGGCAGGCGGAGATGGCGCCGTTCTTCGAATCGCTGGACGGCGCCCGTCCCGACGAGGCCATGAAACCGCTCACCGAGGTGTTCCACCTGGCCTGATCCCCACAGGCCACCGCTCCCCGCTCCCCGTTTCACCGCTCCTCGCCCTCTCACCTCGCCGACAATGGAGTCCCCCGAGATGAACAGACGTACGTTGCTGGGCGCCGCCCTCGCCGGCGCCGTGGTGTCCCCCGCGCTCGCCGCCGGCACGGCACGGGCCGCCGACCCCGGCCCCTCGGTCACCCGGACCGGCAACACCACGCTCGACAGCCAGGCCATCTTCTTCGTGTCCTACGACGGCCTGGTCAACAACAACTCGTTCCAGAAGAACGGGCTGCTGACCTACAAGGGCTACCAGTACGCCGTCTGGTACACCGCCGACCGCAACGCCGTCGTCGGCCGCCGCATCCTCGGCGGCACCACCTGGGCCACCGTCCAGGTCGGCCACACCCTGCGCTACAACGACTCCCACAACGTCATCTCCATGGGCGTCTCCAAGATCGACGGCCGTCTCCACCTCAACATGGACTCCCACAGCGACGGCTTCACCTACGTCAAGTCGGTGGCCGGCCTGATGGACAACCCGGCCGGGCTGAGCTGGACCGCGAGCCGCTTCGGCGCCGCCCAGTCCACCCTGGACGGGCTGGCGCTCACCTCGCAGTTCACCTACCCCCAGTTCATCTCCACCCCGGACGGCAAGCTCCAGCTCAGCTACCGCGTCGCCGTCTCCGGCAACGGCCGCAACGCCCTCGCCGAGTACGACGGCACCGGCTGGACCAACCTCGGCGAGTGGTCGAGCTCCACCGGCACCTACACCAGCGAGCACGGCTCCAGCACGGTCCGCAACATGTACCTGCACGGCATCGACTACGACAAGAACGGGCGCCTGCACTCCTTCTTCACCTGGCGCGAGCAGAACGGCGCCGTGATGTGCAGCAGCGGCGGCATCACCAACCACGACACCGGCTACGTCTACTCCGACGACCGCGGCCGCACCTGGCGCAACAACGCCGGCACCCTGGTCGGCACCACCGGCGGCTCCGACAAGGTCGCGGTCACCGACGGCGGCCTGGTCGTCGACGCGCTCAACCCGGACCACTCCCTGATGAACCAGGAGAGCCAGTTCACCGACTCCGCCGGCCGCCCGCACGCGATCATCAGCTACGTCCCCGGCCGCTTCGGCCAGTGCACGACGAACTACGTGAGCGACCGCACCGCCAACGGCCGCGCCTTCCACCTGCGCAGGAACGCGTCGGGCAGCTGGCAGAAGACCGAGATCCCGGTCGCCCTGAACTCCAGCCAGCGCACCAGGCTGATCCTCGACAAGTACGACAACGCGTACGCGATCCTCCCCTTCGGCCGGATCGCCGGAGCCTCCGCGGCCTCCGGGTACACCGACTGGGCCGTCCTGTTCGACGGCAGCGGCCTCAACGCCTTCGGCGAGGTCGTCGTCGACGAGACCCGCGTCGCGCAGGACAACGTCCTGTCGGTGCTCTACCAGGAGAAGTCGACCGGTACGACCCCCTCGGCGCTCCACGTGGTCGACTTCCGACTGCCCGCCTGACCCGATCGGGAGTGCGGCGGGAGAGCGGTACTGTGAAGGTCTTCCCGCCGCACTCGTTCCTCATCGTTCCTCTGGAGGTCCCCGTCCGATGGCCCAGTCGGTGGGTATAAAGGACGTCGCCCGTGCCGCCGGAGTCTCCGTCGGCACCGTCTCGAACGTCATCAACCGCCCGGACAGCGTCGCCACCGAGACCCGGGCACGCGTGCTGTCCGCGATCGACCGGCTCGGCTACGTCCGCAGCGAGTCCGCGCGTCAGCTCCGCGCGGGCCGCAGCCGGATCATGGGCCTGCTCGTCCTCGACATGGGCAACCCCTTCTTCGTCGACGTGGCGCGCGGCGCCGAACGGGCCGCGCGCGCCACGGGCCTCGGCGTGATGGTCTGCAACAGCGCCCAGAACCCGGGCGAGGAGGCCGAGTACCTCTCGCTCTTCGCCGAACAGCGGGTCCGGGGCGTCCTGCTGACCCCCGCCGACGCGACCGGCCGCAACATCGAGTCCTTCCGCCGCCACGGCATCCCCTTCGTCCTCGTCGACCGGGTCGCCGAGGGCACCACCGAGTGCTCGGTCTCCGTGGACGACGTGGCCGGCGGCGCCCTCGCGGTCCGCCATCTCGTCGACGCCGGCCACCGCTCCCTCGCCTACGTCAGCGGCCCGCCCGGCCTCAACCAGGTCCGCGACCGCCGCACCGGCGCCCTCAACGCGCTCGCCGAGGCCGGGCTCGGCCCCGACGCGCTGCGCGAGCTGCCCACCGAACGCCTCGACGTGGCGGCCGGCCGGGACGCCGGCGCCCGCCTGCTCGGCCTCGCCGACCGCCCCACCGCCGTGTTCTGCGCCAACGACCTGCTCGCCCTGGGCGTCCTCCAGGCCATGTACGCGGCCGGCGTCGACGTCCCCGACGAACTCGCGATCGTCGGTTACGACGACATCGAGTTCGCCGCCGCCGCGGCCGTCCCGCTGACCTCGGTCCGCCAGCCCGCCGTCACCATGGGCGCCATGGCCGCCGAACTCCTCCTGGAGGAGACGGAGGCCGAGACCTCGCCGCGCGGGCACACGCACCGCCGGGTCGTGCTCCAGCCGGAACTGGTCGTGCGCCGCTCCAGCCTCTCGTCCCGCTGACCCCGCATTCAGTACGATTTCATGATCCCGGGGGTCGGTTGCCGGACGAACATGTGCTGAACTGGGACGCGGCCAGCAATCCGTCCGTCCAGGGAGCCCTGTTGTCCCCCACCTACCGACAGCCCGGCGTCGTCCTCGCCGACCGCCACTTCACCGTGCCCCTCGACCACGACGACCCCGCCGGGGAGAGCGTCGAGCTCTACGCCCGCGAGGTCGTCGCGAGCGACAAGGCGGGCCAGGACCTGCCGTGGCTGGTCTATCTGCAGGGTGGACCCGGCTTCGGGGCGAATCGTTTCGTCGGGAAGCCGGCCTGGCTCGGCCGGGCCCTGCAGGAGTACCGCGTCCTCCTCCTGGACCAGCGCGGCACCGGCCACTCCACCCCGGCCAACCGCCAGACCCTCCCCCTGCGCGGGGGCCCCGAGCGGCAGGCCGACTACCTCGCCCGCTTCCGCGCCGACTCGATCGTCCGCGACTGCGAGGCGATCCGCCCGGCCGTCACCGGCGGCGCCCCCTGGACCGTCCTCGGGCAGAGCTTCGGCGGTTTCTGCACGGTGAACTACCTCTCCACCGCCCCGGAGGGCCTCAGCGCCGCCGTCCTCACCGGCGGCCTGCCCTCCCTCGACGCCCACGCCGACGACGTCTACCGGGCCGCCTACCCGCGCATCGAGCGCAAGGTCACCGCGCACTACGAGCGCTACCCGCAGGACGTGGACCGCGCCCGGCACATCGCCGAGTACGTCCTCCAGCACGAACCGGTCCTGCCGAACGGCTACCGGCTCACCGCGGAGGCCTTCCAGTCCCTAGGCATCCTCCTCGGCGGCGGCGAGGGCAGCCACCGACTGCACTTCCTCCTGGAACAGGCCTTCGTGCCCACCCCGCAGGGCCCGGCCCTGTCCGACGCGTTCCAGGAAGAGGTCCAGTCCCTCCTGTCGTACGCGAGCCACCCCCTGTACGCCCTGGTCCACGAGGCGATCTACGGCCAGGACCGGCGCCCCACCGCCTGGTCGGCCGAACGCGTCCGCGCCGAGTTCCCTCAGTTCGACGCCGCCAAGACCCTCACGGGCGACGGACCGCTGCTCTTCACCGGCGAGTCGGTCCACCCCTGGATGTTCGACTGCGACCCGGCCCTGCGCCCGCTGCGCGAGGCCGCCGAACTCCTCGCCGCCCGCACCGACTGGGCCCCCCTCTACGACCCCGCCCGCCTCGCCGCCAACGAGGTGCCGGTCGCCGCGGCCGTCTACCACGACGACATGTACGTCGACACCACCCACGCCCTGGAGACGGCCCGGGCCATCCGCGGGCTGCGCACCTGGGTCACCGACGAGTTCGAACACGACGGCGTACGGGCGGGCGGCCCCCGTGTCCTGGACCGACTGCTGTCCCTGACCCGCGACGAGGCCTGACCCGGGACGAGGCCTGGGGCGAGGGCACGTTGTCGGCGGCTCGGTCTAGTCTGCCGACATGACCGAGCCGAAGATCACGCAGCTTCAGCCCATGCCCGACGACTGGCGGCGAGCCCTCGCGGTCGTGGCCCATCCGGACGACCTCGAGTACGGCTGCTCGGCCGCCGTCGCCGCCTGGACGGACGGCGGCCGAGAGGTCGCCTACGTCCTCGTCACCCGCGGCGAGGCCGGCATCGACACCCTGGAGCCCGCCCGGTGCGGCCCGCTGCGCGAGCGGGAGCAGCGGGCGAGCGCGGCCGTGGTGGGTGTGTCGGAGGTGGAGTTCCTCGACCACCGGGACGGGGTGATCGAGTACGGCACCGCCCTGCGCCGCGACATCGCCGCCGCGATCCGTCGCCACCGGCCCGAACTGGTCATCACCCTCAACCACCGGGACACCTGGGGCGGCGTCGCCTGGAACACCCCCGACCATGTGGCGGTGGGCCGCGCCACCCTGGACGCGGCGGGCGACGCGGGCAACCGCTGGATCTTCCCGGAACTCCTCGACCAGGGCCTGGAACCCTGGGACGGCGTCCGCTGGGTCGCCGTCGCCGGTTCCGTCACCCCCACCCACGCGGTGGACGCGGCACCGGGCCTGGAGCGCGCCGTGCACTCCCTCCTCCAACACCGCACCTACATCGAGGCGTTGACGAGCCAGGACCCGGAGGCGTACGTGCGGTCCTTCCTGACGGAGCACGCCGAGGCAGCGGGGGAGCGGTTCGGCGGGCGACCGGCGGTCGCGTTCGAGCTCTTCGGCCGGTAACCGGGCCGCCCGGCGGCGCGATGGTCGGGCCGCGCGGACAGCGAGCCCCCTCGATGCCGACATGCCCGCCCGAATATTCCGGCATAGGGTGCATTTCGTCGGCTCGGCGGTTCAGGAGGCTCGGATGCCCGAACGTATCGACACCGTCGTCCGGTCCCGGACGGCCGTCGTCGCACTGGCGATGACCGCCGCGCTCACCCTGGTGTCGTGCGGTTCGGACGGCGGCAGCGGCGACGAGCCGTCCACCACCCGGCCGACCGCCCCCGACACGGGCTCCTTCTCCGGTACGACACCGACCCCGCTCAAGTCGAAGGCCGCTTCGGCCGTCGAGTCGGCGCGTGCCTCCGCCTCCGCCGCGGCGGCTTCCGCGTCGGCCGCCGCGTCCGCCTTCGAGGCCTCGGTGTCGGCCGAGGCGGAGCGGGCCAACCAGGCCGCCGAGAAGGAACTCAAGGACGTCGACGGGCGGGGCGACGCGATCTCCGACGTCGCCATGACCGGCACACCGCGCTCCCGGACCGGCGGGCTGCTCGCCGTCGTCGTCACCATCACCAACAAGACGTCCCAGGCCGCGTCGTACGCCGTCCAGATCGACTTCCTCGACGCCTCCGGCAAGGCCGTCGAGACGCGTTACGTCGGCGCCGAGGACCTCGAACCCGGCGAGAGGGCCCAGCCGCTCGCCATCAGCCGCAAGCCCGCCGAGCCGGCGCTGACGCCGAAGCTGGCCAAGGCGCAGCGGTATTGAAGCGCAGGGGTGTCGCGGCACGCCGGTATCGAGGAGGCGGCGTTCACAGTCCGGTACCGGTGTGATGGGATCGACTCGCCTTCACACGGCACCGGGATCGTCTTGGGGGGACGGCATGAACGAGACAGAGCTGCTCGCGGACCGCTTCGAGGAACACCGCGGCCACCTGCGGGCGGTGGCCTACCGCATGCTCGGCTCGCTGACCGAGGCGGAGGACGCCGTCCAGGAGACCTGGCTGAAGCTGAGCCGCAGCGAGGCGGGGGAGATCCGGAACCTCGGCGGCTGGCTGACCACCGTCGTCAGCCGCGTCTGTCTGGACCTGCTGCGCTCGCGCCAGGTGCGCCGCGAGAGCCCCCTCGACGACGCCTTCGACACCTTCGTTCCCGATCCGGTGATCCGCCCCCTGACACGGACCGACCCGGAGCAGGAAATGATCCAGGCCGACTCCGTGGGGCTGGCCCTCCTGGTCGTCCTGGAGACGCTGGAGCCCGCCGAGCGGCTCGCGTTCGTCCTGCACGACATGTTCGCGGTGCCCTTCGACGACATCGCCCCGATCCTGGAGCGCACGTCGGCCGCCACCCGGCAACTGGCCAGCCGGGCCCGCCGCCGGGTGCAGGGCGCCACGCCCTCGGCCGACCCCGACCTCGGCAGGCAGCGCCAGGTCGTCGACGCCTTCCTCGCGGCCAGCCGCGCCGGGGACTTCGAGGCACTGCTGGCCGTCCTTCACCCCGACATCGTGCTCCGGGTCGACTCCGGGGTCCTGGTCGCCGGCGCGGCCGCCTCGAAGCTGGTCCACGGCGCGAAGGCGGTGGCCGAACAGGCGCTGCTGTTCGGGCAGTTCGCCCCGCTCGCCCGGGTGGCCCTCGTCAACGGGGAGATCGGGATGCTCAACGCCCCCGACGGTCAGCTGCGGTCGGTCATGGGCGTCACCGTCGCCGACGGCCGGATCGTCGCGATGTACATCCTGGCCGACCCCGAGCGCCTCGCCGGCCTCGACGTGCCGGACGCCATCGACTGAGCCGGGCGGCCACGGTCGCCGAGCCCGGCCGCCCGGGCCCCGAGGACGTAGCCGTGGGGATGACCTGCGGGAAAGTAGGCTGGAAGTCATGCCAGACCCAGACCCGGACCGCACGACCGACCGAAGCGAACTGCGCGGCGACTGCGCGCAGTGCTTCGGCCTGTGCTGTGTCGCCCTGCCCTTCGCCGCCTCCGCCGACTTCGCGATCGACAAGGCGGCCGGCACGCCCTGCCCGAACCTCCGGGGCGACCACCGCTGCGGCATCCACACCGAGCTGCGCACCAAGGGCTTCACCGGCTGCACGGTCTACGACTGCTTCGGCGCCGGGCAGAAGGTCTCGCAGCTCACCTTCGGCGGCCGGGACCGGCGCACCGGCTCGCGCGAGGACGCCCGGCGGATGGTCGACGTCTTCCCGGTCGTCCGCCAGCTCCACGAACTGCTCTGGTACCTCACCGAGGCACTCGCCCTGCCCGCCGCCCGCCCGATCCACGCGGACCTGCGGCAGGCGCTGGCACAGACCGACGCCCTGACCCGTCGGACCCCCGAGGAACTCGGCGCGCTGGACGTGGGCGCGCACCGGCAGGAGATCAACGTCCTCCTGCTGAGGACCAGCGAGCTGGCCCGGGCGGGCATCCGCGGCAAGAAGAAGAACCGCCGTGGCGCGGACCTGATGGGTGCCCGTCTCAAGGACGCCGACCTGCGGGGCGCCAATCTCCGCGGTGCCTACCTGATCGCCGCCGACCTCACCGGCGCCGACCTTCGCGGCGCCGACCTGATCGGCGCCGATCTGCGCGCCGCCGACCTCACGGACGCGGACCTGACCGACGCCCTCTTCCTGACCCAGCCGCAGCTCAACGCGGCCCGGGGCGGCGAGGGCACCCGGCTGCCGGGATCAGTCACCCGCCCCGCGCACTGGACAGCGCGGCCCTGACTCCGCCGCCCGGTCGGCAGCGGCCGTAGCTGCGGAGCCCGCGCCCGAACCGGCTGGACCGGCACAACCGACCGAATCGGCAGAACCGGACGAATCGGGAGTGCCGGTCCCACTCACCGCACCGGCCCGCCGCTCCAGACGGAGCCGCAGTCCCTCCGGCATCAGCGTCAGCCGTTCGGTCACCCGCAGCCGGTAGTCCGGTTCGGGGTACAGCTCGTAGCGGCGCAGCAGCAGGCCGAGGACCAGCACGGCCTCGTGCAGGGCGAACTGCCGCCCGATACAGGCCCGCGCCCCCGTGCCGAACGGCTTGTAGGTGTGCGGGGGACGGGACCGTACGGCCTTCGCCTCGAAGCGGTCCGGGTCGAACGCCTCCGCGTCGGCACCCCAGGCCGTCCGGTCGCGGTGCAGCATCGGTGTGATCACCAGCGTCCAGGCGCCGCGCCGCATCGGATGTGTGCCGGCCAGCGCGGTGTCCTGCCGGGCCTCCCGGGCGTAGGCGGGTGCCGTCGGCCACAGTCGCAGGGTCTCGTCCAGGACGCGGCGGACGTAGCGCAGCTTGGCCACCTGGTCGTAGCCGGGCAGGGGTGTGTCGCCCCAGACCTGGTCCACTTCGGCCCGGGCGCGGGCGGCGACGTCCGGGTGCCGGGCGAGATAGTGCAGGGCGAAGGACAGGGCGCCCGAGGTGGTCTCGTGACCGGCGACCAGGAAGGTGATGACCTGACGCCGGACGTTCTCCGCGGACAGGCGCTCCCCGCTCTCCGGGCGGGCCGTGTCCAGCATCCGGTCCAGCAGGTCCCCGCCCCCGTCCCCGCGCGCGGAACGCCGGGCGTGGACCAGGTCGTCGACCGTCCGGTCGAGGAAGGCGATGTCGGCCTCGTTGCGGCGGGCGGCCCGGCGCAGCAGCAGCGGGAACGGTGTCGTGTTGAGCTGCTGCGCGTAGGTGAGCGTGCCCACCATCGCCGTCACGAAGGGGTGCGGGCGGGCGCGTTCGAAGGAGCGGAAGTCGTGCCCGAAGCCGGTCCGCGCGATGGTCTCCAGGGTCAGTTTCGTCATGTCGCCGGGCACGTCCACCGTCCGGCCCGCGACCAGTTCGCGGTCCCAGTGGTCGGTGAGCCGGCCGGCCACCGCCAGCATCATCGGGTGGTAGCCCGCCATGGCCTCCCGGCTGAATCCCGGGGCCAGGACGTCGTGCGCCAGCTGCCAGTTGGGCTCGTGGTTGTACGCCGTGAAGAGGCCGTCCCCGGCGACCGGCCGCAGGTTGGCGACCCCGAGTCCCACGTGCTTGGCGAACCGTGACTCGTCCGCCAGATCCGCCACGAGGTCGGCGCCCCAGGTGAACACGAACTCCCTGCCGATCGCCTTGCGGCGGAAGATCGGCCCGAGCCGGCGGGCGTAGCGGAGGGTGTCCTGCAGCGGTGTGGTCCGACTGGCCCCGAGGACGTCCCCGAGCAGAGGGAGCCGCCGGGGCGGGTGCGGAATGCGGTCCAGCTCGGGCCAGCCCTGCTCGGCGCCGCGGAATCCGGCGGGCAGCCCGGCCTCGGTCGTGGTCTCCGCCATGGCCCCATCTCCCTTGATGCAGCGACAGGTTGGACGTGTTGTACGTGGGTTCAACAACGCGTTCCAGTCTGATCCCGCTGTTGAACCGACGTCAAGTAAAGTGCGGGCATGGCCGCGAACCAGGGCGAACGCGCACGGCGTCGGCTCAGCACCGAACAGCGCCGCGAGCAGCTGCTGTCGGTGGGGGCGCGGCTGTTCTCGGAGAGCCCCTACGACGAGGTGTGGATCGAGCAGGTCGCCGAGATCGCCGGAGTCTCGCGCGGACTGCTCTACCACTACTTCCCGACCAAACGGGACTTCTTCGCGGCGGTCGTCGAGCGCGAGAGCGGGCGGATGCTGCGGATGACGGCGGCCGTGCCCGGCGTGCCGGTGCGCGAACAGCTCGCCGCCGGTCTCGACACCTACCTCGAGTACGTCCAGGCCCACGCGCACGGCTACCGCGCCTTCCATCGCGCGGACGCCTCGGGGGATCTGACCGTGCGTACGGTCTACCGGCGGGCGCTGGCCGCGCAGGAGCGGCAGATCCTCGCGGCCCTGGCGGCCGATCCGGAGTTCGGCCCGCTCGCGGAGGAGCGGCCCGACCTGCGGCTGGCGGTCCGGGGCTGGCTGGCGTTCATCACCGCGGTCAGTCTGGAGTGGCTGCGCGGCTCGGACCTCTCCCGGGAGCAGGTGCGCGACCTGTGCGCCCGGGCGCTGCTCGGCGTCGTCTGATCCGCGGGTCCCTCACCTCTTCCTGGGACATTCCTGGTCGGCCGTGGTTGGCTTCGGCCCTGATCTTCGATAGGTTAGGCAAGGCTTACCTAAGGAGGATTTGGGATGGGTGACAGCCAAACCTGGACGGCCGCGCCTTCCGCAGCGGAGTGGGCCAGGTCGGTGCTCGCCGCCGCCTGGTCGTGCGCGGTGACCGCGGAGGGCGGGCGCGAGGAGTTCGTCGGTGCGCACACCGTAGCGGAGGACGGGCGGGTGCTCCTGCACGTGCCCGAGGACAGCACCCTGCTCGCGGCCGCGATCTGCGCGCCCCGCGGGGAGCCGTCCGCCGTCCTGGAGTTCGCGGACGTCGCACCCGTCCCGGTCCGCAACCGGATCCGGGCCCGGCTGTGGATCGCCGGATGGTTCGTCCCCGAGGAGGGCCATCTCGCGTTCCAGGCCACCCGGGTGGTGCTGCGCAGGCCGTCCGGCGCGGTCGTCGTGGACCTCGACGACTTCGCCACCGCCGCACCCGACCCGCTGGCCACGGCCGAGGCCCGGCTGCTCACGCACCTCGCCGACTGCCACGGCGACGCGGTCGAGCGGCTCACCCGCCTCGTCGAATCCGACAGCCTGCACGGCGCTGTCCGCGTCCAGCCCCTCGCCGTCGACCGGCACGGGCTGACGCTGCGCATCGAGCGCGCCCGGGCCCACGGCGACGTACGGCTGGCGTTCCACCGGCCCGCCGACGACGTCGCCCAGCTCACCGAGCGCATGCACGTCCTGCTCACCCAGGCCGCCGCCGCCACCTGCCCCCGGGCCCTACAGCGGCAGCGCACAGACGGCGACGGGTGACGCGAACGGCTCGCCCGCGAGCCGCAGCTCACCGCTGTCCCCGGCCACGTGGAACACGCTCACCGTGTTCGACCTCTGGTTCGCCGCGAACAGCAGCGTCCCCTCGGGCGAGAAGGCGATCTGCCGCGGGAAGTCACCGGAGACCGGAACCGTGTCGAGCAGCCGGAGCCGGGCACCGTCCGCCTCCACCGCGTAGCGCGTGAGGCTGTTGTGTCCCCGGTTGGCGAGATAGGCGTACGCGCCGTTCGACGTCACCAGGATCTGCGCCGGGTAGCTGGTACCCGAGCCCGTCCCCGTCGGCTGGGCGTCGCCGACGTCGAGTCGACCGCTGTCCGGGTCGTACGCGCAGACCGCGACCGTGTTGTCGACCTCGTTGGCCAGGTAGGCGTACCGCCCGCCGGGGTGGAAGGTCAGATGCCGCGGTCCGGCGCCGGGCCGGGTGTGTGCCTGGGCGACCTCGGTCAGCCTGCCGGTCGCCTCGTCCAGGCGGTAGGTGTACACGGTGTCCGTGCCCAGGTCGACGGCGAGCACATGGCCGCCGTCGGGACTCGTCACGAACTGGTGCGCGTGCGGGCCCTCCTGGCCCGGCCCGGGTGCCGGACGGGAGTGCGTGACCAGGTCGGAGCGCTCGCCGAGCGCTCCCGAGGCGTCGATCGGGTGCACGGCCACGCTGCCGGACGTGTAGTTGGCGCTGAGCAGCCAGCGCCCGCCGGGATGCACGGACAGATGACACGGGCCGGCGCCGCCGGTGCTCCGGCTCCCCAGGACCTTGCGGTCGGACAGCCGCACGGCGGTCACCGCACCCGCGTCCTGCTCGTCGACCGCGTACAGAGTGCGCCCGTTCGGATGCGTCGCGAGGTACGACGGGTTGTCGATCCCGGTGATCGTGCCGGTCCCGGTGACACGGCCGTCGGTGGCGTCGTAGGTGGCCAGACCGATGCCCCTGCCGCCGCCCTCCACGGACGTGTAGGTGCCCAGGTAGAGGGGGCGGGGGCCGGAGGGCGCGGGGCTTCTCGCCGGGGCGCTCGTGCTCGCCCCCGCGGCCGGGGGGTCGGCCGCGGAGTCGGCCGTCGGGGGCGTGTCCCCGCACGCGGGCAGCATGGCCCCCGCGCCCGTCCCCGCCAGGGCGCCGACGAATCGCCGCCTGCTCCAGCCCTCACTGCCCATGCGCACACCTCAGGTCCTCGGTCGTCCCCGTGAAGCCACCTTGGCGTGGATCACCCACCCCGTGCAACAACGGCACCACGCGTTGCCCAGGACGCAACGAACACCTCGGTCACCGGCCGCCCGCCACGAGCCGTCTGCGATGAGCCGTCGATCACCGGCCGTCGGCCGCCTGTCACCAGTCGCCGTCCTCCACCGGCTTTCCCGGCGCGTCCTTCAGCGGCTGCACCTGGTGCGACGAGGGCGCCTGCCAGGGCTCGTGGTCGTCCCCGAGCCAGTCGCCGACCGGCTGGACGTCCTGGAGGGTGCCGGTGGGTGCGAGATCCTCCGCGTCCTGGTCGTAGTAGTCGAACCAGGGCAGCCCGGCCCGGGTGTACGCGGCACGGTCCACGGGCGACGGCGGGGGAGCCTCGCCGGTGATGCGACGCCACTCGGGAGGCGTCACCAGATGCACGAACACCCGCCCCGCGGGCCGCTCGGCCCAGTCCGCGGGCGGCCGGTCGTCCCGGTAGACCTCCTGGCGCATCGAACCGCCCACCCCGAGGCCCATGGCCGCGGCGGCCCGAGGCCGGCCCGGCGCCGCGGGGGCCGGAGCCGCACCCCCGGCGGGAGCCGCCGCCATCGGCATCGCGGCGCCGTAGGCCTTGCCCGGCCTCGCCCTGGTCAGCTCCGCGCGGAGCCGCTCCTCCTCGCGCCAGCGGGCCAGCGGCCCCTCCCTCAGCCCGAACGCCTGCAGTTGTACGCCGCCCCAGACCTCCTCGCCCGTGACCTGGCCCTCGACGGTCGCGCCGAGTCCCAGCGGCACGGCCACGAACTGGCGGACCGTGCCCTTGCCGGAGTTGATGCCGTCCAGCCACGGCTGACGCGGCAGCACGACGTAGTTCTGCGGATCGCGGGAGAGCTCCTCGCTCCAGGGGCGGCCCGACACCGCGCACACCTTGCCCACCCCGACCTGGAGCGCGGCCGGCTCCTTCGTGCCCGAGAAGCTCAGCCACATCGCCTCGCGCAGGTACACCGGCAGCATCACCCCGCCCCGGGCCCGCCACGCCTGCGGGACGGTGTCCGGGAAGTCGCTGACCCGGCGGACGGGGAACTCGCCGAGCCCCGGCGGCAGCGGATGCGTCCCGGTCTCCGGCAGCCGCAGTGTGCGTACGAACCGCACCGCCGCCCCGCCCGGCAGCCGCAGTGTGTTCCCGTCGATCCGCACGCTCGTGTCGGTCATCCGCCCGCCCCCCTGTCCGGTCCCGGAGGCGGAGAGCCTCACGGTGACCTCGTCACCTTCAACGTCGCTCGGCCGCCGTGCGGTTCCGGCGCAGCGGTTCGGGCACCCGCAGACTCTCCCGCAGCCGGGTCAGCCGCGGCGAGCGTTCGCGCTGTTCGCGGGCGGCGCGGTCGAGTTCCTCCAGGAGGCGGCGCGAGCGGTGCTCGGTGTCGAGCTCGTCCAGGATGCGGTTGACCTCGGTGAGGACGGCACCGTAAAGCTGCCACTGGCGGGCATCGCGCCGCACTTCCTCCAGCAGGAGCCGGGCCAGTCTGTCGCGGGTCGTCGAGGCCTGCCGAAGCTCGGTGCTGAGCCGGGACTCCGCCGATTCGGCGTTCTGGCTCACCGGGCTGGTGACCAGGACCGCGAAGCTGACCACGGCGTCCGCCACCTCCGACAGCAACTGCTCCACCGGGGCGCCGGTCCGCCCGGGGAACAACGGCTCCGGGTGGCGTGCCTTGGCGAGATCGGTGAAGGTGCGCGCGAGGACCCGCAGCACGACCGTGCAGATCTCCAGCGTGTCCAGGCCGGTGCGCAGCACCACCCGGTGCAACAGGCCTTCCTTGACGCGTGGGTTGAGCCGCAGACTGTCCTCGGCCTGCCGCAGCGCGGCGTCCACGTCGATGATGTCGTGGTCGAGGCGGCGCGCCTCGTGCAGATGGGCCGTCGCCCGCTCGACGGGGGTGCGGCCCGCGGCCTCCTCGCCCATCCGGAGCATCAACTGCCGTACCCGGCGGGCCAGTCCCTCGATCGACTCGCCGGCCTCGCCCACCCACACCGGCGGGGCGAACAGCAGATTGCAGCCGAGCCCCACGACCGCGCCGATCAGGGTCTCCACGACCCGCGCCCAGGCGGTGTCCCCGACGGTGGTGACCCCGAGCACCAGCATCGCGCTGATCGCGACCTCGGGCACGAACTCGTTGACCCGCACCAGATGTCCGACGGCCAGCGCGGCCACGATCAGCAGTCCCAGGCTCCACCAGGTCAGCCCCACCAGCAGACTGAAGGCGATGGCGACGAGCACCCCCGCCACCACGGAGTTCACCCGGCGGACCCCGGTGGTGAGCGTGGCGTAGAGGGTGACCTGGACGACCAGCAGCGCGGTCAACGGCGCGGTGAGCGGCGCCGCTTCCGGACTGAGACGCAGCGCGATGACGTAGGCGATGGTCGCCGCGGCCGACGACCGCAGGGCCTGTACGACGACGGGGTCCCGGTGCCGCTTCACGAAGCGCACCAGAGGCATCGTCCACTCACGCACGTCGCGCATCCTCCGGGTGCCCCTTCCACTTCGGCGTCCGGCACGTCAGTGTGCCGCACGACCGCCGCCGGGCCTCGGCAGGCCCGTGCTGCACCGCCTACCCGGACGGGGATCAGGCGTCGAGCCGGTCGAGGAACGCGGACAGATTGCCGGTCGTGCGGGCGATCTGCTCCTCCAGGGTGAGGCTCTCCTCGAAACGGGACCCGGACTCCAGAGCCTTCTTGCCGCGCAGATAGAGGGAACACGCCAGGTCGGTGCACATGTAGAGGCCCACCGAGTTGCCCTCGCGGCCCGCCGGGCCGGCCTTGCGGGCCGTCATCAGGGAGACCCCGCCTCCCGGATGGGTGGTGAGACAGAGCGAGCACATGCTGCGGTGCAGAAAGCCGCGCCTGGAGGCCGGGAAGCGCAGGGTGACGCCGACGAGTCGTCCCGCCCGCTCCGTGACCACGTAACTGCGGTCGGGTGCTCCCGGATCGCGCCAGCCCAGGAAGTCCAGGTCGTCCCAAGGGCGTTCGGGCAGATCCCGGGGGACGGCCAGGCGTTTGGCCTCGCCCTTCGAGCAGTTGACGAAGGAGGTGCGGATGTCGTGCTCGGTGAGTGATCTCATGGGGGAGTCTCCTGGGGGGCGAATGCCGACACTGAAACCTAGGGGTATTAGGTTGTGTCAGGTTAGGCAGCGGCAGCGGGGAGAGGCCAGTGGATTTCCGGGACATCGGTTCGGCGCGCGCACGGACCGCCCTGCGGCACGTGGCGGCGGGCTCCGCGGGGCCCGCCGTCGCCCCCGACCTGCGCATCACCCTGAACTTCCACCCGGACCGGCTGGTGCGCGCACGGCCCATCCTGCACGCGATGGCCGAGGACGGCACCTATCACTCGCAGTTCGTCACGGGCACCGGCAACGGCGGCCTCACCGCGCATCCGGGCGGCGACCGGTGGCGCTGGGAGAGCCGGATCTTCGGCGGGGCCTACGACGACGCCCCCGCCCACGACCGGCCGGTGTACGGCGCGTTGGACTTCCGCCGCCAAGTGGTCGGCGCGGCGCCGAGGTTCGGCTCCTCCCACTTCCGCCTCACCGGCGCCACGCTCGCCCGCGCGACCTTCTGCTACCCCGACAGCGCGGCCGAGCCGACCGACTTCGGCGTCGCGGCCGGCATGTCCCTGATCGCGCGGGCCGAGGCGGAGAAGCGGGACGCCCTCGACGACTACATCGAGGCCCAGGTCCACGCGGGCCTCGTCCTCGCCCGTGATGTGGAGGCCCTCGTCCTGGACGCGAGCTACCGAGGCACCCCCGTCGAGACGGCGGCCCGCCTGCTGCCCTGCCCCGTCGAATGGCACCCCGGCTACCGGCTCACCGTGGCGCGACTGCGCCGCCACGCCGACTTCCGGGGACGGGAGTACGCGGACCTCGGCGCCCGCATCGCCCAGGACGGCCGGCTCGACCCGCGCATCATCGGCGACGCGGTCCGCACCGGCCGCCACGCGCTGCAGGACCTGAAAATGGTGTGGCACACCCTGGCCCGGTTCGGAGCACCGGAGGGTGCGGGCACGGCGTACGCGGGCACGGCGTGGGCCGACGGGTCGGGGCGGCCGGCGGGCCCTGCCGAGGCGACCGACACCAGGCGGACGCCTCACTCCGGCGGTACGGGCCGCTCCGGCGACGCGGATGCGGACACGGGTGTCGGTGGCCACACCCCGGCGGCCAGCACGCCCAGCGCATAGGCCCGGGCGACCAGTTCCGTACGGTTCGCCGCGCCCCAACGCGCGGACAGGCGCCGCAGGTGGTAGGTCACCCCGTCCACGGTGAGGCCGGTCTCGCGGGCCGCCCGGGCCGTGGTCGCGCCGCCCGCGAGCAGCGCCAGGACGCGGGCCTCGACCGGCGCCACCCGGACCGGTGCCTCCCCGGACGCCTGCGGCTCGCGCTCGCCCAGCACCCGCAGCATCACCAGCAGCGACGGCGTCACCTCCACGCTGTCGCTCACCGGGTCCGCCGTCAGCTCGCCGTACCGCCGCGCCCCGCCGGGCGCCTCCCAGCGCACCGACACCTGGTAGCGCGACCGGTGCCGCAGCCGCAGCGCCTCGGCGATCCGCTCCACCTGCGTCGCCTCCTGCGGCCGGAACAGCTCCAGCACATCCCGGCCGCGCAACCGCCCCGGCGTCGCCCCGCACTCCGCCGCCATCGCCGGATTGGCGAGCAGGACGGCACCGTACACATCACACACCGCGACCGGTACCGGGATCCGGTCGAAGAGCAGCAGGGCCCGATTGCGCCACGTCACGGCATCGGGCCGCTCGCCTTCCATCCGCACCTCCTGCCACGCCGGAACACCCGGCGCAAGGGCCGGCCGCCTGCATGTACTACACAATCATGTAGTCGGGCGGCATGGACCCGCAGGGCCGGTGGATCAACCTGGACGCAGTACTCCCGTACCGCGAAAGGCAGTTGTCGCGCCATGCCCCCCACCGCGCAGACCGCACCCTCCCTCCCCTCCGGCGCAGGCATCCCCCTCGTCGACATCTCCGCCAACGGCCCCGGCCGCACGCCGATCCAGCAGATCATGGGGCTGATGCGCGAGCACGGCTCGCTGGTGGTGCGGCGGCTGCACGGGCGGGACGTCACCTTCGTCGCCGATCTCGACCTCGTCACCGAACTCGCCGACGAGCGCAGGTTCGCCAAGGCCATCGGGCCCGCGCTGGAGAACGTGCGTGAGTTCGCCGCCGACGGGCTGTTCACCGCGTACAACCACGAGCCCAACTGGGCCAAGGCCCACGACATCCTGATGCCCGCGTTCGCGCTGGGCTCGATGCGTACCTACCACCCGGTGATGCTGGACGTCGCCCGCCGGCTCATCGCTTCCTGGGACCGGGCCGCCGGCGCCGGGCAGCCGGTGAACGTCCCCGACGACATGACCCGGATGACACTCGACACCATCGGCCTTACCGGGTTCGGCTACGACTTCGGCTCCTTCGACCGGGAGGAGCCGCACCCCTTCATCGAGTCGATGGTGCGCTGCCTGGAGTGGGCCATGACCCACCTGGCGCGCACCCCGGACGGCGACCACACGGCCGAGGACGAGGCCTTCCGCGCCGACGCCGGCCACCTCGCCCAGGTCGTCGACGACGTGATCGGCGCCCGGGTGGCCTCCGGCGAGACGGGCTCCGACGACCTCCTGGGCCTCATGCTCTCCGCCACGCACCCGCAGGACGGCACCACCCTCGACACCACCAACATCCGCAACCAGGTGATCACCTTCCTGATCGCCGGGCACGAGACCACCTCCGGCGCGATGTCCTTCGCGATGTACTACCTCGCCAAGCACCCGGCCGTGCTCCAGCTGGTGCAGCGCGAGGTGGACGGACTGTGGGGCGACGCGGCCGACCCCGAGCCCACGTTCGACGAGGTCGGACGGCTCACCTACACCCGCCAGGTCGTCAACGAGGCACTCAGGCTGTGGCCGACGGCCGCCGCGTTCAGCCGCCAGGCCCGCGAGGACACCGTGCTCGGCGGCCGGCTCCCGCTGCGTGCCGGGGAGGCCGTCACCGTGGTCGCGCCGATGCTGCACCGGCAGTCGGCCTGGGGCGACAACCCCGAGCTGTTCGACCCCTCCCGCTTCACACCCGAGGCGGAGGCCGCGCGTTCGCCGCACGCCTTCAAGCCCTTCGGGACGGGTGAACGCGCCTGCATCGGACGGCAGTTCGCCCTGCACGAGGCGACCATGCTGCTCGCGCTGCTGGTCCACCGCTACCGCCTGCACGACCACGCCGACTACCGGCTCACCGTCAAGGAGGCGCTCACCCTCAAGCCGGACGGCTTCACCCTCACCCTGATCCCGCGCACCGCCCCGGACCGGGTCCACGCGGCGCTGCCGGGCGCCGCCGCCGTCCACGAGCACGCCACGGCCGCCGCCAGCGCGCTCCCCGCCCGGGTCCGCCCCGGGACCCGCGCCCTCTTCCTGCACGGCAGCAACTACGGCACCTGCCGCGACTTCGCCGGCCAACTCGCCGACGAGGCCGCCGCCGTGGGCTGCGAGACGGAGGTCGCGCCGCTCGACGCCTACCCCGACGGCCTGCCCACCGACCGCCCAGTAGTGATCACCGCCGCCTCCTACAACGGCCAACCCACCGACGACGCCCGGGAGTTCGCCGCCTGGCTGGACAGCGCCCCCGACGCGAGCGGTGTCACCTACGCCGTCCTCGGCATCGGCGACCGCAACTGGGCCGCCACCTACCAGCACGTGCCCACCCGCTTCGACGAACGCCTCGCCGACCTCGGCGCCACCCGCCTCCTGGACCGCGCCGCGGGCGACGCCTCCGGCGATCTCACCGGCACGGTCCGCGCGTTCACCGCCGAACTGCGCACCGCGCTCCTCCAGGCCTACGGTGACCCGGACGCCACCGCGGCACCCGAAGGGGAGCCGGCGACCGCCTACGAGGTCCGGACGCTCACCGGGGGACCGCTGGACGCCCTGGCCGATCGGCACGACCTGGTCCCGATGACCGTGACCGACGCCCACGACCTCACCGCCCCCGGCCACCCCCGCCTCAAGCGGCTCGTCCGGATCGCCCTGCCCGCCGGCACCACCTACCGCACCGCCGACCACGTCACGGTCCTCCCCGCCAACGACAAGACCCTGGTCGAACGGGCCGCCGACGCGTTCGGCGTCGACCCGGACGCCGTACTGGACATCCGCCCCACCCGCCCGCGCCGCGACGGCCTCGCCGTGGACCGGCCGTTGACGGTGCGTCAACTGTTCACGCATCACGTGGAGTTGCAGCAGCGCCCCACCGCCGGCCAACTGGCCGCGCTGGCCGCCGCCAACCCGTGTCCGCCCGAGCGCGCCCAACTGGCCGCCCTCGTCGACGACCCGCGCACCCTGGTGGAGGTCTTCGAGTCGCACCCCGCCCTGCGCGGCGCCCTCGACTGGCCCGCGCTCCTCGACCTCCTCGCGCCGCTGCGTCCCCGCCACTACTCGGTGTCCTCGTCCCCGGCGGCCGACCCGGACCACGTCGACCTCATGATCTCCCTGCTGGAGGCGCCCGCCCGCTCGGGCAACGGCACCTACCGGGGTGTCGGCTCCGCCCACCTCGCCGGCGTCCGGCCCGGGGACACCGTCCTGGCCCGCGTCCAGCCCTGCCGGGACGTCTTCCGCGTCGACCACTCCCGGCCGGTCGTCATGATCGCGGCGGGCACCGGCCTCGCCCCGTTCCGCGGAGCCGTCGCCGACCGGGTCGCCGCCCTGGCCCGGGGCGAGGAACTCCCGCCCGCGCTCTGCTACTTCGGCTGCGACGCCCCGGACGCCGACTTCCTGCACGCCGACGAACTCCGGTCCGCCGAGGCCGCCGGGGCGATCCGGCTCCGCCCGGCCTTCAGCGCCGCCCCGGAGGGCGCGGTGCGGTTCGTGCAGCACCGGATCGCCGCCGAGGCGGACGAGGTGGGGGACCTCCTCGACGCGGGCGCCCGGGTGTATGTCTGCGGCGACGGAGCACGGATGGCACCGGGTGTGCGGGACGCGTTCCGTACCCTGTACCGGGAGCGCACGCCGGACGCCGACGACACGGCTGCCGAGCGGTGGCTCGGCCAACTGGTGGCGGCCGGGCGTTACGTCGAGGACGTGTACGCCGCGGGCTGACCCGAACGGAGGGGCGGTCGCGGGTGGAGAGCGTGGACGGCGATGTACAGGACGCGCAGGACGCGGAGCATTCCTGGGAACGGGCCCGGCTCGTCCTGGAAGAGGCGGGCCTGCCCGCCGACCGGCTCACCCGCGTCCGGCCGCTGACCGGGGGCACCTACAACACCGTCGAGGAGATCGCCCTCAGCGACGGCAGCCGTTACGTGCTGAAGGTCGCCCCCGCACCGACCGTGCCGGGACTGCGGTACGAGAGCCGACTCCTGGTCTCCGAGGCGGAGTTCTACCGCGCCGCCGCCGAGGCCGGGGTCGGGGCTCCGCACGTGGTGGCGTTCGGCGCGGACACCGTCGTACCACGACTCCTGATGACGGCCTGCCCCGGACAGCCGTGGAACGGATCCCTGGAGGACTCCGAACGGGACTCCCTGCGCAGGGAGTTGGGGCGTCAGGTGGCTCGGCTGCACCGCGTGCACGGGCCCGGCTTCGGCTACCCGTCCGGCGCCCTCGGGCCGCTCGCCCCCGACTGGCGCACCGCCTTCGGCGCCATGATCGAGGCGATCCTGGAGGACGCCCTCCGCTACCGGGCCGCGCTGCCCCGGCCCGCCCGGCAGGTGGCGCGCACGCTGCGAGCCGCTCTCCCCGCGCTGGACGAGGTCACCACTGCCTGCCTGGTCCACTTCGACCTGTGGAACGGGAACATCCTGTTGGACCGGCCGGCGGGGGAGGAGCCGCGTATCGGCGGGCTCATCGACGGGGAGCGCATGTTCTGGGGCGACCCCCTCGCCGACTTCGTCTCCCTGGCGCTGCTGGGTGACATCAAGAAGGACGAGGCGTTCCTCACCGGCTACCGGGAAGCCGGCGGGCGCGCGGAGTTCGACGCCCCGGCCCGGCTCCGCCTGGCCCTCTACCGCGCCTACCTCTACCTGATCATGATGACCGAGACGGTTCCGCGGGGAGCCGACGCCGATCAGTGCCGCTGGGTCCAGGACGTGGTCGCGCCGGAACTGGTGGCGGCGCTGGAGGAGATCGAGGAGGGGACCCGGGGAGGAATCCGGGAGGTCTCTTAGCTCACATCATGAACTAAGGGTTGGAGGAATGTCGCGCCCTGCCTGCCCGCAGGGGTATGTTGCAGGCCGGGCAGGGGTCGGGAGGAGCCACATGGCGGGGCGCAACGGGCGAACGGTACGCGATCTGAGGCGGGCCAACCGTACGGCCGTACTGCAGCGGCTCTACTTCGACGGGCCCCTCAGCCGCTTCGAGCTCGGCCCCGCGACCGGGCTCAGCTCCGGCTCCGTGAGCAACGTCGTCTCCGACCTGGTCACCGACGGCCTGGTCGAGGAGGCCGGCAGCGTCGACTCCGACGGCGGGCGCCCCCGCACCCTGCTGCGGGTGGCACCCGGCAGCGGCCACATGATCGGCGTCGACGTCGGCGAGACCCGGGTCCGGATCGAGCTGTTCGACCTCACCCTCACCGAACTCGCCCGCGCCGAACGCCCGTTGACCCAGCAGCGCTACGACGTCGACGTCATCGTCGGCCACATCCGCGACGGCGTCACCGAGGTGCTGGCGGAGACCGGCATCGCCCCCGAACAGCTCCTCGGCGTGGGGATCGGCGTCCCCGGCATCGTCGAGCACACCCCCGAGCGCGGTGCCGTCGTGCACGGACAGACCATCGGCTGGGACGCCGTCCCGCTGGAGGAGCTGCTGCGCACCGGCATCCAACTCCCCGACACCACCCGGTACTTCATCGACAACGGCGCCAAGACCCTCGGCCAGGCCGAGATGTGGTTCGGCGGCGGACGCGGGGCCCGCAACGCGGTCGTGGTGCTCTTCGGCTCCGGCGTCGGCGCCTGCCTGGTCACACCCGAGGTGGAGCACGGCCGGGCGGTCGAGTGGGGGCATCTGACGGTACGGGTCAGGGGGCGCCGGTGCCGGTGCGGTGCCCTCGGCTGCCTGGAGGCCTACGCGGGAGCCGAGTCGCTGCTGGAACGCTGGCGCGAGGAGGGCGGACGGCCCCTGCGGGACACCGACGAGGAGACCGCGCTCACCGCCATGCTGGCCGCCGCCTACCCGGCCGACGGCGGTGACGCCGACCCGGTCGCCCTCGCCGTCCTGGAGGAGACCGCCGAGTACCTGGGCGCCGGCCTGTCCGACCTGATCAACCTCTTCCAGCCCGAGCGCATCCTCATCGGCGGCTGGGCCGGACTCCAGCTCGGTGCGCGGTTCCTGCCGGCCGTCCGCCGGCACGCGGTGTCGTACGCGCTGCGTCACCCGGCCGAGAAGGTCACCGTCGACCTCGGCCGGCTCGGGCCGGACGCCGTCACCGTGGGCGCCGCGATCCTCCCGCTCGCCGACTTCTTCGCCCGGGGCGGCAGACGCCCCGAACCGGCGCCCGAGGGGCCCGCGCCCGCCTGGCGCGCGGCCCTGGAGGAGCGGGCCCCGCACTGACGTTTCGCTGGTCACCGCGGAGGTACCCGCGTCTCGCCGAAGCGAAGCGAAGGGAGTACACCGTGGACGAGCACCGTAGCGAAGGACCCGGCGAGAACGGGGTGCCTGTCCCGCGGGATCTGCCCGACCAGCAGGCGCACGACGGCGACGACCCCTGGGAGCTCGGCACCGGCCGAGCCCAGGGCGACACGGTCGACACCACAGGGGCCGCGGAACCGGACGGGTCCGACGACGCGTCCGACGACGTCCCGGACACGGACGAGGCGGGCACCGGCCGGCAGGGCGCCGCGCACTCGGGCGCCGCACACCCCGAGCACCCGGTGCCGGACGAGCCCTCCGCGTAGGCGGTGAGCCCCGTACCGCCGGGGCGGACCGAGCATCCCGGCCGCGCATCCGGCCGGTCCGCTCGACCCGCCCGGCCAGGGCCCGGTACCGGTCGTACGGCGACCGGTACCGGGCCCTGGCCGTCGGCGCACCCGGCGTGCCGTACGGGCCCCGGGAAGGCGACGCGTCCGGGGATCTGCCCGGCCGGGAGGGGTCCTAGCCGGCGAAGGCGTCCACTCCCGTCCGGCGTGCCGACAGCTCCCACAGGCGTTCCGCCTGGTCCGGGTCCACGGCGTAGTCCTTGACGCCGGTGCGCTCACCGTCGGCCGGGGCGGGTTCGGCGAGGTCGCAGTCCTCCAGGTAGACGCCGCCCCGACCGTCCAGCTGGGGGGAGGTCGCGGCCCAGACCTGGGTGGCGGCGCCTTGCTGCGGGGTCTTCATGCCCTGGAGCGGGAGGGCGTTGCCGTCCTCGTCGATCCAGCCGTTGGCCACCATCTCCTCCCTCGGCAGGTGTCGCTGGAGCGGGGTGAGGATGCCGCCGGGGTGCAGCGAGAAGGCGCGCACACCGCGGTCCCGGGCGAGCCGGTCGAGGTGCACGGCGAACAGGACGTTCGCCGTCTTCGCCTGGCCGTACGCCTGCCACTTGTCGTAGCCGTCCCGCCAGTCGACGTCGTCCCAGCGGATCCCGGAGAAGTGGTGGCCGCGCGAGGAGACCGAGACCACCCGCGCGCCGCCCGGCTCGATGGCCGGCCACAGGCGGTTGACCAGGGCGAAGTGGCCGAGGTGGTTGGTCGCGAACTGCGCCTCCCAGCCGGGTCCGGTCCGGGTCTCGGGGCAGGCCATGATCCCGGCGTTGTCGATGACGAGGTCGAGGGTGCGGCCCGAGGCGAGGAACCGCTGCGCGAACGTGTGCACGCTCTCCAGGTCGCCGAGGTCCAGCTCGTCCACCTCGACGCCGTCGAGGCCGGTCAGGGCCTCGCGTGCGACGGCGGGGCGCCGGGCGGGGACGACGACCCGGGCGCCGGCCCTCGTGAGCGCCCGGGTGGTCTCCAGGCCGAGCCCGGAGTAGCCGCCCGTGACGAGCGCGAGCCGTCCCCTCAGGTCGATACCGGCCAGGACGTCGGCGGCGGTGCTGTGGGCGCCGAATCCCGAACCGATCTTGTGCTGTGCGGTGCTGGCAGTGCTCATGACCGGAACGCTACGAATTGGAGTGCTCTCGAAGTCAAGCCCGCCCCGCCGGTCGTCGGCGAAGGCCCCGCCGTCCGTCGACGACACTGCCCCGGACACGGGGAAGCCCCGACCGGACGGGGGAATCACGGTCGGGGCTGGTTCAGGTGTGGGCGCGGATGGCGGTCGCCTCTCGGCGAAAGGCTCCACAGGGCTTCAGCCGAACGATCGTCCCTGTGGGCAAAAGGTGAGGCCCGGGGACACTGTCCCATCCGCACCCACGATCTGTTCAACGGGCAACCACCCGTGGATGTTCCGTCGGCCGCCGCCGCACGGGGTGATCCGTGTCACGGGCACCGGCCGCACTGGATCGCGCCCCTCAGGAGCCGCCCGCCACCCGCTCCGGCACCTCGCCCTCCCGGCTCCATGCCAGCAGCTCCGCCAGGGACCAGGTGGTGACCACCCGCTCGGCGGGTACCCCGCACTCCTCCGCCCGCGCGCACCCGAGGATCTGCCAGTCCAGCTGGCCGGGGGCGTGCGCGTCGGTGTCGACGGAGAACAGCACGCCCGCGTCCACCGCCCGGCGCAGCAGTCGCCGCGGCGGGTCGAGCCGCTCCGGCCGGCTGTTGATCTCCACGGCCGTGCCGGACTCGGCGCACGCGGCGAACACCTCGTCCGCGTCGAACTCCGACTCCGGCCGCTCCCGGCCCGTGACCAGCCGTCCCGTGCAGTGTCCGAGGACGTCCGCGTGCGGATCGCGTACGGCGGCCACCATCCGGCGGGTCATCGAGCGGGCGTCCATCCGCAGCTTGGAGTGCACGGACACGACCACGACGTCCAGCCGCTCCAGCAGCTCCGGCTCCTGGTCGAGCGAGCCGTCGTCGAGAATGTCGCACTCGATGCCGGTGAGCAGCCGGAACGGGGCCCAGGTCGCGTTGAGCGCGGCCACCACGTCGAGCTGCTCGCGCATCCGCTCGGGCGAAAGCCCGCGTGCCACGGTCAGCCGCGGCGAGTGGTCGGTCAGCACCGCCCACTCGTGTCCGAGCTCCGCCGCGGTCCGGCCCATCTCCTCGATGGGGCTGCCGCCGTCCGACCAGTCGGAGTGCAGATGGCAGTCTCCGCGCAGCAGGGCTCGCAGCCGTTCTCCGCCCTGGGCGGCCGGGGCCGCGGCCCCGCTCTCGTCCTCCAGTTTCCGCAGGTAGTCGGGCACCCGGTCGTCCAGTGCCTCCCGCACCACCTGGGCCGTCCTCGGGCCGACCCCCTTGAGCGACTCCAGCGTGCCCGCCTCCGCCCGCTCACGCACCTCGCCCTCGGGCAGGGCGGCCAGCACCCGGGCCGCGGTACGGAAGGCGCGCACCCGGTACGTCGGCGCCAGGGAACGCTCCAGCAGGAATCCGATCCGCTCCAGCGCCCGCACGGGATCCATGGCCACCTCCTCCTCCAGGGTTCCCCAGGCCCGGGAGGGCCGCACCCCCACGGCGGGGTGGCGGACCGTGCGGGGCGCGGGTCGGGCGGCGGTCGCCGATCTGCCGGGTGGGTGACGTGCGCGAAGCCGTCCCGCGCGTTGAGATCTACGCTCTATGCATGACCGAAATCGGGAGCCCTTACATGTCCCACCCGCGGATCATGGTGCTCGGGGTGCAGCCGGGCAGGCCGGGCACGGAGCCCTTCCGGATCGTGGAGATCGACGGCGAGGTGGTCGGGGAGGCGAGGACCCTCTTCGACGTCCTGTCGGCGGCGGCAGCCTTCGGCATCACCGTCCATGACCTCGACGACCCGGACGTGGTCCGCTGGGTGGGCGGCGACAAGTTCACCTGGACCCGGCGCTGACCGGCCTGCTCAGCCGACCGTCCACGTCCGGTGGGCACCGCCCGAGCAGGTCCACCGCTGCAGCCCGGTGCCGTTGGCCGGGTTGTTCCCCGTCACGTCCAGGCACTCGTCCGCCTGAGGGTTGACGATGTCGCCCGCCGCGGAGACGGCCCGTCTCTGCTTGGCGCCGCCGGTGCGGTCCCACAGCTGGACGGCCGAGCCGTCCGCGGTGCCGTTGCCCGTGACGTCCAGACACGTGCCCGGCGCCCGGAGCGTGCCGTCCGCGCCGACGGTCCACCGCTGGGCCGTGGGGGGGGGGGGGGGGGACGACCCCCCCCCCCCCCCCCCCCCCCCCCCCCTCCCTCCCCCCCCCCCCCCTCCCCCCCCCCCCCCCCCCCCCCCCCCCCCCCCCCCCACGT
>NZ_JBVIOL010000002.1:0-93582 GCF_055578825.1 Streptomyces sp. NPDC032822 | reverse complement strand
GCGCCGGGGGTGGGGAGCGCGCGTTGCTGCCTAGCTTGCGGGGGGGCGGGCAAACCGTGTTCCCCCTCCCCCTCCCCCCTCCCCCCTCCCCCCCCCCCCCCCCCCTTTTTTCCTCCCCCCCCCCCCCCCCCCCCCCCCCCCCCCCCCGCCCCCCGGCCCTCAGCTGTGCACGGCCCGGCTCATGCGCCGCCCCAGCAGGAGGTAACCCACCAGCGCCCCGGTCGTGTTGAGGATGACGTCGTCGATGTCGAAGGCGCGGCCGGTGATCAGCGCGCCCTGGGCGAACTCGACCAGAAGCATCACCGTCGCGGTCAGCAGCAGCACCCGGAGGATCCCCCGGGTCCGCGGGGCGACCACCGGCACCAGGACGCCGAACGGCACGCCCAGCAGCAGGTTCCCGCCGATCTGCTTCACGGCGTCCCGCAGCGCGGGCTGATCCAGATAGGCCCGCAGAGAGTCCCCCGGACGCATGTTGGTGTGCGTCAGCTCCACGGAGGCGGGGGAGGGCTCCAGGGTCAGCCGGGCCAGGACGACGGCGAACGCCACCATCACCGCGAAGGCGCACAGGGTCGCCAGCAGGCGGAGCGGGAACGGCAGGGGCCGCCGGTCGTGCCGGGACGACCGCGACGCGCGTCCTCCCCGGCCGGTGGTTCTGCCGTTCTTCGATGCCTTGGTGGTGTCGGCGGCCTTGCCGTTCTGGGCGGCTCTGCCGTTCTTGCCGCCCTTCTCTGCCTTCTCGGTCTGTTCCGCTTTTCCGGCCCTCGCTGCCTTCTCGGTCTTGTCGGGCCTGGCGAAGCGCAGGCGTGGGGCGGAACGCGGACGTGGGGCGGCACGGGCCATGCGTTGGTCCTCCGGTCTTCAACATCCCTGTGTGCTAGGCCGGTTACCCGCGAACCGGCGGAGAATGCCGCCGTGCGGGATCCCCGCGTCCGGTTTCTCGCGGTCAGCTGCCGTACTTGACCTCCACCTTCTCGAAGCCGAGTGAACCCAGTAGGCCCTTCAGCATGTTCGTGGTGTTGGTCTCGGCCCGCTTGGTCAGCTCGCTCTCCTTCGCCGCCTCGTTGATGTGCCGTACCGCGAGCTTCTGCACGGCCTGTTCACCGTTGGGGTTGTCCGAGAACAGGTCGCCCAGGCGATCGAGGAGACCGCGCTGCTTGGAGACGGCGTAGGAGCGGTCGGCGTCGAGCGCCGCCTTGCCGAGCCGGGCGTGCGGCAACAGCAGCGTGGCGGACGTGCGGTCCTCGTTGACCGTCACGTCGTTCTTGCCGACCTTGCCGAGATCGACGTAGGCGTCGACGGCGCCCGCCCCGACGTACAGGGTGCGGGAGCCGCGGATCGCGTCGGGCAGGTACTTGGTGTCCTTCTCCAGGTCCACGACGACCTGGAAATTGCCGGAGGCGGCGTCGTAACGGCTGATGTCCTGGATGGACTGGAGCAGTGCGGGGCCCGAACGGTCGTGTGTCTCCGTGCCGAACAGGTCCTTGAGACCCGGCAGCACGCTGAGCTGGATTCCCGCGAAGAACACGACGAGCACCAGTACGACGGCGCTCACCACCTTCGACCAGCCGGGCATGCGTGTGGACACGCGCCTGATGGGAGTCGTCATGGCGACGGCCCTCCTTCCTACTGTTCGAATTCCCACCAATGGGCGCGGCAGACCGCTTCGTTGGCCGATTGACCCCGCTGACGGAAGCAAGGGCGGCGCACTAGCGTGAGGAAACCCCATCCGACGGCGCGCACGGGAGACCCGGATGAGCGCAGACAGTACCTCTCCGACGCTTCGCCCCATGCACCGCATCGCCTTCCCGGAGCCCGGCCCGCCCCGTCCGGGCACTCTCGCCACCGGCACCCCGGTCTGGGTCGTGACCCGCTACGCCGAGGCCCGCCAGGTCCTCATGGACCCGCGCTTCGACCGGCGTTCGCTCAAGGCCGCGGACGCTCCGCCGCTGCTCCTCGTGCCGAACCTGCTCGACTCCCCGGACGGTCTCCTCAACCAGGACGGCCCCGCCCACCAGCGGCTGCGAGGTACGGTCCAGCGGGCGTTCACGCCCCGGGCGATCACCCGCTGGCGGCCCTGGGTGGCCTCGGTGGTGGAGTCCCTCCTCGACGAGTTCGCGGACCGGCCCCGGCCGGCGGACCTCGTCGAGGGCTTCACGCGTGCCCTGCCCGTCGCGGTCGTCTCCCGGCTGATGGGGCTGGCCGACGCGGACTGGGAACGCATCCGGCACTGGGCCGACCACGCCCTGTCCGGCGGGGCGCACACCGCCGAGGAAGTCGCCCTGGCCATGCGCGAGTTCGGGATCTTCGCCGCGGGTCTCGTCGTCGAGCGGCGGAAGGATCCCGGCGAGGACCTGGTGAGCGCTCTGGTGGTGGCGGGCGACGGCCTCGGGATCGACGAACGTCAACTGGTCACGCTGGTCCTGGGACTGGTCGTGGCCGGGCACGAGACCACCATGACGGCCCTCGGCAACATCCTCGTCCACCTCCTCACCGACGGGCACGCGGCCTGGCCGGGGCTGGCCCGGGACGAGGAGGCGGCGGCGACCGCGGTCGAGCACCTGCTGCGGACGGTCCCGCTCAGCGAGGGCAGGGTGCTGCCCGGTCTGATCCGCCGGGCCGTCGAGGACGTCGAGATCGGCGGAGTGACCATCCCGGCGGGCAGCGTGGTCGCCGTCCAGATCAACTCCGCCAACCGCGACCCCGACGTGTTCCCGCCGGATGAGCCGGGTCCTCTCGGCCCCACCGGCCCGCCCGGCCTCTTCGCCCCGCCGTCCGCCCCCGGCATGGTCTTCGGCGCCGGCCCCCACCACTGCCTGGGCGCCTGGCTGGCCCGACTGGAACTGGGCCTCGCCCTGCACCGCCTGGCCGCCCGCTTCCCGGACCTGCGGGCCGAGTTCACCCCCGAGACCATCGAGTGGCGGGAGGGACAGCTGACCCGCGGCCCACGCCGACTGCCGGTGTCCTGGTAGGAGCCGGGGTCGGCGGAGGAGACCGGTGGCGGAACCGGCGTCAGCGCGGCTTGAGCGCACGGTCGCCCGAGGGCCGCGACCACCACACCCCCTCGCCGCGCGTCAGCCCGGGCAGTCGCAGCTCCGCCTCGCGCACCCGCCGGGCCGCCAGCTCCCCGGCGATCAGCCACGCCGTGGACCCGCCCGTGGTGCCCGTGAACTCGGCACCGAGAGCGGCCAGATGGGCCGTGACCGGCGCCAACGCGTCCAGCGGGACCTCCGCCTCGAAGGCGTGGAACGGCTCGTACAGCCGGGTCCCCGCCCGCTCCAGGGCCCTGCGCAGCACGATCGGCGTGAGCCCCCTGAAGTCGGCGGCCGTGCTGATCGGGGCGCAGAAACCGGACCGGATCAGCGTGACCCGGTAGTCCGTGACGGGCGCGCCGGACAGGCCGGTGGCCAGGGTGGCGTGGACCGTCTCCTCGACGGCCTGGTGGAAGGCACGGGGGAGCGCGCCGAGCTCCGTCTCGTACGAGAACACCCCGCCGGAGCCGGCCGGCCCCGGCGCCACGCGGAGCCCGATCGTCGCCCAGTAGCGGGTCCGGTCGTGCCACGGCAGCTCGTCCACCGCCTCGCGGACGCCGGCCGGCCGCTCCAGGAACCGCACCCGGCCCGGTGTGAAGTCGGCCTCGATCCCGAAGTCCTCGGCGAGGGTCGCCGTGAGGACCTCCATCTGGACCTCGCCGTACAGGAGCAGAGAGGTGGCTCCGGCCGCCGCCGGACGGGCGTGCATCAGCGGGTCCTGGTCGGCGAGGGCGAGCAGGGCGGAGCGCAGCGCTGCCGCCTGGCCGGGGCGGCGGGCCCGTACGAGGGTCTCCAGCGTCGGCGGCGCGAACTGCGGGGAACGCTCTCCGAGGTCGCCGAGCCGGTCACCCACCCGGATGCCGGCGACACCGGTGAGGGCCGCGATGTTCCCGGCGGTGAGCTGCTCCGCCCCGCCGACCACGTCGAGCCGGATCGCGCGTCCGGTGACCTCGGTGGTCCGGCCGTCCGCCTCGCGCCGCAGGAACGTGAGGCGCCGGCGCCGGGTGACGAGGCCGTCGTAGAGCCGCAGATAGGCGGTCCGTTCGCCGCCGGGGCCGGGTCGTACGGCGAACACCGTGCCGCGTGGTTCGGGGTGGTCCGCCGTGGGCGCGGGCGGGATCAGCCGGGTCACGCCCTCGACGAGTGCGGAGATGCCCTGGCCGCCGAGGGCCGAGCCGAAGTAGACCGGGTGGAAGGAGCCGTCGGCGGTGCGCGCGGTCAGGGCGGCGCGCACCTGCTCCGGGGTCGGTTCGGGGCCGTCCACGAGCGCCGCCAGGATGTCCGGGTCGACCTCGGCGAGGGCCTCGGCCAGGGGCCGGCCGACCGGGAGGGGCAGGGTCCGGGCGCGGGGCGTGCCGAGATCCGTGACGGTGGTGAGCGGGGCCGCGTGCGGGGTCAGCCGGCGCCGGATGTCGGCGAGCAGGGCGTCCGAGCGGGCGCCCGCCCGGTCGATCTTGTTGACGAAGACCAGGGTGGGCAGCCGTAGCCGCCGCAGCGTCCTCATCAGGACACGGGTCCGCGCCTGCACGCCCTCCACGGCGGACAGCAGCAGGACCGCGCCGTCCAGGACCTCCAGGGCGCGTTCGACCTCGGCGACGAAGTCCGAGTGGCCCGGGGTGTCGATCAGGTTGACGCGGGTGTCGCCGACGGTGAACCCGGCGACGGCGGAGCGGATGGTGATGCCGCGCCTGCGCTCGATCGTCCCGTCGTCCGTCCGGGTGTCACCGGCGTCGACGCTGCCGAGCCGGTCGATGACGCCGTGGTCGAAGAGCAGCCGCTCGGTGAGGCTGGTCTTACCGGCGTCGACGTGGGCCAGAATTCCGATGTTCAGGGTGTGCATACGGGGTCGTGTCCTCGATAACCGTCGTCCGTTGGGGGCGCTGGGGGTTGTCGAGGTGTCGGCGCATGCGGGGGATCCTGACGTGGGGGGAAACACGGACGCGCCCATCATCACCCGCCCCCGTGGACGGTCCGCAACCGGATTTCTCCGGGCCCGTAGCATGGCCCCGCCAGCCGGAATGATCATGCGAGGAGCGGAACGTGCGAGACATCGCCGTGTTCAGCGGGAGTGCCCACCCCGAGCTCGCCCGGGAGGTCTGCGCGCATCTCGAAGTGCCGCTCAGCCCCACCAGGGTGAGCCGGTTCGCGAACGACTGCCTGGAGGTACAGCTCCAGGCGAACTGCCGGGAACGGGATGTCTTCCTCATCCAGCCGCTGGTCAGGCCGGTCCAGGAACACCTGGTGGAGCTGCTGATGATGTGCGACGCGGCGCGTGGCGCGTCCGCCGGGCGGATCAACGTCGTCATGCCGCACTACTCCTACGCCCGCTCCGACAAGAAGGACGCCCCCCGTATCTCGCTGGGCGGTCGGCTCGTCGCCGACCTGATGGTGGCGGCCGGCGCGAGCCGCGTCCTGGCGATGACCCTCCACTCGCCGCAGGTGCACGGCTTCTTCTCGGTCCCGGTCGACCACCTGCACGCACTGCGTGAACTCGCCGCCCACTTCCGGCAGTACGACCTCTCCCGCACCACCGTCGTCTCCCCGGACCTCGGCAACGCCAAGGAGGCCGCGGCCTTCGCCCGGCTGATCGGCGCGCAGGTCGCCGCCGGCGCCAAACAGCGCTTCGCGGACGACCGGGTCAGCATCAACTCCGTCATCGGTGAGGTCGCCGGACGGGACGTCATCGTGCTCGACGACGAGATCGCCAAGGGCAGCACGGTCCTGGAACTCCTGGACCGGCTGCGGGAGTTAGGTCCGCGTTCGATCCGGGTCGCCTGCACGCACGGTCTGTTCGCGGACGGCGCGCTCAAGCGGATCGGCGAGCAGAGCGACGTACTGGAGATCGTGTGCACCAACACCGTGCCGGTCGCCGACGACGAGCGCACCGACAAGCTGCGGGTCCTGACCGTGGCCCCGGCGCTCGCCGAGGCCGTACGGCGCATTCACAACGGTGAGTCCGTCAGCGCCCTGTTCGACGCGCCGCGGACCGAATAGACAGGAAGGGGGCGCCGCGGGCGCGGCAGCCCGGCGCGGCACGGCTCGGCATCACCGGATGCTCAGGAGGGCTCGTAGTGGCGAAGGCGAAGTTCCAGCGGACGAAGCCGCACGTGAACATCGGCACCATCGGTCACATCGACCACGGCAAGACCACCCTCACGGCAGCCATCACCAGGGTGCTGCACGACCGGTTCCCCGACCTCAACCCGTACACCCCGTTCGACCAGATCGACAAGGCGCCGGAGGAACGGCAGCGCGGGATCACCATCTCGATCGCCCACGTCGAGTACCAGACGGAGCGCCGGCACTATGCGCACGTCGACTGCCCCGGGCACGCGGACTACATCAAGAACATGATCACCGGCGCCGCCCAGATGGACGGCGCGATCCTGGTCGTCGCGGCCACCGACGGGCCGATGCCGCAGACCAAGGAGCATGTGCTGCTGGCCCGGCAGGTGGGAGTGCCGTACATCGTGGTGGCTCTCAACAAGACGGACATGGTCGACGACGAGGAGATCCTGGAGCTGGTGGAACTGGAGGTGCGCGAGCTGCTGACCGAGTACGAGTTCCCGGGCGACGACCTCCCGGTGGTGAAGGTCTCCGCGCTCAGGGCCCTTGAGGGCGACGCCGAGTGGAGCGCCTCGGTGCTGGAACTCCTCGCCGCGGTCGACGAGTTCGTGCCGGAGCCGGTACGGGACGTCGACCGGCCCTTCCTGATGCCGATCGAGGACGTCTTCACCATCACCGGCCGCGGCACCGTCGTCACCGGCCGGATCGAGCGCGGCACGCTGCACGTCCACAAGGAGGTCGAGATCATCGGCATCCACGAGCAGAAGACGCGGACGACGGTCACCGGTATCGAGATGTTCCGCAAGCTCCTCGACGAGGGCCGGGCGGGCGAGAACGTCGGTCTGCTGCTGCGCGGGGTGAAGCGGGAGGACGTGGAGCGCGGACAGGTCGTCATCCAGCCGGGCTCGGTCACCCCGCACAAGGTCTTCGAGGCGCGGGCGTACATCCTGTCCAAGGACGAGGGCGGCCGGCACACGCCGTTCTTCGACAACTACCGCCCGCAGTTCTACTTCCGCACCACCGACGTGACCGGGGTGGTCACCCTGCCCCGGGGCAACGAGATGGTCATGCCGGGCGACAACACGACCATGCACGTCGAGCTGATCCAGCCCATCGCCATGGAGGAGGGGCTGAAGTTCGCCATCCGCGAGGGCGGCCGGACGGTCGGCGCCGGTCAGGTCACGAAGATCGTCAAGTAGCGGGCGCCGCCGGGGCGTTCACACCGAGCCGGACGTGGCCTCGGGCTGGCCCAGGGCGGCGTCCAGGGTCGGCATCGGCGGCAGCAGCCGGGTGAGGCCGGTCACCCGCAGGACGCGCAGGGTGAGCGGATGCGTGCAGACCAGGTGCAGCCGGCCGCCGTGCTCCAGCACCCGGCTGCGGGCGCGGTACAGCAGGCGCAGTCCGGAGCAGTCGAAGAACTCGACGTCGCTGAGATCGAGGACCACGCGGGCGTCGGGCTGCCCGGTCACCCGGTCCAGACACGGGATGATCTCCATCGCGGCGGCGATGTCGATCTCCCCGCGGAACTCCAGGACCGTGTGTCCCCGCTCCTGGCGGACGCGCAGATGCCGGGTGAGCGGTGCAGGTTCCTGCTGCACGACCACATCGCCTCCAACCGGCTCCTCAAGCGGCAGGGGGGCGCGCAATTCCCGCCCCCGCCCTGCAAGTTACCCCCCGATGGAGTGAATTTGAGCATGTTCGATTGACATATGTCGTCGAATCGCGACGCCCGAGTTCACCACGTGGTGGAGCCTGGGTTCACGACAGGGCGTGCCAGGCCTTGGAGAGGGCCTGACGGAGTTGCTCGGCCTGGTGCGCGGTGAGGTCCCGCACCATCCGCTCCTCCAGCTCCCGCACCGCTCCGGCGTGCCGTGCGAGCAGTTCGCGGCCGGTGTCGGTGAGCAGGATCAGCAGTTCGCGGCGGCTCTGCGGGTTGCGCTCGCGGCGGATCAGCTCGCGGTTCTCCAGCGAGCGTACGAGGTCGGCGATGGACTGGGCGGTGACGAACGAGTCGCGGGCCAACTGGGCGGCGGACAGTCCGTCGTGCCGTTCCAGGACGGTGAGGGCCGTGTACTGCAGTGCGGTGATCCCGGACGGTCTGACCAGCTCGTCCAGGTGGGAGCGCACGATCAGCTCGACCTGCTTCACCATGTAGAGAAGAGACGGAGGTGCCTTGGTTGTCTGGGTGCCGACCATGAGTCGAGCGTAGACCATTGACAGGAAACCTGTCCGTAATGAGACTGCCAACCAACAGGAATCCTGTTGGTTGAAATCTTGGCGATCTTGGCAATGAGGCTGAGGAGTGGTGATGACCACCATCGAGACCCAACCCGGACGGCTCTTCATCGCAGGGCAGTGGCGGGAAGCCGCCGACGGCGCGCGCACCGAGGTGGTCGACCCGTCCCGGGGCGCGGTCGTCACCACCGTCGCGGAGGCCGGCGCGGCCGACGTGGACGCGGCCGTACGCGCCGCCCGCGAGGCCTTCGACGACGGCCACTGGTCGGGCATGAGCGGCCGTGAGCGGGGCCGGATCCTGCACCGGGTCGCCCAGCTGATCCGCGAGAACGCCGACGAGCTGGCCGCACTGGAGAGCCTGGACGTCGGCAAGCCGATCACCCTGTGCCAGGCCGTCGACGTGACGAACGCGGCCAACGACTACGAGCACTACGCCGCCCTCGCCTACGGCCTGGACGGCGCGACCCGCGACACCCCCATGAACGCGCTGGCGTACACCCGGCGCGAACCGCTCGGCGTGGTCGCCGCGATCACCCCGTTCAACTTCCCGCTGATCCTCTCCGGCTCCAAGATCGCCCCGGCGCTGGCGGCCGGGAACACGGTGGTCCACAAGCCGGCCGACGAGACCCCGCTCAGCGCCCTCTACATGGCCCGGCTGCTGCAGGAGGCGGGCGTCCCGGACGGCGTGGTCAACGTCGTCACCGGCTCCGGACCCGTGGCCGGCGAGGCGCTGATCCGGCACAGCGGCATCGACAAGATCGCCTTCACCGGCTCCACCGCCGTCGGCCGGCACGCCGCGAGCGTCGCCGGCGAGAACCTCAAGCCCGTGACCATGGAACTCGGCGGCAACGCGGCCCACATCGTCTTCGAGGACGCCGACCTGGAGAAGGCGGTCGGCGCCGTCATCAAGGGCTTCGTCTTCAACAGCGGACAGTTCTGCATGGGCGGCCCGCGGCTGCTCGTGTCCCGTCCGGTGTACAGCACCCTGCTCAACATCCTCGCCGAGGCCGTACCCGGGGTGCCGCTCGGTGACCCCCGGCTGCCCGAGACCGTCGTGGGCCCGATGGCGGGGGAGCGGCACCTCAAGAAGGTCGAGGAGTACGTCGACCTGGCCCGCAAGGAGGGCGGTCGCATCGTCTGCGGCGGTGAACGCCTCGAACTCGACGGCGGCTACTACTACAAGCCCACCGTGATCGCCGACCTGCCGAACGACTCCCGGGTCGTCCAGGAGGAGATCTTCGGCCCCGTCCTCACCGTGCAGCCCTTCGACTCCGAGGACGAGGCGATCGAACTCGCCAACTCCACGCCGTACGGCCTGGCGTCGGGTGTCCAGACGGCGAACCTCGCCCGCGCCCACCGCATCGCCGACCGGCTCCAGGCGGGCATCGTCTGGGTCAACGACTGGGCGATGCTCGACCCGGCCGTCCCCTTCGGAGGGGTCAAGGACTCCGGCTTCGGCCGCGAGTACGGGCCCGAGGGGCTCGCCTCGTACACCAGGGTCAAGTCCGTCGTCGTCTCGCTCGACTGAGCCTGTCCGCCCCCTCGCCCGATCGAACGCGTCCTCAGGGAGTTCCCACGATGTCCATCACCACCCGAGCCGCCGTCGTCGAGTCCGGCGGCGCGCCCTTCACCCTCTGCGACGTCCAACTCGACGAACCGGGCCCGCGCGAGGCGCTGGTCCGCATCGTCGCCACCGGCCTGTGTCACACCGACCTCGGGGTGGCGAGCGGCGCTCTGCCCTTCCCGCTGCCCGGCGTACTGGGCCACGAGGGCGCCGGTGTCGTGGAGGCGGTCGGCGCGGACGTCACCGGCGTCGAGCCCGGCGACCACGTCGTGCTGTCCTTCACCTCCTGCGGCGACTGCCGCAACTGCCGCGGCGGCCACCCCGCGTACTGCGCGACCTGGCTGCCACTGAACCTGCTCGGCGGTCGCCGGGCCGACGGCAGCAGCACCATCAGCCGGGACGGAGAGCCGCTCGGCGGACACTTCTTCGGCCAGTCCTCCTTCGCCGAGCGGGCCCTGGTGGACGAGCGCAGCCTGGTCAAGGTCGACCCGGACGTACCGCTGGAGTCGATCGCCCCGCTGGGCTGCGGTGTCCAGACCGGCGTCGGCGCCGTGTGGAACGTCCTGAAGCCGGTCAACGGCTCCACGGTCGTCGTCCTCGGCGCCGGAGCCGTCGGTCTCTCCGCGGTCATGGCCGCCGCCCTCACCCCGGCCGGCACGATCGTCGCCGTCGACCGGGTCCCCGAACGCCTGGCGCTGGCAACGGAGTTGGGTGCCACCCACACCGTCGACGCGAGCGCGGCCGACCTCGGCGAGGCACTCGCGGAGATCACCGGCGGGCAGGGCGCGGACGGCATCGTGGAGACCACCGGCAGCGTCGCCGTGCTGCGCCGGGGCGTCGACGCGCTCGCCGCCCGCGGCACCCTGGTCGTCGTCGGCGCGCCGCCCTTCGGCACCGAGGTCGCCCTGGACGTCAACGGGCTGCTCGGCGGCAAGCGGGTCGTCGGCCTCACCCTCGGTGACGCCGAGACCCAGACCTTCATCCCGGCCCTGGTCCGGCTGGTCAAGGAGGGACGGCTCCCGCTGCACCGCCTGATCAGCACCTACGAGTTCGGCGACATCGACCGGGCGGTGCGGGACATGGGCGCGGGCAAGGCGATCAAGCCCGTGCTCACCTTCTGATCCGCCGGATCAGTCGACCGTGAGCACCAGCTTTCCCGTGGTCCGGCCGGTGTCGCCCAGCGCGTGCGCCTCGGCGGCACCGGCCAGCGGGAAGGTGCCCGCGATCGTGGCCCTCAGCTTCCCCTGCTCCACGAGGTCCACGATCGCCCGCATCCCGGCCCGGTCGGCGTCGACGAGCATCCTCAGCGCCCGTACGCCGAGCCGCTCGGCCTCCGCGTAGAGGTCGTCCGACCCGACCGGCAGGATCGACACCACGAGCCCGCCCGGCCGCAGCACGCGCAGCGACTTCACGGTGGTCTCGCCGCCGAGCGTGTCCAGGACGACGTCGACGTCCTTCACGGCCTCGGTGAAGTCGATCTCCCGGTAGTCGATCGCCTCGTCCACGCCGATCCCGCGCAGGAAGTCGTGCTTGCCCGCGCTCGCCGTGCCGATCACATACGCGCCCCGCGCCTTGGCGATCTGCACCGCCACGTGCCCGACCCCGCCGGCCGCCGCGTGGACCAGCACCCGCTGACCGGGCCGGAGGTCCGCGTTCTCGACCAGGGCCTGCCAGGCGGTGAGGGAGACCAGCGGCAGCGCGCCCGCCTGTGTGTGGTCGATGGCGGCGGGCTTGTGGGTGAGGGCGCGGACCGGGGCGATGACGTACTCGGCGTGCGCCCCGTGACCGTAGGGGTACGGCAGCATGCCGAAGACCTCGTCACCCGGCACGAACGTGGCGACGCCGATGCCGACCGCCTCGACCGTGCCGGAGACGTCCCAGCCGAGCACGAAGGGCGGTCGGCCCAGGAAGCCGCCGGTCGCCCGGTGCTTCCAGTCGGTGGGGTTGAGGCCGGCGGCGCGGACCCTGACCAGCACCTGGTTGGGGCCCGGCTCCGGGCGCTCCACCTCGACCTCTTCGAGAACCTCGGGACCGCCGAGGGTGTTCTGGCTGATGGCTCGCATGGTGTTCACAGTGCTCATGGTGGAACAGCCTGCCGGGAGCCGCCCGCCCGGGAAATGGCATGATGGCCAACCTTCGATAGGATCGTGCCATGCGTGACGGGGAGCAAGACGAGCGGACTCAGCAGCGCGCGGAGCGGGTCGTGGTACTGGCCCTCGACGGTGTGTACCCCTTCGAGTTGGGTATCCCCAGCCGGATCCTCGGCGCCGCCGACGGCCGGTACGAGGTGCTGACCTGCACGGTCGACGGCCGACCGGTCCAGAGCAACGCGGACTTCACCATCGGTGTCGAACACGGCCCCGAACTCCTCGCCACGGCCGACACGGTGGTCATCGCGCCCGTCGCGCCCTCCCGGGTCTGCGCCGTCCTCCCGGACGAGGTCGGGGCCGCCCTCGCGCACCTCCGCCCCGACGCCCGGATCGTCTCCATCTGCACCGGCGCGTTCGTCCTCGCGGCGGCCGGCATGCTGGACGGCCGCCGGGCCACCACCCACTGGCACCTCGCCGACCGGTTCCGCCGCATGTTCCCGGCGATCGACCTCGACCCGGACGTGCTCTTCGTCGACGACGGCCGGATCCTCACCTCGGCCGGAGCCGCCTCCGGAGTCGACGTCTGCCTCCACCTGATCCGCCGGGACCACGGCAGCGAACTGGCCAACAAGGTGGCCCGGAGCTGTGTGGTCCCCCCGTTCCGGGACGGCGGCCAGGCCCAGTACATCGAGCAGCCGGTCCCCGAACAGGGCGCCGCCGGCACCGCCGCGACCCGCACCTGGGCCCTGGAACACCTCGGCGATCCCCTCACTCTGACCGACCTCGCCGACCACGCCCGGATGAGCCTGCGCACCTTCGCCCGCCGCTTCAACGAGGAGGTCGGCCTCAGCCCCGGCCGCTGGCTGATCCAGCAGCGACTGGCCCGCGCCCGGCATCTGCTGGAGGCCAGCGACCTGTCCGTGGACCAGATCGCGGGCCGGGTCGGCTTCGCCACGGGCGCCTCGCTGCGCCAGCATCTGCACGCCTCCATCGGGGTCTCGCCGCAGGCGTACCGGCGGACGTTCCAACAGGCCGCGGCCCGCTGACCGTTGCGCCGAACGTTCCGGGCCGGTGCCGCGTCGGAGGAGCGGGACCCGGGAGCGGGGCGGCGGTCGGGGAAACGGGGGCGGGAATGCGCGGACGGCTGATGGCGGCGCTGGTGATGCTGGGGGCCGTGGGGGCCGCGGGATGCGGTACGGGCGTGGAGGCGGACCCGGTCGTGGCGGGCACGGCACCGGCGACGCCCTACGGCGGGCCGCTGTACGTGCCCACGCGGGACCTCGACGAGGACGGTGAGGAAGCCGCCCTCGTCGAGTCGGGTGCGGCGGGGCGGGCGCTGGAGTGCGACGGGGAGGTCTACGCGGGCGGCCAGGGCGAGACGTGGCACGGCAGCGAAGGCGGGTCGACCCCCGAGGAGGGGCTGAAGCTGTACTTCGACATCGAGCAGCCGGAGCTACCCCGTTCCGGCTACCGCCTGGAGAGCGCGCGGGGCGACCGGGTCCTCTTCTCCTACGACGTGGACGGCCGGACCAAGGTCGCGGTCGTCGTCGCCAGGGACCAGAAGGACCGGCCCGGCTGGGGCCCGGAGACCAACGCCTCCTGCGATCCGGCCGAACTCCCGGCGAGCTTCACGGACTCCATGGAGATCGAGGTCTGGACCGACCGGTCCGGGAAGCGGGTCGCGACCACCACCCTGAGCAGCGGCACCGGCCCGGAACACTGCGACTGGCAGAGCGCGCACTTCCTCGACACGGGCCGGGGCGAGGACGAACGGCAGTACGTCCGCGATCCCGAGTCGGTGTTCGAGACCGAGTTGCTGACCACCCCGTACGACGGGGACGTCCGCATGCCCGACGACGCCCGGGACACCGGATACCGCCTGGGTGAAAGGGAGTTGTGGCTCACCGGCGACCGGTCCGTCGCCTACGTCCGCACCCCCGACGGTGTGGAGGCCTGGCCCGGGACGAAACAGCGGATCGGCTGCATGTGACCCGTCAGCGGCTCGCGTGCAGGGCGACCAGCAACTGCCAGACCTGGTCGGCGATCTCACGGGCGTCGGCGTCCAGGAGTCCGTGCAGCCAGTCGGCCAGCACCCCGGCGAAGGTGGCGGCGACGGCCGAGGCGACCAGCGGGGCGTCCGCCGCGCCCGCGAGTTCGCGCTCCCGCAGGCTGTAGGCGCGCAGATCCCGGTGCAGCACCCGGCCCAGCGGGCCGCCGCCGCCCGGGGTCAGCAGGACGCGGTACAGCGCGGCACGCGGGGCGAGCGAGGCGAAGAACTCCGCCAGCGCGGGTGGCGCGTGCACCGGGTCGGGCCGGCCGCGCCAGGCGTGCAACGCGTCCACGGCCTCCCGTACGACGTCGGCGCAGGCGTCGACCGCCAGCGCCTCCAGGCCGTCGTAGTGGACGTAGAACGTGGCCCGCCCGACCCCCGCCCGGCGCGCCAGCGCGGCCACCCCGACCTCCGCGAGGGGCCGCTCGGCACACTCGTCGAGCAGCGCCTGCCGCAGCCGTGCCCGGGTGCGGGCGGCCCGCGGGTCCTGCGGGGTCTCCCGGGTCACCGGGCCAGCAGGACGGCGCCCAGGGCGAGCGCGCCGGGCAGGGCCTGGGCGAACAGGATGCGACGGTTCGCGGTGACGGCGCCGTAGACGCCCGCGACCACCACGCACACCAGGAAGAACACCTGCGCACGGAAGCCCGTCGGATCCGAGGCGACGAGCCCCCAGACCAGCCCCGCCGCGAGAAACCCGTTGTACAGCCCCTGGTTGGCGGCCATCGGCGCGGTCGCCGCGGCCATCTCCCGATCGAACCCGTGCAACGCCTTACCGGGCTTCTTCTGCCACAGGAACATCTCCATCACCAGGATGTACACATGCAGCACGGCCACCAGACCGACCAGCACCTTCGCCAGGATCTCCATCGACTCCCCTTGTTTCTTGGACGGGTGTCCACCATACCTGGACAGCTGTCCAGAAAGGCCCTTGTCAGTGCCGCTCGCTAGCGTGCGATCCATGACGGATCAAGAACTGACCGTGCGACCGGCCCGCGTGGACGACATCCCGGGACTCGTCGCCTCCAGCACACGGCTCTTCGCCGAAGACGCCGGCACCCGGGACCCGAGCGTCGATGTCACCTGGCCGCGCGAGCACGGCACCGCGTCGTTCGTGGCGGCCCTGGAGAATCCCGCGCGCCTCGTGCTGCTCGCCGAGTGCGAGGGGAGGATCGTCGGACATCTCATGGGCTCGGTCGCCGAGCCCTCACCCATGCGGCCGGCTCGGTACGCCACGCTGGTCAGCCTCTACGTCCGCCCCGAGCACCGGCGTGCGCACGGCGGCGCCCGGATGGTGGCGGAGTTCCTCGACTGGGTGGGGGATCAGGGGGTCGACGAGGTGGAGGTGACCGCCTACTCGGCCAACGCCGACGCGCTCCGGTTCTACGCACGCCTGGGTTTCGTCGCGCACTCCGTGACGCTTCGCGGTGCGGTGCGGCGCGACTCCGCCGGTGCGTGAAGGTGTGTGTCGACGTGACGGTTTCTGTCGGAGCGTGACGGAATCCTCACCTCCGGTCGGTGGGCGAGGTTGATCCTTTTGGGTTGAAACCCGATAAGCTCCCGTTCGGCGCCGCGAGTTGACGTGATCTTGGTCGGTCGTCCCGCGTGGCGTGCTGATGAGTGCGGTCCCCCTTGAGCCCCCTTGAATCTCCCCTTGTTCGAACGTGTTGCTTCGAAGGATGCAGATGGAACTCGCCACCCCGCCGTCGGCGGCGCGGGCGCCTGTCGCCTGGTACAGCTGGTGGCTGATGCCGCTGGCCCTGGGAGGCGGGACGGTTGCCGCCACGTTCATGAGCTCGGAGCGAATAACCGCCGCCGTCGCGGGGGCCGCCGCCACGGCGGCCGGCGCGGTCTGTGTACGCCTCCTGCTGCGCACCCGCACCGAACTGAGCCGCGCGGAGAGTTCCTTCCGCACCTCGCAGGCCGAGCACTCCCAGCAGTGGCAGCAGCACGTGGCGGGCCTGGAACGCAGGTTCTCGGCCGAACGCGCGGCCCAGGAGGCCCAGTTCGGTGACGAGGCAGGCGCCTACGAGGTGCAGCTCGCCGAGCGGTCCCGGCTCTTCGAGGAGCGGATCGCCGAGCAGGCGGCCGTGTACGAGGAGCGGATCGCCGAGCAGAGCGCCGCCTACGAGGCTCGGATCTCGGACCAGGCCACCTCCTATGAGGTGCAGCTCGCCGACCGGACCGAGGTCTGGAAGGAACAGGTGACGCACCAGCGGGCCGCGGTCGCCCGCCTCGCCGCCGAACAACTGCCCGACGCGCTGGTGCGCCTGCGGGACGGCGAGGCCATCGACGACCTGCTGCCCACCGCCAACCAGTGCGCGAAGGTCGACGCCGAGCTCCAGGCCGAACTCCGCAAGGTCCTCAGGACCGCCCTCATCGGCGTCGAGGAGGAGTTCAACCGCTCGACCTCCGCCGAGCAGGCCGTCATCAGCATCGGCAACCGCATCCACGTACTGACCAGCAAGCTCCGAGGCCGGTTGCACGAACTGCAGGGCGAGCACGGCCGGTTGCCCGCCGTCGCCCGCGGTCTGATGGAGCTCGACCAGGAGATCGGCCCCGCCGACTGCCTCGCCGCCAGCATCGGTGTGCTCGGCGGCTCGGACCGTCCCGGCCGGCAGTGGCAGGAGCCGCAGCGGCTGCTGAGCGTGGTCCGCGGCGGCATCGGCCGGATCAAGGACTTCCACCGCGTCCAGGTGCGCCACCTGCCCGACCTCGGTGTCGACGGTGGTCTGGTCGACCACCTCACCCTGGTCTTCGCCCATCTCCTGGACAACGCGGCCCGCTACTCCCCGCCCACCGAACCGGTCCTGGTCTCCGGCAAGGAGGTCCCCAACGGCGTCGGCATCGAGATCCAGGACTCCGGCAAGGGCCTGAGCGAGGAGAAGAAACGCGAGGCCGAGAACGCCCTGGCGGGAACCGGGACCGGACCGGGCCTCGGCGGTATCTCCGAGGACGCCAACCTCGGCCTCAGGGTCGTCGGCGCCCTCGCCCGCCGCTACGGCATCCGCGTCACCCTCGCGGACTCGCCCTGGCTCGGCACCTCGGTGGTCGTCGTGGTCCCGCACAAGTACTTCAGCCGGCTGCCCGCGGCCACGCCCACCGCCTCCACGGCACCGGTGGCCGAGGCCGTCCCGGCCCCCGTCCCGGTGGCCCCCGCCGCCGAGTCCCCGGCCGCCGAGTCCCCGGCCGAGGACACCGGCATCCTGGACACCACGCCCGGCGGACTGCCCCGGCGCAGGAGCAGGGCGCGGAGCGAGGAGCCGTCCCCGCCGGTCGAACGCCCCGAGCGGGCCACGGAGACGGCCGTGATGGGCGTCCCGCCCGACGCGTCCTTCGCCGGTCTGGCCGCTTTCGCCACCGCCGGACGCGAGTCCGTCGAGGCGGACCGTACGGCCGACGGCCGCGAGTCCACAGAGCAACGCGACGAAGAGAGCGACTAGTTCACATGACGCAACAGGGAACCGACGTGAGCTGGGCGCTGCGCGATCTGGTGGAGTCCATCCCGGAGATCCGCTTCGCCCTCGTGGCCTCCAGCGACGGCAAGGCCATCACCTCGTTCGGCGCCGAGGACCCCGACGACGTGGACCGCTTCGCGGCCGTGGTGGCCGGACTGCAGGCGCTGGCCCAGCCGGTCGCCGAGCAGTTCCCCGCATACGGGGGACAGCTCAGGCTCGCGATGGTCGAGGTCGACGGCGGTCACCTCTTCGTCGTCCGCGCGGGCATCGAGACGTATCTCGGCGTCCTGGCCAGGGAAGGCCTCGACCAGGGGCTGCTCGGACACCAGATGAGGGACCTGGCCCGCCGGATGGGTGAGCTCCTCGGCACCACCGCGCGCCTGGAGGACCACTCTGGATGAGTGCTCCCCGCCGGCCCACGGATCCGTCCGGTCTTGAGCGCTACTACGTCCTGACCGGAGGACGCAGCGGACCGGGCGGTTCGGCGTCGAGTCTCGACGTGGCGACCCTCGTCGTCACCCGCACCGCCCCCGAACCCGGCATGCAGCACGAGCACGAGGAGATCCTCCGGCGCTGCCGCGAACCGCTGTCGGTGGCCGAGCTCGCCGCCCATCTCGGACTGCCCTTCAACATTCTCGCGGTGCTGCTGGCGGATCTGCTCGACGCAGGCCGCGTCGAAGCCCGCGACCCCGTCCCGGCGCACGACGCCGGCCGCGGGCCAGACCTCGCGCTCCTTGAGGAGGTACTCAGTGGACTTCAAAGGCTTTGACCGTCCCGGCGGCCCGGACGCCGGGGGCACCCGCTCGGTGAAGGTGATGATCGCCGGCGGCTTCGGCACCGGGAAGACCACGATGGTCCGCTCGGTCAGCGACATCAAGCCGCTCACCACCGAGGAGACCCTCACCCAGGCGAGTGTCGACGTCGACCACCTCATCGGTGTCGCCGACAAGACCGAGACCACGGTCAGCCTGGACTTCGGCAAGATCGGCATCAACGAGCGCCTGGTGCTCTTCCTGTTCGGCACCCCGGGCCAGGAGCGCTTCTGGTTCCTGTGGAACGGCCTGTTCAAGGGCGCGCTCGGCGCGGTCGTCCTGGTCGACACCCGGCGTCTGGCCTCCAGCTTCCGGGCGATCGAGGAGATGGAGCGGCAGAAGGTCCCCTTCGTGATCGCCCTGAACGTCTTCCCCGACTCCAAGGAACACCCGGTCGAGGAGATCCGGGACGCGCTGGACATCGCCCCGCACATCCCGATCGTGGCCTGCGACGCCCGCGACCGGAACTCCAGCCGTGACGTGCTGGTCGCCCTCATCAGCCACTTGAAGGAACGCTCCGTCGTCGCCCTGGAGCCCCGATGACCGACGACCGGACCCCCACCGGTACCGGCCTGCCCACCGGTCCCGACACCCTCACCGGTCCCGGCGTACCCCGCGGCTGCCCCGTCGCCCACGGCGGGGCCGGTCCCACCCGGCTGTACGGCCCGGAGGCGGCGACCGACCCGTACGGGATCTACGAGCGGCTGCGCGAGGAACACGGCTCCGTCGCCCCCGTCCTGCTCGAAGGCGATGTCCCCGCCTGGCTGGTCCTCGGCTACCGCGACAACCGACGGGTGCTGGACAACCCCCGCCAGTTCAGCCGGGACGCCCGGATCTGGCGGGACTGGCGGGACGGCCGCGTCGACGACACCTCGCCGCTGATCCCCATGGTCGGCTGGCGCCCCGACTGCGTGTCCCAGGACGGCGAGCCGCACCGCCGACTGCGCGGCGCGGTCAACGACGGCCTCCAGGCCGCCTCCGGCCGGGGCATCCGGCGTCATGTCACGCACTTCGCGAGCCGGCTGATCGACGCCTTCGCGGACACCGGACGTGCCGACCTGGTCGCCGACTACGCCGACTTCCTCCCGATGCTCGTCCTCTCCCGCATCCTGGGGCTCCCCGCGGCGGAGGGGCGCAGCCTCGTCGAGTCCTGCGCCCAGGTCCTCAAGGGCGGCGAGGAGGCGCTCGCGCACAACGACCGCATCATCGGGATCCTCGGCGAACTCGCCGAGCGCAAGCGGACCGAGCCGGGATCCGACTTCACCACGGCCCTCCTCGAACACCCCGCGGGCCTCGACGCCGAAGAGGTCGTCAGCCATCTCCGTCTGGTGCTGATCGCCGCGCACACCACCACCAGCAACCTGCTGGCCCGGGTGCTGCAACGGGTCCTCACCGACACCTCCCTGCTCTCCGGCCTGGTCAGCGGTCAGCTGAACGTCTCCGCGGTGGTGGAGGAGGTCATGTGGGACACGCCGCCGCTCGCGGTCATGCCGGGGCGGTTCGCCGTCACCGACCTCGAACTCGGCGGACACCACGTCCAGGAGGGCGACCTGCTGGTCCTCGGGCTCGCGCCGGGCAACACCGATCCGGAGGTGCGGCCCGATCCGGACGTCTCCGTCCAGGGCAACCAGGCGCACCTGGCGTTCAGCGCGGGCCCGCACGAGTGCCCCGGGCAGAGCATCGGCCAGTCCATCATCGAGATCGGCGTGGACGTCCTGCTGCACCGGCTGCCCGGCCTGCGGCTGGCCGTTCCGCCGGAGGACCTCGGCTCGACCGCCTCCACCTGGGAATCCCGACTGGACGGCCTGCCGGTCGAGTTCCCCGCGTAGGGACTGTCCGGCGGACCAGGCCGCGGACGCGGGGTGTGCACCCGTCTGCGGCGTGGTCATCGGTCGGCCCCGTGAACGACGCCGTGGGTCAGGACACCCGGGCGCGGGTCGCGCCGCCCGGTGGGACCGGCCGGGCGGCGCGCCGTCCCGTCACACGGCCAACAGGTCGTCCACCGAACCCCGTCCGGCCCGTTCGGCGGCGACCGCCGGGCCGTCCTTGGCCGCCGCGTAGCGGCCCGACACCAGCGCCCACTCGTAGTTGCCGTTGATCCAGTGCTGGATGGCCTCCACGCCCAGCCGCACCCGGGCCCGCTGGTCCTCGTCGAGGCCGAGTTCGTCGCACATCCGCGGGACGCGGGCCTCCAGTTCGAGGTACTCGTCGAGGCAGGCGGTCGTCATGCGGCAGGCCTCGGTGGTCGCCTCCTCCCACGAGCAGCCCCGCTCCCGGTGCAGCACCGCGATCAGGTTGTGGCCGTCGCCCCGGCGCCGCTCGCGCTCGAAGGAGTGGATGTCGTTCATGAAGCCGATGGTGTCCGCGGCCAGATCGCGCATCCGCTCCATCAGCGGATGGGCCATCGCCTGCGCGGGCACCTCGAAGCCCCGGCTGCGCTCGCCCGCGTCGATGCTGTGGTGGATGCCGACCGTACGACGCCGGAACCCGGTGTACTCGTCCAGCCCGAGTGTCCCCGCTATGCCCCGGGCCGCGAGGTCGACCTCCTCGCAGTGCGCCACCAGGAACCGTCCCCAGGAGGCGGCGAACCGGGTCTGCCAAGTCAGGGACATGCCATCCGAGAGGCCGGCCCAGACCTCCGCCCAGGCCAGCGTGACGGGGCAGGTCACCCGGGGGCGGATCCCCGCCGGCCGCAGCGGCGTGACGACGAGTTCCCGCGCGACCTCCGCTATGCGGTCCGCCCGGTCCGGATGACTCGCGTCGAACTGGTCGTCGAAGAGGAACGCCAGCGAGAACCAGTTCATGAGCACGACCAGGTCGTCCGCGGTCGCGTGCGGATAGGTGCGGGCCGCGGCCTGGGGCAGGTCCCAGGACTTGTACTCCTCGAACCCGGCCAGGCTGCGGACCAGTCCCATGTCCCAGATCCAGCGCAGATGGCGCGCCCGCGCGTACTCCAGGTGTTCGCTCACGGGGGTGTCGAAGGGCAGGTCGAACCGGACGTCCTGAGGCATGAGTTTCCTTTCGGGAGACGTGACGCAGAGCCCCCCTGCCCCTGCGGGCGGACGGCCGCGACAACCGCCCATGCACTCGAACCGGGCTTCCATGGCCGGAAGTTGAACCTGGAAACGGTACGAGGCTTCCCAGAGCCTAAATGATCTACACCGTGACCCGGCCGTTACATCCGTTACTGCTCACGCCACTTGAGCTGCGTACACTCCCTCCCCTCCCACAGAGGCCGGCGCCACCCGCACCACCGAGATCGCCTCCGGTGGCGCCTCGAACGGACCGCGGTCCGGCACCACGAGATCGGCCGGAATACCCGCCGCCACCCGTCCGGTCTCGTCGAGGTGGTTCACATCCGCCGACCCGGCCGTGTACGCCTTCAACGCCTCGGCCGGAGCCTCGCCCTGGCGCGCTCGACTCGGCGAGCGCGGCCATGCCGAAACCGGCCCGGGAGGCGGAGGAGGCCGTCCGGCGGGCGACGTACGCGCGGCTGTCCGCCGAGACCCACCGGCACCTCGTCGCGGACATGCGGCACGGTTCCTCCCCTGCGGCCCGGGAGTTGCTGCTCGACGCCGCGACGGCCCGGCCGGCGGCGGCGGGGGGCCGGTGGCGGACTGAATCGGCCGGGGCGGGACAACCGCTGGGTAGAGGGCGGGACACACCGTGCCACGCCCCGGACCTTCGGAGGAGACATGGCACTGGTCAAAGCGGGCGTCGTCGTGCTCGACTGCGCCGAGCCCGAGAAGCTCGCCGTGTTCTACAGGGAGTTGCTGGACGCCGAGCAGATAAACGAGAGTGCCAACCGGGTCGAGATCAGGGGCGCCGACGGGATGCGCATCGCCTTCCGCCGCGACATGAACGCCACCCCGCCGAGCTGGCCCCGGCCCGAGAACGCCTTCCAGGCCCACCTCGACTTCGTGGTGGAGGACCTGGACGAGGTGGAGCGCAGGGTGATCGGGCTCGGCGGGCGGGCCCTGGACACCAAGGACGTGTCCGGACCGTACGAGGAGCGCGGGTACGCCGATCCGGCCGGCCATTCCTTCACGCTGTGCCTCGTCCCCTCGACCGCGCCCAAACAGGCCTGAGACCGGAGCGGAGGGAACCCGGCCGGGCCCGGGCGGGCCCGAGGCGGAGTGGGTGGAACCCGGCCGTACTCGGGCCGGGTTCCCGCCGTCAGTCCCGGCCGCCCTTCCCGGCGGCCGGCCAGACACCCGTTGAGCGCTCGATGGCCGTGGCTCCGGCGCGGTCCACCGCACTGCGCACCACGGCGAAGATGGCGCCCTGGACCGCCGCGGCCACCAGGATCTCTCCCCAGCCCCGGTCCCGGTCCAGGGCGTCGGGCGCGTTGTCCTCGTGCCGGATCGTCTTCCATGCCTTCTGGAAGGCCAGTCCCGCCAGTGTTCCGCTCGTCCAGCCGAGCACGAAGCCGAGGGGCTTGTACGCGAGGGGCAGCTTCTTCTTCTTTGCCACGTGAATCTCCTTCGTCAGCGGATGGGGCGAGGGGGTGCGGGGACCGCCTCCGCCGCGGGCACCGGTCCCGGCGGTGTGCCGTCGCCGAACGGCCGGCCGCCCAGCTCCTCCCGGTGGTGCGGGGCCGACCAGCCCGACAGGTCCGGCCCGAGGGGCACGATGCCGGTCGGATTGAGGCCGGTGTGCACCTGGTAGTAGTGCCGCTTGATGTGGTCGAAGTCGACCGTGTCGCCGAACCCCGGCGTCTGGTAGAGGTCGCGGACGTACGCCCACAGCACCTCGTTCTCGGACAGCTTCCACCGGTTGCACTTGAAGTGGCCGTGGTACACGGCGTCGAAGCGGACCAGCGTGGTGAACAGCCTGATGTCCGCCTCGGTGAGGGTGTCGCCGACCAGATAGCGCTGCCTGGCCAGCCGGGGCGTCAGCAGGTCCAGGCGCCGGAAGACGCCCGCGCACGCCGCCTCGTACTCCTCCTGGCCGGTGGCGAAGCCCGCCCGGTACACCCCGTTGTTGACGTCCTCGTAGACGTCCGCCATCACACTGTCGATCTCGTCCCGCAGCGCCCGCGGATACAGGTCGGGAGCGCCCTCGCGGTGCAGGGCGCTCCACTCGGTCGCGAAGTCCAGGGTGATCTGCTGGTAGTCGTTGGTGACCAGCTCTCCGCTGGGCACGTCGACGATCGCGGGCACGCTCACCCCGCCCGGGTAGCCACTCTCCCGCCGGTCGTAGGCCTCGCTCAGATAGCGGATGCCGAGGACCGGGTCGCGGTCGTCCGGGTCGAGGGTGAAGCGCCAGCTGCGGTCGTCCTGGATCGGGTCGGCGACGGCGAGGGACAGGGCGTCCTCCAGGCCGAGCAGCCGGCGGGAGACCAGCGCGCGGCTCGCCCACGGGCAGGCCCGGCTGACCACCAGCCGGTAGCGCCCGGCCTCCACCGGCCGGCCGCCGCGCCCGTCCGCCGTGATCCGGTCCGCGAAGTGGCTCTTGGACCGTGTGAACGCCTTCCGGCCGTACGCGCCGTTGCCGTCGTCCGCGTCACCCATGCTTCCTCCCTCTGTGCGGCGGCCTCGTGCTGCGGCTGCCTCGCGGTGTGCCCTGTCCTGGTGAACGCGTTCCCCGTTTTTCGCCGACGGCACGGTGTGAGCCGTATCGGCCGGGGCAGTCGGCGGAGGTGACAGCGACATCCTCGAACCAGCAGGCGAACGACAAGGCGCGGGAGCAGGCGCGGACACGGGCTGAGGAGGAATCTCGGGAGAGGACCCGCGGGGAGACGGACCGGCGGCCGGACGGGCCGGCCGAGGGGGAGGCCGACCGGAAGACCCGCGTCACCGTGCTCGTGGCGCTCGCCGCCAACCTCGTGATCGCGGTCGCCAAGGCCGTCGGCGGGCTCCTCGCCGGATCCCCCGCGCTGCTGTCGGAGGCCGCTCACTCCGTGGCGGACAGCATGAACGAGGTCTTCCTGCTCGCCGCGCTGCACCGCAGCCGCCGCCCCGCCGACCGGCGCCACCCCTTCGGCTACGGCAAGGAGCGCTTCTTCTGGTCGCTCCTCGCGGCCGTCGGGATCTTCGTGATGGGCGGCTGTTTCTCCTTCTTCCAGGGCATCGAGGCCCTCAGGAACGGCGCCGAGGAGGAACTCGGCGGATATGTGGCGGGCCTGGTCGTGCTGGCCGTGGCCTTCCTCGCCGAGGGACTCTCGCTGCTCCGGGCCCTGTACCAGGTGCGCCGGCAGGGCAAGGGCGGGGACGCGCTGCGCGACCCCGCCCTGCGCACGGTCATCGCCGAGGACGGCACGGCGGTGCTCGGCGTCAGCCTGGCCATGGCCGGCATGGCGCTGCACATGGTCACCGGTCAGGTCGTGTGGGAGGCGTCCGCGTCACTGGCCATCGGCGCCCTCCTCGTCTACGTCGCCTACCGCCTCGGCCGTGAGGCGCGCGACCAGCTCATCGGGGAGGCCGCCGACCCGGAGTCCAGCGGCAGGATCCGGGCGCTGCTCGACGCGCAGCCCGAGATCGACAGCGTGGAGGCGCTCTTCACGATGAAGATGGGGCTCGACGTGCTCCTGGTGGCCGCCCGTGTCGACCTGGTGCCCGGCATGGACAGTGAGCGGGTCGAGGAGGTCGCGGTCCGGATCAAGCGCTCCATCGCCAGTACCGTGCCCGAGGCGGGCGAGATCTTCCTCGACGTGACCGACCGGCCGGCCGCGGAGGCAGCGGAAAGCCCCGCCGCGACGGGGGAACGCGGCGGGGCCTGAGGCTCGTGTGCCCGGCGGAACCGGGTCCATGCACCTCGGTCCGAAGAAATCTCCGGACGGTTCAGCTCCCGTCCGCGACCTCCAGGACGAAGACCGGAATCTCCCGGTCTGTCTTCTTCTGGTAGTCGGCGTACGGCGGATACGCGGCGACCGCGCGCTCCCACCAGGTGTCCTTCTCCGCCCCGGTGACCTCACGGGCCCGCATGTCCTGCCGCACCGGACCGTCCTGCAGCTCCACCTGGGGATCGGCCTTGATGTTGTGGTACCAGACCGGGTGCTTGGGCGCCCCGCCGAGAGAGGCGACCGCCGCGTACCGTCCGTCGTGCTCCACACGCATCAGCGGCGTCTTGCGAATCTTGCCGCTCTTCGCGCCCCGGGTCGTCAGGAGGATGACCGGCATCCCCATCATGGTGGTGCCCTTGGTTCCACCGGAACTCTCGTAGGTCTCCACCTGCTCGCGCACCCAGTCCGTGGTGCTGGGTTCGTACTCGCCTTCGAGAGGCATGGCATCCGTCCCATCGTCGTCGACTGCGGACCTGTCCGTACCGCGCTTCAACATCGGTACGAACGGCTTTCATCCCCACCGGGTTCCCCAGCGGCCCCAGAGGGGGCGACCTCCGGCCATCACCTCGGGGGCGGTCGCTTCACGCCGGGGTCATCAGCATCCGCACGGCCAGCGCCGTCATCACCGCACTCGACAGCAGCGCCGTCGCCAGCCGCCCCCGATGCCCCGTCAGGGTCCGGCCCAGCAGGACGCCGCCCCCGGCCAGCAGCAGTTGCCAGCTCGCCGACGCCGCGAAGGCCGCCAGCACGAACACGCCTTGTTCCAGGGGGCGTACGGACTCCTCCGCCCTGGTTCCGAGCACCAGGGCGGCGAAGTAGATCACGGTGGTGGGGTTGAGCAGGGTGATCCCGAGCAGCGACAGGAAGGCCCGGGCCGGGCTCGGGGGCGGCGGGTCGACACGGGTCGCGAGCCGGTGGCCGCGGTAGCGGCGTACGGCCGTGACGGTGCCCAGCACCGCGAGTGCCACCAGGATCAGGGCCGAGGCCCAGCGCAGCGGACCGAGCGCCGGTCGCAGCGCGCCCGCGAGGGCGGATCCGCCGAGGGCGGCCAGCAGAGCGTAGAACCCGTCGGCGGCGGCGACACCGAGGGCGGCACAGGCCCCGGTCCGCAGGGACGTACGGGCGGTGAGGGAGACCAGATAGGCGCCGACCGCGCCGACGGGGACGGCGATGCCGTACCCGGCGAGCAGCCCCGCGACGAGCGCGGCGGTCATGAGCGCGGCAGCGCGGGCCTCCATGGACGGCCGGGCTGCTGCCGGCCGCTCACCGGGCGCACGGTGGTGGCGGTCGACGGCAGCGGGGCGGTGGATTTCGGCATGGCCAGATCCTGGGGGTGGCGGGCGCGCGGGACAACCGAATTTCCGGGAGTACGGCGCCCCGCCCCGGCCCGGGCGTGGATCCGGCCGTCCCCTTCGCCCGCGGATCGCCTCCGGGGAGCGGTGATCTCCGGCCATATCGTCCGCGTCCCCGATCTGGCCGAACTTCTCGTCCCCTCATAGATGCCTGGGGCATCTAATGAGGATCTGTACGACGCACCCTTCGTCTGCGAGGTCTGTCATGACGGAAACGGAACCGGTCGCCTTCCCTCAGGACCGGACGTGTCCCTACCACCCGCCGACCGCCTACGACTCGCTGCGCACCGACCGCCCGCTGGCCCGGATCACCCTCTACGACGGCAGCCCGGCCTGGATGGTCAGCGGTCATGCCGCCGCACGCGCCCTGCTGGCCGACCCCCGCCTGTCCAGCGACCGGACCCGGCCCGGCTTCCCGGCACCCACGCCGCGCTTCGAGGCCGCGCGGAACCGGAAGACCGCGCTGCTGGGTCTCGACGACCCCGAACACCGCACCCAGCGGCGGATGATGATCCCCAGCTTCACCCTCAAGCGCGCCACCGCACTGCGCCCGCGCATCCAGCAGGTCGTCGACGAACGGATCGACGCGATGATCGCCCGGGGGCCGGTCGCCGACCTGGTGAGCGCCTTCGCGCTGCCCGTGCCGTCGACGGTGATCTGCGCCCTGCTCGGCGTCCCCTATGCCGACCACGACTTCTTCGAGGAGCGGTCCCGACGGCTGCTGCGCGGCCCGGAGGCCGCCGACGTGCTGGAGGCGCGCGATCAACTGGAGGCTTATGTCGACGAGTTGATCGACCGCAAACAGAAACAGCGTGAGCCGGGCGACGGCGTGCTCGACGAACTCGTCCACCAGCAGCTGCGCGACGGCGAGATCGACCGCGAGGACGTGATCTCCCTGGCGATCATCCTGTTGGTCGCGGGCCACGAGACGACCGCCAACATGATCTCGCTGGGTACCTACACCCTGCTCCAACACCCCGAGCAGCTCACCGAGTTGCGCGCCGATCCGACGCTGCTGCCGACCGCCGTCGAGGAGCTGATGCGGATGCTGTCGATCGCCGACGGCCTGCTGCGGTCGGCGACCGAGGACATCGAGGTGGCCGGAACGACGATCAGGGCCGGCGACGGGGTGGTCTTCGCGACCTCGGTCATCAACCGCGACGAGGACGTGTACGCTGACCCCGACGCCCTGGACTGGCACCGGTCGGCCCGCCATCACGTCGGCTTCGGCTTCGGCATCCACCAGTGCCTGGGCCAGAACCTGGCCCGCGCCGAGCTGGAGATCGCCCTGCACACCCTCTTCGACCGGCTGCCCACCCTCCGTCTGGCGGTCCCCGCGCAGGAGATCCCGTTCAAGCCCGGCGACACGATCCAGGGGATGCTGGAACTCCCCGTGACCTGGTAAGAGGCTCCGGTCATGCGCATCGACATCGACACGGACGTCTGTATCGGCGCGGGGCAGTGCGCCCTGGCCGCCCCGGGCGTCTTCACCCAGGACGACGACGGCTACAGCACTCTGCTGCCCGGCCGGGAGGACGGCGGCGGCGACGCCATGGTCCGGGAGGCCGCCCGGTCCTGTCCCGTCACCGCCATCACGGTGGCCGAGGCGGTGGGCTGACACCGGGTGGCACCGGCCCCGATTCGTGCCCGGCGTCAGCGGTCCCCGGCGGTCTCCAGCAGCAGCCGGGCCGCCTCCCGGGCCTCGGCGGCCGGCCGTGTGCCGCCGGTGATGCCCGCGGTGACCATGGCGCCCTCGGCCAGCAGGAACAGCGGCCCGGCCAGCGCGGCGGGCCGCCCGGCGTCGGTCACCAACAGGGCGAGGTAGTCGCCGAACGCCCGCTTGTGCGCGCGGACCTGGGCCGCCACGGGAGCCGACGTGGCGCCCAGTTCGCCGTACGCGTTGATCCACGCGCACCCCCGGAAGCCCTCCTCGCCGAACCATTCCTCCAGCCAGTCGAAGACCGCGAGGACGCGCCGCCCCGGGTCCGCCTCGCACTCCACGTGCGCGGCGAGGCGCCCGCGCCAGCGCCCGTCCCGCCGCTCCAGACAGGCCTCGACCAGCCGCTCCTTCGCCGGGAAGAGCTGGTAGAGCCGCTTGAGTGAGACCCCGGACGCGCTGCGGACGTCGTCCATGCCGACGGACTGGATGCCCCGCCCGTAGAACAGTTCCTCGGCGGCGTCCAGTGCGCGCTCCCGGGCGACCTCGCTGTCCATGGACCACCCCTCCTTGACGCGAGAACGTGCGTTCTCCTACGGTGTCGATCGTAGCGGAGAACGCTCGTTCTCCCTGTCTGTCGCGGAGGACGCCATGACCGACCGCCCGCCCCTGCCGCCCTTCAGCCGGGCCACCGCGGCCCAGAAGGTGCAGGCCGCCGAGGACGCCTGGAACACCCGCGACCCGCACAGGGTGGCGCTCGCCTACACGCCGGACTCGGTCTGGCGCAACCGCGACACCTTCGTCACCGGCCGCGCGGAGATCATCGAGTTCCTCACCGCGAAGTGGGCCCGCGAGAGCGAGTACGCCCTGCGCAAGGACCTGTGGGCCCACGACGGCAACCGCATCGCCGTCCGTTTCCAGTACGAGTGCCGGGACGCGGAGGGCCGGTGGTGGCGGTCGTACGGGAACGAACTGTGGGAGTTCGACGAGCACGGGCTGATGTCCCGGCGCGAGGCGAGCATCAACGACGTGTCCATCGGGGAGGACCAGCGGCGCATCCGCGGTCCGCGGCCGGAATCCGAGCGGGGACTGACCTTCCCGGTCGAGTAGCCGGAGTCTCGGGTCGGCGGGAGCGGGGTGGGCGGACGGCCGCCCGGGCCCGGAGACCGCGGCGATGGAGACGCGGACGGGGCGGGCCTTCCGTGCGGCCGGACCCGTCGGCACCCTGGACCCGCCGGGGCGGGGCACAGGCCTCCACGGCCGCTCCGTTCTCCCGGAAGCGCGACCAGCCCTCGGCATGCGCGGGCGGCGCGGTACGCGGGCGCAGCGGCCGGTGCGGTTCCAGTGCCGGGTCCGTCGTCATCGTGTGGCGCGGCGGGCCGGTCACGGAAGAGCGCACGCCCGTCGTTCCTACGGGCTCTCTGTGCAACTCCCCCCGGAAACGCTCCATTTAGGGTGCTCTGTGGTTGTCGCGAAGTCGCCTCACGCCAACAGGAGCCGGCTCCGGCCGCGACGGGTGGGTGGAGTCGTACGCTTTTTTCCGTACCCCTTCCGAAGGCAGGAGCGGCAACGATGCAGTACGTGAAGCTCGGTTCGACGGGCCTGGACGTCTCGCGGATCTGTCTGGGCTGCATGTCCTACGGTCTGCCCGACCGTGGCGCGCACGAGTGGACCCTCGACGAGGAGTCCTCGCGCCCGCTGATCCGGCAGGCGCTGGAGGCCGGGATCAACTTCTTCGACACCGCCAACGTCTACTCCGACGGCACCAGCGAGGAGATCGTCGGCCGGGCCCTGGCCGACTTCGCCCGCCGGGACGAGATCGTGCTCGCGACCAAGGTGAACGGCCGGATGCGGCCCGGTCCCAACGCCGCCGGACTGTCCCGCAAGGCGATCATGACCGAGATCGACCACAGTCTCGCCCGCCTCGGCACCGACTACGTCGACCTCTACCAGATCCACCGCTACGACCCGCACACCCCGGTCGAGGAGACGATGGAGGCCCTGCACGACCTGGTGAAGGCGGGCAAGGTGCGCTACATCGGGGCCAGTTCGATGTACGCCTGGCAGTTCTCCAAGATGCAGTACACCGCCGAGCGGCACGGCTGGACGAAGTTCGTCGCCATGCAGAACCACTACAACCTCCTCTACCGCGAGGAGGAGCGCGAGATGCTGCCTCTCTGCGCCGACCAGGGCGTCGGCGTCCTGCCGTGGAGCCCGCTGGCCCGCGGCCGGCTCACCCGGGACTGGGACACCGTCACCGAGCGCAGCGCGAACGACGACTTCGGCAGCCGTCTCTACCAGGACGGCGACCGAGCCGTGGTGCAGGCCGTCACCCGCATCGCCGACGACCGGGGCGTCCCGCGCGCCCGGGTGGCCCTGGCCTGGCTGCTGCACCGGCGGACGGTGGCGGCGCCCATCGTCGGCGCGGGCCGGCCGCAGCACATCGAGGACGCCGTCGCCGCCGTCGAACTCGCACTCGGCGACAAGGAGATCGAGGAACTGGAACGGCCCTACGGCCCGCACCCGGTCGCCGGCCACTCCTGACCACGGCTCAGTGGGGTCCGTGCGGCGCGAACTCCGTGCCGCACGGACCCGAGCCCTCGCTCTCCGCCAGCGGCACCCGGTCGCCGTTCATGGACAGCGTCCGGTAGTGGTGCCCGATGCGCTCGGCCGACCCGCCGACGTAGTGGCCGATGAACGAACGGCGGAACCGGTCGGCCGAGCCGTTGGGCCGGGAGCCGTGCACCAGGCTGCCGTTGAAGAACAGGACGTCGCCGGGTGACATGTCGACGGGCACGGCCGCGAGACCGGGCGGCGGCGGCACGTACTCCCGGGCGAAGGACACCTCGGCGTCCGCCTCCTCCGGGCAGAACACCTCCATCCGGTGCGTGCCGGGCACGACCTCCAGCCCTCCGTTGTCCCGGTCGATCACATCGCAGGCGATCCACGCCGCCACGCACGTGCCCGGTTCGACCCGCAGATAGAAGTTGTCCTGGTGCAACGCCTGCCCCCGCGCCCCCGGCGGCTTGAAATAGAACATGCTCTGCGCGGCCAGCACCTCCTCGCCCAGCAGGGTCTCCAGCACCTCGCGCAGCCGCGCGTCCAGCAGCACCCGACGCGAGGGCTCGTGGAACTCGTGCGGCTGCATCACCCTCGGGTACCGCCGCAGCGGATCGGCCGACTCCCTCGGTTCGAAGTGCCCGGGCACCGGCCCGGCCGCGTGCAGCGCCGTGAACCCGGCCCGCAGCCGGTCGATCTCGTCGTACCCGAACAACCCCCGCACGACGGCGAAGCCGTCCTCCTCGAACCGCCGCCGCCCGGCCTCGGGCAGGATGGGAGCGCCCAAGGCGCCGATGTCCGTGGCTGTCATACGTCCACTCCTGAGTCGGATGCCTGCCGATGTCCTTGGGGCGACACGCTAGGACGCCGTACTTCCGAGGGGGATGCCCGTGACCGCTGACGGATTGCCCGAGACTGCCGAGCCCGTTGACCCGGGGCCGCCGCCGGGCCTGGTCGTCGTCGGACACTTCGACCAGTCGCCGGGGTACGGCGTGCACCGGCCCCGCGGCGCCGACAGCTGGCTGTTCACCTGGACGACCGGCGGGCGGGGGAGACTGCGCCAGGGCGCCTCGCGGACCTCGGCCGGGGCCGGCGACCTGGTCGTGCTCGCTCCGGGCGTCCCGCACGACTACGGGGTCGAACCGGGCGCCCCGCACTGGCGGTTCTGGTGGGCACACTGCCAGGCCAGACCGTCCTGGCCGGCCTGGCTGCGCCCCTACGGCGTCGGCGACGGCCTGCACGCGGTCTCCTCCACCCCGGCCGACGCGGCCGAGCGCATCGAGTCGGCGTTCCACCGCATGCTCACCGCCGCCCGCTGGACCGGCACCGGGGCACCGCCCGTCACCGACGCGGACCGGGAACAGGTCGCCGTCGCCCACGGCACCGCCGCCCGTGAACTGGCCCTGTGCGCGCTGGAGGAGGTCGTCCTGCTCACCGCCGGCGCCGCGCGCACCCCACCGCCCGCGGCCGGTGTCGACCCCCGGGTGCGGCGGGCCCAGGAGATGCTCGCCGCCGATCCGGGAGCACCGCACACGGTCGAATCGCTGGCCGAAAGTGTCCGGTTGTCCCCGTCCCGATTCGCCCACCTCTTCACCGAGCAACTCGGGCGGTCCCCGATGCGGGCACTGCGCGAGGCCCGACTGCACCATGCCGCCCGGCTGCTGGAGAGCACCGACCTGCCCGTGGAGCGGGTGGCGGCGGCCTCGGGTTTCGTCAGTCCCTTCCACTTCAACCGGGTCTTCCGCGAGCGCTACGGCCTGCCGCCCGGCGCCTACCGGTCGGGTGGCCCAATGGTTGGCGGGTGAGCCGGTCGGACCGGCCCCACGCGCGGTGGAGTGGTCTTTCAATGGTTGGCGCGAAGTCGCGGCGGAACCAGGTGAATACCGTTCTCATTTGCCGTTCGCATACTCGGGCATCCCTAAAGGCGCCGCAAAGGTGCCGCCATTGACCCGGCGTCAAGGATTGTCCGCCCGTGGGCAATGCGCAAAACCCTGGGATCTCTTGTTACATCTCGCTGACCTGTGCAAAGGTGTGCCTTGTCAGCGCGCGGACAATACGTCTTCCGATGCGTGCGAGACCACTCCCGTACACCCCCCTCGCTTCAAAAGAGCTGACCCCGGAGGGTGTTCGAGATGCCGAACCCTTTGCGGACGGCCCCCGGCGCTCGGCCGACGGCACCGCATACCCCTTGGTATGGACTTTATGCAGCGCGCCCTCGGGAGGAATGCCACTGTGAATGACGCAGGCCTGTCGAATTCCCCGACTCCCACTCGTCCCTCGGACGCCACGGACGAGCAACTGAGCGCCGAGCTCAAGAAGTGGAGCGGGGGGACACCGGCGCTCCAGCCCGTCGGTGAACTCCTCGACAGGCACTGGGAAGCGGCCTTCGCCTACGCGCGGCTGTGCACCGACGGGGCCCGCCCCGCGGGAATGCTCACCACCGCCGCATTCACCCGGCTCTTCGGAGAAACACTGCGTCAGAACGGGCCGACCTCGGCCTGGCGGCCCCAACTGCTGGTCACCGTGCGCCGGATCGCGGCGGAGTGGGACGCCGACCACAGACGAGAGTCGCTGCACCCCGACCTCAGAGCCCTGGGCGGCGGGGACCGTATCGCCGCCCGTCTGCTGCCGCCGGCCGGGCGCCGACTGCTGTCCGGCGCGTTCCAGCGGATGCCCCAGTCGGCCCGCTGCCTGCTGTGGCACACCGAGGTCGAGGCCGAACCGCTGGCGATACCCGCCGCGCTGCTCGGCATGAACGAGGAGGACGCCGACATCGAACTGGGTCGCGCCCGCGAGCGGTTGCGCGACGAGTGCCTCCAGGTCCACCGCGAACTCGCCCCCGAGCAGGAGTGCCGCCACTACCTCCGGCTGCTCGACGTGACCTACCGGCGCGGCGGCGTGAACATCGACAAGGACCTGCGCGAACACCTCGGGCGGTGCAAGCACTGCCGGCGCACCGCCGACCAGCTGCACCAGTTCAACCACAGCCTCGGCGGCGCGCTGGCCGAGGCGGTGCTCGGCTGGGGCGCACACCGCTACCTGGAGGCACGCGCCCGCGTCGACGAGGTGCGCGAGGAGACGGAGACCGAGGCACGGGCCCAGCGCCCGGCCGTCGTCGGCGAGTCCTTCATGGCGCCGAACCAGATCCTGTCCGTGTCCGAACCGGCCGAGGTCTTCCCCCCGGCGACGGACCCGCGGGCCCAGCCCTTCGCGGACGAGGTGCCCGCCCGTCCGACCACTGCGCCCCGCACCGGCCCGCGCACCGCCTCCCACCGCTCCCCGCACAAGGCCGCCCGTCGCACCGCGGGCCGCCGCAACCTCACCGCGGCCGTCCTCACCGTGAGCGGGCTGATCGTCCTCCCCCTGGTCATGTGGTCCTCGCTCGGCTCCTCCGACGACACCACGCAGGCCGACGACGGCCCCCTCGCCGACGCGCCCGACACGGGCAGCGAGGCCTCCGACCCGTCCTGGATCGGCTCCGGGGACGACGTGCAGGGCACCGTGCGCGGCCGGCTGCACAACGTGGCGTCCGGGATGTGCGTCGGCGTCGTCGGCAAGGAGGCCGTCGACGGAGCGGAGACCGAGCTCACCGACTGCTCCTCGGCGGCCGCCCAGCAGTGGTCGTACGACCCCGAAGGGCTGCTGCGCAACGCGGACGACCCCGATCTCTGCCTGGACTCCCACCTCGGGTACTCGGTGCGGCTGGCCCCCTGCAAGGGCACCGAGGCGGACGCCAGGAACGTCCGCTACGACTTCACCCTCCAGGGCACCCTGGTGCCGCGCTGGGACCAGGACCTCGCCCTGGCCCCCGCCGCCACCGACGGAGCGGGCTCGCTGGTCCTGAAGACCCGCGACGACGGCCCCGCCCAGCGCTGGGTGCTCGACACCTCGAAGACCGACCTCCAGATGGAGGTCGTCAACTGGGGCGGGGACAGCTCGCTGGTACAGGCGCCGTCACCCACGCCCCCGCCGTCGAGGAAGCCGACGCCGAAGTCCTCGCCCACCCCGTCCCCGACCCCGACGACTCCCGAGGCCACCCCGACCCCGACCCCCTCGTACGGGCATTCCACCGACGGGCCCTGCTACGGCCACCCGTACTACTGCTCCTGGGGCGGCCACAACGGCGGCTACGGCGGCGGGTACGGGGGCGGTTACGGCGGTGGCTACGGCCGCGGCGGCGACTGACCGGAGCGGCACCACCCGGGGCCGGCCGAGCCGATCGGGTCGCGCCCCGTCAGACCCCGATGACCTGGAGCGACGCCCACAGTGCCAGCACGGCGGCGACCAGTGAGGCCGGGGTGGCGAGCAGGCCGAGCCGGGTGAACTCCTTGAGCTCGACCTCGTGCCCGTGCCTGTGCGCGATCCGCCGCCACAACAGCGTGGCCAGCGAGCCCGCGTAGGTCAGGTTCGGGCCGATGTTCACCCCGAGCAGCACCGCGAGGAGCGCACCGGGTCCGGCGGAGGCGGTCAGCGGCAGCAGGACCAGGACCGCGGGCAGATTGTTGATCAGGTTCGCCAGTACGGCGGCCAGCACGGCGATGCCGAGCAGCGCGGCGAGCCCCGTCCCGTCGGGCAGCGCGTGCCGCAGCGCGTCGGCGAGACCGTTGTCGACCACCGCGCGCACCACCACACCGAGCGCCAGCACGAACGCGAGGAAGGCCGGCGAGGCCGCCCGCACCACGCCGAGCGGGGTGGCCTGCCGCCGCACGAGAGCGCGCACGGCCATCACCAGCGCCCCCGCCAGCGCGGCCCAGGCCGGCTCCACACCGAGGGCGGAGGTCACGACGAACCCGGCCAGCGTGCAGGCGACGGTGATCAGCGCGAACAGCGGCAGCTCCGGCGCGTCGGCGGTGTCGGGGGAGGGGGTGACCTCGGCCAGGTCACGCCGGAAGAAGCGGCGGAAGATCACGTACTCCGCGACGATCGCGACCAGCCACGGCAGGGCCATCAGCGCGGCGAACCGGGTGAAGCTCAGCCCGCTCGCCGCGAACGCCAGCAGGTTGGTGAGGTTGGACACCGGCAGCAGCAGCGAGGCCGTGTTGGACAGGTGCGCGCAGGCGTAGACGTGCGGTTTGGCGCGCACTCCCATCCGGGTGGCGGTCGCGAACACCACCGGTGTGAGCAGCACCACGGTGGCGTCCAGACTCAGCACGGCCGTGATGGTCGACGCCAGGACGAACACCCCGGTCAGCAGCCGCCCGGGCGACCCCGCCGATCTTCGGGCCAGCCACGCCCCGCACGCCTGGAAGAGCCCCTCGACGTCGCAGAAGTGGGCGAGCACCAGCACCGCGGCGAGGAAGCCGACCACCGGCCCGAGGCGTTCCGCCTCCGCCCGCGCGTGGTCCAGGGAGATCGCCCCGGTCGCGATGGCCACCCCCGCCGCCGGCACCGCGAGGACCGCCTCCGGCCAGCCCAGGGGGCGGATCACGGCCCAGGCGAGGACGGCGACGAGCAGGGTCACGGACAGGGTTTCGGCGAGCGGGGCGTTCAGGGCCGTTCCTTCGGGGTGTCATCAGGCGGTGCCCGGACATCAAACCAGGCGACGGTAAGAGACTCCCGAGGACCCCGGCTCCGCCGACGTGCGGTCCCGGCGTCGGATCAGGGGGCGGTACCGGCCGAGAAGACCGTCAGGAACACCGAGGACGCGTTGCCGGACACAGGTACCCGGCCGCCCGCCCATGACACCTTCAGCGGGGCCCGCTCGTCCGGCGGGGTCACCAGCAGCGACGCCGGAGTCGCCGCCCGCGCCTCGCTGACCTGCGGGTCGGAGTATGTCAGCCCGGCCCAGGCGCTCTCGCCCGGTGCCAGGGTGACGGTCGCCGGGGTGTCGGCGGTACGCCTCGGATCCGGCCCCAGCTGCCTGCCGGACGCGTCGAGGAAGGCGGCGCCCGGGTAGCCGCGCACGGTGCAGGTACGGCCGGAGTCGTTGGTCAGGACGATCGGGAAGTTCCGCTGCCCGGCTCCCGGATCGTCGCGCCCGACGGAGGCCCGCAGCTCGGAGGTGTGGCAGCGGGTGCTCACGGACGTGGGCGAGTCCTTCGCCGTGGGCGAGGCGCCGGGTGGGACCGGCGCCCCGCTCGGCGCCGGACTCGGCGTCGGGCTCACCGGGTCGGCCGTCCGGCTCCCGGTGGCCGGTGCGGTCGTGCCGACGACCTCGCGCGGAGCGCCCGCCGTGCCGTCACCGCCGCCGCAGGCGGTCAGCAGGCCGAGGACCGCGACCGCGCTCACGAGCAGGGCCGCCCGCGGCACGCCCTGGGACGTCTTCGCCATGTCTGTCCACACTCCCGGCGTCTCCTCGCACACGTGCCGTACGTGCGTGCGGTGCCCGGCGTCGAGATCCCATGGGGCCGGGGGCCGGACGGTTCGCGCGTCACTTCAGGGAATCACGTCGGCCGCCGAGCCGTACGCGATCCGGGACACGCCGGGCGCCGGGCGTGTGGCGTTGTGGTGTCCCGCTCGGCACGTTCACGTCACGGCTGAGCGAGGCCTCACCCGGGCCGTGAAGGGAGGCGTGCTCACTCCTCGTCGACGAGGCTGATCTCCGACCAGATCGTCTTGCCGTCGGCGGTGTGCCGGCTGCCCCAGCGCTGGGTGAGCTGGGCGACCAGCAGCAGACCGCGTCCGCCCTCGTCCCAGGTCTTGGCCCGGCGCAGGTGCGGCGCGGTGTGGCTGGTGTCGGACACCTCGCAGATCAGCGTGGTCGCGTCATGGATCAGCCGGAGCCGGATGGGGCGCGCGCCGTACCGGATGGCGTTGGTGACGAGTTCGCTGACCACCAGTTCGGCCGTGAACGAGGCGTCGCTCAGCTCCCAGCGGTCCAGCTGGGCGACGACCTGCTTGCGGATCGGGGCGACCAGCGCCGGATCGGCCGGGATGTCCCAGGTGGCGACCTGGGACGCGGGCAGTCCCAGGGTGCGGGCCACCAGCAGCGCCACGTCGTCCAGTGCGCCGCCCGGCGGCAGCAGCCCGTGCAGGACGCGGTCGCAGGTCTCCTCCAGCGAGCCGGCGGGTACGGCCAGGGCCTCGCGGAGCAGTGCGTGGCTCGCGTCCACGTCCCGCTCCCGGGTCTCGATCAGCCCGTCGGTGTACAGGGCCAGCACCGTGCCCTCGGGCAGCTCCAGTTCGGCGACCTCGAACGGCAGCCCGCCCAGGCCGAGCGGCGGCCCCGGCGGCAGGTCGACCTCCCGGGGCTCGCCGTCCGGCGGGAGCATCACGGGCGCGGGATGTCCGGCGCGGGCCAGCGTGCAGCGCCGCGACACCGGGTCGTACACCGCGTAGAGACAGGTCGCGCCGACCTCGCCGGGGTTGCCCTCGCCGCCGGCCTCCGCGGACAGCCGGACGACGAGGTCGTCCAGGTGGGTCAGCAGCTCGTCCGGGGCCAGGTCGATGTCGGCGAGGGTGCGCACCGCGGTGCGCAGCCGGCCCATGGTGGCGGAGGCCTGGATGCCGTGGCCCACGACGTCCCCCACGACCATCGCCACCCGCATCCCGGACAGCGGGATCACGTCGAACCAGTCGCCGCCCACCCCGGCGCGGGCCGCCGGAAGATAGCGGGAGGCCGCCTCCACGGCGGGGGTGCGGGGCAGCGAGCGGGGCAGCAGACTGCGCTGCAGGGCAAGGGCGGTCTCGCGCTCGCGGGAGTAGCGGCGGGCGTTGTCGATGCAGACGGCCGCCCGGGCCGTGACCTCCTCGGCGAGCAGCACGTCGTCCGGGGTGAACGGGTCGGGCCGGCGGAACCGGGTCAGGACGGCCACCCCGAGGGTCTGGCCGCGGGCCTGGATCGGCACGGACATCGTGGAGTGGATGCCGTACTCCTTGACGCGGTCCCTGCGCGCCGGGTCCCAGGCGAGCCACTCGGCGAGGTCGCGGGTCTGGGTGGACGCCACGATGGTGTGGCCCACCACGAGGGAGTCGGCCTGCGGTGAGGGCTCGGGATAGACGTCGAGCTGGCCCGGCTTGGCCACGGCCTCGGGGCTGCCCGGGTTCACGGACTGGTGCGCCGCGCGGCGCAGACTGATCGGGGCGGTGAGCCGGGCGGCGGAGGGCTCGCCGCCGGCCTCCGGCGGGTCCAGCAGGTCGACGCTGACGAAGTCGGCGAGGGCGGGGACGAAGACGTCGGCCAGCTCCTGCGCCGTTCGGGTGACGTCGAGGGTGGTGCCGATCCGCACACTGGCCTCGTTGACCAGCTGGAGCCGCTCGCGGGCGAGGTACTGGTCGGTGAAGTCGTGGGCGGCGACGCACACGCCCCGCACCCGCCCCTTGGCGTCGGTGATCGGCGCCATGCGGGCCAGCCAGGCGTTCATCCGGCCGTCGCCGCCGATCGGCACGTACGTCCGCACGTCGTGGCCCCGGCCGGTGGCCAGCACCCGGTACAGATGCTGCTCGATCTCCTCGCTCTGGGGTCTGCCGCTCATCTCGGCCGCCCTGAGCCCCCGCACCCGTTCCTCGGGCAGCCCGAGCACCTCGGCCATGGCGGTGTTCATCCGGCGCAGCCGCAGCCGTTCGTCGTAGACGGCGACGGCGCAGGGGGACTGGATGAGCTCGGCGCGGTCCAGCGCCTCGTCCGGCGCGAGCGGGCCGTCGCCGGTCAGCGGAGTGACCACGAGCCAGTCGCCGGGGCCGGTGCCGGCGGGTCTGCGGTGGGCGAGCAGCCACACGGAGACGGCCGAGCCGTCGCGATGACGCAGGGTGAGGGTGCCGTCCCAGCGGGCGGTCTCCGGCAGCCGGAACGCACCGGGATCGGCCAGCAGTTCCGTGGCGGGGCGGCCCACGACCTCCTGGGCCGGGCGGTCCAGGAGCAGTCGGGCGCCCTCGTTCCACTCGACGACCGTGCCCTTGCCGTCGATGACGGCCCGCGCGGTCGCGGCATCGTCGAACGGATACACCGGGCTCATCGTCGCCACTCCATCGCGGACACTCACAGTGAACAGGCGCGTCACATCGGTCCCAGCCTAGTGCGTCACGCGCTCTCGCGGACGGGAACCGCGGTGCGGCCGGGACCGTCCCCGACCCGTGGTCAAGGGGGAGATCCGGCCGTTGTGACTCCTGGGTCGGAAGCGGCTCACCGCACCCTTGACGGGCCCGTGTGGCACAGCGTCAGAATCTGTTTGTTCACGATCAATTATGAGTACTTCTGGGCCCTGATGAGGGAGAGCCGCCTTGACGGTCACTCGTAGATCGCTACTTTTCGCCTCCGCGGCAGCCCCGGCGGCCGGGACGGTCCTGTCCCCTGCGGCGTGGGCCGCCGACACCGCCGAGACTGCCGGGGTCGCCGCCGGCCGCAGCACGGTCGCGTTGCGCGACGGCTGGCGCTTCGCGCTGGTCGACCCGGGCGGGATCACCGACCCGACCGGTGCGTACGCGGACGCCGCGGCCCCCGGCCACGACGACTCCGGGTGGCGTGAGGTCGCGGTGCCGCACGACTGGAGCATCGAACAGACCCCGACCACCGAGCACGGCACCACCAGCGGCACCGGGTTCTTCCCGGGCGGCCTCGGCTGGTACCGCCTGGCCTTCACGCTGCCCTCCGCCCTGGCCGGCAAGCGGATATCGGTGGAGTTCGACGGTGTCTACATGGACTCCTCGGTCCACTGCAACGGCACGGAGGTGGGCCGCCACCCCTACGGCTACACCGGTTTCGCCTTCGACCTCACCGACCTGCTGCACACCGACGGCACCACCGAGAACGTGCTCGCGGTCAAGGTGCAGAACCGCCTCCCCAGCAGCCGCTGGTACTCGGGCAGCGGCATCTACCGCGAGGCCCGCCTGGTGGTCACCGACCCGGTGCACGTGGCCCGCTGGGGCACCCAGGTCACCACGCCGGACATCACGGCGAAGCGGGCACTGGTCCGGGTGCGGACCGCCGTGGTGAACGAGACCGGCACCGCGGCCGAGGTCGAGATCCGCTCCCGGATCAAGGACCCCGGCGGCCGTACGGTGGCCCGCGCCGCCACCACCGTCACCGTCGGCACCGAGACCACCGAGACCCACGAACTCACCGTCGACCGGCCCAAGTTGTGGGACTTCGCCGCCCCTCACCGCTACACCTTGGAGACCGAACTCCGCGTCGGCGGCAAGACCGTCGACACCTACCGCACCCCCTTCGGCATCCGCACCTACCGCCTCGACCCCGACGAGGGCTTCCACCTCAACGGCCGCTACGCCAAGCTCAAGGGCGTCGACCTGCACCACGACCTGGGCGCGCTCGGCGCGGCCGTCCACATCGACGCGATCCGCCGGCAGATGACCCTCATGAAGTCGATGGGCGTCAACGCCTTCCGCACCTCCCACAACCCGCCCTCCCCGGAGATGATCGAGGTCTGCGAGGAACTCGGCATCGTGATGATGGTGGAGGCCTTCGACTGCTGGAGAAGCCCCAAGACGCGCTACGACTACGGCCGGTTCTTCGACGAGTGGGCCGACCGGGACGTCACCGAGATGGTGCGGGCCGCCCGCAACTCGCCCGCCGTCATCATGTGGTCGATCGGCAACGAGGTCTCGGAGTTCACCTCCACCTCCGGCCTCGCCATGGCGGACCGGCTGATCGCCGCGGTCAAGGCGTCCGACGCCACCCGCCCGGTGGTGATCGGCTCCCACCGGCACCGCACCGTGCCCGCCGCAGGCTCCCCGGGCGACCTGATCCTCGCCAAGCTCGACGGCCTCGGCCTCAACTACAACACCGCCAAGTCGGTGGACGCCCTGCACGCCCGCTACCCGCACCTGTTCCTCTTCGAGTCGGAGTCCTCCTCCGAGACCTCCACCCGAGGCGCCTACCAGGAACCCGAACGCCTCAACACGGGCGAGAACCACACGCCCGGCAGACGGGACACCTCCTCGTACGACAACAACCTCGCCTCCTGGACCATGAGCGGCGAGTACGGCCACAAGAAGGACCGCGACCGGAAGTGGTTCACCGGCGAGTTCCTGTGGTCGGGCATCGACTACATCGGCGAGCCCACGCCCTACGACGTCTTCCCGGTGAAGGCGTCCTTCTTCGGCGCGGTCGACACGGCCGGCTTCCCCAAGGACATGTACCACCTGTTCAGGAGCCAGTGGACCAGCGCGCCCATGGTCCATCTGCTGCCGATGACCTGGAACCACGAGCGGGGCGACACGGTCGAGGTGTGGGCGTACTCCAATGTCGCCACCGTCGAACTCCTCCTCAACGGAAAGTCCCTGGGCACCCGGACCTTCGACACGAAGACGACGGTGGACGGCCGGGAGTACCTGGAGACCACCGAGGCCACCGGCGACGACAAGACCTTCACCGACGGCCCCTACCCCGGCAGCTACACCAGCCCGAACGGCAGCGTGGGCAAACTCCACCTCACCTGGAAAGTGCCGTACGCGCCCGGGGAGTTGAAGGCGGTCGCCCGCCGGAACGGCAGGGTGGTCGCCACCGACGTCCTGCGTACGGCGGGCGCACCGCGCGCCGTACGGCTCACCGCCGATCGCACGTCCCTGGCCGGGGACGGCCGTTCGCTCGCCTTCGTCACCGCGGACATCGTGGACGCCCGCGGCGTGCTCGTGCCCGGCGCCGAGCACCTGATCTCCTTCGGCGTGCAGGGCGGCTCCCTCGCGGGCCTCGACAACGGCCGCGAGGAGAGCGCCGAGCGCTATCAGGCGAGCACCCGGACCGCCTTCCACGGCAAGGCGCTCGCGATCGTCCGGGCGGGCACCGGGCCCGGGTCCCTGAAGGTCACCGCGCGCGTGCACGGCCTGCGGTCGGACACCGTGACCCTGCGCACCACGCGCGCCCGGTCGGCCGCCACCACGCCGGCGCCCGCCTTCACTCCCGACCCGCCCGCACCTGCCGACCACCCCCGGGCGGACGCCGGTTACTCCGGCCGCCCCGACACCCTCCCCGCCGCGATGCTCGACGGCGACCCGGCCACCGGCTGGTCCAACGCCTTCACCAAGGCGGCCACCGCCCTGCTCCCCGCGTTCGGCGGAGCCAGGGCCGAGGACTGGGTCAGTCTGGACTTCGGACGGGCCCGGACCCTCGACCGCGCGGAGGTCTCCTTCACCCTGGGCGCGGCCCACAGCCTGCCCGCCTCCGTCGCGGCCGAGGTGTGGGACGGAGACCGGTATGTGCCGGTCACGGGTGCGGTCGTCGACTGGGCCGAGGCCTCCGACGACCCCACGGTCATCACCTTCGACGCGATCCGCGGCTCCCGGCTGCGCCTCACCCTGACCAGCGCCCACCCGGGCGAGGTCCGGGGCGCGGTGCGCATCAGCAGGCTGGAGGTGCCGGCCGGCTGAGTCACCGTCGCACGGCCTGGACGGGAAACCAGTCCCGTCCGGACCGTTGACTCGGTGTCATGCCTCCAACAAGCATGGCCTGCGTCCGCATCTGGGAGCGCTCCCATCAGTGAGCGTCACCCCGCACCTCCTCCGAGGAGCCCAGACGTGAAACGACGTAGAACCGCCCTGCTCTCCCTGACGGCCCTGATCGGTGCGGCACTGGTGGGTCTCCCCGCCCCTGGCGCCGCCGCCGACGAGGTCGAACAGATCAAGAACGGCGCCTTCGACACCACCACCGCCCCCTGGTGGACCACCAGCAACGTCACCGCGGGCCTGTCCGACGGACAGCTCTGCGCGGACGTGCCGGGCGGCACCGCCAACCGCTGGGACGCCGCCGTCGGCCAGAACGACATCACCCTGGTCAAGGGGGAGTCGTACCGCTTCTCCTTCAGCGCGAACGGCACACCCGACGCACACGTCGTGCGCGCGATCGTCGGCCTGTCGGTCTCCCCGTACGACACGTACTTCGAGGTGAGCCCGCAGCTGAGCGTCTCCGGGAACAGGTACTCCTACACGTTCACCTCGCCCGTCGACACCGCCCAGGGTCAGGTCGGCTTCCAACTCGGCGGCGACGCCGACCCGTTCCGCTTCTGCATGGACGACGTGTCACTGCTGGGCGGGGTACCGCCCGAGGTGTACGAGCCCGACACCGGGCCCCGGGTACGCGTCAACCAGGTCGCCTACCTGCCCTCCGGTCCCAAGAACGCCACGTTGGTCACGGACGCGACCGCGAAGCTGCCCTGGCAGCTCAGGAACTCCGGCGGTGCGGTGCTCGCGCGCGGCTGGACCGTGCCGCGCGGCACCGACGCCTCCTCCGGACAGAACGTCCACTCGATCGACTTCGGCGCCTACAAGAAGCGGAGCACCGGCCTCACCCTGGTCGTGGACGGCGAGACCAGCCGGCCCTTCGACATCGGGACGGGCGCCTACGAGAAGCTGCGCCTGGACGCCGCGAAGTACTACTACACACAGCGCAGCGGCATCGCGATCCGCGACGATCTGCGCCCGGGCTACGCCCGCCCCGCCGGACATGTCGACGTGGCGCCCAACCAGGGCGACTCGAACGTGCCCTGCCAACCGGGTGTCTGCGACTACACGCTCGACGTCACCGGCGGCTGGTACGACGCCGGCGACCACGGCAAGTACGTCGTCAACGGCGGCATCTCCACCTGGGAGCTGCTGAGCACGTACGAACGCGCGCTGCACGCCCGCACCGGGCAGCCGGCCGCACTGGGAGACGGCACGCTCGCCATCCCGGAGAGCGGGAACAAGGTGCCGGACATCCTCGACGAGGTCCGCTGGGAGCTGGACTTCCTGCTGAAGATGCAGGTGCCCGACGGACAGCCGCTCGCCGGTATGGCCCACCACAAGATGCACGACGAACAGTGGACCGGCCTGCCGCTGCTGCCCAGTGACGATCCGCAGAAGCGCGAACTGCACCCCGTGAGTACCCAGGCGACCCTCAACCTGGCCGCGACGGCCGCGCAGGCGGCCCGCCTGTACCGGCCCTACGACCGGGAGTTCGCGGCGAAGGCACTCGCCGCCGCGCGCAAGGCCTGGACCGCGGCCCTCGCCCACCCGGCGATGTACGCCGACCCGAACGACGGCATCGGCGGCGGAGCCTACTCCGACTCCGACGCGACGGACGAGTTCTACTGGGCGGCGGCCGAGCTGTATCTGACCACGGGGAAGAAGGCGTTCGCGGACCACGTCCTCGCCTCGCCCCTCCATACGGCCGACATCTTCGGCCCTGTCGGCTACGACTGGGCCAGGACGGCCGCGGCGGCCCGCCTCGACCTCGCGACCGTGCCGAGCAAACTCCCCGGCCGGGACAAGGTGCGCCGGTCGGTGACCAAGGGCGCGGACGTCTACCTCACCACCCTGAAGTCACAGGCGTACGGCATGCCCTACGCCCCCGACGGCAACCTCTACGACTGGGGTTCCAACCACCAGATCCTGCACAACGCGGTCGTCATCGCCACCGCCTACGACATCGGCGGTGGCTCCAAGTACCGTGACGGGGCCGTCCAGAGCATGGACTACCTCCTCGGCCGCAACGCGCTGAACATGTCCTACGTGACGGGCTACGGCGAGGTCAACTCCCACAACCAGCACAGCCGTTGGTATGCCCGCCAGCTCGACCCCACCCAGCCGGCCCCGCCCGACGGAACCCTGGCGGGCGGTCCGAACTCGTCCATCCAGGACCCCTACGCACAGAGCAAACTCCAGGGCTGCGTCGGCCAGTTCTGCTACATCGACGACATCCAGTCCTGGTCGACGAACGAGCACACCATCAACTGGAACTCGGCCCTGACCCGGATGGCGTCCTTCGTGGCGGACCAGGGCTGAGGACCAGAACCGACACCCACGCTCCACGAGCCCCCGGCCGCTCATCGACGGTCGGGGCGTGGAGCCGGGCCTGATCGGGCGGCTGCCGCACCTCGGCGTACGCGCCGTGCGGCAGCCGCTTGATCATGCCGGTTGATCTCCCCCCACCACCCCGGCACTATCCGGACCGGTTCCTCCGCGAAGCCCGGGTACCGGTCGGACCGGGCCCCCGTGGAGACCAGGTCCGCGGGGAACGGGCCGTACGCCGGAGACGGGGCTGACCGACGCCACCGCAGCGATCAGCGCGAGCGTCGGCGAACACCGGGAAGAAGAAGCCGCCCGCCCTCGCCGGGCATACCTGGATCTCCAGGATGTGGATGTTTCCCGGGCGCCTTGTTGCTCGTGAGGAAGTTGTGCAAGGGTGAACAACTGGTGTGGGGGCTAAGGCGGACAGGCCTGGACAATTTCGCGTCCCCCGCGCCCGCGCCCGAAAGGTCGAGTGCCGACCCCGGCTCCTTTCCGGCGATCAGAACTTCTGTGTCTCATGTGCGTGGGAAGGAATCCGCTCAGTGCCCACCCCCCACCCCCCTCGTCCTCCTTTCCCGCCGCCCGGCGGGGTTCCCGAGGAGTCCGACGAGAGTCTCGGCGCCGCGCTCAGGGGCAGCCCGGACGTCGAGGTGAGCAAGTCCGTCGCGCTGCTGATGGCGCGACACTGGCAGCCCGCCCACACCTACGCGGTGATCTGCCTGGCCTCCACGGAGGAGACGGCCGCGATGGTCAGCGCCGCCGCGTTCCACCAGGTCCTCGACCGGTTGACCCTCGGCGAGCAGGCCGTCGCTCTGCGTCCGCGGTTACTCGTGACCGTACGGGACACGGTCAGGCAATGGGCGGCCGAGGACCGCATATCCGCAGTACTGCCGGAGTTGGGGAAACCGGCCGGAGGTCGCGGTATGCGCGCGGCCAAGTCGCTGACCCCCGAAACCCGAAAGCTGGCGGAGCGTTCATTCCACGCGCTTCCCGGACACTCCCGGTGTTTGCTGTGGCATGTCGAGGTGGAGGGCGAAAACATTGCCGTTCCCGCCGCTCTCCTCGGCATGGACACCGACACCGCGTCGATGGCGCTGGAACAGGCCCGGGAGAAACTCCGCGAGGGTTGTGTACATGCCCATCGGGATCTCGCGCCGACCACGGACTGCCGTTTCTACAACCGGCTCCTCGACGTTCCGATTCGCCGCGGCGGATCCCTGCTGCCGGATGTCCAGCAGCATCTGGGGGAGTGCCGGCACTGCCGCAGCGCCGCCGAGCAACTGAGCCATTTCGAAGGCGGGCTGGGTGTGCTGCTCGCCGAGGCGGTGCTCGGCTGGGGCGGCCGGCGCTATCTGGAGGCCCGGCAGGGCGAGACGGCACCGATGTCCCGCACCCGTGGCTCCTCCCGGCACGGCGGCGGACGCAGGCGCCTGCTGCCCGGTATCCCCTCGCCCCTGCGCCGGCCCCCGGGCGGCGGTCTGCGCTCCTCGCGGACCCTCCTCACGGGCGTGGGCCTGGCCTCGGCCGGACTGCTCGCGACCGTGCTCGTGGCCAGTCTCTGGTCGGACGACGACGGGGTCGACCCGGCCGCCTCCACCAGCGCGACCGGTGGCGTCGGCGTGGCACCGGGAGCCGGCTCGCAGGCTCCGCCGACGGCGTCCTCCGGCACCGCCCAGCTGCCCAACGTGCCCGGGCGCACCCGGCTGCGCAACGTCGCCGCCGACCTGTGCGTCGACATCAAGGGCGACCCGAAGGCCGGTGCCGGGACCGCACTGGCCGCGTGCTCGTCGGTTCCGACCCAGCAGTGGTCCTACGAGGAGGACGGGCTGCTGCGCAGTGCGGCCGACCCCGATCTCTGCCTGGACTCGCACGCCGACGCCGGCGTGGTCATCCTCGGCGCGTGTGCCGGCGAGGAGGCGAAGCGGGCCGACGACGTGCGCTACGACCTCACCGTGCAGGGCGAGTTGCTGCCGCGCTGGGACGACCGGCTCGCCCTGACCTCCACCACCGCTGATCCCGGTGCCGACATCGTCGTCAAGGTGCGGGACGGCTCCACCGAGCAGTCCTGGCTGACCGGCCCCGTCTCGACGGCCACCCCCGGCTCCCTGTCGATCACCGGCACCGACACCCTCGTCGCCCGGCCTGCCAAAGCCCCCGGCCGGCCCTAGCCGGGACCGCCTCCCCGGCTCTCAGGAAGGCCCCTCCAGCAGGTCGGTGGGGCCGACCGCGGCCGGGGTGGCGTGCCCGGTCAGGGCCAGGGTGAGGTCCAACTCGGCGAGCAGGCAAAGGATCACGTGCTCGACGCCGGCCTGGCCGTCGAGGCCGAGGCCGTAGACGTAGGGCCGTCCCAGCAGCACCGCCTCGGCGCCCAGCGCGAGCGCCTTGAAGACGTCGTCCCCGGTGCGGACGCCGCTGTCGAACAGGACGGTCAGGCGGTCGCCGACCGCCTCCGCCACCCGCGGCAGCGCGTCGGCCGCCGCGACCGAGCCGGCCACCTGCCGGCCGCCGTGGTTGGACACCACCACGCCGTCCATCCCCGCGTCGGCGGCGAGCCGGGCGTCGTCCGGGTGCAGGACGCCCTTGAGGACGATCGGTCCCTCCCAGTGCTCCCGCAGGAACGCCAGGTCCGGCCAGGTCTTGCCGGGGTCGGCGAACATCCCCACGAAGTGCATCACGGCCGCGTTCGGGTCCTCGTGCACCGGCTTGGCCAGACCTGCCAGGAACGCCGGGTCGGAGAAGTAGTTGGCGGTGCCCACTCCGTGCAGGAACGGCAGATAGGCCCGGTCGAGGTCCCGGGGCCGCCAGGCCAGGAGTGGGGTGTCGAGGGTGACGACCAGCGCGGTGAACCCGGCCGCCTTCGCCCGGTCGAGGAAGCTCCGGGCCACCTCGGGGTCCTTCGGCCAGTACAGCTGGAACCAGCGTTCGGCGTCGCCCATCGCCTCGGCGACCTGTTCCATCGGCGTGCTCGACGCCGACGACAGGATGTACGGCACGCCCTGCGCCGCGGCGGCCCGCGCGGCGGCCGGCTCCGCGTCCGGGTGCATGATCGACAGCACCCCGACCGGGGCCAGGGCCAGCGGCGCGGGCAGGGCGCGTCCCAGCACCTCGACGGACAGGTCCCGTTCGTGCACGTCCCGCAGCATGCGCGGCACGATCCGGCGGCGCTCCAGGGCGGCCCGGTTGGCGCGGGCGGTGCTGCCGTCACCCGCGCTGCCCGCCACATAGCCGACCGGACCGGGTCCGAGCCGACGCTCGGTCAGCTCCTCCAGCCGGGTCAGATCGGTGGGCAGCCGCGGTACGGCGCCCGAGATCCCGTTCAGATAGATCTCGTACTGGAAATCCGCCCAGTGCTTGCCCATGGCGGCCCCGCCTCTCCTCGTCGAGCAGCGTCGGCCCCGACCATACCGGCGAGTATGCGCGGGTAGCCCATCGGGGAAGGCGGTGGGGGGTCAGGCGCGCGAGGGGGCGGGCGGCGCCGTCTGGTCGGTCGGCGCACCGGGACCGGTGATCGGCGGCACCGGGGTGTCGACCGTCCGGGCCAGCCGCGCGCCCTCGGGGCCGTAGACGGCCCGCGGTTCGGGGAACAGCCGCAGCATCGCCAGATAGAGCACGGCGGACACGGCCAGCGACAGCGGCAGGCTGATGTCGACGCCGTTGGCCAGATCGCCGAACGGGCCGACGAACTGCCCCGGGATGTTGGTGAAGAGCACACCGAGGAGCGCCGACACCCACCAGGCGGTCATGCCCCGCCAGTTCCAACCGTGCGCGAACCAGTAACGGCCGCCGCGCTGACGGCGGTTGAAGACCTGCAACGCCTCCGGGTCGTACCAGCCGCGCCGGACCCAGAAGCCGAGCATCATCACGACCATCCACGGCGTGGTGCAGGTGATGATCATCGTCGCGAAGGTCGAGATCGACTGCACGAGGTTGAGCCCGAACCGGCCGACGAAGATGAACGCGATGGACACCACGCCGACCAGCACGGTGGCCCGCACCCGGGACAGCCGCGGGAATACCGAGGAGAAGTCGAGGCCCGTGCCGTACAGGGCGGTCGTGCCCGTCGACATGCCGCCGATCAGGGCCAGCAGACACACCGGCAGGAAGAACCAGCCCGGCGAGATCGCGAGCAGCCCGCCCACGAAGTCGGGGGCGGCAGGATCGACGTACTCCGGCGCCTCGGCGGCGATGATGCTCGCGGTCCCCAGCCCGAAGACGAACGGCACCAGCGTCGCGATCTGCGACAGGAACGCGGCCCCGACCACCCGCCGGAGCGGGGTGCTCGCCGGGATGTAGCGCGACCAGTCGCCGAGGAACGCCCCGAACGACACCGGATTGGACAGCACGATCAGGGCCGCGCCTATGAACGAGGGCCAGAACAGGGCGTCGGTCGCCGCGTCCGCCGACTCCGTGAACACCCCCGCGTACGACGGGTCGAAGTCACCGGCGAAGGCGACCGCGCCCAGCAGGAACAGCACGGTCGCCGAGGCCACCGCGACCTTGTTGACGAACAGCATGAACCGGAAGCCGTACACGCACACGGCGAGGACCAGGGCGGCGAAGAGGGCGTACGCGACGCCGTACGCCGCAGCGTCGCGCTCCAGGCCGAACAGCCGGTGCGCGCCGCCCACCAGGGCGTCGCCGGAGCTCCACACCGAGAGGGAGAAGAAGGCGACGGCGGTGAGCAGCGAGAGGAACGAGCCGACCACGCGGCCGTGCACACCGAGGTGCGCGGACGAGGAGACGGCGTTGTTGGTGCCGTTCACCGGACCGAACACCGCCATCGGGCACAGGATCAGCGCACCCACGACGACACCCAGGAGGGTGGCCGCGAGGCCCTGCCAGAAGGACAGTCCGAACAGGATCGGGAAGGCGCCGAGCACGCAGGTGGAGAAGGTGTTGGCGCCGCCGAAGGCGAGCCGGAACAGGTCGAGGGGGCTCGCGCCGCGGTCCGCGTCGGGGATGCGGTCGACGCCGTGCGTCTCGACCTCCGTCAGGGACGGCGCGGGGGAGGTGTCGGGCTGCGGGGACAAGGGGGCTCCAGCGAGGGGACGGCTGCGGAGCGCGTGGTGGCGCGGTGGCGGGGACGGCCGCTCGCCGGCGCGGGGGTGTGCGGGGCGAACGGACGCCGTCCTCCGAGGGGTCTGCCGACCGTAAGGCCGCGCGAAGGACCCGCACCAGAGGACGGTTCATCCATCCTCTGAAGCGTGCGAGGACGAATCATCCACCTGCTGGTCACTCCTTGCCCTCGGCGGGCTCCTCCGGCTCGGTGTCCGGCCCCTGGGCCCGTACCCGCTGGACGTGTTCGAGGGAGTCCCGCAGCTCCACGAGCCAGTCGTCGGTGTGGCGCTGGACCAGCCGCACGCACCAGGCGAGGGCATCGCTGCGGCTGCGGGCGACACCGCCGGCCACCAGGGTGTCGAGGACCTGCCGCTCGGGCTGGCGCAGCCGGGTCATCACGGGCGCCGCCAGATGCGTGAACAGGACCCGCTCCCCGCCGCACTCCACACCCCAGGACACCTTCCGGCGGAACCGGTGCTCGGCCTCGCGGGCCACCGCGATCCGGGTCTCCCGGGTGCGCTCCCGGAACTCCTGGACCCGGCCCTGTACGGCAGCCTCCCGCTCGGCGGGTGAGGCGTCCTCGGCCGAACGGGGTTCGGGGACGCGGCCGATCACGGTGATCTCCTCGCGGTCGACCGTCACCTCGACCCGGCCCTCGAAGAGGTCGTCCGGCACCCGCCCGGTGAACCACCCGCGCAGCTTCTCCTGCTCCTCTGCAGTAATCATGTAATGACGATTACTCCGCCCGACCGACAGCGCAAGGGGCTGGGCGGGAGTGCGCTCACGGCTGAAGCGGAATGTTTCAGGACTATTAAATGACGGGGGGAATCCGGCCATCGGGCCGGTGCCGACGATCAAGACCCGTGCGATTCCCGGATCGACGCGTTCGAATTCCGTTACTTCACGCCACTGATTCAATACACAAGGTTACCGAAATCAGTGGGGTCGATGTGAGTTTCGGTGCCGGACTCGGCAGACTCGCGCTCGCCGCACCGGCACCGACCGAGTCGGATCGCGGCACGTCGACATCTCGTCGAACCGAGCGGAAGGATGCACACAATGCGGAACCCCGCGCGCTGGGCAGCGACCCTGGGTCTCACGGCCACCGCCGTCTGCGGACCCCTGGCAGGCACCGCCCTCGCCGAACACGCCACCCCGACCGCGCTCTACGCCCCCTCGGCCCTGGTGCTCACCATGGGCCACGGCGACAGCGCCGCCACCGTCACCCCGGAACGCGCGGTCACCCTGACCTGCGCGCCGACCGCCTCCGGAAGTCACCCGGCCGCCCTCTCGGCCTGCGCGGAACTGCGCGCCGTCGGCGGGGACTTCGATGCGCTGGCGGTGAGAGACGACGTCCAGTGCACCAAGGAGTACGACCCCGTCGTCGTCACCGTGGACGGTGTCTGGCGCGGCCAGCGCGTCTCCTACCAGCGGACCTTCGCCAACGAGTGCGTGAAGAGCTTCCACGGCAACAGCGTCTTCACGTTCTGATGGACCGGGATCGCAGGTCTGCGTGAATGTCCCGCGGGGCCCGCAGGTGGGGAGTGCCTGGCCCTGACGCGGAGACCTGTGATCCCGCACCGGGGCCGGCGGGCGGAGTGGGGCCGCCCGCCGGCCTCCCGGATCACTCCTCGTCCTTCGCCGCGGGAATCGCGGGCAGGAGGGGGAAGCGGCCCAACAGGCCCGCGGCACGCAGCAGTCGGCGGACGCGTGGCAGATCGCTGACCAGGCGCAGTCGGCCGCCGCGTGCCCGGGCCCGGGACTCGGCGCGGCACAGCACCCGCAGCCCCGAGCAGTCGAGGAAGCCGACGCGCCGCAGGTCCACCAGGACGTCCGGCGCCGGATCCGCGGTCGCCGCGTCCAGATGCTCCGCCAGGAAACCGGCCGTCGCGAGATCGATCTCGCCCAGGGCCTCGACCACCGTGCGGCACCCGTCGGCCCGGGTGCGGGCATGCGGGTTCGCCGCGGGGGGTGGTAAGGCGCGGTCGTCACCGTCCGACATGTCCGCTCCACCTCGGCAGGGGTACATGGGATCTCGGTAGTTACCCCGGCGCGACGCAAACCATCCCCGCTGTGACCTCCGCAAGATCTGGTTCACTCGACAAGGTGAACTTCTGTCGTTTCAGTTGACGAGTGCCGTTGGTTTCAGTGTGTTGCCGACGCGATGCGCAGAGGTACCGGGTCCTGGGGCGCGTTCTCCTCGTTGCGGCGGATGATCTCCGCCCACCAGGACGGGCCGTCCTCGATGTGACGCAGCAGCACGCCCTCGCGGATCGCCCACGGGCAGAGGGTGACGGTCTTGAGGCCGGTCAGCTTCATGGCGGTGTGGGCGACCACCGCACCGGCCAGGCTCTGGGCCGCGCGGGGCGCGGAGATGCCGGGCAGCTGGGCGCGGCGGGCGGCGGGCAGTACGGCCAGCCGCTCGACCGCCGCGCCCAGGTCCGTGCGCCGCAACCGGCGTTCCATGAAGGGGCCGTGCCGCCCGGGCGGTGCCCCGCACAGACGGCCCAGTTGCTGGAAGGTGCGCGAGGTGGCGACCGCGGTGCGCGGGCCCTCCCAGCGGATCCGGGCCGCCGCGTCCCGGAGCTGGTGACGGACCTTGCGGCGCAGCTCCCGCACCAGTTCGGGCGAGGGCGGGTCCTGGCCCTCGAAGAACTCGTGGGTCAGCCGGCCCGCGCCGAGCGGCAGCGAGACCACGAAGTCCGGCAACCGGCCGCGGCCGAAGGCCACTTCGAGCGAGCCGCCGCCGATGTCCAGCAGGGCGAGCGGCCCCGACCGCCAGCCCATCCAGCGCCGCGCCCCGAGGAAGGTGAGCTCGGCCTCCACCTCGCCCGGCAGGGTGCACAGCCCGACGCCGGTCCGGTCCCGCACGGTGTGCAACACCTCCTGGCGGTTGGGGGCGTTGCGCACCACGGCGGTCGCGAAGGCCGGCGGGCTCTCCGCGCCCCAGCGGGTCGCGGTCCTGGCCGCCTGGGCCACCGCCCCGACGAGCTGCTCGACCGCCTCCGGCGGCACCGGGTCGCCCGGTTTCATCTGATCGGACAGTCTCAGGCGCCACTTGGCGGTGTGGACGGGCAGCGGCACCCCGCCCTCCGCGTCCGCGACGACCAGTCTGACCGTGTTGGATCCCACGTCAACCACGCTGATTCGCATGGTCGGTGAGTACCCGGTCGGGCGATCTTCCAACGCCGAACGCCCCGTCGCGACCTCGCGGACAGGGAAGAGGGGCCGCCGTTTCCCTGCGGACGGCGGCCCCTCGGCTCGGTACGACCCCCCGACCGGTGCGGCTCGGTCGGATCGGGTGGGTCGGATCACATGTGGACGACCTGCGCGGCGTCCGGGTCCTGCTCCGGCACCCCGCGCCGGTAGAGCAGGAAGGCGATCAGCGCGCCGGCGGCGAAGAAGCCGGACGACCACCAGAAGGCGGTGGTGTAGCTCTCGATCGTCGCCTCGGCCTGGACCAGCTTGTTGGTGGGGTCCTTGCCCGCCAGGTAGTCGGTCGCGGCGCCGGCGGCCAGCGTGTTCAGCAGGGCCGTGCCGATCGAACCGCCCACCTGCTGCATGGCGTTGACGGTGGCGGAGGCGACGCCCGCGTCCTCGGCCGCGACCCCGCCGGTGGCCAGCTGCATGGCCGGCGGCATCACGAGACCGAGACCGAAGCCGGTCACGACGAGCTGCGGCAGCACCGAGGACAGATAGCCGGAGCCGACGCCGATCCCGGTCAGCCAGGCCATGCCGACCCCGGCGACCGCGAAGCCCAGCGGGATGACCGCCTTCGGCCCGATCCGCGGGACCAGGACCGTGGTGCTGGCCTGTGCGGCCACCATCAGCGCGGCGACCATCGGCAGGAACGCCACACCGGTCTTGGTCGGGCTGAAGCCCAGGTTCAGCTGGAGGTAGTAGGTGAGGAAGAGGAACACACCGAACATGCCCGCGCCGGAGATCAGTACGGCGAAGAAGGAGGCCGCGCGGTTGCGGTCGAGCAGGATGCGCAGCGGCAGCAGCGGGTGCGCGGCACGGGTCTGCCACCAGGTGAACGCGGCCAGCAGGACCCCGCCCGCGATCAGGAAGCCCCAGGTCGCCGGGGAGTCCCAGTCGTGCGTCTCCGCGTTGGAGAAGCCGTAGACCAGGGAGAAGAGACCGGCGGCGACCAGGACGGTGCCGGGCACGTCGAGCTTGGAGTTCGAGGCGTCGCGCTTGTTGGACAGCAGGATCCAGCCGCCCGCGAAGGCGACGACGGCGATGACGACGTTGACGTACAGCGTCCAGCGCCAGTCGAGGGCGTCGGTCAGGAGGCCGCCGAGCAGCAGGCCCACCGCGCCGCCGGCACCGGCGATGGCGCCGTAGACGCTGAACGCCTTGGCGCGCTCGCGGGCGTCGGTGAACGTCGTGTTCAGCAGCGACAGCGCGGCGGGCGCCAGCAGCGCGCCGAAGGCGCCCTGGAGAGCGCGTGCGGTGACCAGCATCTCGAAGTTGGTGGCGGCACCGCCGAGGGCGGATACGGCGGCGAAGCCGACCACGCCGACGAGGAAGGCGGGCTTGCGGCCGAACAGGTCGGCGATTCGGCCGCCGAGCAGGAGCAGGGAGGCGAACGCCAGGGCGTACGCGGTGACGATCCACTGCCGGTTGCCGTCGGAGAACCCCAGGTCGGCCTGGGCCGAGGGCAGGGCGATGTTCACGATGGTCGCGTCGAGGACCACCATCAGCTGGGCGAGCGCGACGACGGCGAGGATCCACCACCGCTTGGAGGCGGAGCCGGAGGGCGCTTCGGCGGCGCCTTCCGGACCGCTCTCGGTCAGAGTCTTCTGGGACATCGGGGAACCACTCCAGGGAAAGTCGTCCGAAGGTAATGAGCACGTAAACGAAACCGTTTCGTACACCTGGAGATTAGACCACTTCCAGCGAAACGGCAACGTTTCGCTGAGGGTGGGCAGGTCGGTCACCGGCGGTGGTCGGAGCCGGATCCGCGGGACGCGGCCCGAGGGCCCCTCACGCCAGCTGGCGCCGCACCAGCTCGTGCAGCCGCCCGCCGGTGTCCGCGAGGAGCTCGGCGGGCGGGCCCTGCTGGGCGACCTTGCCGTCCTCCATGACGATCACGCGATCGGCGTCCAGCACTGTGGACAGCCGGTGCGCGATGACGATCCGGGTGGCGTTGAGGGCCTTGGTGCTCTCGATGACCGTGCGCTGCGTCTCGTTGTCCAGGGCGCTGGTCGCCTCGTCGAAGAAGAGGATCCGTGGCCGGCGGATCAACGCCTGGGCGATCATGAGGCGCTGGCGCTGGCCGCCGGAGATCGCGCCACTGCCGGAGACGATCGTGTGCAGGCCCATCGGCATCCGCTTGATGTCCTCGGCGAGCCCCGCCATCTCGGCCGCCGCGAGGGCCTCCTCCGGCGTGTACGGCTCCGTGCCGCAGATGACGTCCAGGATGGAGCCGGTGAACGGCTGGGCGTGCTGGAGCACCACCCCGCACTGCCGCCGCACCGCCGACTGGTCGAGGGCGGCCAGGTCCTGGCCGTCGTAGAGCACGCTGCCCGAGACCGGGCGGTCGAAGCCGATCAGTAGCCTGAGCAGCGTCGACTTGCCGCAGCCGCTCGGGCCGACGATCGCGACGAACTCGCCGGGCCGGATGTCGAAGGACACGTCGTCCAGGACCAGCGGACCGTCGTCCGCGTAGCGGAAGGACAGCCGGCGGGCCTCGATGCTCCCGGAGAGCGGACCCGGCCGGGTGCTCGCCGTGCGGACCTCGGGCCTGGCGTCCAGCACCGGCTTGATCTCCTCGAACAGCGGCAGCGCGGCCACCACCGAGACGAAGGATCCGGTGAGCTGGGTGACCGCCGTCAGCAGCATCGTCACCGACGTGTTGAAGGTGAGGAAAGCCGCCGCCGACATCGCGCCGCGCGCCGGGCCCGCCAGCAGCATGAACATGATCAGGGTGCACAGCGGCAGATAGACCGCGCCCAGCACGGCGGTGAGGTTCTTGATGCGGCCGACCTTCTGCTGGAGCTCGCGACTGCGCGCGAACTCCGAGGCCCAGGCGGCGTACGCGTAGTTCTCGGCCGCCGCGACCCGGAGTTTCGGCAGGCCGCGCAGGGTCTGGAACGCCTGGTTGTTCAGCTTGTTGCCGAGCACCACCAGGCGCCGCTGCCAGCGCACCTGCCACAGCCCGAGCCCCAGGAACACCGCTGCGATGACGACGAGCATCCCGATCGCCGCCAGCGCCATCGAGGCGCTGTACCAGAACAGCAGGCCCAGGTTCATCGCGCCGATGGTGACCGACTGCGCCACCACCGGGCCGATGCCCGCCATCATCCTGCGGATCGCGCTGATGCCCATCGCCGCGCTCGCCAGCTCACCGGTCGAGCGCTCGGTGAAGAACTTCGTCGGCAGCCTCAACAGCCGGTCCCACACCGCCGGCTGGAGCGTCGACTCGATCCGGCCCTCCAGCCGGAGCATGGTGAGGTTCTGCATCAGCATGAAGGCCGCCGCCACCACGCTGCTGATCATCACCGCCAGACAGACCTGCACGATCAGACCGGTCTGCGCCCTCGGCACGTACTCCCCGAGCACCTTGCCGGTGGCGATCGGCACCAGCGACCCGATCGCCACCGTCACCAGACCGCTGACCAGCAGGTTCGACAGGTCGCCACGGGTGCCCCGCATGCTGAAGCGGAGGAGCCCGAACGGATTGAGCGGCCGGTCGGGCAGCGGACGGTAGAACATCACCGCGCGCGGCTCGAACTCCTCCGCGTTCGCCTTCTCGACCGGTGTCTCCCGGCCGGTCGCCGGATGCACGGACACATAGCCGCCGCGCCGCCACAGCAGCGCCACCGGCGCACCGGACAGAGCCCGGTGGCCCACCAGCGGGCCGACGTCGTCCCGCCACCAGCGGCCGTCGAGGCGAACGGACCGCAGCCGCACCCGCGAGGCCAGGGCGATCCGCTCGACCGGATCGAGGCGGTCGCTCTCGGTGCCGGACTGCGCGGGCTCGGCCAGCGGGATCCCGGCCGCCTCGGCGACCAGCTTGCAGGCCGCGTGACTGGCGTCCGCGTCGGCGGCCGTCGCGCGCTGCGCGGACCGCTTGCCGATCGACGCCAGCAGGGTCTGGTCCGCCTGGGCGCGGACCGCCTCACCGGCCTTGATACCGGCGGCCGTCCGGGTCTCGTGGGTGTGCTCCAACTGCTCGATCCACCGGTCCAGCGTGGTGAGCAGCCGGTACTGCTGGTCGACCATGCTCTGCCACACGGCGGGATCCATCAGGAGATCGGCCGCCGCCTCCGCCCCGTACAGCGAGCCGTACTGCACGCTGCCCGGCGGGACCTGCATCCAGAACACGTCCTCGTCGGTAGGCGCGGCCGACCGCTCGGTGGCCATCGGCGCCTGGAAGAGGATGGACAGACTGCGGCCGACACCCAGGGCGAGGGCGTACTCCAGCGGACTCGTCGTCGGCGGCACGTACTGGGGATTGCCGTACGCGTCGTAGGACCATGTCCGGGTGTCCGCGGGCTGGTAGAGCTCACGCAGGTTGATCCGGCGCACCACGCAGTCCCTGAGCGGACGGGCGACCAGGGTGTGCTGGGGACCCGCGACCGGACCGAGCAGCAGGGACCCCGCCTCCAGGCGCCCGAGGTGGTGCCAGTGGCCCTGCCCCTCGGCGTCCACCGCGAACAGGTCCACGGCGCCGGCCGCGACCAGCCACAGCACCTGCGGCCCCTCCAGCTCGATACGGCTGAAGCCGGCACAGTCCACCGGCGTGCCCATGGCGCCCAGCGCCTGCAGAACGAGGTCTCCCTCGTGTGCGGTCGTCATCTCACCGCTCCCTGACCAGCTCGGCGTACGCGCCACCGCGCGCCACCAGCTCCTCGTGCCGTCCGCGCTCCACGATCGTGCCGTGCTGGAGTACGACGATCTCGTCGCTGTCGCGCACGGTGCTGAGCCGGTGCGCGATCACCACACAGGCACAGCCGCGCTTGCGCAGGTTGTCCATGACGGTCAGCTCGGTCTCGGCGTCCAGCGCGCTGGTCACCTCGTCGAGGACCAGGATGCTGGGCCTGCGCACCAACGCCCGGGCGATCTCCAGGCGTTGGCGCTGACCGCCGGAGAAGTTGCGGCCGTCCTGCTCGACCCTGCTGTGGATGCCGCCGGGGCGGCGCGTCACGACGTCGTGGAGAGCGGCGTCCCGCAGCGCCTCCACCACGGCCTCGTCGGGGATCGACGGGTCCCACAGCGCCACGTTGTCGCGGATCGAGCCCTCGAAGAGGAACACGTCCTGGTCGACGAAGGAGACGGAGGACGCCAGCGCCCCGCGCGCGATGTCCTCGATGCGCTGCCCGTCGATCCGGATCACGCCCTCCCAGGGCGCGTACAGACCGGAGATCATCCGGGACACCGTGGACTTCCCGCTGCCGGAACCGCCGACCAGCGCGACCTGCTGGCCCGGGCCCACCGTCAGGTCGAAGCCGGACAGCAGGGGCTTGTCGAGCGGGTTGTAGCCGAAGGTGATGTTCTGCAGCTCGACATGGCCCTGCAGCCGGCGCGTGGAGTCACTGGAGCCGGGGCGGCCGTAGAGCGGGTCGGCCTGGAAGTTCTCCACGTCCTTGAGCCGGGCCACGTCGGCCGCGAAGTCCTGGATGCGGCTCGCGACGCCGTTCAGCCGGGTGATCGGGGCGGTGAAGCGGGTGACCAGCGACTGGAAGGCGACCAGCAGGCCGATCGAGATGCCGCCCTCCACCGCCCGCATGCCGCCGATCCACAGGATCAGCGCACTGTTCAGCGAGGCCAGGGTCGGCGCGACCACGCCCAGCCAGGCGCTCGGCACCCCCAGCCGCTGCTGCTCCTCCAGGGTGGTGGCGTGCTGCCCGGCCCACTTGCGGAAGTAGCCGTCCTCGCCGCCGGTCGCCTTCATCGTCTCGATCAACTGCAGCCCGGTGTACGCCGTGTTGGTGAGCCGGGCACTGTCGGCCCGCAGCTTCGCCGTGCGCGTGGCGCGCAGCCGGATCACCACCCGCATGGCCACCACGTTCAGCAGGGCCACGCCGATGCCGACATAGGTGAGCTGCGGGTCGTACGTGTACAGCAGGAACGCGTAGAGAACGACGACCACCGCGTCCACGCCCGCCGCCGCGAGGTCGCGGGCCAGCGTCTCGGCCACCGCGTCGTTCGACTGGAGGCGCTGCACCAGGTCGGCGGGGCTGCGCTGGGAGAAGAAGGTGACGGGCAGCCGCAGCAGATGGCGCAGGAAGCGGGCACTGGAGAGGGTGGAGGAGATGATGCGGCCGTGCAGCAGGTTCGCCTGCTGCAGCCAGGTCAGCACCAGGGTGAGCAGCACGGACGCGCCCATCGACGCGAACAGCACGCCGAGCAGCGAGGTCTGCCCCCCGATGAGGAACATGTCGATGTAGGTACGGCTCAGCGCGGGCACCGCCGCGCCGACCAGCACCAGCAGCAGGCTCGCCAGTACCGCCGCCGGCATGGTGCCCGCGGTGCCGCGCAGCCGGGCCGGCATCGCGCCCAGCACACCCGGCTTGCGCCCGCCCCTGCTGAAGTCCTCGCCGGGCTCCATGACCAGGACGACACCGGTGAAGCTGCCGTCGAAGTCCTCCATGGGCACGAAACGGCGGCCCTTGCCGGGGTCGTTGATGTACACCCCGCGGCGGCCGAAGCGGCGCCCCATGCCGTCGTAGACGACGTAGTGGTTGAACTCCCAGAACAGCACGGCCGGTGTCCGCACCCCGGCGAGGGCGGCCGTGTCCATCTGCATGCCCTTGGCGGTCAGACCGTAACTGCGGGCCGCCTTGAGGAGGTTGCTGGCGCGCGAGCCGTCCCGGGAGACACCGCAGGCGATCCGCAGCTCCTCCAACGGGACGTGTTTTCCGTAGTGGCCGAGCACCATCGCGAGCGAGGCGGCACCGCACTCGACAGCCTCCATCTGGAGCACGGTGGGCGTACGCACCGTCTTGACCTTGCCCGTGGGAACGGGCCGGCGCTTGGGCGGGGCGGCGCGGCGCCTGCTTCTGGTGTCCTGGTCGGCGCTCACGGCAGCAGCCAGTCGACGGGACGCTGATCGGCCAGCCGGATCGAAGCGTCGGCCATCGTCATCGAGGTCAGGGCGAACGGCGGCCCGTCCGAGGACGACCACCGGTAGCCGCTCTTCGTGCCGGACGACCTGTCCAGCCTCACCAGGACGGCGACCGGACGGCCGTCCTCGCTGAACTGCTCGCCGAGCTGACTGTCGCCGAGGAACGCGGCGATCTGCTGGGGCGACTGGACGGAGCGGTCCACCGACTTCACCTGGCCGCGCAGCACGCCGTACTCCTGGGTGGGCACCGACTGGACGGTCAGGTCCACGGCGGCGTTCGCGGGGATGGAGGCCGCGTTCTCGGCGGGCACGTACACCGTCGCGTACAGGGGGTCCGTGGCCCGGGCGACCTTCTCCACGGCGGCGACGTTCGCGCCGGTCTGGATGATCTGCCCGATGGTGGCGGCGAGCGCGGTGACCCGTCCCGCGGCGACCGTCCGGACGACGACATCGCCCTGGCCGGTACGGACCTTCAGGACGGGGGAGTCGGCGGGCAGCCGCTCGCCCTGCTCGGCGACGACGGCCGTGACCTGCCCGGACACCGGACTCTGCAGGAGGTAACTGCCCTCGCCGTGGGAGAGGATCGCGGGCGCGCCGACGGTGGAGGCCACCGAGCCGGTGACCGCCCACACCGATGCGGCCGCCATGACGATCACCGTCACGGACAGCACGAGCCAGCCCTGGGGGCGGGCGAAACGCACCGGAAGGTCGAGCTCCTCCGGCGACTGGAGCTTGGCGAGGGCCTGTTGGCGGAACTGCACGGAACTTTCCCTCACCTGCGAACGAGTAAGGACCGGCTCGCCCGAGCCGGCTGGAGCGGGGCCGCTTTCACCACCGGCCCCACGACAACCGAGAGTCCCGGAGCCGCAGTACGGCTCCGGGACGCAACGATCGCGGAAAGGCGATCAGATGCCGGCGACCAGGCTGGTGACCGGGGCGGTGTTCAGGCCGGTGACACCCTCGACCGTGCCGACAGCGGTGTTGACCAGGCCGGAAACCGGGGCAATGCCGTCCACCAGGCCGGTGACGGTGCCGAGGGCGTTCACGGACAGGCCGCCGGAGACGTTGTCGAGCTCGGCGTCGGAGATCTCGACGGTCGCAACCTGGGGGGTGGAGTTCATGATGGAACTTCCCTTCATATGGGTATTCACAAGGGGGGAGCGGCCCCCTCTGGGGACAGACGGACGGCCGCGACCACAGGCGCCGGACACCCCGTTTCCGGATGAGCCCTGGACGGCCCCTGCGGTGCGATGGATCAAAGCACGCGGCGGGTCCGGGCTTCCAATCAATCCCCCGTCCCACCAGGGCACTTGTGCCTCATGAGCACCCATGCGTGCAGGACCGTCCACGCTCTGGTGGCGACTTCTTCGTATGTGGCACAGCGATGTGCAGCAATCGACCCCGGTCGGGCCGGCCGCGAATCCGACACTCCGCCCCAATGACGTGAGGGGCACCCTTTGCCTCTGCAGATCCTTCACACGCGGTGCCCTCGGTGGGCAGCCGATGTGCAGATTCCCAGGAGTCGGGATTCGACCGGCCGATCACGACGGACCGTTGTCGACCGATCGCTGAACGTGCCGGAGCGGAAAAGACTGCCGACCGCTTCGATCAGGACATCCGAACCGGTCACCGCGGGCCGGAAGGGCCTCGGGGCGCGGACATCCCGGGCGGCAGGCGCCGCGGCCCCGGCCGCCGTGCCGGCGGTGGTCGTCGGGGACCACGACTTCCCTGGTCGGAGTAGATGTCACCGTCACGGCACACGAGGACTCCGGGGCCGGGGACGCCGTCGGCGACCGTGTCGGCTTCGCCGGAGGACATCGTCATATGGGGGATTGCTCCTCCCCTCGCGGCGACGAGGGTCCGCGATGGCCGATTCGGTGGTGCAAGAGGGGCGCACGGAAACGGAATTGAACGCCCCGTGAGCTCCGTGCGTACCCACTGCCATCCAGGCGCCCTTAACAACTGCCAAACACCGGCAGCAGACTCCGGTCCCTCAGGAGGTCGAGAAGTTTGAGTCACAAGCGAATTCCGAAGCGCAAGGCCGCGATAGCGGCGGGCAGCGTGGTGGCGCTCGGAGCGGCGGCGATCCTCTTGCCGAACGCCAACGCCTCCCAGGACGGCTCCTCCAACGACGCCGCCGCCGCGCCCAGGACCTTGAAGGCGGGCGACGCTTCGGATCTCGCCTCGCAGCTCTCCGGACTCCTCGGTGACGCCTTCGCCGGTTCCTACTACGACACGGACAGCCGGCAGTTGGTCGTCAACGTCGTCGCCGGCGACAACAACGATGTGGTCGTCAAGGCGGAGAAGGCGGGCGCGAAGGTCCGCGAGGTCGAGAACAGCATCCGCGAACTGGAGGCCGGCGCCCAGACCCTCAAGACCGAGGCGACCGTCCCGGGCACCGCGTGGGCCGTCGACCCCAGGACCAACAAGATCCTGGTCACCGCCGACAGCACGGTCACCGGTGCCAACTGGGACACCGTGGAGTCGACCGTCGAGAGCCTCGGCTCCGGCATGGCCACCATCAAGAAGTCGGCCGGCACCTTCAAGACGTTCCTCTCCGGTGGAGACGCCATCTTCGGCGGCGGCGCACGCTGCTCGGCGGGCTTCAACGTGACCGCGGGTGACGGCACCCCCGCCTTCCTGACCGCCGGTCACTGCGGGGTCGCGGAGGAGGCGTGGGCCGACTCGGAGGCCGGCGCGCCCATCGCCACCGTCGACCAGGCGACTTTCCCCGGTGACGGCGACTTCGCGCTCGTCAAGTACGACGACCCGGCGACCGAGGCCCCCAGCGACGTCAACGTGGGCGGCGGCCAGACCGTGGCGATCTCCCAGGCAGCGGACGCCACGGTCGGCCTCGCAGTCTTCCGGATGGGCAGCACCACCGGGCTGAACGACGGCCAGGTCCTCGGACTCGACGCCACCGTGAACTACCCGGAGGGCACCGTCACCGGGCTCATCCAGACCGACGTCTGCGCCGAGCCCGGCGACAGCGGCGGCTCCCTGTTCACCCAGGACGGTCAGGCGATCGGCCTGACCTCGGGCGGCAGCGGCGACTGCACGGTCGGCGGCGAGACCTTCTTCCAGCCGGTCACCACCGCGCTGGCGGCGGTCGGCGCGACGCTCGGCGCCGGAGACGCGGCGGGCGGCGAAGAGGCCGGGGCCGGCGAGGAAGCCGGAGCGGGCGAAGAGGCCGGAGCCGGTGAAGAGGCGGGCGCGGGCGAGGAAGCCGGTGCTGGCGAAGAGGCCGGTGCGGGCGAGGAAGCCGGGGCCGGTGAGGAAGCCGGAGCCGGTGAGGAAGCCGGAGCCGGTGAAGAAGTAGGCGGCGAGGAGGCCGGAGCCGGTGACGGCACCGGGACCGGTGTCGAGGACGAGTCCGGCGTGACCGAGACCCACTGATCCCACCGACCCACACGTCGGAAGCGGTTCGCCCCCACTGAGCCGCTCCCGACAGGACCGGTCCGGCCCTCCGGCGGGAGGGCCGGACCGCTCTGTTCTCCCACCGGGCGGGACCGCGTCGTTCAGTCTTCCGCCCGCGCCCGCAGCAACAGCAGCGCCACATCGTCGCTCCGCTCGCGCGTGGCCGCACTGTGCCGGACCAGTTCGTCGGCCAGCTCGTCCAGCGGCCGGTCCCCGACCTCGGCCAGCCGCCGCCCCAGCGCGGCGAGCGCGTCCTCGATGTCGACGCCCGGCGACTCGATCAGCCCGTCCGTGTAGAGCACGAGCACGGAACCCGGAGCGAGATCCACCTCCGTCGTCGGATACCCGGCCGAGCTGTCGATGCCCAGCAGCGGGCCGCCGGCCAGGTCCAGCACCCGCACCCGCCCGTCGGGCCGCCGCAGCAGGGGCGGCGGATGCCCCGCCCGGGCCATCACGGCCCGCCCCCGGCCCGGGTCGAGCCGCAGATACAGACAACTGGCGAAGAGATCCGAACCGAGGTCGATCAGCAGCCGGTTGGTGCTCCGCATGACCTCCTCGGGAGGCTGTCCCACGGTCGTGTACGCGCGCACGGCGGTACGGATCTGCCCCATCAGCCCGGCCGCGGTGACGTTGTGGCCCTGCACGTCCCCGATGACCGCCGCCGCCAGCCCCTCGATCGGCACCAGGTCGTAGAAGTCGCCGCCGATGTCCATGCCCTGGGTCGCCGGCAGATAGCGGGCCGCCGCCTCGATGCCGGGCAGCGACGGCAGCGAGTGCGGCAACAGGGCCGCCTGGAGGCCGTGCGCCAACTGGTGCTTGACGTCGTAGAGGACCGCCCGCTCCAACGCCTGGGCGATCAGCCCGCCGAGGCTTGTCAGCACCGCCCGCTCGTCCGCGGGGAAGGGGTGCGGTTCGGCGTAGGCGAGCACACAGGTGCCCACCGGCCGGCCGGACGCGACCAGCGGCAGATACGCCCAGGACGCGAAGCCGTCGGGGGTCGCGTGCCGGGCCGGGTACAGCCGCTCCAACTGCTCCCGGGAGTCGAAGAACGTGGGCACCCCACTGGTCAGGACCTGCGTGCCCGGTGTCTGTTCGGTCAGCGGCAGCCCGTCGAACCGCTCCACGACGTGCGGGTCCGCATAGCCGCGGTGGCCCAGCACGTGCAGCCGGCCGGCCCGGGAACCGAGCACGACCAGGGCCTGGCTGCCCACCGCCGGGGCGATCTCGTCCGCGACCAGCTGCACCACGTCCTGCACGCTCGCCGCCTCGGTGAGCGCCCCGGCCAGACTCAGCACCTGGGAGATCGTCACGAGCCGGGAGAGCGCGTCACCGGGCCGCGGCCCGGCCCGGGTCATCTCCGCCACCGCCCGCGCCCGGCTGACCCGCACACTCAGCCCGGTCGTGCTCGGATACAGCCGGAACGACAGCCAGTCGCCGGGCGGGCGCAGCGCCACGAACGACGTGGTGTGCTGGCTGAGCAGCGCGGCCCGGTAGCGGTCCTCGTACGCCGGATCGTTCAGCCACGGCACCGACGCCCACAGCGGGGAGCCCAGCAACCCGCTCACCGGCACCCCCGTCAGTTCGGCCGCGGCCGTGTTGGCGAAGGTGACGCGCCCGTGCAGATCGAGGGAGCACAGTCCGTACGGCAGCCGTGCCACCATCCGTGCCGCCTCCACCGTGCCGAGCGTGCCGGCCGGGCCGCCCATCGTGGGCGCCCCCAGCAGATCCGGCTCGGCGTGCAGCGGGACGCTGTCCAGAGCGGCCCGCTCCAGCCGCACCGCGAGCCGGTCGCAGGCCGCGGTGAGATGGTCCCGCTCCCGCGCGGACAGCTCCGAGGGGTGCGAGCCGGGCCAGGTCACGAACACCGCCCCGTACTCGGTGGACTCGGTGGCGACGGGCACCGCGGCCAGCGCGAAGGGGTAGGGCAGGACGACCGCGATCCGGGGATAGCGGCGGGCCATGTCCTCCTCGCCGCCCACCCACACCAGCCGCCGCTCGCGCACCGCCTCGGCAACCGGGATCGGCGCACTGCGCCCCACCCGCTCCCAGGGGGCCGCGAACGCCCGGGGCAGCCCCGCCATCACGGCCATCTCCAGCACCGACGCGTCGTCCGCGAGCAGATAGACGGCACCGGAGTGCGCGTGCACCTCGTCCATCATCGCGGCCAGGGCCAGCGACAGCAGAGGGCGGCCGGCGCGGGTCCTGGCGGTCACCGGCGGCTGCGCGGACATCTGTCCGTCGGACACGCCGACCACCTCCTCGCCCGGCCACGCGGCGGGTCCCACGCCACAAATCTGCCCCCTGGCGGCCCATCGCGCACGGCGAGCGCCGCCCGGGCGCACCGCCGACCGACCGGGGGAGGGCGTGCGCACGGCACAGGAATGCCCGCGTCACGGTGAGGTCGGCGGGGTACCCCGTCCGCCCGGAGCCATGCCCCCACAGTCGAAGCGCGCGACGGCGTGCGCGCGCCGTCGCGTGCGCCCCCGCGCATCCCGTTGGCCGGTTCTTCGCGCCGAGGAACGGTCACGGACGCGAACAATGGGGCACGCGCTCAACACCGAGAACCGGCGTACGGCGAGCTGAAGGGGCGGCAGTGATCCGGGTGCTTCTGGTGCATGACGCGTGTCTGGTCCGATCGGTACTGGCGGAGTGGCTCCGCAGGGAGGCGGATCTGAGGGTGTACGACACCCCGTGGCGTGGTGCGCCGGGGCATGTACGGTCCGTTCGGCCGGACGTCTGCGCGGCCGACCTGGAGTGCGCGGACGCCTACGGTCTGCCGCCGCTCGGTGACCTCTTCCCCCGGGGCCCGGCCGCGACGCGGTCCCGGCTGCTGGTACTGACCGCCGCGAACCGGCCCGGTCTGCTCAAACGCGCGGTGGAGGCGGGAGCGCTCGGATACGTCGACACGGACCGCTCGCCCGACAACCTGGTCCGCGGAATCCGCCGCGTCGCCGAAGGGGAACGTTTCGTCGACGACTCGCTCGGCTTCGGGTTCCTCAAGGCCGCCGAAATGCCGCTGACCCGAAGAGAGCTCAACGTGTTATCCCTGGCCGCCGAGGGCGCCTCCGTCGCGGAGATCGCGGGGAGCCTGCACCTGTCGCACGGGACGGTGCGCAACTACATGGCGGCCATCACCCGCAAGACCGGGGCCCGCAACCGCATCGACGCTATCCGTATCTCGCAGGGCGAGGGCTGGCTCTGAGCGCCCGGACGGCACCGGCGTCCAGCCGCCGACCAGCGCACGGTAGGACGCCGAACCCCGCACCAGCTCCTCGTGCGTCCCGTACGCCGTACGGCTGCCGTCCATCACCAGTACCCGGTCGGCCCGCCGGGCCGAGCTGATCCGGTGGGCGACGACGACCAGCGTGCCGCCCGGCCGGTCCGCGAAGGCCCGCTCGGCGCGTTCCTCCGCCACCGGATCCAGATGGCAGGTCGCCTCGTCGAGCAGCGCGAGCGGGGCGTACGACAGATAGGCCCGGGTCAGCGCGATCAACTGGCGTTCCCCGGCGGAGAGCGCCGCCGGATCCACCCGGCCCGCGGGCCCGCCCCACGCGTCGAGCAGCGGGGTCAGCCCCACCGCCTCCGCCGCGGCGAGCAACTCCGGCTCGGGCACGGGATCCGGCCGCAGATGCGCGAGGTTCTCGGCGAGGCTGCCGGAGAAGACGTACGCCTCCTGCGGGATGAGCACCCTGCGGGCAGCCGCCTGGCGGGCGGGCAGCCCACAGACCCGGATCGTGCCCTCCCGGGCCCTGAGCAGCCCGGCGACCAGCGCGGTGAGCGTGGACTTCCCGATGCCGCTGGGCCCCACGACGGCCAGGTGGGCACCGGGCGGGAGGGTGAGGCCGAGATCCTCGATGACGGGGGCGGCGGCGGGGCCGTAGGCGAAGGTGACGGAGGTGAGGCGCAGCGCCGGGGTGTCGGGGGACGGGGTGGGACGGGCCCGCGGGAGCGGTGTGCCGACGGCGGGGACGGCCGGCTCCCGGACCAGTCGGCGCAGCACCACCACCAGCCGTGAGCCGCTGCCGCCCAGGCCGTGGATCAGGTTGTGCAGCGCGGGCAGCAGGGACTGGGTGACGTAGGCGAGGGCGCCGACCAGGGCGCCCGCGGTGACACCGCGGGCCAGCAGCCAGGGCGCGGTGGCCAGGAGCAGGACGATCGGCACGTGCCCGCCGACGGTCAGCGCGGCCACGCGCAGGACACCGAAGCGGGCGAGGGAGCGCGCGGCCCGCAGTTCGGCGTCGATCCGGCGCCCCGTGCCGGCCGCGACCCGGTGCTCCGCGCCGGCCGCCGTGATGTCCCGCAGCCCCGGACAGACGGCGCCGAGATCCTCGGCCAGCGCCTCGTCGGCCACGAGATACGCCTCCTGCCGGCGGGCCAGCGGTCGCAGCGTCACCGCGAACAGGGCCACGCCGGCGAGCAGCGGGGGACCGACGACCAGCAGGAGCAGCGGGGCCAGCGAGAACAGGCCGACCAGGGCGCCGACCACGGTGAACACGAACGACCGCGACACCATCACCAGGCCGGCGAAGGTGTCCCGGGCGATCTCCACCTGCTGGGTGAGTCCGGACAGCGCCCCGCGGTCCGCCTCCCGCACCCCGCGCGCGACCACCCGGGTCACGAGCCGGTCCCGGAGCGGTTCCACCAGCGCGGCCACCGCGTCGTACACCCGCGCGGTGCCGAAGGCGCCGACGACGACGCCGAGCCCGGCCACCCCGAGCCAGCCGAGGCCGACCTCCGGCCGTCCGGCGAGGAACCCCGCGTCCAGGGCGCGGGCGGGGGCGTACCCGGTGAGGAAGGTCTGTCCGGTCTCCAGCACCGACCAGCCGCCGAGCCGCACCAGTACCCGCCACCGCTCCCGCAGGAAACGGCCCCCGAGCCGGTGGATCGTCCCGGTCACGACGACTCCCCCTCCCCGGGCCTCCCGGACTCGGCAGGCTCCAGGTACGCGTCGGGCTCCCCGTACTCCCCGACCCCCGTGAACCCCCCGAACACGGCCCGGTATCCGGCATCCCGCCACAGCTCCTCGTGTCGGCCCACCGCCCGCACCCGCCCCCCGTCCAGCCATGCCACCGCGTCCGCGCGCGCCGCGGTGGCGGCCCGGTGGGCGATCAGGAGACGGGTGCCGCCCGAACCGCCGCTCACCAGGGCCTCGGTGATCCGGGCCTCGGTCACCGTGTCCAGGCTGGAGAGCGCGTCGTCGAGGACCAGCAGCCGGCCGCCGTGCGCGAACGCCCGTGCCAGGCCCAGGCGTTGGGACTCACCGCCGGAGCGCGGGGCCTCGGCGCAGGGTGTGTCGTAGCCGTGCGGCAGGCGGCGGACGAAATCGTCCGCGTGGGCCGTGCGGGCGGCCTCCCGGACACGGGTGGGGGAGGGGGATCGCAGACCGAGGCCGATCGCCTCCTCGACGGTGCCGGTCAGCAGCGCGGGGCGTTCGAAGGCGTGGCCGACCGCGCGGCGCACCTCCTCACGGGTCAGCTCGGGCAGCGGCACCCCGTCGAGCAGCACCACTCCGGCGTCCGGGTCGGCGAGCCGCCCGGCGAGCGCGGCGAGCAGCGACTTGCCCGCACCCGACCGGCCGACCACCGCGAGGGTCGTCCCGCCGGGGACGACCAGGTCGAGCCCGTCGAGCACGGCCCGGCCGCCGCGCCGGGCGGTCACCCCGCGCAGTTCCAGCCGGCCGGGGCCGGGAGGCAGCCGCCGCGGGCCGTGGGAGGGGGCGGGTGCGGCGAGGACCTCGTCGAGCCGTCCCGCCGCCGCCCGGGCCCGGGCGAGTCCCGCGAGCTGTCCGACCAGTACGCCGACCCCGGCGGCCAGGACCGCGTACCGCCAGGCGGCGAGCACCTCGCCCACGGACAGCCGGTGCCGGGTGAGCAGCACCCCGGCGACGGCCACGACCGCGAGCTGGAGCAGCGGGGCCACGGCGACGGCCTGCCCGGCGGCCCGCCCCTGCACCTGCCACATCCGGTGGCCGGCCCGGGAGAGTTCGGGCAGCGGACGCAGGATCCGCGCGGTCTCCCGGTCCGCCGTGCCGGCGGCGGCGATGGTGCGGTGGCCCTCGACGGCCTCCGCGAGCGCGGACGCGATCCGTCCCTGCACCTCCTGGTAGCGCGTCACGCACTGGGAGGTGTCCCGGGACAGGGTCCGCAGCAGCAGGGCCAGTACCGGGGCCCCGGCGAGGAACACCACCGCGAGCCACGGGTCGATCAGGGCCAGGGCCACGACGCCGCCGACCGGTCCGGCGAGCGCGGCGAGCAGCGCGGCGCGGGCGGCCGGGGCGGTACCGGCCTGCGCGGCGTTGCCGACCAGCCGGGCGACGAGGTCGCCGGGGCCGAAGCGGGCGCCCAACCGGGGGCCCACGTCCAGGACATGCCCGGTCAGCCGTCGGCGCAGCCACGCCGTGCTCCGGGCGTCTACCGTGCCGCCCAGCACGGTCTGGCACGCGTCGAGCAGGGCGAGCACGAGAACCAGCCCGGCGCAGTACAGCACCCAGCGGGTCGCCGGGCTCTGCGCCAGCAGCAGGTCCAGGGCCCGGCCCAGCGCGGCCGGCAGCAGCAGTCCGGCGCCGGTCGCGGCGGTGCTCACCAGACCCAGGGCCACACAGTGAACACCGCTGTGCCGGGCGGCCGTTGCCGCCGGCTCCTTCTCGGCGCAGGTGGTCATGCGGCCTCACATCCGAAGGATGGTGCGCAGGGCCCCGGGCGGTCCTTCGTGCGAAGGGCCGCCCGGGGCCGTGGGTGCGCGGTGTCGGTCAGAGACAGAGCGTGATGCTCGCCGCGCTGACGCAGGACAGCAGGCTCAGGGTGCTGGGGCCGCCGCCTTCGGTGGGCTCGTCGGACTCCATCGTCTGCAGGTCGAGAAGTGCCATCTCGTGTTCCTTCCTCTAGAGGTTGTCCATCCGTGGGGACGGGGTCGGTTCACGGCTCCGTCAGGTCGCGGAACCGCGTTCTATGGGCCGCCGGAGCGGCGGCAGGAACGGCAGGTGAGCGGTGGCCGGACCGCCGGGGGCCGGGTGGGCCGCGCCGAGCGCGAGCAGGCATCCCGCCGTTCCGGTGCCCAGGTCCATCGACAGCCGCATCATCTGGTGTCCCGGGAAGGCCAGTTGGCCCTGGTAGGACATCGCGAACCAGCCGAGCCCGGCGATCTGTTCGGCGAGCCGGTCGCCGCCGGTGCCGGGCGCGGTGGTGCGGGCGAGGTGCAGGATCATCCCGGCGCGGCCCTGGAAGAGACCGGGCTGCGCGTAGAAGCGGGAGGTGGCGGCGGCCAGGATGCCCGCGCGGGCCCGCTCGAACTCCCCGGTGTCCTCGGTGGCGTGGGCGAGGTAGTCGTCCAGGACCATCCCGATGCCCGCGCTGCCGTCCCCGAGGTAGGGCAGTGTCCGCCAGCCCTCGTCGACCTCCAGCTCGCCGCTCTCGCGGGCCACGCAGCACGCCAGGTCCCGGCGCAGCGCCCGCCCGGCCGCGGCCAGCAGCTCCGGCTCGCCGGTGCGCTCGTACCGCCGCAGCAGGAACAGCGCGGGCCCGCTCCAGCCCCGCAGCAGCCCGGCCCGCGGCCGGGGCGTGTCCGGACGCGGTTCGGCGAGCCGCCGCACGAGGATCCGCGCGGCCTCGGCGGCCCGCTCGGCCGCCTCCGGCTCGCCGGTCGTGCGGGCCAGGTCGTCCAGGACCAGACCGAGCCCGGCCAGCCCGCCGTGCAGGTCGGAGGAGAGGTTCTGCCAGCGCTCGCCGAGGATCCCGTCGACCAGGTCGAGGGCGCGCTGCCGGTGGCCGAGGCGGCCCAGGACGTGGGCGACGCCCGCGAGACCGTCGTAGAGGCCCAGCGGCGTGCCGATCGGCGGCGGGGCGCAGTGGTCGAGGAGCCACTGCTCGCCCTCGTCGTACCGTTCGGCGCCGACCGCGTCCAGCGCGTACAGCACCCCGGCCGCCCCGTGCGCGAGACCGAGGCCGCCGCCCTCGGAGAACTGGGTGATGTCCCCGGGGAAGAGCCGGTCGTCGCGCTCGGGGGTGGCCGAGGCGAGGAGCGCCTTGACCATGGAGTCGCGGCTGTGGGGCCAGTCGCCGGGCTCCACCAAGGAGAGCGGCGACGACGGTGCCGATGGTCCCGAGGGGCTGGTGGCCACGTTCCGGGTGATCTCCGTGACCGCCTCGTCCAGGAACTCCTTCGGTACGTCCGGGAACTGGTCGGCGATGATCTCCGCGAGGTGGGCCGCCTTGCCGCGGTCCACCACGAACAGGGTGGTGACCGGCAGGAAGAGGGCCAGCCGGAGACAGGCGAGCGCGTACCGGTCGACGTCGATGCCCGTGCGGTCCGGCGGGGCGAAGAACCCGGGGTGGGCGACGACCTGGCGGCCCTGTTCGGAGACGGGCGCCGCGGCCTCGAAGTCGAGCAGGGACACCGACTCCTCGTCGGGGGCGACCATGATGTTGAAGACATGGAGGTCGTTGAAGACGATCCCGCGCGCGTGCACCGTCTCCACCGCCCGCTCCACCGCCCCGTGGATGCGCACCGCCCACGCCGTGTAGGCGGCCACCGCCGCCGGATCGGGGTCCGGGGTGAGCAGCGGGTGGCGCTCGGCGAAGAACGAGTTGAGCGGGCGGCCCTCCAGGAAGTCCATGACCAGGAAGCGGTGGTCGCCGAGCAGGAACCAGTCCCGCACCTGCGGCACCACACCGCTCCCGGACACCTGCTCCAGGGCGTACTTCTCCCGCTCCAGGCGGGCGACCGCGTCGGCCCCGTCGGAGGCCAGCCCCGCGTGCGGCCGCCCCTCCTTGAGGACGACCCGGCTGCCGTCCCGGGTGTCGACGCCCCGGTACACCCCGCCGCCGTTGGAGAAGTGCAGCGCCTTCTCGATCCGGTACGGCAGCTCGCCCACCGTCGTGGTGTTCCGGGCCGCCAGCTGCGGTTCCAGGAAGGCCGGCAGCGTCACCCACTCGGGCACCTGGAAGGACGGCGCCCGCCGGTCCGGCACCAGCCGACCCGACCCGTCCCGCACCGCGGGCACCAGGGAACCGCGTTCGTCGACGACGAAGGTCCGCGCGAAGGCGCCGTAGCGGACGTACAGCGGGCCGTCGTTCCAGCGCAGGTCGGTGAGGATGTACGGCCCCTCGAAGCCCTCCAGGAGCGCGCCCAGCTCGCGCAGCACCTCGTGCAGCCGCTCCTCGTCGGCCGGGTAGACGGTGACGAACTTGCCGCTGGTGTCGCGGCCCGCGTACTTGGTGTTGCGCAGATGCAGCAGATGCGGGCCCGGCACGAACTTGAAGGGGATGCGCCGGGCCACGCAGTAGTCCCACACGATCGCGGCGATCCGCTCCGCGTTCTCCCGGGTGGCCGAGGCGTGGATCTTCCAGCCCTGGGCCGTCCCGGTGGGCGAGGAGCCGTCCGGGTCGAGGGGTGTCAGCGTCAGCCAGTCGCCGAACCGTGCCGCGTGCCAGCCCTCGGGCACCTCACGCCGGGCCGTCTCGTACAGCGGCGCGGCCGTCCCGCCCGCCGCGGACAGCCGGTCCGGGCTCTCGTAGAAGTGCCGGTCGGCGAGTGCGTACACCTCGTACCGCTTGTCCATGCGTCGCGTCCCCCTTTGGTGGAACCGGCAACGAGCCTCCCAGCGGGCCCCGGCCACGGACAGTCACCGCTGTCACGAGAACGCCGTGCAGAACGCATGGGTCAACACCTGTTCGGGGAGTCTCGAACACGGACCGTCTCTCTCCGTGACTCCACGGAACGGTCCCAGGGGCTGCGCGGGTGCCGCATAAGCGCTGTAATGGCGAACGTGGTCAGTGAGGGCGCACCGGGACGCAGAACGAGAACGCTGCGTGCCGAAGTTGCCCTCAGAACGCTCACGGACGATCCGGACTCACCCGATCGACTCCACCGCGTCCTCGAACAGGCGCTCGTCTTCGCGGGCGCGACCTTCGCCGCCGTGTACACACCGGGGGAGGACGGCGACCTGTTGTGCCTGGCCGAGTCCGCCGGTGTGCCGAGATCGCTGTACGGGCTGCGCGACACCTACGACCGCGCCGGCCGCTCCCCGGTGGCCGAGGCCCTGCGGGACGGCCGCCCGGTCTGGCTCGGCCCCGAGGAACTCGCCACCTGCGCGGAGTCCCGGCGGGCCCCCGCGCGGGAGTTCCACCTCGCGGCCCTGCCGGCCCACGGCGACGACGGCGGGGCCTGTCTGCTGGCCCTCAGCGAGGACACGGCCGGCTTCGACACCGACGGCCGCAAGTGCCTCGAACTGATCGCCGACGCCGTCGCCTGCCCGGCCCGCGCCGAGCACACCGAGACCGGCGAACTGTCCGCGGGCGCCTTCAGCCTCGCCATGGACACCGGCCGCGTCGAGGTCGGCGCCGACATCCTCGACCTGTTCGGTCTCGCCCCCGGCGCGTTCGACGGCAAGGTCGAGACACTGCTCGGCCTCACCGTGCCGGAGGACCTCCCCTCGCTGATGTCCGTGGTGGAGGCCGGCCACATGTCCATCGGCGACCGCGAGCTGGAGTTCCGGATCCTGCAGCCCGCCGGACCACCCAAATGGCTCAGGCTGCGCGGCCGTCTCCTGCCCGGCGGCGAGGGCCGTCCGGCCCGGCTGGTCGGCACCGTCGGTGACGCCTCCACGCTGCGCTCCGACGTCACCGACGTGGCCCGCGTCCAGCGGCTGGCCGCCGCCCTCGCCATCGCCGGCACCGTCCGTGACGTCAGCCAGGCCGTCGTCTCCGCACTGCGCGGGCCCCTGAGAGCCGACCGGATCGCCCTCGCCGAACTGGAGGGCGACCGGCTCGTCGTCACCGTCCTCGACCCGCCCGAACCGGAGAGCTGGCCCGAGCTGTGGCGCACGGAGTGGCGCTCCGAATGGCCCGACGCGCCCGTGCGCTCCATGCCCACCCTGGCCGCCGCCCTGCGCGAGGGCCGCGCCCAGATCTGGCCGGCCGGCACCGCCCTGGAACCCGCGCTCGCCGAGGTCGGCCCCGGCGGCCTCGCCGTGCTGCCGCTGCCCGGCGCCGGCCGGATGGCGGGCGCCTGTCTCATCGGCTGGGACACCCCGCACGACTTCGGCCCCGACGAACGCGCCCTGCTCACCGCCTCCGCCGGCCTCGCCGGACAGGCCCTGATGCGCGCCCACGCCTTCGACGCCGAACACGAACTCGTCGGCATGCTCCAACGCCAGCTGCTGCCCCGCCGGCTGCCCGCACTCCCCGGCGCGGTCGCCGTCGCCCGCTATCTGCCGAGCACGGCGGGTCTGGAACTCGGCGGCGACTGGTACGACGTGATCCCCCTGCCCGACAACCACGTCGCCCTCGTCATCGGCGACGTCCAGGGCCACAACGCGGGCGCCGCCACCCTCATGGGCCAGATGCGCACCGCCCTGCGCGCCTACGCCGTCGAGGGCCACCCCCCGGACGTCGTCGTCTCGCACGCCAACCGCCTCCTCGTGGACATGGAGACCGACCTCTTCGCCACCTGCGCCTACGTCGACGTCGACCTGGAGGAGGGCTCCGCCTGGTACGTGCGCGCCGGGCACCTCCCGCCGGTGCTGCGGTACGCCGACGGCAGCACGGAGATCCCCGAGGACGACGGCGGCCCGCCGCTCGGCGTGGTCACCCAGGCCGACTTCCCGATGAGCCCGCTCCGGCTGCCGCCCGGCACGGTCCTCGCCCTGACCACGGACGGCCTCGTCGAGTCCGCCGACGCCGACATCGACGAGGGCATGGGCCGTCTCGCCGGCGAACTGGCCGCCTCCGACCCCGCCCACCTCGGACTCGTCGCCGACGCGCTGCTCGGCAACGCCCGCCGCAGCGACGACGTCGCCCTGCTCCTGATGCGCTACGACGGCATGGCCGTCCGACCGCAAAGGGAGAGCTGGACCGTGTGGCGCGTCCCCCAGGCCGTCGGACAGGCCCGCCGCTTCACCCGCCGCACCCTGCGCACCTGGGGTGTCCCGCAGGACGCCCGGGACGCCATCCTGCTCGTCGTCTCCGAACTCGTCACCAACGCCCTCGTCCACACCGACGGACAGGTCCGCCTCGAACTCACCCGCGTCAACCACCGGCTGCGCGTCGCCGTCGCCGACTCCTCCCCGCGCACCCCCGTCAAGCCCACCAGCATCGGCTGGGAGGCCACCGGAGGCCGCGGCATCCTCCTCGTCGAGGCCATGTCGACGTCCTGGGGGACCGTGCCGGTCAGCGGCGGCAAACAGGTGTGGAGCGAGGTCTCGTTGGAGGGATGAGGAGACCCGCCGGGGTGCCTCCGCGACCTCGGCGCGGCCCGGCCCGACACACCTGGGGACGACAGCCCGCACGGAAGTGCGGAACCGGCGCCCGCGGGGGGACACGCCGGTTTGGCGGGACCGGTGGCGGGGACCCGGTGTCACGGCACAGACGATCGAGCCCCCGGACCCGGAGCGGGCCGGGGCCAGGACCGGACGCAGAAGGAAGATGAAGCGCCGTGACCGCGCAGACCAGCGAGAAACCCGTCCCCCGCAGGCCCGAGACGGGCTGGTCCAGGGCCCGTCGGCTGCGCGGCGGAGCCGCCCCGCGGACCTGTCTGCCCGCGGTGGCGGACGACGGCACGGCACCCGCGGTACAGCCGGGCGCGGAGGGCAACATCTTCCGGGGCGAGGACTGACCCGTAACCGACCGCCGTGCACCGGCCGTCACGCGAAGGCCACGCACTCGCCATGGTCCGTTCGACCGGGCTAAGGTGACGCAGATGAAGGCTCTCGTGTTGTCCGGCGGCGCCGGTACGCGGTTGAGGCCGATCACGCACACCTCGGCCAAACAGCTGGTGCCCGTCGCCAACAAAGCTGTCCTGTTCTACGGCCTGGAGTCGATCGCCGCAGCCGGCATCACCGACGTCGGAGTGATCGTCGGTGACACCGCCGCCGAGATCCAGGAAGCCGTCGGTGACGGCTCCAAGTTCGGCCTGGAGATCACTTACATCCCCCAGGAACGCCCCCTCGGACTCGCCCATGCCGTGCTGATCGCCCAGGACTACCTGGGCGACGACGACTTCGTGATGTACCTGGGCGACAATTTCATCGTCGGCGGCATCACCGGCCTCGTCGACGAGTTCCGCAGCCACCGGCCGGACGCCCAGATCCTGCTCACCAGCGTTCCCGACCCACGGTCCTTCGGCGTCGCCGAACTCGACCCGCAGGGCCATGTGATCAGCCTGGAGGAGAAGCCGGAACATCCCAAGAGCGACCTCGCGTTGGTCGGGGTGTACCTCTTCACCTCCGCGATCCACGACGCGGTGCGCGCCATCGAGCCGTCCTGGCGCGGCGAGTTGGAGATCACCCACGCCATCCAGCACCTCATCGACGTCCACGCCGACGTACGCTCCACGGTCATCCAGGGCTACTGGAAGGACACCGGGAACGTCACGGACATGCTGGAGGTCAACCGCAGGGTGCTGGAGACCATGGACCGCCGTATCGACGGCGAGGTCGACGAGGCGTCCGAGACCGTGGGACGCGTCATCGTGGAGGAAGGCGCACGAGTGGAGGGCTCGCGCGTGGTGGGCCCGGTCATCATCGGCGCCGGAACCCTGGTCCGCGACTCCTACGTCGGTCCCTTCACCTCCATCGCGGAGAACTGCCGGATCACCGACAGCGAGGTGGAGTTCTCCATCGTGCTGCGCGACTCCTCGATCCACGGAGTGGGCCGGATCGAGTCCTCACTCATCGGCCGCCACGTCGAGGTGACCCCGGCACCCAACGTGCCCAGTGCCCACCGCCTCGTCCTCGGAGACCACAGCAAGGTGCAGATCCACACATGAACCTCCTCGTCACCGGCGCCGCCGGGTTCATCGGCTCGACCTACGTCCGCACGCTGCTCGCGGACGAGGCGCCCGACGCGCCCCGGATCACCGTGCTCGACAAACTCACCTACGCGGGCACCCTCGACAACCTCGAACTCGACCATCCGCGCCTGGAGTTCGTGCAGGGCGACATCCGCGACGCGGAACTCGTCGACAAGCTGATGGCCGAGGCCGACCAGGTCGTGCACTTCGCCGCGGAGTCGCACGTCGACCGCTCGATCGCCGGCGCCGACGACTTCGTCCTCACCAACGTCGTCGGCACCCAGACCCTGCTCGACGCGGCGCTGCGGCACGGCGTGGGCCCCTTCGTGCACATCTCCACCGACGAGGTCTACGGCTCCATCGACGAGGGCTCCTGGCCGGAGGACCATCCGCTGCGGCCGAGTTCGCCCTACTCCGCCTCCAAGGCGTCCTCCGACCTGTTCGCCCTGGCCTACCACCACACCCACGGCCTGGACGTCCGCGTCACCCGCTGCTCCAACAACTACGGCCCCCACCAGTTCCCCGAGAAGGTCATCCCGCTCTTCGTCACCAACCTCCTCGACGGCGGGAGGGTCCCGCTGTACGGCGAGGGACTCAACGTCCGAGACTGGCTGCACGTCGAGGACCACTGCCAGGGCGTCGAACTCGTGCGCACCAAGGGCCGCCCCGGCGAGATCTACAACATCGGCGGCGGCACCGAAATCAGCAACCGGGAACTGACCGGCCTGCTCCTCGACGCCTGCGGCGCCGACTGGGACCGCGTCGACCGCGTCACCGACCGCAAGGGCCACGACCTGCGGTACTCCGTGGACTGCTCCAAGGCCCGCACCGAACTCGGCTACCGCCCTCGGCACGACTTCACCTCCGGTCTCGCGGACACCGTCGCCTGGTACCGCGACAACCGCGCCTGGTGGGAGCCTCTCAAGCGGCGTGCGCAGGGGCTGTCATGAGGTGGCTGGTCACCGGCGCGGGCGGCATGCTCGGCCACGACATGGTCGACGAACTCCGCGGCCGGGGCGAGCAGGTGACGGGCCTGGACCGGGCCGCCCTGGACATCACCGATGCCGAGGACGTGGAACGGGTCCTCGGCGAGCACCGGCCCGAGATCCTCGTCAACTGCGCCGCCCACACCGCCGTCGACGACGCCGAGACCGACGAGGAGCGGGCGCTGCTGATCAACGGCGAGGGCCCGCGCCTGCTCGCCCGCGCCGCGGCGCGACACGGCACGCGGCTCGTCCACGTCTCCACCGACTACGTCTTCGACGGCGCCGCCCGCACCACGCCGTACCCCGAGGACCATCCGCCGGCCCCGCGCACCGCGTACGGCCGTACCAAGCTCGCCGGTGAACAGGCCGTCCTGCGTGAACTCCCCGGCGCGAGCGTCGTTCTGCGCACCGCCTGGCTGTACGGCGCGCACGGCCGCAGCTTCGTCCGGACGATGACCGAACTGGAAGCCCGCCGCGACACCGTCGACGTCGTGGACGACCAGCGCGGCCAGCCCACCTGGAGCGCGGACGTCGCCGCCCGCATCGCCGACCTCGGCCCGCGCGTCGGCGACGACGCGAGCGGAGTCCTGCACGCCACCGCCTCCGGCGAGGCCAGCTGGTACGACCTGGCACGCGAGGTGTTCCGGCTCCTCGACGCCGACCCCGACCGGGTGCGCCCCGTCGGCAGCGAGGCCTTCGCCAGGCCCGCACCCCGTCCCGCCTACAGCGCTCTCGCGCACGGCCGCTGGCAGTCGCTGGGCCTGCCGCCGCTGCGTGAGTGGCGTTCCGCCCTGAATGAAGCCCTTCCTCGGATCCGCAAGGAGTCCCCTGCGTGAAACGCCATGAGTTCCTGCGGGACCTGCACAAGGTCTGCGCCAACCGCAACTACCTCGAAATCGGGGTCAACGACGGTCGCAGTCTCACCTTGTCGCGCGTCCCCAGCATCGCGATCGACCCCGCGTTCAAGGTGGTCACCGAGATCCGGTGCGACGTCCATCTGGTGAAGGCCACCAGTGACGACTTCTTCGCCCGGGACAACCCGCTCGGCCACCTCAAGGGCGGTCGCCACCCGGTGCGCAACCTGCGCCGGGGCCGCAGCCCGATCGGCTACTGGCGGCGCACCACCCTCGACCTGTCGTTCATCGACGGCATGCACCTGTTCGAGTACGCGCTGCGCGACTTCATGAACGTGGAGAAGCACTCCGACTGGTCGAGCGTGATCGTCCTCGACGACATGCTGCCCCGCAACATCGACGAGGCCGCCCGCGACCGCCACACCGACGCCTGGACCGGCGACGTCTACAAGGTCGCGGAGATCCTCAACCGCTACCGCCCCGACCTGGTCACCGTCCACGTCGACACGAAGCCCACCGGCCAGCTCATCGTCTTCGGCGCCGACCCGGACAACACGGTCCTGCACGACAAGTACGACGAGATCATGGCCGAGTTCGACGTCCCGGACCCGCAGAAGGTGCCCGAGGCGATCCTGGAACGAGTCCGCGCGGTCCCCGCCAAGGACCTGCTGGAAGCCTCCTTCTGGGGCTCGCTGACCAAGGCCCGCAACCTCGGTGTCCGCCGCTCCCGCGGCCTGGACCCGCTGCGCAAGGCCCTGGAGCCGTACTCCTCCAGTCACTGAGCCGACCCGCGCAAGGAAGCGGCCCCCGGCCGTCCACCGCCCTGTTACGGGCGGTGGACGGCCGGGGGCCGCTCACCGTTCGTCCCTCAGCCGTCGGACCGCCCGGCCCGCAGCCGCTCGTAGTACGCCGAGCAGGTCGCGTACGACGGCAGCAGCCCGGACCGCTCCGCCTCGGCCAGCGACGGCGCCTCGGCGTCCTTCGGCGACACCACCGGCTCGATCCCCTCGGGCCAGGGAAGCCCCAGCGCGGGGTCCAACGGGTTCACCCCGTGCTCGCGGTTCGGCGCGTAGCCGGTCGAGCACAGGTACACCACGGTCGCGTCGTCGGTCAGCGCCATGAAGGCGTGCCCGAGCCCCTCGGCGAGGAACACGGCGTGCCGGTTCTCCTCGTCGAGCCGGACGGCCTCCCACTGCCCGAAGGCGGGCGAGCCGACCCGCAGGTCGACCACCACGTCGAGGACGGCGCCCCGCACACAACTGACGTACTTGGCCTGGCCGGGCGGCACGTCGGAGAAGTGCACGCCGCGCAGGACGCCCCGCCGCGAGACCGAACAGTTGGCCTGCGCCAGCGACAGGTCGTAGCCGGTGGCCGCACGGAACTCCTCCCCACGGAACCACTCGTGGAAGGTGCCCCGCTCGTCAGGGAAGACCTTGGGCTCCAGCACCCAGGCACCCTCGATCCCCAGTGATCGCACGCTCTCAAGCCCTCCAAGTCCTGATCCGGGACGCGGCCCTGCGCCGGATCCGTCCGAGTACCCGCCGGGTCCGGCGCACCAGCCGCTGTACGCCACCCGGCCCGGGCGGGCGGATCGGGCGCACCGGGCGCACCACCTCCACGCCCGCCGCCCCGACGCGCAGCGCCAGCGGCAGCAGGAGGAAACGCGGTGTGTCGGCCTCGGGAGCCGGGCTCAGCGCCACCTGCCAGGTCGCGCCCGCGAGGTCGGCGACGGGCAGTTCGGCCGCCAGCAGTGCCCCGGAGCCGTCCGGCGCCGGCGACAGCGTGCCGCGGACCTCCCGCCCGGTCCTGCCGGTGAGCCGCAGCAGCACCTCGGTGTCGCCCGGGACGTGCAGCGGCAGCGGTGCGCGCAGCCGGTCGCCGGTGACGGTGACGTCCTGCGGGGTGAGCGTGCCAAGGCCCAGACGCTGCGTGGCGCGGTCCACGTCCAGGGCGAGATTCGCGTGCGGGTCGGTCCAGTAGGGCAGCACCACACGGCCGGCCGCCACACCCCCGGACGTGGCCGTCCGGTCCTTGCGGGGGACCGGACGGATCGGGCCCAGCCGGCACTCCTTGGTCCAGCCGCCCAGCCTGACCCGGACGAAGAAGTCCCACAGCCCGCCGTTCACCGGGGCACCGTCGGCCGCGGTGGCGGGGTCGACGAGGGCCGAGGCACGCAGCACCAGACGGACCGGCCCGCCCGCCTCGTCCGGGACGATCTCCCGGGTGACCTCCACCGGCTGGAAGTACTGCGCGGCGGTGGCGCGTTCCCGCAGCAGCAGGTCCGCCGTGGCCGACCCGAACCGGGTGACGCTGTCGGCCGCCACCCGGGCGACCGCCTCGGCGACATCCTCCGGGGCGTCCGAGGGCGCGCTGCCCGCCGCACCGGCCGGGAACGTCATCGGCACACCGCCGACGGCGTACTCGGTGACGAGGTCGATCCGCAGCGCCCCCTTCTCCCACCGCACCCCTTCGGGCTTGGCGGTGAGGGTGACGGAGGACTCCCACTCGGCGAACGCGACCACGTCGTCGAACCGGTCGGCGGCGATCAGCGCGGCGACGATCTGCTGGGTCGGCGGGAGCCCGGCGGCGACCCCGGGCCCGAAGCGCTCGACGACGACCCCGTGGATCTCGTCGAACAACTCCCTGCGATAGTCCGCGGGCAGGGCCAGCAACCGTCGGCCGCGCATGCGCTCGACCATCTCGTTGCGCAGCCAACGCCGCATCAGCCGGTCGCGCAGTGGTCCCGGCTCGGTGTACTCCTCGACGACGTCCAGGGCCTCGCGGAGGTTCTTGAAGTAGCCACCGGGCTCGAAGCGCTGGAAACCCGCGTTGGATGCGTCGTCACGCTTGACGTGGTAGTAGCAGACGTAGTCGCTGAGCACGGACACGTTGTCCGCGCGCAGGAACGCCTCGGTGACGAAGACATGGTCCTCAAGCCGCCGACGGCCCTCCGGGAATCTCAGCCCGATGTCGTCGAGGAACTTCCGGCGGAACATCTTGTGCGGGGTGAGACTGTCGATCAACGGGGCGTTCTCGACGGTGGCGCGCGGATGGTTGCGGCGGAACAGTTCCACCGGCACAGGCCGCCCCTTGCCGGCCATCTTGCCGATGACGACGTCGGCGCCGTTGGCCACCCCGTAGTCGTACATCCGCTCAAGGGCCTCGTCGCCGAGGTAGTCGTCGTTGTCGACGAACATGACGTACTCGCCCTTGGCGGCGGCGATCCCCACGTTGCGGGGCTTGCCCGACCAACCGGAGTTCTCCTGGTGGACGACCGTCACCCGGGGGTCGTCGGCGGCCACCTCGTCCAGGCGGGCGGGTGCGCCGTCGGTGGAACCGTCGTCGACGAAGATCACTTCGTACTCGTCGGGAGGCAGCGACTGCCTCAGCAACGAGGAAATGCAGTCCTCGATATAGGTCCCCGGGTTGTAGACGGGAACGATGACACTGACCTTCACCGGCATCGGGCTCCGGGCCCCCTCAGGTCGCTTGCCGTGGGTGATGTCGCTGATACGCGTGGGCAGATGCTAACCCCATTGGGCCCATTGTCCGTCGTCGGCCCTCCGGCGAAGGACCCGGTGTGTCCCGCAGACGGGGCTGGGCCCGCAGGCCGTGTACCCGTGCCGCGCGGGTAATCTGACGCCGTGCGCCTCCTGCTGATGTCCGACACCCACCTCCCGCGGCGCGCCAAGGAACTCCCCGCGCCGCTGCTCGCCGAACTCCCGCGCGCCGACGTCGTGTTCCATGCCGGGGACTGGGTCGACCCGGCCACCCTCGACCTGTTGGAGAGCCGCAGCACCAGACTGGTCGCCGTGTACGGCAACAACGACGGACCACGGTTGCGGGCCCGGCTGCCCGAGGTGGCGTACGCCGAACTCGACGGTCTGCGGTTCGCCGTGGTCCACGAGACGGGCACCGCACAGGGCCGCGAGGCCCGCTGTGCCGCCCGATTCCCCGACACCGACGTGCTGGTCTTCGGGCACAGCCACATCCCCTGGGACACCACCGCGGCCACCGGTCTACGGCTGCTCAACCCCGGCTCGCCGACCGACCGCCGCCGCCAGCCCCACTGCACCTACCTGACCGCGTCGGTGACCGACGGCCGCCTCCTGGACGTGACGCTGCACCGACTGCCCCCGCGGTAGGCCCGGGCCGCCCTGTGCGTGGGAAGCGGTCCGGGCGCCGTGGGTGTGCGCTGTCACGGACCTCCTTCCGGGTGGGAGGTGCCGACGAGGACACGCGTGCCCTCGTCCGTCGTGCGACGTCTGCCCCCGCGGGTCGGCCCCGCACCGTCGGTTCGCCCGGTGCCCGGACGGTCGCCCCGCGGAGCCGGCCGGCGGGCCCGCGACCATCGCCCGGATACGCCGTCCGCCCGCCACCGGGCTCCCCCAGCGGGCGCATCCGCTCCTCACCCCGGTGAGGCAGCCCGGCCTGGACGGTGAGGCCGTCACCGGCCTCTCCGGGGCTGGGAACCGCTCGGATGGATCGCTCCGGCCGTCGCGGTCAGCGGGCCGCCGCTGCCGCCCCAGCGCAGCGCGACGATCTCCGCGGCGACGGACACGGCCACCTCCTCGGGTGTCCGGGCGCCGAGGTCGAGCCCCACCGGGGAGCGCAGCCGGGACCGCTCGCGCTCGCCGAGTCCGGCGTCGGCCAGGCGTTTCGCCCGGTCGTCGTGGGTACGGCGGCTGCCCATCGCCCCGATGTACGCGGCCGGCCGGCGCAGTGCCTCCTCCAGCAGCGGCACGTCGAACTTGGGGTCGTGGGTGAGGACGCAGATCACCGTGCGGTCGTCGGTGTCGGTGCCCCGGAGATAGCGGTGCGGCCACTCCACGACCACCTCGACGCCCGCCGGGAAGCGCTGGGGTGTGGCGAACACCGGACGGGCGTCGCACACCGTGACCCGGTAGCCGAGGAAGTCACCGATACGGGCGACCGCCGCCGCGTAGTCGATCGCGCCGAAGACCAGCATGCGCGGCGGCGGCGCGAAGGAGTGCAGGAAGACGGTGACGGCGTCCTCCCGGCGTTCGCCGCGCGGGCCGTAGTGCCTCAGGCCCGTGGCGCCCAGGCCGAGTTCGCCGCGCGCGTCGGCCGTGACCGCCACGTCCAGACCCTCCGTGCCGAGGGTGCCGGCGACCCGGTCCGGCCACACCGCGAGGGCCGCTCCACGCGGCGCGGGCCCGTCGGTGACCGTGGCCACGGTCACCGGGCGGCCGGCGGCGACCGACTCGGCCACCGCGCCGAAGGAGGGGTCCGACTCCGGGGTGACGGGCCGGACCAGCAGGGTGATCTCGCCGCCGCAGGTGAGCCCCACCGCGAAGGCGTCCGCGTCGCTGTACCCGAAGGTCTCCAGCCGGGCCTCCCCGCTCGCCACCACCTCCTGGGCGAGCTCGAAGACCGCGCCCTCGACACAGCCGCCGGACACACTGCCCACGACCTCACCGCCGGGTCCGACGGCCATCGCCGCCCCGGGATCGCGCGGCGTACTGTGGCTGACCGCCACCACCGTGGCCAGGCCGAAGGGCGCGCGGGACGCGTACCAGTCGTTCAGTGCCGGGAGGATCTCACGCATCGTCGGCTCCTCTCACCGCCGCCGCCGGACGCTCCGGCGCGGCCAGGCTGTGCCCCTCGACGAAGGCGTCCACGCCCGGCAGCGCCGCCGTCCCGGCCGCCGGGGGGCGCGTAGCCGGGCCGTGCCTTGCGCGGATCGCCCCGGATCACCCGGTGCGCCGGCCGGTGCAAGCGTCGCATCCGGTCCGTGAGCGGCTGCGGATCGCCACGCTCCCAGCCGTCCGAGAGCAGCACGACGACCGCGCCGCGTGCCATGCCCCGCTTGTCCCCACCGGTCTAGGAACTCCCGCAGCAGTGCGCCGAGCCGGATGCCGCCGCGCCGGTCGGGCACGGCCGCCGCGACCGCGGCCGTCGCCAGGTCGGGATCGCGGTGCGACAGCTCCCGGGTCACCCGGGAGCCGATGGTGCGCACCTCCGTCCGGGTGCCCCGCGCCGCCGCGTGCGCGAACCGCAGCCACGCGTCCGCGTACGGCACCGTCGAGCCGCTGACGTCGACGAGCAGCACGACCCGGCGGGGCAGCACGGTCCGCCCCCGGCGCCGCAGCCGCGCGGGCTCGCCGCCGCCCGCGGGGCTCCACCCCGTCCTGGTACGTCGTGCCGTCCACCCTCACCCAGATACGGGTCATGTGCCCTCCCAGGATCACGGGACGTGAGGGGCGTCGCTCCAGGACCGCGGCGCAGCGGGGGCGAGGGGCCGGACGACATGGGCTGAGCGTTAATCCGTTGCCGAGGAGGCCCCGGCTCTGCTGGACTTCACATGACCTTGTCGCCGCACGATCCAGGAGCAGCAATGCGCGCACCGTTCATGTCCGCCCCGGAAGGAACGACTCCCTCTTCGAAGGACATGACGCTTCGTGCACTCGCTCAATCTCGGCATCCTCGCCCATGTCGACGCCGGTAAGACCAGCCTGACCGAGCGGCTGTTGCACTCGGTCGGAGTGATCGACGAGATCGGCCGCGTCGACGACGGGAACACACAGACCGACACCCTCGCGCTGGAGCGCCGGCGCGGCATCACCATCAAGTCCGCCGTCGTCTCCTTCGCGGTCGACGACGTGACCGTCAACCTCATCGACACCCCCGGCCACCCCGATTTCATCGCCGAGGTGGAGCGGGTCCTCGGTGTCCTCGACGGCGCGGTGCTCGTCGTCTCGGCCGTCGAGGGCGTCCAGGCGCAGACCCGCGTGCTGCTGCGGACCCTGCGACGCCTGCGCATCCCCACGCTCCTCTTCGTCAACAAGATCGACCGGCGCGGCGCGCGCCACGAGGCCGTGCTGCGGGCGGTCTCCGAACGGCTCACGCCCGCCGCGGTCCCGATGGGCACCACCGCCGGACTCGGCACCCGGGACGCCCGCTTCGTGCCCGGCCTGGGCCCGGCCGCGCTGGACATCCTCGCCGCGCGGGACGACGACCTGCTGTCCGCCTACGTCGAGGGCACACTGTCCGACGCCGGGCTGCGCGCGGCCCTCGCCGACGCGACCCGGCGGTGCCTGGTGCACCCCGTCTACTTCGGCTCCGCCGTCACGGGCGCCGGCATCGACGAACTGACCGAGGGCATCAGGGAGTTGCTGCCCGCCGCGGACGGCGACCCCGACGGACCGCTCTTCGGCACCGTCTTCAAGGTGGAACGGGGGCCGGCGGGGGAGAAGATCGCCTACGCGCGGATGTTCTCCGGAACCCTGCGCACCCGCGACCGGATTCCCTTCCCCGACCTCCGCGAGGACGGCAGGATCACCGCGATCAGCGTCTTCGACGACGGCTCCGACGACCGCCGGGACACCGTACCCGCGGGCCGGATCGCCAGGCTGTGGGGGCTCACCGACGTCAGGATCGGCGACGCCCTGGGCGAACCCCGCTCGGCCCACGGCCACTTCTTCGCCCCGCCCACCCTGGAGACCGTCGTCGTCCCCGGGCCGGACACCGAGGGCCGGGCCCTGCACCTCGCGCTCACCCGGCTCGCCGAGCAGGACCCGCTGATCGGCCTGCGACACGACGAGGTCCGGCGGGAGACCTCGGTGTCCCTGTACGGCGAGGTGCAGAAGGAGGTCGTCCAGGCCACCCTGGCCGAGGAGTTCGGGCTCGACGTCACCTTCCGCGAGACCACGCCCCTGTGCGTCGAACGCCCGGCGGGCACGGGCGCGGCGCGCGAGTTCATCAAGAAGGACGCCAACCCCTTCCTGGCGACCGTCGGCCTGCGTGTCGATCCGGCGCCGCCGGGCACGGGCATCGGGTTCCGGCTGGAGGTGGAGCTCGGCTCCATGCCGTACGCCTTCTTCAAGGCCATCGAGGACACCGTGCGCGAGACCCTCGGACAGGGCCTGAACGGCTGGCAGGTCACCGACTGCACGGTCACCCTGACGCACTGCGGCTACTGGCCCCGGCAGAGCCACGCCCACCAGGGCTTCGACAAGAGCATGTCCAGCACCGGCGCCGACTTCCGCGGGCTGACCCCGCTGGTCCTCGTCGAGGCGCTCCGGCGGGCGGACACCCGGGTCCACGAGCCGATGCACCGGTTCCGCGTCGAGGCCCCGGCGGACACCCTCGGCGCCCTGCTGCCGGTGCTCGCCGCCCTGCGGGCCGTACCGCGGACCACCGAGACGCATGGCGCGATCTGCGTGCTGGAAGGGGCCGTTCCGGCGGACCGGGTGCACGAGCTGGAGCAGCGGCTGCCGGGACTGACCCGTGGTGAGGGGGAGTGGGAGAGCGCCTTCGACCACTACGCGCCCGTCACCCACGGCACGGTTCCGCGCAGGTCACGCACCGACAACAACCCGCTGAACCGCAAGGAGTACCTGCTGAACACGACGCGCAGGGTGGGCGGGTGAGGTCCCACCCGCCAAAGTAGAAACTTACTCAACAGTCACCAGGTGTTGACGTTGTCCCGAAATCACCGGACTGTAATGGACATGCCGAATATGCGTGCGCGTCTGCTCGTTGTTCTGGTTGTCCTCTCCGGACTGTTGACGGCGACGGGTCTGCGACCCGCCACCGCCGAAGCCCTGCCCGACTCCCTCTGGTTCGACGACACCCCCCTCACCGTCCAGGACGGCCGCTTCACCGACGGCCAGGGCCGCGAGGTGGTCCTCCGCGGCTACAACGTCTCCGGCGAGACCAAGCTCAAGGAGAACAACGGCCTGCCGTTCGCCTCCGTCGCCGACGCGAGGAAGTCCGCCGCCGCGCTGCGTACCCTCGGTGGCGGCAACACGGTCCGCTTCCTGCTCTCCTGGGCCTACGCGGAACCCGTGCGCGGCCAGGTCAGCACCTCCTACCTGGCCGCCGCCACCGCGCAGATGGGGGCGTTCCTCGACGCCGGCATCCGCGTGTACCCCGACTTCCACCAGGACCTCTACTCCCGCTGGCTCTTCGACTCCGACAGCTGGTACACCGGCGACGGGGCGCCGAAGTGGGCCGTCGACCTCGGTGACTATCCCGACGAGTACTGCGGGATCTGCCCCTTCTGGGGCCAGAACATCACCTCGAACGCGGCCGTGACGGAGGCGTCGTACGACTTCTGGCACAACGCCTACGGCATCCAGGACGCGTTCCTCACCACCGCCCAGAAGACGATGACGTATCTGCGGCAGAACCTCACCACCGCCCAGTTCACGGGTGTCGCCGGCTTCGACCCGTACAACGAACCGCACGCGGGCAGCTACGACGCGGGGCAGACCAGCAGGGCCTGGGAGAAGGACGTCCTGTGGCCGTTCTACGTCAAGTTCCGTGCCCGGATGGACACGGCGGGCTGGCAGGACAAGCCCGCCTTCGTCGAGCCGAACCTGTTCTGGAACGCCAACCTCGACTTCCAGAAGCAGGAGGGCGGGCTCCTCGACGCCGGCACCCTGGGCCCGGACTACGTCTTCAACACCCACTTCTACGACCAGAAGGCCATCTCCGGCATCTTCATGTGGGGCAAGGCGGCCGACGGCCAGTACGCGGGCGACTTCAAAACCGTCCGTGACCGGGCCGCGGCCACCCACACGGCGGCGATCGTCAGCGAGTTCGGCCACCCCCTGGCCGGCAACGTCTCCGACAAGGCGCCGACCGTCCTCAAGGCCATGTACCAGGCCCTCGACTCCCGTGTCCCGGGCGCGAGTTGGTGGTCGAACCCGAGTGCCTCCGGTCCGGTCCTGTCCGGTTCGCAGTGGCAGTGGGACATCTACAACGGACGACACCACGAGCTGATGAACGACAACCCCGACAAGGTGCTCACCACCGGTGACGCCTGGAACGACGAGGACCTCTCCGCCGTGGGCCTCAACGACGCGGGAACGGCCGTACTGCGCCAGGACGCCCGGCTCCTGGACCGCGTCTACCCGAGCGCCACCGCCGGCTCGACCGTCGCCTTCACCTACGAGGACCGCTCCCGCGACGGCTCCACGACCCTGACCTGGAACCCCGTCCCGAGCTCCCTCCCGAACGTCTCCCGGCTGGTGGGTTCGGGACAGTACGGTCTGCTGGCATGGCGCTCCGACGGCTCGGCCGCGCCCACCGAACTCCACCTCCCGGCGTCCTTCCCGACCGCCACCACCACGGTCGTCTCCGACCTGGGCACGTCCTACGCCCCGCCGGCGTACACCAGGACGACCCCGATCGCGGCGGCCCCCGAACCGGGCGGCACCGGAAGCCGCCGCCTCCTGCTCACCGCACCCGACAACGGCGTCCTGCACTACGCGCTGGTGACCAACGGGGCGACGGCCCCCTCGTCGACCCTGCTGAACGCGGCCCGCGCCGAGCTGTCGGCCTGGGCGGCGCAGAACGTCGACTGAGCCGCGCGCGACCACACGGCCGAAGCCGGTGCCCCGCTCCATGCGAGGGGCATCGGCTTCGTCCTGTCAACTTACTGCCGAGTAAGACGAAGTGTCCTTCTCCACAGGGCTGCGTACACGACAAAATCGGTCGTCAGGCGGATGATCGGACGTGTGACACGGGGCGAGGAGAGGGAGGCAGGGTGACGGGCAGGCTCAAGGCGCCGACCGGCCGCTACGGCGGCAAGTCGGCCGAGGAACGGCAGGCCGACCGCCGCCGCCGCCTCCTGAACGCCGCACTTCAGCTCTTCGGCGACGTCCCCGGATACCGCGCCACCACCGTCGCCGCGCTCAGCGAGACCGCCGGGCTCTCCACCCGCCAGTTCTACGAGGAGTTCCGCACCCTGGAGGACGTCCTCGCCGCCCTGCACCTCCAGGTCAACGACTGGGCCGAGGAGGCCGTGCTCGCGGCGGTGGCCGACTCGCGCCACCTGCCGCTCGCCGAACGGGCCGCCGCGATCTTCCGCGCCTACGCCGCCAACGTCACCACCGATCCGCGGCGCGTCCGCATCACCTTCGTCGAGATCATCGGCGTCAGCCCGCGTCTGGAGGAGCAGCGCCTGGTCCGCCGCGCCCGCTGGGTCGACCTCGTGTGCGCCGAGGCGGGGACGTCCGTGGCGCGCGGCGAGGCCGCCCCGCGCGACGACTACCGGCTCGCCGCGACGGCCTTCATCGGCAGCGTCAACGGTCTGCTGCACGACTGGAACGCGGGGTGGGTGGAGGCCACGCTGGACGAGGTGGTCGACGAACTGGTCCGGCAGCTGCTGGGGATCATGCGGCCTCCGGGGTGGTCGCCCGGGGTGTGACGCCGCAGAGGTGGCACACGGGAGGTCCGACGGCCGGGGTGTGACGCGCGCGAGGTGTCCGAGCGCGTCTAGTGACGCAGCCGTTCCACCGCGTCGAGCACCGGTGCGATCCCGTCCTCGCTCCGGATCCGCGCCCCCAGCGCCCGCGCCCGCTCCGCATGCCCGGGATCACCGGTGGCCCGTACCAGCGCCGCGGCCAGCGCGTCGCCGCTCAGCCGGCGCAGGGGCAGCGCGCACGGGGCGACCCCCAGGCCGACCAGGCGTGCCGCCCAGAACCCCTCGTCGAACTGGACAGGCACCGGCACGGCGGGTACGCCCGCCCGCAGCCCGGCCGCCGTGGTGCCGGCGCCCGCGTGGTGGACGACCGCCGCCATGCGGGGGAAGAGCAGGGAGTGCGGGACCTCGCCGACGGTCAGCATGTCCTCCCCGGAGGCCTCCAGACCGGCCCAGCCCCGCTGGATCACCCCGCGCAGCCCGGCCGCCCGCAGCGCCCGCACGATCACGGCACCCACCCGCCCGGGATCGGGCACGGTCGCACTGCCCAGCCCGACGAAGACCGGCGGCGTCCCGGCGGCGAGGAACTCCTCCAGCCGGGCCGGAAGCCGGTCCGTCGTGTCGTAGGGCCACCAGTAGCCCGCCACGTCCAGTCCCGTCCGCCAGTCGCGCGGCCGGGCGACCACCAGCGGGCTGAAACCGTGCAGCACCGGCCAGCCCTGCCGCTCCCGGGCTCGCAGGCCCGCGGTCGTGCGGGCGCGGGGCAGTCCAAGCCGGGCCCGCAGCGGGGGTACGGCACCGGCGTAGACCTGCTCGACGGCCAGGCTCACGCCCCTGCCGGCCAGCCGGTTGCCGACCGGTCCCCAGGAACCGACGCCCAGCATCGGTGGGGCGAACTCCCTTGTGGGGGAGAGGGGTTGGAGGTGGACACCGAGGCTCGGCAGGTCCAGTCCCTCCGCGATGGCGTGACCCAGCGGGCCGACGGAGGCGGCGAGGAGCAGTGCGTCGCTGGTGCGGGCCGCCGTGACCAGGTCGTCCGTCATCCGCCCGGCGACCGCCCGTGCCATCGCCGCCACCCGCACCAGCTTGCCCACGCCGGTCGTGCTGCGGTGCAGTCCCCGCCCGCGCGAGGACTCCAGCTCGGCCCGCGGGTCCACCGGCAGCGGATGGAACGAGAGCCCCGCCCGGGCCGCCAGCGGCTCGAAGCGGGCGTGGGTGACCAGGGTGACCTCGTGTCCGGCCCGGGCGAGGCCGTGCCCCAGGCCGGTGTAGGGGGCCACGTCACCCCGGGATCCCGCCGTCATGATCGCTACGCGCACGACGGTCAGTATGGCGGCCCGGCACGTCACCGCGGGCGAACGACCCGTGCACAGCGGCGACTTCACGCCGACCTACGTGCGAAATATCGGCCCACGCGAACGCCGGCGGCACCCTGACCGATGTCGACGCCGGTCTCCCCCCGGACGCGAACAGCAACGGCACGGCCAACGGGTCGCTGCCCGTGCTGCGGTCCTGCAACGGCGGCGGCAACCGGACGTGGACGGTGACGTGACGCCTCGCTAGGCGAGACACACCAGCAGCAGGACCGTCGACATCGCGGCGCCGCCCAGCAGGCAACAGGCCAGCAGGCGGCGCCGCAGACGTCGGTACGTGTCCTCGTACTCGCCCCGCAACTCCCGGGCCCGCGCTGCCGTGCGCTGCCAGGAGAGGTGGGCGAGAACGAGGTACTCGGCCTCGAACCGGCTCTCCACCTCGGCCCGTTGGGCGTCGGTCAGCCAGTGCAGGGGCGCACCGAACCGTGCGGCGGCGCTGCGGCTCTCCTCGCGGGTGGCGGCCAGCAGGAGATGTCCCTCGACATCGCCCAGGAAGTCCCGGATTCCCCGCGCCCTCCGCGTGTCCTCGACGCTCACCGTGCCGTCAACTCCCTCTCCCGCGAGGGGGTGTGGTGCAGGTCGTAGGCGGGGGACTCGCTGCGGATCCGGGGCAGTGCCGTGAAGTTGTGCCGGGGCGGCGGGCAGGACGTGGCCCACTCCAGCGAGCGGCCGTAGCCCCACGGGTCGTCGTCGGTGACCGGCGTGCCGTACTTGGCCGTCTTCCACACGTTGTAGAAGAAGGGGAGGAGCGACAGCCCGAGAAGGAAGGAGAAGACGCTCGACAGGGAGTTGAGCGTCGTCAGACCCTCCACCGCCAGATAGTCCGGAATCCGGCGCTGCATTCCGTTCACGCCCAGCCAGTGCTGGACGAGGAAGGTGCCGTGGAAGCCGATGAACAGTGTCCAGAAGGTGATTTTCCCGAGGCGTTCGTCGAGCATCTTGCCGGTCATCTTCGGCCACCAGAAGTGGAAGCCGGAGAACATCGCGAAGACGACGGTGCCGAAGACGACGTAGTGGAAGTGCGCCACCACGAAATAGGTGTCGGACGTCGGGAAGTCGAGCGGCGGCGAGGCGAGCATGACACCGGTCAGACCACCGAACACGAACGTGATGAGGAAGCCGGTGGCCCAGAGCATCGGGGTCTCGAAACTCAGGCTTCCCTTCCACATGGTTCCGATCCAGTTGAAGAACTTCACGCCGGTCGGTACGGCGATGAGGAACGTCATGAAGGAGAAGAACGGCAGTAGGACGCCGCCGGTGACGTACATGTGGTGGGCCCACACGGTCACGGACAGGCCCGCGATGGAGATGGTCGCCGCGATGAGGCCCATGTAGCCGAACATCGGCTTGCGGCTGAAGACCGGGATCACCTCGGAGATGATCCCGAAGAAGGGCAAGGCGATGATGTACACCTCTGGGTGGCCGAAGAACCAGAAGAGGTGTTGCCACAGGAGAGCGCCGCCGTTGGCGGAGTCGAAGACGTGCGCGCCGAACTTGCGGTCCGCCTCCAGGGCGAACAGTGCCGCGGCCAGGACCGGGAAGGCGAGCAG